>DATKCF010000153.1:0-7283 GCA_035513345.1 Longimicrobiales bacterium
TGTCTCCCGGATGTATGCGCGGCGCGCATCTTCATCCGCGTCGGCGGGCGGCGGCTCCGGTCGGCGCCAGGGTATGAAGGTGCCGTGGCCCTCCTCGGTCAGGTCTACCTGGACCCACGGCGTGGCGACGTAGAGCGCCCATCCGTCCGTGCCGACCAGCAGTGCCACCGGGTTGCGTGAGCCGTAGGCGTTCGACTGCCAGCGTGGTCGCATCTCGTGGAAGCGGCCGCGACGGTCGAGCTCGATCTCGTGGTCCGTGCGCCAGCCCTGTCCCGGCTGCGGTCCGCCTTCACCCATACCGAGGACGGGAGCGCCGCCGACCTCGAACGCGACCGTTCCATCATCCGCGAATACGAGTTCCTGTACGCGCGCGCCGGTCGCGTCGCGGATCTCGATCGTCAACGGGTCGCCGCGCACGATGACGGTCAGCGCCCCGACCTGCCTCTCAACGGTCGCGTCCACCTCGCGCAGCGAAAGCGCCGGCGCCACGGAGTCGAGTCCCGGAACGAGCGTGGGGGACCAGGGCAGGGCGGCCTCGAACGAGAGCGGCCGCATTGTCACACGCACGGCATGCTCGCCCGCCGGCCTGACGTCGAGCTGCGCAGGCTCGCCGTTGCGCGTGAGCTGAGCGGCCAGCGCGGAGGCGTCGAGTGCGACGAGGCATATCAGAGCGAGTGGAAGGCGGCACTTCCTCATGGCATTTCCTCGCGTCGGTTGCGGTTCTTCTGTCCGGACAATACACCGATTCCGCGCCTCAGGCGAGTGCGCGCCCAGCCCGGCGAGCTGCGGCACGGCGGCGGATCACCGACGAACTGGAAATGCCGGATGGAAGAGAGCGCGATGGGTCGGTTCGGGCCTCGACTCCTGCCCGGTTCGGCCGCTTTAGTCGGGGAACCGCGAGCAGGGCGGTGATCCGTGGATATCGGTCAACCGGTTACGCGGCGCGATTTCACCACAGCATTCAGGAACTGGCAATTTCCTTCACGTAGATCTCGCCGCCTGATTCCCGGAACTCTCTGGCCTTACGCTGCATGGCTGCCTCCGCCTCTGCCCGGATGTCCTGCGAAATCTTCATGGAGCAGAACTTCGGCCCGCACATCGAGCAGAAGTGCGCGACCTTGGCGCCGTCGGCGGGCAGCGTCTCGTCGTGGTACGCGCGCGCGGTCACGGGATCGAGGGCGAGGTTGAACTGGTCCTCCCAGCGGAACTCGAAGCGTGCCTTCGACAGTGCGTCATCCCACTGTTGCGCACGCGGGTGGCCTTTGGCGATGTCGGCGGCGTGCGCGGCGATGCGGTACGCGATGACGCCCGCCTTCACGTCCTCGCGGTTCGGCAGCCCGAGATGCTCCTTCGGCGTCACGTAGCACAGCATCGCGGTACCATACCAGCCGATCTGCGCGGCACCGATCGCGCTCGTGATGTGATCGTAGCCAGGCGCGATGTCGGTGGTGAGCGGGCCGAGCGTGTAGAACGGCGCTTCGTCGCACCACGCCAGCTGCTTCTCCATGTTCTCGCGTATGAGGTGCATGGGCACGTGGCCGGGTCCCTCGTTCATGACCTGGACATCGTACTCCCAGGCGACACGGTTGAGTTCACCCTGCGTCCGCAACTCCGCGAACTGCGCTTCGTCATTCGCGTCCGCGATCGAGCCGGGCCGAAGCCCATCGCCGAGCGAGAACGACACGTCGTACGCGCGCATGATCTCGCAGATCTCGCGGAAATGCGTGTACGTGAAGTTTTCCTGATGATGCGCGAGGCACCACTTCGCGAGGATCGAACCGCCGCGGCTGACAATGCCGGTCATGCGCTGCGCGGTCAGCGGGATGTAACGCAGCAGAACGCCGGCATGAACGGTAAAGTAGTCGACGCCCTGTTCCGCCTGTTCGATGAGCGTGTCGCGGTAGACCTCCCATGTGAGGTCCTCGGCAATGCCGTCCACCTTCTCGAGCGCCTGGTAGATCGGTACGGTGCCGATCGGCACGGCCGAGTTTCGCAGGATCCACTGTCGCGTCTCGTGGATGTCGGAGCCGGTCGACAGGTCCATGACCGTGTCCGCGCCCCACAGCGTTGCCCAGCGCAGCTTGTCGACTTCCTCCTCGATCGTGGATGTGACCGCACTGTTCCCGATGTTCGCGTTGATCTTCACCTTGAAGTTGCGGCCGATGATCATCGGCTCCAGCTCCGGGTGATTGATGTTGGCGGGAATGATGGCGCGGCCGCGGGCGACTTCACTGCGCACGAAGTCGGGCTCGTATCCCTCGCGCAACGCGATGAACTCCATTTCGGGCGTGATCTCGCCTCGTCGCGCGTAATGCATCTGTGTCACGGTCGAGCCGGGCCTGGCGCGCAGCACGGGCGGGAGCAGCGATTCCGGGACCGTGGCGCGACCCGGTCTGGCCGCGGCGAGGGTCAGGCCGGAGCCGGTCACCGCGAGACCATCGATCTCGACATCACCACGAGAGATGATCCACTCGCGTCGAAGCTTCGGCAGGCCTGCGCGAACATCCTCGCCGTGTGGTCCGCTGGTGTCGTACACACGAAGCGGCGGCTCACCGCCGCTCAGCGCGATTTCGCGCATGGGCACGCGCACGCCGTGCGGACCTTCGACCCACACCTTCGACGACGCCGGAAACGCGCTCTCGAAGTCCGCGAGTGTGAGCGGCGCGTCCTGACGCTTGCGATGTGCGGCGCGTGGCTGGCGGCGTTCGTCCGGCTGATTCGCGCCGTCGACGATCGGCAGAGTCGTCGCCTTCGATCCGTTCGATCCGTTGTTCGACACGCTCATGACACGCTCCGTGAGGCGAGGACTCGGAGAGCATGGGTGCGGGGGGAGCAGGGGCGGAAACGGAAACGCCGCCCTGCGCGGGGCGGCGATGGCGGGCTGCGTCGGCCGTCGATCGTCGCCGCGCTCCCTACGCCGGTCTCATCCGGATCAGGTTCCAAGGGACTGTCTCAATGCCTGTCGGCATACCCCTGGCGGCTCTGTCGAAGGTAGTGCGGCGGGCGCGCGGGGTCAACGCGCGCGCACGGCGGGCGGCGGAACGCACGTCGCTATCGGATGCCGACCGAACCGCGTGTCGCAGCGATCAGGCGAGCCGGGTCGTAGCCGATGCCATCCTTGAAGACGATCTCGACGTTGCCGATGTCGGCGATACGGGCCGTGGGATCGCCGCGAACGACGACGAGGTCCGCGGCCTTGCCGGCGGCAATCGAGCCGACGCGAGCATCGACGCCCAGATGAACGGCGCCGTTGAGCGTGGCCACGCGGATGGCTTCGACCGGCGACAGTCCCGCTTCGACGAGCAGCTCGACCATGCGCTGGTTCGACCAGCCGGCCACGACGCCGCCGTAACCGGTCGGGTCGGTTCCCGCGACGAGCAGTCCGCCGGCGCGGAAGAAGGCGACTTCCATGTCCATCATGGTGCGGAACCGGCGTGCGGCCGCGCCCGGCTCGCTGCCGGCGATCTGCGCGAAGCGGCGGAGGTACAGGTCGCGGACTTCGGGCACCATCGCGTCGAGCGCGGCATCGGGAGCGCGCGGCCGTCCGGGCACGGACGTCTCGAAGACCGTGAGCGTGGATGTGAGCGCCACGCCCGAGTCGACCATGTGCCGGATCAGCGATTGTGCGGCTTCACTCTGGACGTCGAGCGTGGTCAGTGATGCGTTCGCGCCGCCGGGACACTGATCGGGTTGCTTGTTCGCGACGAAGTCCGTGCTGGCGAAAAATCCGTGCTCGAGATTGTCGATGCCGATGTCGGTCGCTTCGCGGTATGTCACCGAGCAGAGGTGGCCGGTGACTTTCAGCCCGCGTCGGTGCGCTTCCTCGACGACGGCTCGCAGTTCGTCGCGCGAGATGTGCATGTACGCCTTGAACGATGTCGCGCCAACGTCCGCCCAGTAGCCGACCATGCGCCGGGCTTCGTCCGGTCCGCTCACCGCGTGCACCGCGGCAATACCGAGTCCCGGACCATTCAGATACGGCGCGGTCACGTCCATCCGCGGACCCGGCGTGCGGCCCGCGTCGATCGATTGTTTCAGGTTGAGATCCGCATACGGCACCATGCTGCCGCCGGTGCGGATCGTCGTGGCGCCGCCGGCCAGGTACAGGCGGGGGAAACTGTAGCCCAGCTCGTTGTACATCCCGTTGCCCGCGGGATAGAACATGTGCTCGTGCAGCATGACGAAGCCGGGCGTGACGGTGTGGCCGGCCAGGTCGATCACTTCGGCGCCATCGGTCGGCGCACCGGCGGCGGGCCCGGTGTACACGATATCGCCTTCCCGGATGACGATGGTCTGGTCGTCACGCGCGGGCGAGCCCGTGCCGTCGATCACGCGCACGTTCACGAGCGCGATCGCGGGCGCGTCCGTCCGCACGAACGGTCGCACCTGCGCCGAAAGGTCGCGTTGCGCCTGCGCATTCGCCGCGCATACGAACAGCATCGCCGTCACTGCCGGCAGCATCGACATGGTACGCATTCTGTCAGATCTCCGTGGGATGGTCGTCGGAATTGGCGGTCCCGTGTGAGTTCCGTCAACAGCGGTTCTTCGGTCGCGCTCGACCGAATGGCTGTACCGGTCCCCGGAGGAACGCGTCTTGCACCATGGTCAGAACGGGCGACACGTCGGGTTTTCGATACCTGCGGCGTCGTCTTTCGTTGAACTGGAACAACACGAAAGGGACGCACCATGACGTACAATCTGAACGATCGAAAGGTCGCGATACTGGCCACGAACGGCTTCGAGCAGTCCGAGCTTGTCGAACCGCTGAACGCGTTGAAGAAGGCGGGCGCGACCGCGGAAGTCATCGCGCCGGACGGCAACAGGATCCGCGGCTGGAACGGCGGTGACTGGGGTGATTACGTCGACGTCGACCGCCCGCTGAACGAGGCGGATCCGAAGGACTACGACGCGCTGGTCCTGCCGGGTGGTGTGATGAGCCCGGACAAGCTGCGCATGGACGAGAACGCGGTGAAGTTCGTCAAGTCGTTCTTCGAGCAGGGCAAGCCGGTAGCCGCGATATGTCACGGACCGTGGCTGCTGGTCGAGGCCGGCGTGGTCCGGGGCCGGAAGCTGACGTCGTACAGGTCGATCCGTACCGACATCGTGAACGCGGGCGGCGAGTGGACTGACGAAGCGGTCGTTGTCGACCAGGGTCTCGTGACGAGCCGTCACCCGGGTGACATGCAGGCCTTCACGGACAAGATGCTCGAGGAGATCGAGGAAGGCATACACGCGGGCCAGACAGCCTGACGGTGTCAGTAGCGCGGCATTGACGGGTCGACCTGTTCGGACCACGCGAGCAGTCCGCCCTCGAGGTTCCAAAGCCTGCCGAATCCGGCATCGCGCAGACGGGCGAGCGCCTGCGCACTGCGGTTGCCGGTCCGGCAGTAGAGTACGATCTCGTCCGCGGTGTCGAGTTCGTTCATCCGCTCGACGAGAGCGTCCGGTGGAATCAGCCGCGCACCATGCTGGCCGAGGTTGCCGATCTCCCATTCATGCGGTTCGCGCACGTCGACCAGCACCAGTCTGTCACCCGCTTCGAGGCGGTCGCGCAGCGTTGTCGCGCTCATTGACGGAATCGAGCCGAGCGCTGCCGCGGCCGCCTCGTCCGCCTGCGGGATGCCGCAGAACTCGTCATAGTCGATGAGTGCGCGGATCGTCGGGTTCTCGCCGCACGCCGGACACGCCGGATCCTTTCGCACCGTCAGTTCGCGGAACCGCATGGCGAGTGCGTCGATGAGCAGCAGCCTGCCGATCATCGCATCGCCGCGGCCGATGATCAGCTTGATGGCCTCGAGTGCCTGCATCGTGCCGACGATGCCGGGCAGCACACCGAGCACGCCCCCTTCCGCGCAGCTCGGCACGAGACCGGGCGGCGGCGGTTCGCGGAACAGGCAGCGGTAGCACGGCCCGCGTTCTGCCCAGAAAACCGAGAGCTGCCCGTCGAACCGGAATATCGACCCGTACACGTTCGGTTTGCCGAGCAGGACGCACGCATCGTTGACCAGGTAGCGCGTCGGAAAATTGTCCGTGCCGTCGATCACGATGTCGTACGGCTCGATGATGGCGAACGCGTTGTCGCTCCTCAACGGAACATCATGGGCGACGACGTCGACGTTCGGGTTCACGTCGCGCAGCCGGTCCCGTGCCGAAGCGGTCTTCGGCCGGCCGACATCGCGCGTGCCGTGCATGATCTGGCGCTGCAGATTCGTTTTGTCGACCACATCGAAGTCGACAATGCCGAGGGTGCCGACGCCCGCCGCGGCGAGGTAGAGTCCGACGGGGGAACCGAGTCCGCCCGCCCCGACGCACAGTACCTTCGCCGCCTTCAGCCGCTTCTGCCCGTCCATGCCGACTTCCGGCATGATGAGGTGACGGCTGTAGCGTTGGATCTCATCCGGATCGAGGGCGACACTGTCACCCGCCACCAGCGGTTCGCGCTCCTCCTTCGATGCCGGTTCCTGTTTCGTCGTGTCCGGCGCCCCGCCCGCAATGCTCGGAACGATCGTGATCGTGTCGCCATCCGCAACCGAGGCTGTCACACCGCCCAGCCCGCGCGTGTCGTCCTGGTTGATGAACGCGTTCACGTACGCGCGCAGCGTGCCGCGCTCGTCGAACAGGTGCGCCCGTATCGACGGATGCCCGGACGCAACGTGCTCCAGCGCCTCGCCGACCGAGGCAGCCGCCGGAACCTCGATCGACCGGACTCCGCCCGTGTACGCGGCCAGTGCTTCCGGCAACAGCACCATCACGCCCATCGCGTCACCTCACGCGACACGTGCAGAGCAACCTCCGTGAACCGCGAACGATTCCCGGTCAGCTGCCAGCCGCGCGGCGAGTCCGCGCGCCCGCCCGCGACCGGAACGATCACATAGACGTACTCCGGCCACGCGAGATCGAGATCGTGTGAGGAAGGCACGGCCGGCTGGTCCGGATGCGAGTGGTAGAAACCGAGAATGCGCATGCCCGCCTCGCGCGACGCTCGTTGCTCGTGCACCAGGTCCGCCGGTGGTATCTCGTAGCGCCTGTCACTGTCCGCGGTTGCCGCGTTCCGCGTCGGCACCACTCGAACAACGGTTCCGGTCCCGTCAGTCTCACGGCCGACGAGGATGCCGCACACTTCTGCCGGATAGCCGCCGATCGCGGACTCCGTCATGACACTCGCGTGCGCTGCGGTCAGGCGGATTCGGTGGATGCCGGTCATGCGCTCGTGAAACCCGCTGCGTACATGGGCTGTTCCGACCGCCCCGCCGCCGGAAGCCTGGTGCTCGTCTCGAACCCTG
>DATKCF010000154.1:0-12320 GCA_035513345.1 Longimicrobiales bacterium
TGTTCCGGAGCCGGCAGTTCCCGTGGCTCGCCGCCGACCACCTGTACGAGGCGAGCGATTATTTCGTCCATCTGCCGGCGCCGCTGCCTTGCCCAGCCCGGAAGCGGGATCGCGCCGAGGGCGAAGGCACCGAGGCCCATCAGCGCGACGGATCCGGCGGACGCCTCTGCGCCGACGACCTGCGCGATGGTCGCACTGATGAGGGCCGCTCCGGCGACACCGACGACTCCGATCCCGGTCATCATCAGAGCGCGTGATCTGCCGCTCATCGTCTTGATGCGGAACCGGTGGCCGTTCTCCGTCGGTTCGAGCAGTGCCTGCAGGTTGCCGTTGGTCCACTGGCGGAACGAACCGTGCGAGCTGACTCTGCCGCGTGCGTCGAACGTCTCGCGCAGATCGACGACAAGCCGCTCCCATTCCGCTTCGGTGAGGGCCCGGCCCAGCTCGACGGTCCGGCCGACACCGAGCGGCAGGCCGAGAAAGCGTCTCGAAGTCGGCTGTCCGCTCTGACCGACCAGGCTGGCTGCGTGCGCAACCGCTTCAGCAGGGATGCCTACCTCACGACCGATCTCCTGCAGTTCGGCAAGCGTCATTCCGGAGCCGGTGCCGAGTGCACGCCGGCCAACCTCCCGAGCGTCGGTCGCGGTCGTGAAAATCGCCGCGACCTCCTCTTCGCTGTAGCGCCGCTCCGTCATGGGCACCCGCTGAGTTCTGGACGAGGCCAACACGAGGGCGGCACCGTCCCGGGAATCCTGGTTCGAGCCGAATCTAGCAGAATCGGGCCGTGTCGAGAACCGGCGCACGGCGAGGCCCCACGGCAGGGAAAGGTCCGTTCGTAAGGTGTGCGCGAGGTGTGCGCGCCACGACCTGCCGTTCGTGCAGGCGACATCGGAACTTCACCGCACCTCGCGTGGTCGAAGCGGCGTGATGCGCGTCCCGTTGCTCTTCATCCTGACCGGCGTGGCGATGACCGCGTGTGCGGCGCCTCGCCTGCCGCTCGAGCCGCCGCGACCGTCGCCACACATCGAGGAAGGTGTGGCGTCGTGGTACGGGCCGGGGTTCCACGGGCGTCGGACAGCGTCCGGCGAGGTATTCGATCAGACGGCGTTGACGGCGGCGCACCCGACACTCGCGTTCGGTACGCGGCTCCGCGTCGTGAACCTCGATAATGGCCGCGAAGTCGAGGTCCGCATCAACGACCGTGGCCCATTCGTGGGCGGCCGCATCATCGATGTGTCGCATCGTGCCGCGCAGTTGCTGGGCATGGTCGACGCCGGCACGGCGAGGGTCCGGTTGTACGAGGCGGGCGGGTCATGATCGACGGTCGCCTTGTGCGCATCCGGACCGAGGTCCAGAATATGCGGCTGACTCACGCAGACCGGTCGCACGCTCGTCGGAATTCCTCTGAGGTCCGCTGATGGACACCGAACTGGACGTCGTCAGTATTCGCGTGCTCGGGTCGCTGATCGAGAAGCAGACCACGACACCCGACAACTATCCGCTCACGCTCAACGCGCTCGTGACGGCATGCAATCAGTCGTCCAACCGCGATCCGGTGCTCGCACTGGACGATGTGACCGTATCAAAGTGTCTGGTCGAGCTTTCGCGGCGGTCGCTCGTGCGTGAAGTCTATCGCAGTGACTCGCGTGCGAAGCGCTATCGGCACCTGGTGTCGGAGTCGATGAACCTGCACCCGGCAGAGACGGCAGTTATGTGCGTGCTGATGCTGCGCGGCGCGCAGACTGTTGGCGAGATCAGGACACGAACCGCACGACTGTTCGAGTTCGTTGACCTCAAGCATGTGGATGTCACGCTTCAGGCCCTCATGACGCTGACGACACCGCTCGTCACTCGACTGGAACGGCGGCCCGGACAGAAGGAGGTCCGGTATGCGCACCTGTTGTCAGGCGAGCCCGAAGCCGGGACGACGGAGCCCGGACCTGTCGAAACCGCCGCGTCTCGATCCGGGATCAGCGGACCTGACGGACCGGAGCCGGAGCGGGTGGATGGCGACCGTGTCGAGGCCCTCGAGCAGGCGGTCGAGTCGCTGCGCGCTGAAATGGCAGAGCTGAAAGCGCGGTTCGAGGAGTTCAGGCGAGAGTTTCAGTAGACGGCATGAGACGACATGGACGAGGCCGACGAATGCTGACTGCCGTCTTCGTTCTGCTGGTCCTCGTGGCGGCTGTTGTTGCCGTCGCGCTGATTGTCGGTGCAAAGAGCCTGGACGCGGAGACCCGGGCGCTGCGTGCACGACTGGAAGCGGCCCGTGTGCCAGTGCGGCCCCCGACTGTCGACTTTCGCGAACTTCCGGATCTGCCCGACCCTGTTCAGCGCTACTTCCGGACGGTCCTGACGGATGGGCAGCCGATGATTGCCGGTGTGCGTGTGACGCATGCCGGTACGTTCAACATGGGCGAAGTCACGGACCGGTGGAAGAGATTCACTTCGGAACAGATGATAGTTGGGCAACGACCCGGGTTCGACTGGAATGGACGGATCGCGATGATGCCCGGCGTCACCGTGCACGTTCACGACGCCTATGTGGCTGGCGCAGGCATTCTTCACGCTTCACTGTTCGGTCTCTTCACTGTGGCCGACGTGCGCGGTACCGGCGATGTGGCTGAGGGTGAGCTGATGCGTTTCCTGGCGGAAGCTGCGTGGTATCCGACTGCATTGCTTCCCAGCCAGGGCGTGCGCTGGGAGCCTGTCGATGACCGCTCGGCCCGTGCCACGTTGACGGACGGATCGCTCTCTGTCACGATGCTGTTCGCATTCGACGAATCTGGACTTGTCGAAACGGTTCGTGCCGAAGCGCGAGGGCGCATTGTGAGTGGCGAAATCACTCGTGCACCGTGGGAGGGCCGATTCTGGAACTACGCGGAGCGGGATGGCATGCGCGTGCCGCTCGAGGGCGAGGTGGCGTGGCTCCTGGCGGACGGCCCGAAGCCGTACTGGCGAGGCCGCATCATGCGAATCAGGTACGCCTTTTCGCAATGACCCTCGGCTCCCAGAGGCTGCATCTCTCATGCCCCGCGCGGACAGCGCGCGCCGCGTGACACCTTTGCCATTCCTCACGACGTCCTCACGCATCGTTCTCCTGGCTGCCGCAGCAGTCGGGCCGGCGGAAACGGTGGTGGCTCCGGTGGCTCCGACGGTCCGCGTCGAAGGGCAGCTTTGCGCGCGGTGCTCGCTTGTCGTCGAGCCCTTTGTCTCGCTGGACCCTGCCGCCTTGATCGGCGAATTGAGTGGTCTTGCGACGCAGCCCGGATCGGATCCCCGGTCCCGGGCCAGTCGCAAGGAGAAACAACGGCGGTCACCGGGCAAGTCGCGCGGTGACCGCCATTTCCGCAAGGAGGCATGAGTGGCACCAGCCCGCCCCTGCGCACTTTGCGGGGATTCCAGACGTCTTCGGACGCGCCTTGCAGGAACCCCAACCGTTCCTCGACCACTCGCTCGATCGGACCGATCGTGGGCAGTTCGTTGCGGATCTGCTTGTCCCTGACGCCCGGTCGGTCGTACACTGTGATGGTTGCGTCCCGCCTGTCCCGACGTGATCCGTCGACCTTGATCCGGCGTTCCACCGGCGGGAGCCGTCCGGTACATCGATGACCGCTGACGCGGGTGCGTCATGCTGGAAGTTCGCGAAAGGGACTTCGGCAGTTTCTACGAAACGCCGTTCCACGCGTACGACGATCCGTCCTACGTGTCGTACTTGCGCTCGGACCTCGCACGCATTCTGGACGAGGATCGGAACCCGCTGTTCCGGGGCCGTGACCGCTTCACCTACTTCACGGTGCTGTCCGGGAATGGTCCGCTCGGCCGCATCGTCTGTCACATCCACGAAGCATCGAATTTGCGGCACGGTCTGCGACGCGGGTATTTCGGCTTCTTCGACTGCGTCGACGATCCGGAGGTCAGCGGACTTCTCCTGTCCAAGGCGGAGGACTGGGCCCGGCGCAAGTCCTGTGATGAGATCGCGGGCAACTTCAATCTGACCGCGATGCAGCAGATCGGCGTGGTCACGGAGGGCTTCGGCAACGATCCCTACACGGACATGCAGTACAACCCGGAGCATGTACCGCGGCTGCTCCGAGCGGCCGGCTTCGAGCCGTTCTTTCCGATGTCGACGTTCGAGCTGCCGTTACGCGACATCGACCCGGACAACCTGCTCAGCGAACGCAACCGGCCGCTCCTCGATGCTCCGGAACTGCGGTGGGCGCCGCTGAGACGCCGCCATTTCACCGGCCAGATGGAATCGGTGCGTTCACTGCTCAACGCGAGCTTCGACCGCAACCCGATGTTCGTCCCGCTGACGAGCGAGGAGTTCCTGTTCCAGGCGAAGGAGATGATGTGGATCATCGATGAGCGGCTGTCGAAGCTGGTGTTCCGTGGGAAC
Organism: Longimicrobiales bacterium; assembly: GCA_035513345.1. Classification (GTDB taxonomy): domain Bacteria; phylum Gemmatimonadota; class Gemmatimonadetes; order Longimicrobiales; family RSA9; genus DATKCF01. Next base: position 4,397 of record DATKCF010000154.1, read on the forward strand.
GAACCGGTCGGCGCCATCATCTGCATTCCCGATCTGAACCCGCTGCTCAGGAGCGTGCGGTCGAGGTTGGGCCCGACGCTTCCGTTTCACTACATCCGGCATCTGCGCAACCGCCGTCGCGCGGTCATCATCTTCTGGGCAGTGGACCCGTCGATGTGGGGCCGGGGCCTGAACGGAGTGATGCTGCATGCGGTCACGGCATCGCTCCGGGCCGCGGGCTACTCGGAGCTGGGTCTGACCTGGATCGCGGATGTGAATACGGCGAGCCTGAAACAGACGGAACGACTCGGTGCGAAACGGTTGCACAGGCTGCAACTCTTCCGGAAGCCGATCGATTGACGACGGTCACGCTGAATCGGGACGAGCAGCTGGCGGTCGTCGCGGAAGCCGCGCGCGCGCCCAGTGCTCACAACACCCAGCCGGCGCGGTGGTCGTTCCGGTCCGATGGACAGGTCGTGCTGTTCGAGGATCCTCATACGCGACTCCCGATCGCGGACCCGCGGGGGAAGGACGCCATGATCGGACTGGGGGCTGCGTTCGAGGGCATGTGCCTGGCCCTGTCGAAGCGGGGTCTCGGTCTCGGGGAGCCGATGATGTCCGGCTCCATTGCGGACAGGGAGGGCGACGACTCCGAGGCGGACCTGGTCGAGGTGGCCCGGGCCCGATTGCGCACCACGGACTCTGTGGATCCGCTTGGCGAATTCACGGGTGTGCGGCGCACCTGGCGCGGACGCTTCGATGCCGGGTTCGAGGAAAACAGAGCCTGCCTGCGAGAAACGGTCAGGAGCTTCCGCGATGCGACGGCCATCACGGACGCCGGCGAGATCGATGAGACCGCATCAATGCACGACGCCGCGGCATGGCGATTCATGCAGCAACCGGAGTATCAGCGCGAGCTGTATCGCTGGATGCGTTTCACGGATCGCGACACGCGGTGGACCCGCGATGGTCTCACCGCGGATTGCCTGGGCCTGTCGCCGGCGGCCGGATCCGCCGCGCGTGTCCTCTTCCGGCCGAGATGGTTTACCGTGCTCAGGACTCTCGGTCTCGCTCGCCCGATCCTGGCGGAACGCGCCGCCGTCCGGTCCGCAACCGGACTTGTCATCCTGGACTGCGGCCTCGGGGGCCACTGGTTCCAGGGCGGACGTGATCTCTACCGGTGCTGGCTGGAGCTGACGCGGTCGGGGCTCAGTGCATGCCCGATGTCGGCTCTCGTCGATGATCCGCGGAGCGAACGCTGGCTTCGCGAACGGTACGGGATCCGGGACGATGTCTGGATCGTGAACGTGCTTCGCGTCGGTCCGACGCCGCGACAGGCCGTTCCCAGGAGCGCACGGCTGCCGGCGGCCGAGCTGCTGGCCGATTCGAACCGGAGGACGTGACGTGGTTCGTCTGCGCAAGCTGACCTGGAAACACATCGACCTCGAGATACGCGTGGCAGACGGCACGCACGTGCGCGTGGTCGGGCGTCCGGGCCTGTGGATGCCGCCCCAGGAGCAGCTCAGGCTGGTCGAGGAGCTGCGAAGTGTTGTGTCGGAGACGGTGGATCACGGCGTTCTGGACTACGGCGTGCTCACCGGCGACCAGGAGCGGCTGGACAACGGGATACTCACCATACTGTACGAAAGCGAAACCGGCCGCCCGGTTGCCTTCAACGCCATGATGCTGATGCGGCTGCTCATCCGGGGCAGGCCGCAGGACGTGCTGCACCTCGGCCTCGTCGTCGTGGATCCGGCGTTCCGGAGCCGCGGCCTGTCCTGGGTGCTGTACGGACTGAGTGTGCTGCTGCTCTCGTTCCGCAAGCAGCTCAGGCCTTTGTGGATCAGCAACGTGACACAGGTGCCGGCGGTCGTGGGAATGGTGACCGACAGCTTCACCGGCGTATTCCCGACGGCCCGGAACGCTCGCCGTTCCTATGACCATCTCGACATCGCCCGCCAGATCTTGCGCGATCACCGCCACATTTTCGGTGTGGGTCCGGACGCTGGCTTCGACTTCGATCGGTTCATCATCACGAACGCGTACACCGGCGGCTCGGACAATCTGAAGAAGAGTTTCGCTGTTGCCCCGAAGCACCGGGACGAGATACACAACGAGTTCTGTGTGACGAGTCTCGACTACGACCGGGGTGATGACTTTCTGCAGATAGGCCAGTTCACGTTCGCGGATGCAAGGCGCTACCTTCTGCGTTCGGTGCCGCGAGGCTCGCTGGGCTCGATCCTCTACCACGCGCTGTTTCTGGCGGCCGGATCGATCGCCCTGCCCCTGATCCACTGGTTCACACCGGGCGTCCAGATGGGCGATCTCCGGCCGTGGCGGAGCTAGCATGGCGACGGATTTCGATTACCGGGCATTCACGGGCCGCAACATCGGATTCGTCAGCGAGGCGGAGCAAGCACGAATCCGCGATGCGAGTGTATTCGTATGCGGCGTCGGCGGCATGGGGGGAGCGTGCGTCCTGTCCCTTGTCCGCGCAGGCGTGGGCAGGCTGACGATCGCCGACATCGACCGGTTCGAGCTGTCGAACCTGAATCGTCAGGTCTTCGCGTTCGGCGGGACGCTCGGGATGCCGAAGGTGGACGTCGTCCGCGACAGCCTTCTCTCGATCAATCCAGCGCTCGACATCGCGACGTACGGCGCGGAGTGGCTCGACGAGCTCGACGTCATCCTTCCGCAGGCTCCGGTGGTCATCAATGGCATGGACGACGTTCATGCGGGCGTTCTCCTCTACCGGAAGGCGCGGCAGCACGGCGCGACGGTCATCGACGCATACGCATCGCCTCTACCCTCGGTCACCGTGGTCCGTCCCGACGACCCTCGGCCCGAAGAGCGGTTGCGGTATCCGACAGTCGGGCGTCCCGCGAGTGAAATCGACGCTGTCGACGCCGATCTCTGCCTCCGGCGTGAGATCGAGTACGTCATGACCCATTCCTCGTCGCGTCATCACATCGACATGGATGCGGCGGCGGAAGTTCTTGCCGGCACGCGCAAGCGCATGTCGTTCGCACCAATGGTCATCACGGCGGGAAATTTCATGGCGTTCGAGGCGATCAACGTGATCCTGGATCGCCGGTGCGGGACCGATTGCCGCGGCTACTTCTTCAACCCGTCGACGGCAGAAGTCGAACGACCGCTGCGGCCGCCACTGGCATGGATCGCCGCTTTCTTCGTGCGACGATTTCTCGACCGGATGAGCGATGAGCGTTGAAACCTGGGCCGAGCCATTGCTGAGCTGGATCGGCGCCGCCGGCGTCCTTGCGTACATACTGCACATCCACCGGCAGCGCAGCCGTAGTATACTCGAGGCGAAGGTTCTCTTCCTCCTGTATAGTCTGGCAGCGCTGTTCGTTGTGAGGGGGTTCTACTGGCTGACCGATGATGTGAGGCTCCAGGTCCCGGCGTTCGTGCCGGCGACACTCCTCCCCCTCGCGATAACACTGTTCGTTGAAGCGCTCCTGCGCCGGCACGTGAGCTTTCCGCTCAAGATCTTCGTCGCAGCCGGCACCTTCACGGTATTCTGGCTCAACATTCTGGATCCGATCACGCGCGAGCAGCTGTTCACGGTGTACAAGGTATTCATGCTCGGGACGATCGTGTGGCTGGGCGCAATTCTGATCACGCGGGATCGCCGCAGCCTGTCCACCATGGAGAACCGGTTCATCACTGCCGTTTCGGCCGCGCTTGCCTGTACGTTTCTGCTCGCGCTCACGGACCTCCAGATCCGGCCGGAATGGCTGCATTTCAGGGTTGGCAGCATCGGCGCTCTGATCTTCGTATACGTCTGCCTTCGCCTGATGACTCCGGGTGGATCCCGGCTGGCGATCGCGGGCGAGATCGCCGGGCTGACCGCCAAGTCGCTCGTGGCCGCGTTGGCGTTCGGGTTGCTCATCGGCCCTTCACCGACGGACACGTTCGTCGCGACGTTCTTCATTGCCACTGCGCTCGTGCTGCTTCTCACGATCCTCGAAAGGATCCGCGAGAGTCGATTCCGTAACCACCAGGCGTCGTTCTTCAACTGGCTCGCGAAAGCGCGGACGGCATCGCTCGACGAGTTCATGGATTCGCTCAGCCAGCTTCCGCTGGCGGCGGAGCACGTGGTGCTGAGGCAGGATCAGCTGACCGGCTACGATCTGGAACTGCTTCGTGAAGCCTTCGATGCCGACAGACCCGTGGCCACCCTCGCGATGCTGAGAGCGTCACTCTCACGTGAGAGCCCGCGCACGGCGGCCCGGGAGCAGCTGGTCGACATGCTGGAAAAGCACGAAATGACCCATGCGACACTCGTTTCGGAGGCGCCGCCGACGGTCCTGCTGCTCAACCTGCCCGACTTCGTCGGTTCGTACAATCCCGTACTCCACGTCGAGCTTCTCCAGAAGTTCGGTCGAATGCTGAGGCCCGCATGACGCTCCGCCGTGTACTGACAGTGGCCCTGGTCGGCCTGGGCGCGGCCGCATCCGCATGCGCGTTCCCCGGCCGCCTGCTGCGCGGCTACGCGGAGGGCCGCCCACCCGAGCTCGACCGCCTGCTGGCTTCGGATGCCATGGAGGGCGACCCGATCTATCTCGGGATGGTGCGCTTCACGTTCGACGACATGGGCAGTCTCAACACGGATGGGCTCGAGAACTACACGCTGCCCTGGAAAGTCGTCGCGGCCGGGATGGTCCTGCGGGCCCACGACCTGAGTGGCGTCCCGATCGACCGTTCGACGCTCGACCGGATACTGCAGAGCCACGGCTTCATTACCCCGACGCGCATCGAGAACTGGATCGGCAGGCAGCCCGTGATCAGCGGACCGATCGGCCTGCTCCGCGCGAATCTCTCGCGGGGATTCCCGCGCGTCGCACTCGAGGCAGCCAGCGTCGGCTGCGCCGGCTGCCACGCCGGTGTCCTCTATGACGATTCCGGTAGACCCACGAACACACTCTGGCTCGGCGCACCCAACACGTCGATCAATCTCGAGCAGTACGTGCTCGACGTGTTCGGAGGCCTCGCGCACTTCCAGGGACAGGAAGATCGGCTCTGGGAGACGCTCGACCGTCTGTTCCCCGACATGACCGATGCCGAACGGAGCACGATCGGCAAGCACGCATTGCCGGCGATTCGCGACCGCTTCGCGGACGACTGGATCGGACGCGAATCAGCGGTCCCGTTCACGAACGGCAGTGCCGGCCTGACGAATGGGGTCGGAAGCGTCAAGAACATGCTCGGCCTGCTGGGCGAGGACGAGCGCGGGACGGAGGTCGCGTTCACCTCGATTCCGCACGTTGGAGCCCGTACCCTGCGAAGCTCACTGCTGTACGATGGCACGTATGGCGTGCCCGGCTCGCCGCGGTTCCTGGAGCTTCGGCCGTCCGACGTGAGCCCACGGCACCTGGATCGCCTGGCCGACATCGTCACATTCTTCGTCGTCCCGACTCTGGGCATCCGGGCGGACAGGGCCCGCACGGCGTATCCGAAGGTCCGTCAGGTCATGGACTATCTCGGGACGCTGACGTCACCCCCGTTCCCCGCTCCAATCGATACCGCGCTGGCCCTGGAAGGCGAGGCGATCTACAGAGACCGTTGCGCATCATGCCACGGTGAGTTCAGCCCCGGCCTCGAGAACGTCAGGCTCGTCAGTTTCCCGAACCGGCTCGTGCCACAGGACGAGATGGGGACGGATCCGAACCGATGGCAGCTGGCCACGCCCCGGCTCGCGGACGCTGTCGCGCGGTCCGGGTACGGCAGATACATCACGGTGGAGACGACCGGCGGTTACGTGGCCACGCCTCTCACGGCCGTCTGGATCTCCGCGCCCTACCTGCACAACGGGTCGGTCCCGACGCTCTGGCACCTGATGCATCCGGACGAGCGACCCGAGCGGTTCATGGTGGGCGGGCACAGACTGGACCTGGAGCATGTCGGCATTGCTGGAGAGATGGACGAGACCGGCCTCTACGATTACCCCGCCGTAGACGTCCCATGGTCGACGCCCGCGCTCTACGACACCCGCGAGCCGGGAAAAAGCCGACAGGGCCACGAAGCCGAGTTCGACGCACTGTCCGAGGCACAGAAGCGCGCGCTCATCGAGTACATGAAGGCCCTCTGAGTCGAGCCGCCCGCCCGTGACGTGCGTTCCGGGGACTGCCAGCGTGCCCTTTGCCGACGACCGGCGGGCTGGCGGAAGGTCCATCGGGAATCTCGATGAGCCGGTCGCCCGCGGGACGCAGATCGCGCAGGATCACCGAACGCATCTGGTCGAAGAGCAGCTCGCGGGGCACGCCGCCGAATAATGCGAACGCCTGCTCCAGCCCGAGTCGGACTTCGGGCCGGACTGGCGGGAGGCGGAGCATCGGCCGGACGCCGCCGGATGACCTGATCCACATGTCCCTCCGCAGCCGCCGACGCGAATCCCTGGTCGGCGTCGAGGAACGCCTCGCGACAGACCGCCTTCGACTGTTCCGGCCTCACCGGGGGCAGGCCCCAGCTGCGTCAGGAACAGGTTCGTGCCGCGGTAGCACTTCGTAGCTGATGCCCATACGCCTGCCTTGACAGTCCCACACCGCGAGCGAATAATCAGGCCCCGCGAAAGGGAGCCGGCTGCGACGCAGCTCAGAAGAGCAGTTGACCGGTTGTCCCCAGCTCGATTGATCCTGCATGACAGTCTGGAGAGTCGCGTGGCCTCTCCGTCGGAGTCGGGTATGAAGAAGAAATTGTCCTTCTCGAAGTTCGATGCCGAACTGAACACCGATGCGTGCGACCCCTACAACAACGCGGAGCTGACGCTGACCCTGAGCATGGGGTTCCGGCAGATCAATCCGCCAGCCGGGGCCGCCGAGGGTACGTACAACGACTACGGCAGGGCAGACAAGCCGGCGCGGAAGACCGTAAAATGGTCGGACGCGGCCTGGAGGAGCTGGAAGATGAGCTTCATGACGTCCGCCCAGCGGTTCTGGCACGGCAAGTTCTGGCTGCTCAACGACTCGGGCAGCTTTTCCTACAAGAAGGGCGCGACGACCTATTATCCGAACGTCTGGTGCCGATTCAAGCTTGTCGCAAACGACGCAGGCCTGCCGGGCATCCACCACACGATCGACGTGGTGCGTCTGCACCGGACCGAGCGCTGGTTCGGCTCTCATTCCACGCTCTACGACAGCCGAGACACCGCCAGCGCGCACAAGAGAACCACCAGCAAGGGCAGGAAGGTGATGCAGCGAGCCCATGTGCACGAGGTTGGCCACCTGCTCGGGCTCGATCATGTGGACGTCGGCAAGCCCCATTGTCCGGCGTCGGGGAACACCAACTCGTCAGCCTGCTACGGCGTCGCCGACACCGATATGCAGGCGGTGATGGGGGCGGGGATGCAGTTCCGCATCGAGAACGCCTATCCCTGGCGTGAAGCGTTGCGCTATTTCGCGCTGGACGAGATCTCCGAGGCCCTCTCCAACCCCATGTCGATGCTCACCGGGAAGCGCTCCCTGTCGGCGCCGATCGTCTCGCTCACCTCGGTCTGGCCGGCGAAGCTGCAGCGTCACTATCCGCGGACGGAGGCGGAGATGAAGTCAGGGAAGATGGTGGTCGCGCGCCCGGCGCGAGTGCGCTGACGGAGGAACCATGAAACCTGTGAAGGGCGCCGGGCTGCTCGCCGCTGCCGGGCTCGTGATCGCCGTTGCCTGGCTGGTGGGATCGTCCCTCCCGAGGCCGGCGGAGGCGGACTCCCAACCATCGAGGAATTGCGCAATGGACCCGTTGAACCAGTCGATCTGCATCTACGAGGCGATCCTCGCCGACATCGCCAGAACCTACCCCCATCGGGGTGGAGGCGGAATCAGCTCGATCGTGCAAAAGTCGACGACGAGCTTCACCGTGCAGATCGCGCAGGAGGGGCGCTCGGATCTCCTGATCTACGAGATCGAAGTCGGCGAGGACGGCAAGGTGAAGATCG
>DATKCF010000155.1:0-25066 GCA_035513345.1 Longimicrobiales bacterium
CGATCACCGATGAGAAGCCTCTTCGTCAGCCACAGCTCGAAGGACCGCGTGATCACTCAGGCGGTGTGCGACGCGATCGGCGCCGCCTCGCCGAGCCGGACGGTCGAGCACGTCGTCGACTACGATGTACTGGTCGACTACGACCGGCTTGTAGCGGGCCGAGTCTGGCCTCGTCAGCTTCACGAGTGGATGGCCTGTTGCCATTCGGGGCTCCTGCTTCTCACGGCGAACGCGATCGAGTCGGACTGGGTCCTCAAGGAAGCGACGATCCTGTCGTGGCGCTGTTCGCTCGATGAGACGTTCCGACTCTTCATAGCACGCTCGCCGGACGTGACCGACGCACAGCTCGACGAGCACGGTTACTCACCGCTGCGACTGGACGACGTGCAATGGCTGGGCACGATGGAGCCGGCGGCGATCGCGGCGCAGGTGCACGCAGCGTTCCCCGCGGACGACCCGCCCGAGACGTTGTTCGACAGGATGGCCGCGACGCTGGCGGACGTGCTCGCGAATGTGCGTGAGGAAACGCTGCGGCGTGTGGCGGAGAAGGTCAGTGCGGAGGCACCGGCGTGGAACCCGAACGCGGACCGCGCCCGGCAGTACGTCGAGCAGATCGCGCGGCGCCTGCTGTCGGAGAGCCTGGGCGAGTTCGACGGTGTCCGCGATTTCATCGACACGCTGTCGCAGACGGCGCCGAAGGAAACGGTAGCGGACATGCTGAGGCACGTGGCACCGTACTGGGTCGACGCGACGGCGGCGGGCCGGCTGCCGCGACTGTCACGACTGAGGCCCGCGGGCGCGGCGGCGATCAACGGCAACCACGTGGTGAAATACAGTGCGCGCATGTACGTCAGCCGTGCGCACCCGCTGACACTGAGTTGGGAGTACATCGGCGTGCCGAACGCCGGTGCGGGCGATTTCGTCGACTATGTGAAGCGCGAGATCTGCAAGGAAGTGCGTCGCCTGGAGAACTCGGACGACACCGATGAGGTCGTGATCGAGCAGTTGAAGGGCTGGCGCTGCGTGTACATCGGTCTTCCCGAAGTGCCACCGCCCGACGATCTGGTCGAACTGCGCGGCCTGTTTCCGAACGCTACGTTCATCCTGGACGCGGGCCCGGCGCTGAAGCCGGTGGCCGATCTGGAGAACGTGGTGTGGCTCGAGCCGGAACTCGACACGGCTGTCGAGACGCAACAGTACACGAGCTTCAGCGAAGCGGAGCGCATCATACGGCGGCGGCGCTGACGCGCTATCGGCCAGAACCGGATCCGGGAGACTGATTCCATGCGTTTTACGCAACGTCATTTCGATCCACGGGCGGCGGGGGGCGAGGCGCTGAAGAACGGCGTGGTCGCGTACCGCGCGGGTGCGTCGCCGGCGGATCTGTATCTGTACCCTCAACGCACCATCCTTGCCGTGAACGTGGCGCTGGCGACTCGCCGGCCGCTGCTGATTGCGGGCGAGCCCGGATCGGGGAAGTCGACTCTCGCGGAGAACGTCGCCGCTGTGCTCGGCTGGTCGTACTACAAGCAGATGATCACGTCGCGCACACGAGCCACGGACCTGCTCTACACATTCGATTCGCTGCGCCGGCTCAATCATGCGACGACGCCCGGCATGGATCTGAAGGACGACCGCTACTACATCGAGCCGGCGACGCTCTGGTGGGCGTTCGATCCGGACACGGCCGCAACGCGTGGTCATGTTGCGATCCCGGACGCGGCGCAGGCACGGGACCCCGTGATCCGTCGAGGTGAAGGCGATCGCGCGGTCGTGCTGCTCGACGAGATCGACAAGGCCGACCCGGACGTACCGAACGACCTGCTGGAGCCGTTCGATCTGCGTTCGTTCACGGTAGCAGAGACGGGCGAGGCGATTCCGCGCGATCGCGAGGCGAGGCCGGGCCGGGAGGCGCTGCTCATCCTGACGACGAACGGCGAACGGGAACTGCCGCCGGCTTTCATGCGACGCTGCGTGACGCTGACGCTCGACCCGCCCGATGCGCCGTGGTTCGTGGCGATCGCCGACAAGCGGTACCCCGACGGCGACCGGCGCATGCACCGCGCGGTGGCGAAGGAAGTGACGCGGCTGCGCGAGGAAGCGAAGAAGAAGCGGCTGCGACCGGCGGGCACGGGCGAATACCTGGACGCACTGGCCGCGTGCCGCGAGCTGGACGTGACCACCCGGCACCGCGCGTGGGACGATGTTGCGCAGAGCGTTCTGTGGAAGCACGACCGCACACCGATGCCGCCGAAGCCGAAGGCCGGCGAGTGACGAAGCGGCCGCTGATCTCGATCGGCGACGCGATCCGTGCGATGGTCGACCTCTCGCCTGCTGATGGCGAGGCGCGCGCCGCGATCCGCGACATGCTCGGGCTCGGGCAGGAGGCGGACGCACCCGTGCAGCCCGGTCTCGGCGTGTGGGGCCGATCCGAACCTGGCGCGGCCGCCGGTGCGCAACATGTCATTACACAGCCGTACGCCGCGCCGCCGGTCCGCGTCTCTCTCGGCACACCCGCCGCGGGGGGCGGCGTGTCGACGTTGCGTCACGTGGGCACTTCGCCCGCAGGCACCGACCGGCCGGCATGGATCGAAGCGGTTGGCGATGTCATGGGAAGCGCCGCGCTCGAGCGCGCAGCGCCGCAGCCGCCGCCATTGTTCGGCCCGCCGGCCGGCCGCGCGATCCTGACGGCCGCACTGGCCACGTCCGTCGCGGAAGGCGATGTCGACATCGAAGCGATCATCGACACGCTGAGCCGGGCGAGGCCTGTGAACGAACTGCCCCGCCTGCACGCGCCGACACTGCGACGGGGCGTGCAGTTGCTCGTCGATCACGGTCCCGGCATGGTCCCGTTCCATGCGGACCAGGCGGGGTTCATCGACGCAATCGATGACGTACTCGGCGACGACCGTCTCGAGGTCCTGCACTTCGCCGGCTGTCCCTCGCGTGGTGTCGGGCCCGGCGTGCGGTCCGGCTGGACGGAGTGGAGTCCACCGCCACCGGGCACGCCGGTCCTGGCCGTCACCGACATCGGACTGGGCGGTTCGCCGCTCGACTCCGACTGCGCGAGCCCCGAGGAATGGCTGCGCTTCGCGCACCATGCGCGGGACGAAGGCGTGGCGCTGTTCGGGCTGGTCCCGTACGGCGCGAGTCGCTGGCCGCCAGCGCTGGCGCGCGCCATGACGCTTCTGCACTGGAGCGAGCGTACGACGGTCGGCGAAGTGCGACGCGCCGTCCGTCGCGCGTACGAGCGGCAGCGATGAGCGCGCAGGACGCGCTGCATCGCATACGGCTCGTGTCGGAGGACTCGCCTGACGCCGTGATGCTGGCCCGGTTGGCGTCGCTGGCGATCCGCATCGAGCCGCACCTGCTGCGCCGCCTGCGCACCGAGCTGATGCCCGAAGCCGATGTATCCGCTGAGGCCGACCTCTGGTTCAGCCCGCTCATCGAATCGGCCGGCGCCGACAGCATCGTGCTCGATGCCGATGTCGCGGAAGTCCTGCGTACCGACCTCGCCCGCGAGTCCGCGCTGTTCGAGCGGACGGCACGAATCACGTGCGATGCGCACGCCCATCTGCCACCCGCTCTGCAGCTCGAGGAGGAAGTCACTGCGTTGGCGCTGTCCGGTGCCGACGATGCCCCCGAGCGCATCGAGACGGCGCTCGCCACCGCGTTACGTTCGATGACGGACGATGCCGGGCGCGCACGGGAAACAGCCCGCTGGTTCGCCCGTGCGTGGCCACGTCTGCCCGAAGCCGTGCGCCGGACGCCTGCCGCCGCGACGCTGGCCCTTGCATCGAGCATGCTGACGGGACGCAGGTCCGCAGCAAAGCCGATTGACGCTGACGCGCGAATCAATGATGTGCGCTGGGTGTTCCGCGACCGGTCCTTCACCGAGTTCGACACGATCGGCGCCGTTCTCGAGAACGACACGGTCCGCTTCACCGAAGCCGGTCAGACCGTGGCGATGCGGGTGCCCCGGACAAACCCGTGCGTTGTCGAATTGAGCTGGGTCACGGACGCGTCGGCGTCGCCATCGAGCGAACGAGGAAAGCTGACGGAACACGAGCCGATCCTCGTCGACGCGACGCCGGGCACGACCGTGTCGCTTACGCCTTCTGTCGTGCGCGTGACACTGGAGACGCTGGCCGGCGACAGGTACACGCTCGAGTACTCGCCGGAATCCGGAACCGGCGAGGCGTCCTCGGCGACGGCCGATGAGGGTCCGTGGATCGACATCGAGCCGTACGCTCTGTTCGCTGCGGCGTGCGTCCGCGTGTCCGCCGGTGACGTGGCATACAGTGTCGTGCGTACCGGGTACAGGCTGACGAATACCTGGGTCGCGACGGCGAGTGCGCCGCTGGCGTTCGAAGGTGCACTTCGGGTCGAACCCGCCCCACCGGCCGCAGTGGCGCGTCCGTTTCCGGTCGAGGGCGATCCGGTATTGATCATCGAAGTGAGAGGCGACGCGGCGCCGGGCTTCGCGTCGCCGCCGTTCTCCGCCAGCCGGGAGAGTCCGGAGTCCGATGTGTCCACCACCGGGTCGCACGATGCGGTGGTCCTCGGGTACACGGGCGAGCGTCTTGCCGCGGTGCGTGCAAACGCGGTAGTCGACGAGATGCTGGCTTCCACGTTTCGCGCGTTCATCGAATCGGCGACACCACTGCCGGACGAGTTCGCGGGCGGTCCGGTCATAATCGATGGGCAGGTCCGTGGCATCGTCACGGCCGTCGAGCCCGGCACGACGGGCGATGGCGTGTGGATGCTCACGGTGGCGAGCGGTCTGGCATTGAAGGACGCGCTCGATCGAGTCGCTTCGATGGCCGCGCAGCAGATGGCGGAACCGGCACAGGCGGAACCACGCCGGGCGGAACCGGGCCAGGCCGATCAGGCCGTCGAAGGGGAAACGCCGGCACGGGCTCCCGACGCAGGCGCCGGCCCCGCCACCGGCAATCGCGTGGCGAAGGTCGTGGTGATCGGGCGTGAGCAGCACGTTGCCGAAGCAGTGGTCAAAGCGCTGGCCGATCGGGTGATGGAGTCGGGCGGGCGGCCGCGCAAGGGAATCTGCTGGGACCAGTCGGTCCGGGACGCACCGGGACTGCGGGCCGGCGTGGTCCTGTGGGCAGTCCGGACGGAAGAGGAGTGGCCGCTTGTTCTCGACCTCGAGGACGCCGCGGTGGCCGTCATGATCGAAGGCGCGTACAGGCCGACATCGAAAGGCGAAGGCATCGCGAGCACGGCCGAATGGTCGGAGAACGTCCACGCGTACATCCGCAACAGCGCGCCACACGTTGCGGTGATCACGACGAATGGAGACACGCCGCCCGCGCGAGCAGGTCGCGGATACGGGATCACCGCCATGTCGGGTTTGAAGTCCTCGCATGGAGCACCATCGGCCGTGTCGGCCGCCGACCCGGGCTCGTTGCGTCAGGCGGTGCTCGATGCGATCGACTGGTCAGCGCAGCCGGTTCTCGATGCTGACGCATGGTCTGCCGCGTCACGTCTGGCTACCACACCCCTTGTTGCCGGGCCAGTCGGCCATATGCAGGACTTCCTGCAGGATGTCGGAACGTGGGATCACGACGCCAGTGTCTGGCTGGGCATCATGACGGGCGGGCGAGTGGTTCCAGCGACGGAAATCGTGTTTCGTGACCCCGCATACTTCGAAGAAGTGGTCATTGCGATGGTACGCGCTGTCGACAGGGAGAAGGCGTCGCGCGGGCTTCCGGCCGTGGACCTCGCGACGGCCGAAAGGTTCGTTCTCGGCGAGTCGGGCCTCACTCGCGCACGCCTGCCTGTCGGGCCCGGGGAGATGGTTCACGCCGCGGTCCAGGCGATGCGGCACGCCGGCGTGGCGACCACCGTATCGACCGACTTCGGACCGGTCGTGGTAGTGCCGGGTCGGGCTGACGAGGGCCATGCGCTGCAGACCAGCGGTTATGGAGAACCGGTGCTGCGCGCCGACTGGACCGGCGATGCCCGCCTGGGCTTCTACAGCGTGCTGACGGCCGTGGCGTGGTCCGGCGGGCGCGTCTCCGATGTCGGGTGGGACGCCCGGCTGGCGCAAGGCTCGGCGGCCGCCGAACTCGATGGCCGCTTTCGTGTCGAGGCGGTCCAGAGCGTCCCGATCGCGGACCTGACCGTCACCCGCGAAGAAACCAGCCGCCCGGGCTCGGATCGTCTGATTCGCATGATCCGCACAGCGCTCGAAGAGGCGCTGGCGGGCAACGCGAGCCTCGGCATCCGCGAGGATCCGTGGTCGACCGCCTCGTGATCAATGGTCGCACGCCGTGTCGCCTTCAGTTCGTCAGTACGCGCGTCGTGTAGACGATGCCGTCGGGCGTCTGGCCGGCCGGCAGGTGGCCCGCAACCGTTCCCGCGGCGATGTCGATGATCGCGACGCGGCCGGCGCCGCTGAGCGACAGGAACGCGTGGCGGCCATCCGGCGTGATGATGATGCCCTGCGGCGCTTCGCCGGCGAAGGCGAGTCTGGCCCGTTCGGTACGCGTTGCCCGGTCGAGGATCCGCAGCTCTTCATTGCGCAGGTCCGGCAGCAGCACGGTCCTCACGTCCGGCGTGAACCGGATCCGGTATGGCCAACCGAAGCCTTCTGCGGCCGTGGTGACCCTGCCTGTCGCAGGGTCGACCACGCTCACGCGGCCCGTGCCGTTGCTGCCGACCCAGACCTCCGAGCCGTCCGGCGTCACGTTGATTGCTTCGGGCGTCTGCGGCACATCGAAACTGCGAACGTACTCGCCCGTACGGAGGTTGAGTTCGGTGACGGTGTTGTCGCTCATGTCGCCCGTCCAGGCCCGGGATCCGTCAGCCACGACGCCGACCATGTGCGAGCCGCGGTGCTGCGTTCCGATCGCGCGCCGGATGACGCCTTCACGGACGTTGACGATCACCAGGTTCTGCGTCGCTTCCGACGTGACCGCGACGAGGCTGTCGCCGGGCAGGAACTCGATGCCGTGCGGCATGGCATACTGGCTCAGATCGACCGTGCGGACGACTCGCCGGCCGGGAACGTCGATGATCGTGAGGGAGCTGCCCGGATTGTAGTCGGTCACGACGGCCAGGGATCCGTCGGCGCTCAGAGCGACCTCGTGCGGACCGGGCCCCGTCGGCAGCGTGGCCAGGGCACGGCCGGTCGCGACATCGATGATCGTTGCCGTCGAGACGCTCTTGTTGACGACCACGAGAGTGCCCGTAAGGCCTTCGACCTGGGCGTACGCCTGGTTGGCGGGCGATTCAGAAGCCAGCAACAACGTCCCCAGGACCGCGGCAAGGATGCGTGGATCGGACCGCATTGGCCCTCCGTTCAAGTGTAGCCATGGACTCGGTTCACCCCTTCCACGACACTCGTTGTCTCGGATGCGCCGTGTCGGGCGTTCTAGGGAAGAATGCGCTGCCGTCGGCGCATGTCGCAACCGCCCGCCGTGCCATCCTGTCACAGTAAGTGCCGCGGTAGAAGCATGGCGGCTATTCCGAGTCAACGACAAACACAGGAGGAGCTGTGCACCAAGGAAGCATTCGAAATCCGGTTCTGGCGGTTCTGGCGGCACTGGCAATACTGATGCCGACAGATCTGCTGGCTCAGGATCGCCAGGTGACTGGCCGTGTGATACGCGCGGGAACGGGCCAGCCGGTACCGGCGGCCGAGGTCTCCCTCGTGGGCAGCGGCCGGGCGCCCATACTGACGTCCGACAATGGCCAGTTCATCATCACGGTGCCGACAGGCGATGTCCGGCTGCAGGTGCGCGCATTCGGCTTCACGCGGGCTGACGTCCCGGTTCCGGCATCGCAGGCAACGGTTGTTGTCGAGCTGGCCGAAGACGTGTTCCGGCTCGACGAGCTGGTGGTCACCGGTCAGGCGACGAGCATCGAGCGCAGGAGCGCGACGACGGCCATCGCGTACGTTTCGGGCGACCAGATCGACCGGGTGCCCGCAGCCACGGTACTCAACTCGCTGAACGGCAAGATCACCGGCGTCAACCTTCAGACGAACTCCGGTGCGCCGGGTGGCGGTATCCAGATGCAGATCCGCGGCAACGCGACGATCCTCGGCGGCTACGATCCGCTGTACGTCGTGGACGGCGTGATCTACTCGAACGCGAGCATCCCGAGCGGACGGGGTCTGGCGAACGCGGCCGCCTCGTCAACGCTGGAAGCGGACGCGGTGAACCGCATTGCCGACCTGAACCCGGCCGACATCGCGAGCATCGAGGTACTCAAGGGTGCGGCGGCATCGTCGATCTACGGATCGAAGGCGTCGAACGGCGTTGTCGTGATCACGACGAAGCGCGGGCAGGCGGGCGCGGCGAGGATCAACGTGACGCAGCGCATGGGCGTGTACTCGCCGCTCAAGCTGTACGAGACGCGGCGCTGGTCGCAGGACTCCGCGGTCGCGCGCTTCGGCAACAACGCGCTGCCGTTCTTCCAGGGCAATGCCCATCCGTACTTTGACGCGTACAACGCGGTCTACGACAACCGTGACCCGTCGTACGAGACGATTCTCGACGTTCGCGGCGGATCCGAGTCGACGCGCTACTTCGTTTCGGGAAGCTGGAAGCACGACGAGGGTATCGAGCGCAACACGGGTGCCAGCCGGCAGGGTCTGCGCGCGAACATCGACCAGACCTTCAGCCCCCGCCTCGACCTCCAGATGTCGAGTGCGTATGCGCGCAACGAGAACGACCGTGGCTGGAACAACAACTGCAACAACTACGGCTGCCACGGTTACGCGATCGCGTACATTCCGAGTTTCGTCGACCTCTCGGTGACGAACTCCGACGGCTCGTATCCACGTCCGACGGTCGGCGTTCAGTCGAATCCGCTTCAGCTGACAGAACTGGGCGTCAATCACGAGGAAACGAACCGCTTCACGGGCGGCGCAACGCTCCGGTTCCTCGCGTTCGAGAATGACAGGCACAGCCTGCGCCTGATCGGTGGCGGCGGCGTCGACGCATTCGATCAGAGCAACGACGTGTGGTCTCCGAACGAGCTGTTCTTCGAGGTGCCGCAGGCTCTGCCCGGCGAGTCGATCGAGAGCGGCGGGCGAAGCCTGTTCTGGAACTGGAACGTGAACGGCGTCCACACCATGACCACGACGGCGTTCGCGGCCACGACATCGTTCGGCATCCAGTACGAGGACCGGCGCCTCAACACGTTCCAGATCCGGACGCAGAACCTGCTGCCGGGCGAGCGCAACGTGAACCAGGGCACCAATATCGCGGCGAACGAGAACCTGAGTCGGGAACGGACCATCGCGCTGTATGCGCAGGAGGGCATCCGGCTCTTCGATGAGCGGCTGCTCGTCCAGGCGGGTCTCCGTGCCGAGCGCAGCAGCGTCAACGGCGATGTCGACAAGTACTACGTGTTCCCGAAGGCGTCCGCGTCCTACCGCTTCCTCGACTTGCTCGGTGGTGGCAGCGAGGTCAAGCTGCGCGCGGCGTACGGCGAAACCGGCAACCAGCCGCTGTTCGGTCAGAAGTTCACGAACCTCGGTACGCCACAGCTGGGTGGCCAGCAGGGCATCACCGTTTCCACGACCGCCGGTGCAGCCAATGTCGAACCCGAGCGGCTCAAGGAGATCGAAGCCGGCATCGACGGGTTCATGCTCGACGGCCGGTTGACGTGGGAGCTCACCGGCTTCTCGCGCAACACGACCAACCTGCTCCTGCAGCGCGTACCGGCGCCGTCTTCCGGGTTCACGAACCAGGTCTTCAACGGCGGTGAGATTCGCAACTCGGGCATCGAAGTCGGTATCGGCCTGACGCCGGTGCAGACCGACAATCTCTCGTGGATCACGCGCGGCACGTTCACGCAGTATTCCAGTGAGGTCACTGACCTGGCCGGGCTGCCTCCGTTCTTCCCGGCGGCTTCGGGCTTCGGCAACCTCGGCCGTACGCGCATCGAGGAAGGCAAGCCGATCACGCAGATCATCGGTTTCGACTTCGATGAGGATGGCAATCGCGCCGCGACGCTCTCGCAGCTCGGCAACAGCGCGCCTGATTTCCGCGTCGGCTTCGTGAACGACCTGACCTACAAGGCGCTCAACCTGATCGCAGTCCTCGATTGGCAACAGGGCGGCGACATCATCAATCTGCAGCAGTTCCTGCTGGACGATGGTCGAACCAGCGCCGACTGGGGCAGTGCGGCCTGGGCGGAACGCTACGCTGGTTACCTCAAGGGCGTGATCAAGCCGTACATCGAGGACGCGACGTTCCTCAAGGTCCGGGAGCTGGCACTTTCACTGGCCGTGCCGGCCGACCTGATCCCGAGCTGGGGTCTCGAGAGCCTGCGCATAGGACTCACGGCAACCAATCCCTTCATGTGGACCAACTACAGCGGGCTCGATCCCGAAGTCGCCAACTTCGGCGCCGCGGCGATCCGCAACAATCTCGACATCGCTGCCTATCCGCCGAGCCGCGGCATCTTCTTCACTCTTTCTGCGGGGTTCTGAGATGACCACGTTCGCAGCACCCCTGCGGGTGCAATTCAGGAAATACGTCCGTGCGGTCGTCCCAATGGTCAGCGTGCTGTTTGCTGGCGCCTGCGGCGACCTCGACATCGCCAACACCAATGCACCGACTGTCGAGACCCTGACCGGCTCGCCAACGGCAGCTGTCCTGGCAAGAGCGGCAACAGGCATCTTCGCACAGTCCTATAACGACCGCGCCACCGAGATCCAGTTCTATGCGCTCTACGGTCGCGAAGGCTACAACCTGCTCAACAACGATCCGCGCGAGACCGGTGAGCAGATCCGCGGACCGCAGGACCCGACCGGCCGCAACTCCGGCGCATGGACCGGCATGTACGCCGCCATACGTACCATCAACACGTACCTCGCCGCGATTCCCGTCGCTTCGGGTCTCAGTGATGCCGAACGCAGAGCGTCCGCCGGCTTCGCCAAGACACTCAAGGCCTGGCACATGCACCGGCTCGCCGTTCGAACCGGTCAACTCGGTATTCCGATCGACGTAGATCGGCCCATATCCGATCCGCCTGCGCCATTCGTCTCCTTCACCGACGCGATGGCGGCCGCGTCCGCACTCATGGATGACGCGCTTGTCGATCTCAACGCAGGCGGCACGTCATTCCCGTTCCTCAAGCCGGCTGGCTTCGGCGGCTTTGACACTCCGGCCACGTTCGCCCAGTTCAACCGGGCGCTCGCAGCCAAGATCCTCGTGCATCGCGCGACCTTCGTGAACTGCACGTCCTGTTGGGCGCAGGCCAGCACGGCAATCGCTGCGTCGTTCGTCACCGACGGTGGACTGCCGGGGTCCCTGGACACCGGCGTTTATTACACCTACTCCTCGGCAGCGGGTGAGCCCGCCAATCCGGTGTCCGAGCCGCTCTCCAACGACCGGTTGTGGGTCCACCCGTCAATCATTTCCGGGGCTCAGACCACCGCAGCCGGGGAGCCCGACCTCCGCCTCACCAGCAAGGTCATGGACGCTGGCAGAGAACGGAACGTCAACGACCTCATCTCCTCATACAAGCCGGTCCTCTACAACAGCGAGAGCAACCCGGCCGCGGCAGACCTCGGCGCCGATATTCCCTGGATTCACAACGAGGAACTCCTGCTCCTGCGCGCCGAAATTCGGTGGAACAACGGTGACAAGCAGGGCGCAATCGACGATATCAACCGCGTCCGCGAGCATGCGGGCGGCCTCGATCCGGCTTCTCTGACCGCCGGCAGTACGGACGATGCCTTCATCACCGAACTGCTGTACAACCGCGTCTACTCGCTCATGTGGGAGCAGGGGACGCGCTGGATCGACGCACGGCGCTATGGCAGGCTTCAGTCTCTGCCCATCGATCGCCCGGGCGACTCTGTCTTCGAGAACATGATCGTTCCGGCCAACGAGTGCTCGGCGCGCAATCTGCCCTCACCGTGCACGCCGCTGTAGCCGACCGGACAGGCATTCTCACGATTCAGCCGGCGGCCGGGGGTTCTCAACCCCCGGCCGCTGTTGTTTGAGGGGCTTGACGGCCTGGTCTTGACGGCCAGGCCGTCCTGGGGGAACATATCGGAACACGATAGGTTCTCCGGATCACAGACCAACGACCGCAATGCCGACGGAACCCAGCAGCAAGCCGCTCAACGACAAGGTGTTCCACGTTCTGCTCGCGCTGGCGAACGAGGATCTGCACGGGTACGCAATCAAGCAGGATGTCGAGGGGCGGACGGGCGGGGTGGTAAAGATGGGGCCGGGCACGCTGTACGAGACGCTGCAGCGAGCGGAGCGGCGCGGGTTGATCGCGGAAGTGGAGGATCGGCCCGGGGCGACGGAGGAGCATTCGCAACGACGGTACTACCGGCTGACGGAGCTGGGCCGGTCGTCCCTGGAATGGGAGGTTCGACGGCTGGCCGAGATCGTGGACACCGCGAAGTCGCGAGTGCTGACGGAAGGCAAAGGCAGGGCGTGAAGTCGAGCGGTCTGGCGGCTGTTTGGGGACATCGGGACGCATGATGGGTTCGGCCGATCGAGGTGAGCGGCTGTTCCGGTTGCTGATGCGGCTGTATCCGGCGGAGTTCCGGCGGCGATACGGCGGGCGGCTGGTCGAAGCGTTCATCCGGCAGCGTTCGGATCACGAGGCGGCGGGCGGCGGTTTCGTGATGTTCTGGGTGTCGATCGTGGCGGACGTTGCGGCGAGCGCGGTTCGCCTGCATGGCGGGACAGTTGCCGACCGCATCGGTTGGTGGGGCGGGTCTGGCGGGGAACGCACACGGAGGAGAGGGGAACCGGTGATGGCGACGATTCTGTCCGACGTTCGGTACGCGTGGCGGGGGCTGTTGCGCAATCCATCGTTCGCGGTTGCGGCGCTGTCGACGATCACGCTTGCGATTGCCGCGAGCACGGCGGTGTTCCCGGTAGTCGATGTCGCGCTGATCCGGCCGCTGCCGCTGGAGGATCCGGACCGGCTGCTAATCCTGGCGGAAACGCACGCTGAGCAGGTTGGCGGTGGCGCAGTGGCGCCGGAGACGCTGCGCGATTGGGTGGAGGAGACGACGACGTTCGAGGCGTTCGCGGCGTCGGCGTTCAATTCGCGGATATGGGTGGATGGCGAAAGGGCGGAAGTGCTGACAGTGGCGGACGTGAACGACAGGTTCTTCGAGGTGCTGGGGCGGGGAGCGCAGCTCGGCCGTGCGTTCACCGACGGAGACGGCGAACGAGGCGAATGGCTGGCTGTTCTGAGCGACACGTTCTGGCGGTCGCGGCTGGGTGGGGATCCTGGAGTGATCGGGCGGACACTGTCACTGGATGGGCGGACGTACACGATTGTGGGGGTCATGCCGCCGAGGTTCGCGATACCGGACGGTGATGTGCCGTTGTGGACGCTGGAGACATGGTCGGGCGACACGGGTCGTGCGGGCCGGTATCTGGCGGTGGCGGGCCGACTCGCGGCGGGCCGCACGGCGGACCAGGCGGAGTCGGAGCTGGACGCGATCGCGGCGCGGATCGCGGAGTCGTTTCCGGCCACGAACGAAGGCTGGGACGTGTCAGTCACGCCACTTCGTGACACGCTGATCGGAGCAGTGGCAGCACCGATCCGGCTGATCGGCGTGGCGGTGGCGCTGCTTCTTCTGGTTGCGAGCTTCAATGTGGCGGGTCTGATGCTGGCGAGGGCGGCGGCGCGGCGCAGGGAGATCGCAGTCAGGCAGGCGCTCGGTGGCGGTTGGCGCATCGTACGGCTGCTGGTTGTCGAGAGCGCATTGATCGCCGGGATCGGGGGTGTGCTGGGTGTCGTACTGGCCAGCGTTCTGGTGCGTGCGCTGGTGGCGAATCCGCCGATCGACATCCCGCTGATCGAGACGGTGTCGATCGATGGACGGGCGCTGGCGTTCGCGTTTTCGGCCGTCGCGCTGACCGGTCTGGTGTTCGGGCTGGTCCCTGCGTGGCGAGCGTCGGGCGCAAGCACGAGCGGCGCACCGGCGCTGCGTTCAGCGGTCGGGACAGAGGCGAAGCGTGGATCGACGATAGCGCGGGTGCGTGCGGCGCTCGTCGTTGGGGAGATTGCGATCGCGGTCGTGCTTGTCATTGGCGCCGCACTGCTGTTGCGCAGTCTGGTTGCGCTGAACGCGGTGGACCCCGGATTCGAGACGGAGGACCGTGTTGCCGCGCGCGTATTTCTCGATCGTGATGCGTACCGTGATCCGGCACAGCGCAGCGCGTGGGTGCGTCGCGTCCAGGATGGCGTCGGGGCAATCCCGGGCGTACGGGCCGTCGGGACGATCAGCGTACTTCCGATGGAGCGGATCAGCGTCAACTTCGATCTGCCGTACGGCACGCGCTCGACCTCGGGCCTGTCGAGACAGGATCTGCCACAGGCGGAGTTCCGCGTGGTGAGCGGGGACATTTTCGATGCGATGGGCATCGACCTCGTGCGAGGCCGCGGCTTCCGGGAGTCGGACGCCACCAACGCACCGCGCGTCGTCGTGATCAACGAGACGCTCGCCGCGCAGGCATTTCCGGGTGCCGACCCGATCGGTGAGCAGATGGCCGTGTACTGGGCCGCGGGCGCGGTGTACGAAGTAATCGGTGTCGCGGGCGACACGCATCAGTCCGGCCTGTCCGGCGCGCCGTCGCCTCAACTCTACGTCCACTTCCCGCAGTTGAGTCTGCCGTTCGGGGCGACGAACATCGTAGCGGCCACGGATGGCGCCGTGGTGGCGCCATTGCGCGGCATGGAGGATGCCGTGCTGGCCGCCGATCCGGGCCAGCCGGCGCACGGCGTGTTCACACTCGAGTCGGTGGTGCGGGACTCGATTGCACGCGAGCGGTTCGCTACGACCCTCCTGACGGGCCTGGCCGCGCTGGCGCTGATCCTGGCGGCGCTCGGGCTGTACGGCCTGGTTTCGTACATCGTTCGTCAGCGATCGCGCGAGCTGGCGATCCGAATGGCGCTCGGAGCGCGGCGAGCGAACGCTGTGGGCAGCGTGCTGGGACACAGCGTGGGCCTCGCCATCGGGGGCGCCGTTATTGGCGTCGTCGCCGCGGGCGCCGGCACTCAATTCGTCGAGAGCCTGCTGTTCGACGTGTCGCCGGTGGATCCTCTGACATACGCGCTTGTGCCGGTGATGCTCGTTGCGGTCGCTGCGCTGGCCGCCGCACGGCCGGCGTGGACGGCGGCCAACGCGGATCCCGCGGCCGTGCTGAGGCAGGAGTAGTCGAAACGGGGCACCGCACCGCCCAAAGATCTGGATGCACGACCTTGACACGGCCGTGATACCGAACTCGTGCGCGATTTCTCAGGGCTCGATGCGTCGTGTGAAGACGAAGAGTCGCTCGCGGTCAGGCAGTCTGCGAAAGCCGGAGAGGTGGAACAGCTGGATGGTGAACCAGCGCGCTACGACCGGATCGACGAATAGCCGCTGGGGTCGGAGCGGATCGCGTGAGACGCCCGGCAGGCGGGGCAGCAACCGGTCGAGTCGCGCGGCCCGTGCCCACCGCGACACATCCAACCAGGACCGTCGGATGGGCCTGGCAACGAAGAATCCGTCGGACCCCTGCACCTGGTAGCGCGGCATGACGAGAAGGCCATCGGCAGGCGAGAGCACGGGGCCGGACTCGTCGTCAGCGAGCGGCTGGCCGCGGCGGACGGGATCGAAGTGGGAGAGGCCGTGGCGCATGCGGAACGCGGTGCCGTCGGCGAGGTGGTGGCGGTGCGTTACCTCGACGACGAGCGGCAGGCCGAGTGTGGCGGCGCGGAGCCGATCGGCGTGAGGGTCGATCGCTGCGCTGTGTTGCGTGCCGATGAGACCGACGGCCGCGAGGATCAGCCAGATCGCCGATTCGAGGTTGAGCGCCGTGTCTGCCGCGTCGTGTCGACCGCCTTCGAGCAGGACCATGGGCACGCGTTCGTTCTCGAAGTGCTCGAGCAGCGTGCCGTGGATCGCTTCCTCGACGCCGAGCACGAGTGGCAGCGGCAGCGTCAGCGCGATGGCCCGGCTGCGCAACGTGTCGCTGATGCAGGCGAATGGCGCGCCCGGTCCGGATGTCGAGTGCAGATCGACCACGACGACTTCGCCCGGCGCGGTGCGGATGAGCCCATCGAGTTCGGCCAGCAGTTCGGCCTGCTCACGTTGTTCGGGCCCCACCTCGGCGTCCGTTGTGGCGGAACCATCACGAGCCGGCCCGCCCGCGCGCAGAACCGCGACGCGGTCCTCGGTCCATAGCCGGTTCAGGTCTTCGGCGACGTATCGCTTGTGCTCGCGCAGCGCGCGTACATTGCCGCGCAATGCGACCACTTCGCCATCGAGTTGGATACCCTCGCGATCGAGGCGGTCGATGACCGCGACCGCGGCGGCGATGCCGGCAGGCTCGTTGCCGTGCATGCCGGCCACCAGGATCACGCGAGGGCCGGCGCCGCCGGCCAGCCGACCGATCAGACGTTCGGCCGCCGGTCGTCTTTTCCTGATTCGAAATCGACGGGAGCGACGTGTTGTCGCCCGGACCCGCGATCATCGGATCGAGTATTCCCGTGCGATCTCGCCCGCCGGGGCAGGCTGTAGTGGGATCGCGTTGCGCGTGACGAGGTCGAGGTACGTGAAGTAGCCGCCCTCGTTCCACGTCTCGACGAACGCATCCATGCGTTCGAGCAGTTGGGTCGAGAGGTGGCCGGGCACGCGCTGCGGAATGGGAGTACGGCGCGCGAAATAGCTGCGGATGATGACGGCGTGCTTTGCGATCGGCAGTCTGGCTACGGTCGCGGCGAAGCGTTCGAATTCCGGCCCCTGCATCAGATACTGCTCGACATTGGAAACGTAGAAAGCCGAGATATCGAGTCCGCGGCTGTCAACGTCGCGGCCGATTGCGGCGAGAGCGTGCGGGCCTGCCAGATCGCCGACGACGGGGATGAGGCGGTTGCTCTGCTGGAACTCCTTCAGCCACCGAAACTTCGCCTCATCGGAGAGATAGCCGCGCTGCACGCCTTCGAGGTCGGTCTCGACCAGCAGCCTGCGCCAGCTCGGGAACCTGCCCATCCCGCCACGCGACCGGTTCGAGTAGCGAATGTCGAGGCCGTAGTCGAAGAACATGGTGTGGATGCCGCGTATCGTGCCCAGGTCGGCGGCGGACAGCGAGACACCGAAGCTCCGAACGGTGGCGAGCAGCTTCCCGGATGCTGCCTCGAACGCGTCGAGTGTGGTCCTTGCCGTGTCGACGTACACGACGATCTCATCGATGCTTGCCGCGGTCCATTCCTCGAGGTTCTCCGGTACGGGCTTGCCGAGCATGAGGCAGAGGTAGTCGATCCGGTTGCGCGCGTTCGCGAACAGCGCCTTGAACAACAGGTGGTGCAGCAGGTTGTCGCGGCGGATGTCGATGATGAACGCGACGTCCGGCCGGATCTCGGCGATGTACGAGAAGTTCTGGTCCGGTCCGACACCGAGGTATGCGCCGCCGCGCACGCCGGTGTCAGCCAGGACGGCGAGCACGTGCAGGTATGACGTTTCGTTCGACACCAGGTTGTCGCTCGGGAAGTAGCCGCCTTCCTCCGACAGCCTGTCGATCAGCAGGCCGAACTCACTGGAAGCGGGCGCGCGCGCTGCGGTCGGTTCCGTGTCCGTCGGTCCGCCGATCGGCTCCGGAATGACTGCCTGCGGCGGCGGCCGCGTCAGGACGTCGTCGGGCAGGTCCCGCGATTCGCCGCACGCGGCGCCCGCCACGACGAGAAGTCCGGCGATTGCGAGCCGCCAGGGCACCGAACGAACCATCATGAGTCTGCCACCCGAACGCGGGGAACCATCTCCCCGGGAGGATCGCGCCTGACCATGGATCCGCGCAAGTTCATGGCCGACTCTGCCAGAAACGCTCACAGATCCTGCACACCCGGCCGTTGAAGGACGGGGTGCCGGATGTTTAACTGGAAGTGCAACGGCAGTGCCGGCCGCGGCCAGCGGCTGTGTCAGCCACATATACGATAATCCGGGAGTGGTCATGACGGGTTCCCTGGGTCTTGCGATACGACGGCTGGCGAGGTCGCCGGGTCACGTGGTCGCGTTCGTTCTGACGCTCGGGCTCGGGATCGGTGTGAACACGGCGATCTTCAGCGTGATCAACGGCGTTCTGCTCGAGCCGCTGCCGTACGTGGACTCGAACCGGTTGCTGTACCTGCGGCACGCGGCGCCGCTTGCGGGCATCGACGACATGGGTTTTTCGTTCGTCGAGATCGGCGACTACGCGCGGTCGGCCACGACGATCGACGAGTTCGTCGAGTACGGCGACTGGACATTCGCGGTGGCGGGTGAGGCGGAGCCGCATCGCGCGGTGGGCGGGCTGGTCACGTCGAATTACTTCGGTGTTCTCGGGTTGCGGCCGGCGCTGGGCCGGATGCTGACCGAAGCCGATGATGCGCGCGATGCTGAGCCCGTGGTGGCCCTTACGCACGAGTACTGGGTGCGGGCGTTCGGCGGCGACCCCGGCGTCATCAATCAGACCATCCGGCTGTACGCGTTCTCGCAGCCGAGGACCGCCCGCATCGTGGGGGTCCTGGCGCCGGCATCGCTATACACGGGTACGCGGCGCCAGGAGTTCTTCGTGAACTACTCGGCGAACGAGCACTATGGCGGAGCGTCGATGCTCGATGAGCGGACGCACCGAATGACGAGCGTGTTCGCGCGGCTCGCGCCCGGCCGCACGATCGCGGAAGCGCGGTCCGAGCTGGCCGGCGTCTTCGGGCGGCTCCAACAGGAGTTCCCGCCGGCGTACCCGGAGCGGAACGGGATGTCGGTTTCGGTCGAGTCGTGGCGTCATGCGCTGACGTCCGATGCGCGTCCGATGTTGCTCATCCTCGGCGGGGCCGTGGTTCTCGTGCTCCTGCTGGCGTGTGCGAACGTCGCGAACCTGACGCTCACTCGCCTGGTCCGGCGCGAGCGCGAGCTGGCCGTCCAGGCCGCACTCGGCGCCGGTGTCTGGCGCATCCGACGCCAGCTCCTGCTCGAGAATCTGCTGCTCGCTACCGGCGGCGGTCTGCTCGGCGTCCTGCTCGCGGCCGTCGGCAAGGACCTTCTCACGCAGTACGCCAGCCGGTTCACGGTCAGGACCGGCGAAATCGACATCGACCTGACGGTCCTGGGCGCGACCGCCGTGATCGCCGTGGGCGCGGCGCTTCTGCTGGCGCTCGCGCCAGGTCTGCCCGGAACGCGAGGTGTGTGGTCGCCCGGTGCGGGCGGTGGGCGCCGGGTCGTCGGCGTGACCCGCAAGCATCTCCAGCGCGGGCTCGTGGTCAGTCAGCTCGTCCTGTGTTTCACTCTGCTGGTGGGTGCCGGCCTGCTCGTTCGCAGCCTGTTCAATCTCACGTCCGTCGATGCCGGCCTCGCCTACGACGATGTCGTTGCGGTCGACGTTCCGAGCATGACGGGTCTGAACGCGGAGCAGAACCGCGCCGTGATGGACCGTGCAGTCGAACGGACGGTCGCGACGGGCGGCGTGACGAGCGCCGCGTACGCCAGCCACGTCCCGTTCGCGCCTGCCACGATCACGCGGCTCGGGTTCCGCGTCGAGGGTCGTGACGAGCAGAGTGTGAACAGCCCGATGGCCGCGCAGAACGTGGTGAGCCCGACGTATTTCGGCACGATCGGCGTGCGGCTGATCCGGGGCCGCGAGTTCGCGGAAACGGACCGGACGGGGACCGAGCCGGTCGCGATTTTGAACGAATCACTGGCGAGGCACCTGTTCGGATCGGACGATCCGATCGACGGGCGCATCGCGCTCGAACAGTTCAATGGCGAGTTCGGCGACTGGCTGCGCGTGGTCGGCGTTGTCGGTGACACACGCGAATATGGCCTGGCCGAGGGCGCGACGCACACGCTCTACCGGCCGTCGAACCAGGTTTTCCCGGGCCAGAGAATCATCATCCGCACGAGCGACGCGGCGGCGGCCGTCCGCAATGTGCGTGGCGTGATCCGGGAGATCGATCCGGACCGGCCCATCGACAACGTCGTCACGCTCGAGAGCTTGCGTTTCGAGGACCTGGCGCCGCCCCGGCTGAACGCAACGCTGTTCACGACGTTCGCCGGCCTCGCGCTCGCTATCGCCGCGGTCGGCGTTCTCGGCGTCCTGGCTTTCTCCGTAAGCCAGCGAACACAGGAGTTCGGCGTTCGCATGGCGATCGGCGCGCGCCCGGGTCAGGTGCTGTCGATGGTGCTCGCCGAGGGCGGCCGCATGCTCGCCGTGTCGCTCGTGCTCGGCGTTGCGACGTCAATCGTTCTGGCGAGATTCCTCCAGAGCCTGCTCTTCGATGTGGCCACGACGGATCCGCTAATCTACCTGAGCGTCGGTATCATCCTCAGCATTGTCGCCTTCGTCGCGGCATACGTGCCGGCGAGGCGAGCGACGATTGTCGATCCGCTGACCGCGCTACGTTCGGAATAGCCGCCGTGCGACGATCCGGGTGGGGCCCCGGCGATTGAACGATGCGTTCAGGATGCCGAACGTTGCCGGGTGGGTACGGGCAGCAACCGGAGCGGCAGGATGTTGCGCATGACCAGATCCAGGTAGCTGCGATAGCGACCGTCCCGGGAGTCGGTCACGAAGTCATCGAGCCTGCCCACGAGCTGCGTCGAGGAGTAGCCGGGCACGTTGAGCGGGTGCCGGCCCCGGAAATAGCTGCGGATGACCACACCGTTCGCGGCGCGCGGAAGGGCTGCCACGTTGTCGGCGAAGCGGACGAATGCGCCCTGCTGGAACAGGTATTGTTCGACATTCGAGGTGTAGAGTACTGAGACGTCGATCTGTCGGCGTTTCAAATCGGCGGCGACCGCGGCGAATGCGTGCGTGCCGGACAGGTCGCCGACCACCGGGACCACGAGGTTGCGGCGCTCGAGGTCGCGCAGAAACTGGTAGCTCTCCTCGCTCGCCAGATAGTTGAGCCGGTTGCCATCGAGATCCGATTCGAAGATGAGCTGCCGCCACGTCGGATAGCCGCCGAATCCGAAGCGGCCTCGATTCGAGTAACGGATGTCCAGCCCCATCTGGTGAAACGCTCGATGGATGCGCGCGAGGTTCGCCGTGTCCTGCACGTCCAGCGGTACGCCGGCGGTCGTTGCGGCCTCGATCGCGAGCGCGGTGTTCCTCGCGAAGACCGCGGGGTCCGGCG
This sequence comes from Longimicrobiales bacterium, assembly GCA_035513345.1. Taxonomy (GTDB): domain Bacteria; phylum Gemmatimonadota; class Gemmatimonadetes; order Longimicrobiales; family RSA9; genus DATKCF01. Next base: position 21,109 of record DATKCF010000155.1, read on the forward strand.
GTACGCTGTCGACGTGGCGTATGATGCGTTCGATCGATGCCGTGTCCCACACCGCGATATCGGCGGGCACCGGCCTGCCCAGCAGAAACGCGACGTACGCCAGGCGGTTCCGCGAATGGCTGAATGCCGCCTTGTACAACAGGTGCTGCAACAGGTTGTCACGGCGGATGTCAATGATGAACGCGATCTCCGGTCGGGTCGCAGCGATGTACGAAAAGCTCTGGTCCGGGCCGACGCCGACATATGCGCCGCCGCTCACCGCCAGATCGCGGATTGCGCCCAGGACGTGGAGGTACGACAGTTCGTTCGAAACGAAGTTGTCGCTCGGGAAGAAGCCACCAGGCTCGGACAGGCGCGAAACCAGTGCGCCGAACTCGGCAGGCGCCATCGACGGCGCGGCCGTCCCGGGCGTATCGTTGGATCCGGACGCACAACCGAGCAATGCGTGCACCAGCGCCAGCGCGGGCACCGGAACTCGTCGCAGCATTCGTCTCATCGGGCCTCCGGACAGGAACAGGCGTGCCAGCGCCGTGGACCGCCGTATAGTAATGCGCGGCGCGCAACGCGCCATAGCCGCCGCAAAGAGGGCAGCGGACAAGGTTGAAGTTGGACAGGACGCCGGATCATCGGCTGACCGTATCGCCCGAAAGCGAACGAGACAGAGGGGGAACGATGGCAACGCCGGACCAGGCGGCGGATACGATGATCGCGAATCTCGAGACGAAGACGGGCAAGTCGCTCGACGGCTGGATCGCGATTGTCAGGAAGAGCGGGTTGTCAAAGCATGGCGAGATCGTGAAAATGCTGAAGTCGGAGCACGGCATCGGCCACGGCTACGCGAACCTCGTCGCCCACAAGGCGGCCGGCAGCGATGCCGGCTCGGCTGCAGGCGAGGACCTGATCGCCGCGCAATTCTCGGAGCCGAAGGCCGGGCTGCGTCCGATCTACGACTCGATCATCGATGCGGTCAGCGGATTCGGTCCCGATGTCGAGATCGCGCCGAAAAAGACGTACGTCAGTCTGCGCCGGTCGAAGCAGTTCGGTCTCGTGCAGCCGACCACGAAAACGCGCATCGACGTCGGGCTCGTGCTGCGCGATGACGAGCCCGCAGGCCGACTCGAGGCGTCAGGCAGCTTCAATGCGATGGTCACGCACCGCGTTCGCGTCGAGGACGCCGCAGCCGTCGACGCCGAGCTGATCGGCTGGCTCAGGCGAGCCTGGGATCAGGCCTGACCCCTGCACACTGTCGGAAACGCACGGAAGGATAACGTACATGGCCGGCGGCGCGCCGAAGAAGTTCGTCACCCGTTGCGAATGGGCGGGCACCGATCCGCTCTATGTTCGCTACCACGACGAGGAATGGGGCTTGCCCGCGCACGATGACCGCCACCTGTTCGAGATGTTCATCCTCGAGGGTGCACAGGCCGGTCTGTCGTGGATCACGATCCTGCGCAGAAGGCAGAGCTACAGGCGAGCGTTCGACGACTTCGATCTCGAGAAGGTGGCGCGTTATGACGGCCAGCGTATCGATGAACTGCTGCAGGATCCCGGCATCGTGCGCAACCGGCTCAAGGTCGAGTCGACCGTATCCAACGCAGGGGCGTTCCTCGATGTCATCGAGGAGCACGGCTCGCTCGACGCGTACCTCTGGGCCTTCGTCGACGGCCAACCGATCGTCAACCGCTGGAAGTCGATCGGCGAGGTTCCGGCCGAGACAGACGAATCGCGCGCGATGAGCACCGCACTGCGCAAGCGCGGATTCCGGTTCGCCGGCCCGACCATCTGCTACGCCTACATGCAGGCTGTCGGCATGGTGAACGATCACGTCGCCAACTGCTACCGCTGGCCGGAAGTACAGCACGACGCCCCGCCGTAACGTCTCGTCAGGCCGCCCGGCCCCGAATCCGTATCCGTTCAAAACAATGAAAAGGACCGCCACGCCCCGGTCGGTATTCGCCAGCACGCATCGCCTCCGCGCTCTCCGCGCGCTCCGCGGTGAAGCGATCCGTTCGCAGAGGTTTGCGCGGCGACCGGACAGCGTGGTACGCTACCACGCCGACTGTCACGACCACTGTGTGCTCCACCACCGGAGTCTGTGGCCCGGCAATGACCATCAAACGGAGCCCAATGATGCGAGTCGCACCCGTTCTCTGCCTCGCGCTTGCCGCCATGTCGGCCACACCGTCCGCTGCCCAGTCGATCCGCGGGTTTCCGGACGCGATGCTGGAAGCGCAGCGTTCGCGTGAGGAAATCGCGCGCGCGGTGCCCAGGCGCGATACGCTGCGTGCACGCATGCGCCTGCTGTCGGAGGATCCGCATCACGCGGGTTTCGAAGGGTCGCGGCGCGTAGCGGATCTGATACTCGAGAGATTCCGCTCGTTCGGCCTCGACGCCGAAATCGAACGGTTCGAAGCGCTCATGCCGGTTCCTGTCTCGCGGTCTGTCGAGATGGTCGCCCCGGAGCGGTTCGTCGCCCGCATCGAGGAACCGGAGATCCCCGAGGACAAGGACTCGGGCGACAGCGGCGGACTGCCGTCATACAACGCGTATTCGCCCGATGGCGATGTGACCGGCGACCTGGTCTACGTCAACTACGGCACGCCCGAGGACTACGCGGTTCTGGACAGCCTCGGCATCACTGTCGAAGGCCGCATCGTGATCGCGCGCTATGGCCGTTCGTGGCGAGGCATCAAGCCAAAGGTTGCGGCGGAACACGGCGCGATCGCGACACTGATCTACTCGGACCCACGCGACGATGGCTTCTTCGTGTCGGATGTGTATCCCGAAGGCCCGATGCGCAGCGAGCTTGGCGTTCAGCGTGGCAGTGTGATGGACATGCCGCGCTACCCGGGTGATCCGCTGTCGCCGGGCTGGGCGTCGGAAGCGGGCGCACGCAAGCTGGCGCTCGACGACGTGATCACGTTCTCACCGATCCCGGTGTTCCCGCTATCGTACGGCGATGCGCTACCGCTGTTGCGCAACCTCGGTGGCGACGTGGTGCCGGACGCGTGGAAGGGCGCGCTGCCCATCACGTACCACACGGGTCCGGGTCCCGCCCGCGTCCGCATCGCGCTCGAGTTCGACTGGCAGACGCGGCCCGTCTGGAACGTGATTGCGCGGATCCAGGGCGAGCGCTGGCCCGGCCAGGCGATCCTGTTCGGCAACCATCACGATGCATGGGTGAACGGCGCGGAGGATCCGATTTCCGGGATGGTCGCGGTCGAGGAAATGGCCCGCTCGCTGGGCGCCCTGCTCGAGACGGGCTGGCGGCCGGACCGCACGATCGTGATCGCGGCATGGGACGCCGAGGAATGGGGTCTGATCGGTTCGACAGAGTGGGTCGAGAAGCACCTGCCGGAGCTGGACGAGGGCGGTGTCGTCTACATCAACAGCGACACGAACAACCGCGGCTGGCTGAACCCGTCCGGTTCGCACTCGCTCGAGCTGTTTGTCGAGCAGCTCGCGCGTGACATCCGCGACCCGGACTCCGGCAACAGTGTGCTCGAGGCGAGGCTCGAACGGCAGCGATCGACCAATCCATCGGATCCGGACACCACGTTCTCGATCGGTGCGCTCGGCTCGGGTTCCGACTACACCGCGTTCCTCGACCATGCCGGGATGGCCGCACTGCACGTGGCCTATGGCGGCGGCGCGCAGGCGGGCATCTACCACTCGAAGTACGACACGTTCGATCACTACACCCGGTTCATGGACACGACATTCGCCTACGGCGTCGCACAAGCGCAGACGCTGGCGACGGCTGCGTTGCGGCTGGCGGACTCGCCGGTGCTGCCGTTCGAGTTCACGCGTGTGGCGAGGACGTATCGTGGCTACGCCGAGGAAATCGAGAACGGCGCGGCGCAGAACCCGTTGCTCGAGAGCCTCGACCTCACCGCGGTGCACCTCGCGCTCGATCAGCTCGACGAGGCCGCTGCCGCATGGGAGTCGGCGTACGCAG
>DATKCF010000156.1:0-6294 GCA_035513345.1 Longimicrobiales bacterium
CCTGAGATTTCTCCTGGCCAGACCTCCCGCGTGTCTTTTACACGACCCTGTCAGCCCTGAAGAGAGCGACGTCCGATAACGTGCCACTCACGCCTGCGGCCTTCCGTTCGCTGCGCTCACTCCAGGACATTTCGCTCCGCGGTGCTGCGCGAAACGTCGTGAGTGGCCTCTTCGTTAGCCGCCATGGTTTCCTTTCTCACGTGAGAGGTTGGACGTGTTCGAGACTGCGCCTCTCCTTCGCCCTCTGCACAACCAGCTCATCTCGCTTCTGGAAGGGCTGAGCCGTGAGCAGTGGTTACGTCCAACTCTCGCGAAGCAGTGGCGGGTGAGGGACATTGTTGCTCATCTGATCGACACGGATCTGCGGCGGATTTCTGCCCAGCGAGATGGCTACCATGGCCCTCCTCCCTCGGAGCCAATCGACTCCTACGGGAATCTCGTCGCTTTTCTGAATGAGCTGAACCGGGTCTGGGTGCGGGCGTACGAGCGCCTGAGCACGCAGGTGCTCCTGGATTTGGTTCGGCAGAGCGGGAGTGAGTGCGCTCAGGTACTTGAGGCGGTCGATCCCTTGAGCCGCGCGATGTATCCCGTTGCCTGGGCTAATGAGCAGGAGTCTCTGGCGTGGATGGATGTGGGAAGGGTGTTCACGGAGAAGTGGCACCACCAGCAGCAGATCCGGGATGCAGTTGGAGCTCCGCTGCTGTTGGAGGAGAGATGGACGCGGCCGCTGTTCGAGTTGTCGGTTCGTGCGCTTCCTCGTGCGTATGCCGATATGTCCGCTCCTGATGGGACGGTGGTCGGCTTGATCATCGAAGGTGAGGGTGGAGGTAATTGGTTGCTGTCCTCTACGGGTACTCGCTGGGAGTTGAGTGCAGGTGTGGGAGCACCCGACACTACGGTTCGCATGACCACGGATCAGGCGTGGCGGCTCCTTTACAATGCACTATCTCCTGATCAGGTAGCGCATATCCAAGTGGAAGGGGACAAGCGGTGGGTGAAGCCGCTTCTCGGTGCCCGGTCGGTGATGGTGTAGGTACCGGACGGAAACCACGGCGTATAACATCCGGTGAGCGCCTCCGCGGCTACGCCGCTCCGGCCCTTCGGGACACCGAATCCTCAGCGCCGCGTTGCGGCGCCTCCGGTTCGGCACGCTGTTAATCGTTATGCGCAATTGGCCTTGGGGCTGTTCGAAATGGATCTGAACGTTGGGCGGCACGGATTGTCCGGGTTGACCGTCTCGCTCCGCTTGTAGGGTGAGGCATCCGCCTGACTCAGTTCTCGTGACACGGAGATTGCTTTGAGATTGCCCGCGTTGATGCTCCTGATCCTCCCCATGGTTTCCTGCGCACCAGCGCGGCATAGCTCCTCTCCGACGGAGCCTGCCTACGATTTGCCGGCGTTCGCGCGGGCACTCGACTCGCTGCGTACGGCCGCGCGGATTCCCGGGCTGTCTGCCGCAGTAGTCAAAGACGGAGAGGTCATCTTCGCCCGTGGCTTCGGATACGCCGACCTGGAGCGGCAGATTCCCGCGACACCGGAGACCCCGTACGATATCGCCTCGGTCACCAAGCCCATCTCGGCCGTTGTCGCCCTGAGGCTGGTGGAGGATGGTCTGCTCGACCTCGACCGTCCCATCGCGAAATACAGCGAATGGGCAGATTTCTGCAGGGATTTCAGCGAGCAGCCCTCGATCTTCGCCCGGGGGCTGCGCTGTGAATCTCCGCAGCACTCGCTCCGCCACCTGCTGACGCACACCGCCATCGGCCGTCCCGGGACGCAGTTCTCCTACAATTCCATACTGTATTCGTGGGCCTCGCGGCCCATGATGGACGCCGCCGGCAGGTCGTTCTCCCGCCTGGTAGAGCAGCATGTCTTCCAGCCTGCGGGAATGGCGCGGTCCGCACGAACCTATCGCGACCTGCCACTGCGTGAAGACCTGGCCACGGCGATTGGCATCCCGTACCACGTCGACAGCACCGGAATGATGGTGCGTTCACCCGAGAAGGGGCCGCAGGGCGACGGTGCCGCCGGCGGGGTGATCTCCACGGTTCTGGACCTGGCCCGGTTCGATGTCGCGCTGGATCGGGGCGAGCTGATCTCGCCCGCGTCGTACACGGCCATGATGAGACCCATGCGCTCGCACACCGGCGAGTCTCTGCCCTACAGCGTCGGCTGGTTTGCCCAGCGGTACGCAGGTCATGAGCTCCGCTGGCACTCGGGCTGGTGGCCCGACGCGTATTCGGCGTTGTACCTCAAAGTCCCTGACGAGAACCTGACGCTCATTCTGCTCGCAAATAGCGAAGGCGTCTGGTGGGACAATCCACTTGGTTCTGCACAGGTGCAGCAGTCGAGCTTCGCTCAAGCGTTTTTCCGCGCATTCCTGTAGCGCCGCCCAAGGAATCAACCAATGGCCATGCATGAGGGCATATCTCGCGCGCATCGAAGGGGGGCATAACCGAATCAGAACCCTCGCAGCCGATGTCGACGCCGCACTTCAGGAAGTGGGCGGGGTCTGCGGTGACTGGAGTGTCCGGCAACTCCTCGCCCACATGGAAGCCTGGAATGTGGAGATTCTGGACAACCTCCGACAGCTGAAGGCGGGAGCGCAGGAAGTTCCGGAACACGACGTTGACGACTTCAATCGTCGTGCGGTCGAGGAACGGAAGGACTGGCCGTGGGCTAAAGTCCTGCAGTGTTTGCGCGAATCGCAAAGGGCGTTGCAGAAACACTTGCAGGACTGCGCAGCAGAGGGTTGGGAGCTATCCGCCGCAGAGCGAGAGTGGGTGGAAGTCTTGGTATCACACGACGAACATCATGGTGCGCAGCTAAATGATTGGCTGGCGAGCCAGGCGCCTGGAAAGAGCCACGGCGCCTAACAATCGTCTGGCGCCTCCGCTCGCTTTGCGAGCTCCGGAGAACCCGGCCAAGAGGGATCTCGAGCAGCTCCTCCTGCCCCTCCCCGACCGCCTGCGGATGTCGATCCTGGAGCTCTGGGATGAATACGAGGCTGCGTCATCACCGGAGGCTCGTGTCGCCAAGGCTCTCGACAAGCTCGAGACGATCATGCAGCACAACCAGGGAGGCGTCAGTCTGAGACGGGCCGTTCACCGGACACGAGTAGAGCCGTGCTTCGTTCCGGCACTTCGAGCATCACTTCCGCCAGTTCGGCGGGTAAGGGCCTAGACAGCGTGGATACGCGGGAGCTGGCCGGAACGCTGGATTTTCTTCGTGCTGCGGAGCAGTTGAAGAACGTCACGCGTACTTCGTGGACGTCGGCCGGTCACCAGGAGAGTGTCGCCGAGCACACGTGGCGCCTCTGCCTGATGGCTCTGGTCTTCGAGAGCGAGTTCCCGTCCCTCGACTTCGCCCGCCTGATCCGGATGTGCGTCATCCATGATCTGGGTGAAGCGATCCACGGCGACATCTCCGCGGTGCTGCAGGGTGACTCGGACAAGGCGGAGAACGAGCGCAGGGATCTCGAGGAGCTCCTCCTGCCGCTCCCCGACCGCCTTCGGATGTCGATCCTGGAGCTCTGGGACGAATACGAGGCTGCGTCGTCACCGGAGGCTCGTGTCGCCAAGGCTCTCGACAAGCTCGAGACCATCATGCAGCACAACCAGGGAAAGAACCCGCCGGACTTCGACTATGCCTTCAATCTGGAATACGGCAGGAAGCATACGTCGGATCATCCGCTGATCGTCGCCATCCGGGAGATCCTGGATCAGGAAACGGCACGGCGCGCGGGGAAGCGGAAGTGACGCGATCGCGGGTGGACGGAGGGTGAGCGCTCCTGGTGCTGCTGGGCGCGTTCGTCGCGTGAGAATGAATCACGGGCTCTAAGCCGATGCGCTTCGATCGACACATCACCCGCCGCGATTTCGTCAACGGCGTGGCGCTCGGCATCGGCGGCCTCCTGCTCGGCTGCGAGCGCTCGCGTCCAAGTGCGGGTCGCGCCGCCGCGGAAGCGACCTGGTCGCTCCCGCCGGACTGGTACGGCTACGGCGGCGTCGGCGACTACCGCTTCTCCCACGGCAACACGCCGGAGGCGGTGGAGGCGGCGCACCGGCTGCGCGACGGCGGCCTGCCCGCTGATCTCGATCGGGTCGAGAGCGTCGAGCAGTACGACCTGGTGATCGTCGGCGCCGGCATGGCGGGCTTCGGCGCGGCGCTGGAGTTCGGCAACAGGACGTCCGGCAGGACGTGCCTCATGCTGGACGACCATCCGGTCTTCGGCGGCGAGTCGAAGGAAAACGAGTTCGACGTGAACGGCGTGCGGCTGATCGGGCCGCAGGGCGCGAACGGGTTCTTCGTGCCGGGTCCGGTGAGCGGTCCCGGGCAGGCGTCGGGCGACGCGCGCTACTACGCGGAGCTGGGCATCCCGCGGGACTTCCGACTGCGCGAGTGGCCGGCGTCGGCGAAGCCGCTCGGCTTCTCGCCCGACAACTACGAGTACATGGTGCCGGGCCTCGAGGGGAACACGAGCGTCGGGCACTTCTTCGGCGCGGGCACCTCGGCGGCTGGACCGTCCGGCGCCCGTGCGTCCGGCGAGGGCACGTGGGCCGTCGACATCTGGCGGCGACGGCTGGAGAACACGCCGCTAACGGAGTCGACGCGACAGACGCTGCTGCGCTGGCACGGCGCGGGCGCGACGCGGCGCTTCGCATCCGACGCGGAGGCGGTACGCGCGCTGGATACGATGTCCTACCAGGAGTTCCTCGAGCGCGAGCTGCGCCTGGGGCCCGAGGCCGCGCGCTACGCGGATCTGTTCCTCGCCGCCGCGTGCGGCCTGGGGAGCGACGCGGTTTCCGCGTACCTCGCCTACAACCTGCCGATGCCGGCGCTCACCGATCCGCTGCCGCCCGACCTCCGGCGCAACTCGTTTCCCGGCGGCAACTCCGGATTCGCGCGCTACTTCGTGAAGCGACTCGTGCCGGATGCGATCGCCGGCGGCGACACGTTCGAGGACATCGTCACGGGGCGCATCGATTTCGGCGCGCTCGACCGGCCGGGGCGGCCGCTGCGCATGCGCCTGGGCGCGACCGTCGTGAGCGTTCGGCACGAGGGGGACCCCGACTCCGCCGACGGCGTGCACGTCGTCTACCTGCGCGACGGCAGGCTGCACGCCGTCCGGGCGAAGGCCGTGATCATGGCGACCGGCGGCTGGATCAATCGATACGTCGTCCGCGACATGCCGCCCGCGCATCGCGAAGCCTACGGCCGCTTCGTCCACGCGCCGTTCCTGGTTGCGAACATCGCGCTCACCAACTGGCGCTTCCTGCACCGGCTCGGCGTCACCGCCGCGATCTGGAACCGCGACGAGGGCGGCTTCGGCTTCACCTGCAACATGCGCAACCCGATGCAGGTGGGCAGCTACCGTCCGCCACTGGACCCGGACCAGCCCACGATCCTGTCGTTCTATACGCCCTTCCACCGCCCCGGCCTGCCGATGGAGGAGCAGGTCGGGCGCGGCCGAACGGAACTGCTGGGCACGTCGTATCCGGAGTACGAGCGGAGGATCCACGCGCAGATGATGAAGCTCTTCGGCGCACACGGGTTCGACCCGCGGCGCGACGTGGCCGGGCTCATTCTGAACCGCTGGGGCCACGCCTACTCGGTGCCCTTCCCCGGCTTCTTCGGTGGCGCGAGCGGGACGGCCCCGCGCGACGTCGTCCGGCAGCGCTACGGCCGCGTCGCCTTCGCGCACTCGGAGCTGGTCGGCTGGCAACACTGGGGCCCCGCGGCGGACGAGGGCCGGCGGGCGTTCGGGCAGCTCGCGGATGCGCTGTGAGAGCGTGCTGGCGTAGTATTCCGAAATCCCGAATGCCGGGGCATGTTGCGGATGACACGACCTCGGCCCGTGCCAGTTAGCTAGCTACCTGAACGCCTACGTCCGGGCGGTGCGGACGCGGTAAGCGGGAGACGGGAGACGGGGAAGACCGGAGAGGGGGGCCAGAACGGCCCCCCTCTGGCTCAAGGCGTCACAAAGGTCGGGCTCAGCGACCGCCTGGGCCCTGACGGCCCTGGTTTCCTGGGCCCTGACGGCCATGGTCGCCCCCACCCTTGCCACCCCGGTCACGGGGCGGCCCGCCCTGCAGTGGGCAGCCGGCGTTGTTGAGCGCATCCAATTCCTCCGCGAGATCGAGCATCCGCGCACGATCTCCGGTGGCCAGAGCCGTGTTCACCTTGTCAATCACCTCTGCGACCGTGAGGCTGAAGTTCACATCGGGATGGGCAGCATTCAACAGGGAGGCCACGGCGGCCCGGAGAAGGATCTGCTGCGCGCCCGCAACGCCC
>DATKCF010000157.1:0-21609 GCA_035513345.1 Longimicrobiales bacterium
GCCGTGCGCCTGCGCGCGATGCTGTGCTCTGAACCCGATCAGAACGACCTCGCCCTCGCCGTGACGGACGGCGACCATCGCGGCCTTGCCGGCGATCACATCTTCGCCGCGCAACTGGCCGCTCTCGAGTACATCGCGGTCGATGTAGCTCACAACGCGACGCACGTTCTGGCTGGCGGCACCGGCCTCGACCTGGTAGACCTGGCCGGACGCAGTGAACGTCGCCAGCGCGCGATCGGGCATGCCGAGACCGAGTGGATCGTCGTTGCTCACGTCGACGCGCAGCGTGGAGCCCGGCGCCCAGAACTCCCTGCCGGGCAGCCCTGCCACGATGTTGCGCACAGGCAGGCCGAACCGTTCGATCGGCAGGTCGCCAGCGGAAGCGAAAGTCACGAGCGTACCGCCGTTGCGGACGAACGCGTTCAATGCGGCAACACCCTCGTCGCCCAGGCCGCTTCTGAACTCGGGCGGATATTCCAACGCGCGATCCGTCGTCGCCTCGCCGGTCATCATGTCGGCGCGGTCGTCCGGCAGAATGATGACGTCGTACTGCCGGTTCAGGTTGCCCGCGCGAATCTCCGCATCGAGAAGTGTCGTGTACGGAAACGCGAAGTCCTCGAGCAGCCAGCGCGTCCAGCCCTCATCCATGTTGCCGCCGTAGAAGCGCTGGTACATCGCAACGCGCTGTCGCTGAAGCGGGCGTGTCACGGCACTCGCATCCTGTTCGAGCGCGCGCAGGTCCACGCCCGTCTGCTCCGCGATGCGGGCGGCCACGTCGGCAGCGATCGTGCGCGGCACGACGAAGTCGCCAGCCCGGAGTCCCGAGCCGTCACGCTCGGCGCGCTCGACCTGCACGCCCTCGTTCCACAGGAGGTTGACGGCCCTGAAACTCGCGTTCAGGCGCCCGTCGAGCACGTATCCGGCGGCGCCGGCTGTGACTGTACCGGCCGGCGCAAGCAACGCGGCGACCTTCGCCAGCGGGGCGGTGACAGGCGAGTCGACGGCGTCGACGCGCACGCCCATGAACTCGGCCATCACGTCGCCCGACATGTCGTACGGTCGGATCGGGTTACCCTCCGGATCGACCGTGTACGAGTTCTGCGGATAGGACGTGCGACCCAGCAGCCAGCGGATCACACCGCGCTTCGGCTGCGCCATCGACACGACGAACGTGCCCGCCGGGTAGAGCCGACCGTCGTGCGTGAATCCCTGACCCGCACGCTGCACTTCAATGCCCTGCCCCAGCAGCTTGTTGACCATGTGCTGCATGGTGAGCGGGTCGTGCTGGTCGGCCGGAATCACGAACGCCGCCGGCGTACCAGCCTCGCCGCGCTCCGTCTGCCGCTTCGCCTTCAGGTACGCGTTGCGCAGCACTGTCTCACGATGGCGAGCCGCAATGTCGAGCGTCGCCACGTACGCCACCTTCTGCCGCTCCACGATGTCGCGAACCCGCCACCACCCGCCCTCCCACGGACTCGGGAACGTGGTCTGCGCTTCGTATTCCGGGAGCTGGCGCGATCCGCCGAGTTGCTCCGGGTGCACGTACAGCGGACTCGCCATGCGCGGACTGGCCGACTCCGTCAGCATGCCCGCGATGTTGTGGAACGGCGTGATCCAGTGGAACCCGAAATGGCCCCAGCCGGAGTAGATCGCAGCGTTGACCGCACCTTCGAGTCCCTCCTCATCCATCTTGTACGCCATGTGCGCGCCGTACCACGCCATCTCGCGCCACACCAGCGGATCGCCTTCCGGCCGGATCGGTTCCGCGTAAGGCGGCAGGTAGATGCGCGCTGTGAAACCGCCCATCTGATGGTGGTCGACGTACGCCTGCGGGATCCACTCGCGGAACAGGATCTGAGCGCCGTATCGCGACTCGACCGTGTTCTGCATGAATGCGTCGCGGTTGTTGTCGTGGCCGATGTAGTGGTGATACAGGACCGGCAGCCCGACACCCTCGTAATCCGTGCCGGTCGTGCGGGCCACCCAGTCCGCAACCATGATCTGGCCATCCGGGTTGAAGCACGGAATCATGATGCCGATCGTCTCATCGAGGATTCTCGCCATCTCCTCGTCCGTGCGCGTCACCATGTCATACGCCAGCTCGACCGCCGTCTGCCCCGCCGCGACCTCCGTCGAGTGCAGACACAATGACTGCACGATCACCGCCTTCCCGCTCCGGATCGCCTCCTCGATCTGCGCCTCGGCGACACCGCGCGGATCCGAAAGCAGCGCGTTGAGGCGCTGCAGCTCACCGAGCCGCGCGTGGTTCGCCGGCGAGGTCACGATCAGTGCAAGAAACGGATTGCCGAGCGTCGTCGGGCCCATCTCCCACACGGTCATACGGTCGCTCGACTCGCCGAGCAGACGGTAGTACTCGACCATCCGGTCCCAGCGTGCGAGCCTGCCGTCCGTCCCCATCCGGAACCCGAACCACTCCTCGGGCGCTGGCACCTGCGCGGCCTGACCCGCCAGCGAGACCGGCATCGACAGCAATACCGGCACGACCAGAAACAGAAATGCCGAAAACGAAAGCCGACGACGTATCATGGTCTCCTCCTCACTGGGTGCTCAACGGATGCCGACGAGTCCACGGATGGAATCGACGAGTTTCGCGGTGTCCCACCCGACGCCGTGCCTGAACACGATGCGCGTGGTCTTCAAGTGGCCGAGCTGTTCGAGGTCGCCTTCGATGACGACGAGGTCCGCATCCTTGCCGGCTTCGACGGTGCCGACGCGGTCGTCGATGCCGAGGACCCTGGCGCCATTCGCGCTCATGATCTGCACGACCTGCGGCGCGGTAAAGCCGGCCTCGAGCAGCAGCTCGTAGTTGCGCTGGTCGCCGAGGCCGGGAGGCGCGGCGCCGTAGCCGGTCGGATCCACGCCCGCTGCCAGCAGGCCGCCCGCTTTCACGAACGCGACTTCGTACTCGACCGCCTTGCTGTAGACGGCAGGGTCGATGGCGCCGCGGCCCGCGCGGCGGGCTTCGGCGATCTGGCGGACCTCCGCCGCGATCTCCGGCGCAAGCACGTCGTACACGCGTTCATCAATCGGCGGCCGGCCCGACACGGAGATCTCGTACACAACGAGCGTCGACGTCATGGCGACATTATTGTCGATCATGTCCCGGAACGTCGCCTGCACTTCGGGGCCGTTCACGTCGAGATTCGCATAGTCGGCGCGGAACCCGGGCGGACACTCGTCGGGCTGCTTCGCGGGGTCGTATTCGCTGTTCGCGAACAGGCCGTGTTCGAGGTTGTCGATGCCGAGTGCGACGGCCTCGCGGTAACCGACGGAACAGAGGTGCGCGGTGACCTTGACGCCGTGGCGATGCGCTTCCTCGATCGCGGCGCCCAGTTCGGCGCGACTGATCCACGTGTACGCCTTGAACCAGCTCACGCCCTCCTCGGACCAGTAGCGGACCACTCGCCTCGCCTGGTCCGGACCTTCCAGCCGCGTCATCGTGGCCGGACCCTGCTCGCCCGTGAGGTACGGACCCGTCGTGAAGATCGTCGGGCCGACCACGTTGCCCGCCTCGATCTCACCGCGAAGGTTCAGCTCCTCGTACGGCGAGCGCGCGCCGGTCGTACGAATCGTCGTAACGCCCGACGCCAGGTACAGGCGAGGACCGCTGAACGAGAGCTGCGCCGCACGGCCATTGCCGCCCGTGTAGTAACTGTGATTGTGCAGCCCGACCAGACCGGGGATGATCGTGTGGCCGCTCATGTCGATGACCTGCGCGCCGGTCGGAACCTGAACGGATCCAGTCGCGCCGACGGCCGCGATGCGGCCATCGCGGATGACCACAGTCTGGCCCGTGCGGGCGGGCGAGCCTGTACCGTCGATGATCTTCGCGTTCGTCAACGCCACGACGGGCGAGTGGACCGCGACCAGGTCGGAAAACCGCCCTGCGGCTGTCTGCGCCGCCGTCTGTGCGGACCCGGGCGAAGCAGCGAACGCGAACGCGGCGGACGCGAACGCGGCGGACGCGAACGCCAGCCGTCCGCAACGGAGACGGGCGCCGCCGGTCCAGCGCACGGCGCTTTCCTGAATGGAGCACAGCATTCTCATCATCGTTCCCCCTCGACCTCGAAGACGAATTTCATCCCGGACTCCAGGTGCTCGGCAATGTGGCAGTGCACCATCCAGCGGCCGGGGTTGGACAGCTCGAGCAGGATGTCCGTCACGGAGCCAGTCGGCAACAGGACGGTGTCCTTCCACGCCAGATTCGTATTGGGCACGCCGTCCTGTTCGAGCACGAGGAAGCGCTGGCCGTGGATGTGCAACGGATGCTGCATGGCGTGGAACGCGCCGCGGTCGTTGTGAACGCGGACCTTGACGACATCGCCGATGCGAAACCGCCAATCGATCGCCTCGTTCACATGACCGGTCGACGGCTCGCGGATGAGCCAGTGCACCTCGCCGGCGGACGTGGCCCAGTTCATCATCGGCATCGTGCCCGTCCACTCGACGGGGTTGAACCACACCCAGTCGTACCGCATCGACTGCTCGAGCGGAAGCTGCAACGTTTCGGTCTCGAGCGACAGCACGATCTCGTGGTCGACCGGCCGATCGAACTCGCCACGCACACGATCGATGTCCATCACGACATCATCGTTCACGCGCAGCGTCCGGAACGCGATCGCATGGTCTTCAGAAACCGGTTGACTGCCAACCGAGACGGAACCCAGCTCCACGAGTTCCTCGCGGAACACGCCCATGCGATGGTTGACGCCCTGCACGTGGTTCACGAGCGCGTACTCGCCCGGCTCGTCGAACCGCACATCGACGACGTACCGCTCGGCCGGCGCCATGACCACGCTGTTCGCGAACTCCTCGCGTTCGAACTTCCCGACATCCGTCGCAACGACTTTCACGGGAACGGCTGCGGCCGACACGGAGGGTGCGCCGGCCGCGATGTCCGACGTCGAGACGTCGCCTGAACCGATTCTACCCGCCTCGATACGACGCCGGAACGACACGTTGAACGTGCGCGTGTTCGACACGTTCGTGAAGAAGAAGCGCACGACTTCGCCACGGCCGACGGCGACATGATACGACGGCTCCGCATTGACGAGGAACACGTTACCGAATCGACCCATCAGCGCGAAATTCGCGGATTCCCGTCCGAACGGCACGACGTTCGACGCATCGAGCAGAAGGTCATCGAGCGTGACGACCTCATCGCGATTGACCGGCGAGTAGTAGTCGGCGGCCTGCGGATCGACCAGCATGTTGCCGTACAGGCCGAGTTCCTGCTGCACATCCTCGCGGTGGTGCGGGTGATACCAGTAGATGCCGGCGTCCGGGAAGTGGATCGTGTAGCGGAACGTTTCGCCCGGCCGCACGGGATCCTGCGTGACGCCGGGCACGCCATCGAAGCGGTTGTCGAGGCGCACGCCGTGCCAGTGGACGGCGGTCGGGAACGGTGTTTCGTTCGTGAAGTTGACGAAGATCGTGGCATCCTCATCGACGCGGATCAGCGGGCCCGGGTGCAATCCGTTGAACGCGAGCATGAGCAGATCGCGCCCGGCGATGGTTCGCCTCACGAGGCCGGCCGCTAGGTCGAGGGTTCCGCCGTTCGGCAGTGTCACGACGGTACCCGGCCTCGCCTCGGGCGGTGGATCGTCCCGTGCGTGTTCCATCAGGAGCGGCGACACGGTGGGCCGAACGCTCATCATGCCGGCCATCATCGGGATGCCCGGGTACGCCGGCGGCATTGCCCAGCCATCCTCGCCCGTGCCGTGTGTGTGACCTGCCTGGCCGGCCTCTTCGGCCGATGGCGCCTGCGCCAGCATGTCGTGCGCTTCCATGCGCGAGGACGGCGACCGGCCACGCAGAATGAGCGGCCCCGTGCGTTCACTCACATCCGTGGATGGCTCCGCACTGACAAAGATCATGTACTTGTTGAACTCGATGGCGCCCAGCGCGCGCGAGCCATCGGTGACTTCGCCCAGCTTGATGACCGGATCCAGTTCGAGCGGTGTCGCCCATGCGATGTATGTGGTGTACGGCCCGAGCGACGACACCGGTGGCAGGCCTTCGATGCGAATGACGTGATCGCTCAGGTGATGCCCGTCCGCGCTCACGGCCACGCCGAACGGGCTCGGGACGCGCCGCAGTTCGACGACGCCCCGCGCGCTGCCACCCATGGCGGTCGCGTGCAGCTCGATGCAACGCAGATCGAACGCGGGCGAGGGCACGCCGGGCCCGCGTTCGGCCGGCGACGCCGGGAAGGACGGCAGGTCGAGCGGGCACGGATCGGGCGTGTCCGCGGGCCGCTGGCCGGCCGCGCGCCACGGCGAAACCAGTGTGATCGCGAGGCTGGCCACCGCGGCAAGGATCCTGACCTGCGAATCGATCATGTCTGCAGCCTTCGGTGTACCGGCAAGCTGAGTCGGGATACGGGAGCGTAGGTCGAAGCCAGCCGGGCGGCAAGGCGGAGGACCCTCCACAGGCTCCGCCAACGCCTCTCGCCGCGACGACATCGGTCCCCCCCCCGGCGTGTTGGGTCCTGCGCGGCCCGGTCGTCACAGGGGTGAGTTCGAACTCGAGACGCTGATGGAGTCAATGGGCATAGAAGGGGGAACACCATGAGAATGGCTTTGTACCGGACGTGCATCGCGGCGCTTGTCACCGGGGCGGCTACCGGCTGCGCCGAGACGACGGCAGTCGATTTCGCGACCATAGCGCGACCGGGCATACTCCAGCTTCGGGACTACGCCGGTGCCGGGACCATGTGGGAAAGTGCGCGCGATACGACGGTCCGATGGACGGAATCACCGGCGCAGGGCACGATCGTGCCCGCGGAGGTGCTTGTCGTACCGGAGACCGTATCGGTGGGGCAGCCGTTCGGCGTGCGGGTAACGACGATCGGCGACAGTGGCTGCTGGCGCGCCGAATCGGAGGGCACGGCGATCAGCGGTCACACGGTCGAGCTGACGCCGTTCGATGCGCACTCGGGCCACGACATCTGTACGACGGCCCTCGTGGGGCTGCTGCACGAGTGGAGGCTGACGCTCGACTCGCCGGGCGAGTGGACGGTCCGCGTCAGGGGCCGGATCGCGAGGTACGGCGATGATACGTGGGAAACGCCGGTCGCCGTCGAGAAGGTCATCGTCGTTCATTGAGTCCGCTCGGGCAGGGGAAGCAACGTGGTGGAGCGAGGAGCGACGACAACCGTGGAAGCTGTGCCGTTCGCGGAACGGATCGAGCCGTTGCGTTGCGAGATCCTGCGCTACGTTCACCGGCTCACGGGCGATGCGGATACCGCCGAGGACGTGGCGCAGGAAACGCTGCTTCGCATGCTGTCGGCCGAAATCGACGAAATGCGGAACCCGCGGGCATGGCTGTACCGCGTCGCGACGAACCTCGTGCGCGACCGCGCGCGCAAGAGCGCGAGGGAACGACAGCTCGAGGCGCCGGTCGACACGCAAACGCCGGATCGACCCGATCAGGAACTCGAGCGCCGCGAAACCGTCGCGCGGGTCCGGTCCGTCCTCGACCGGCTGGCCCCGCGCGACCGCGAAATGCTGATCCTCCGGCAATCCGGCTTTCGCTACAGCGAAATCGCGGAAGTCGCCGGAGTGCAACCACAATCGATGCCGGTCCTGGCCGCACGCGCGATGGCACGGTTCCGGGCGGCCTGGCTGGCCGAGGTGGGCGATGAATCATCCTGATAGTGAAGTGCTTCTCGCCAGGTTCGACGGCGAGCTGAGCGACGACGTGGCCGCGAGTGTGGCCAGTCACGTCGATCACTGCGACGCATGCCTCGCCCGCATGGTCGAGTTCGAAGTGACTACTTCGGACGTGGCGGCGGCGCTGGCCGCGATCGACGCGAACGAACCCGTATCGTGGGCGACACCGTTCCACGACGCTCTCGCGGATGGCGCTCGCGTCGAGCAGGCCGCCGGGGACCGCGGTCCCTCCGACCTGGCCCCGGCCGAACGCGTGCCGTCCACCGTGGTGCCGCTGCGGATACCCGTCCGGCGAGCGCTGGTAAACGGGCGAGCATTGCGGTGGGCGGCGGGCATCGTGCTGTTTGCGGGTGCGGGCGCCGCTGCCGCGATCCTGGGCCGGCCGTCGGGCGGCACGGTCGATACGCTGGCGGATCCGGTCACGGCAACATCGATCGATGCCGCGCTGCCCAACGTGTTCCACGTGCAGCCGGTGAACGGTTCGATCGACATCGCGCTCACGGGTGTTGCCGGCCCCACGCACATCGATGTCGTGTTCGCGGGTGAAGGCGATGTACTGATCGAGGCCGCGGGTCCCGACCGGCTCCACCTCGACAATGCGCGGGGCAGCACGACGCTCGACCTGGGCACGACGCCCGCACGGCTGCGCATGACGTTCCCGGCGAACCTCGGCTCGGCAACGATCCGCGTGGATGGGCGGCCGCTCGGCCGTATCGATAATGGCCGGCTCATCGAGGTCGGCATGTTCGAGGGCGTGACCATCGCGGTGGAGGCGACCGGCCGATCTTGAACTGCGTCGCACTCGCGCTGGCCGTGCTGCTGGCACCGGCCGATACCCTGCCAGCGCAGGTGAACGGGCACGTCCTCGATGCGCACTCCGGAGCGGCGGTCCGCAGCGCGCTCGTACAGATGAGCGGAGCGTCGGGCCAGCGGACGACGTTCACGGACGATCACGGCGCGTATCGTTTCGACGACATCGTCGCCGATGAATACGTGCTGACCGTCCTCCATCCCGGGTACGACAACGGCCGCATCAGGCTGCGCATCCGGCAGGGCAGTTCGCTGACCATCGACATGCCGCTCGACCCGGTTCCGCTCAGGATGCCGGGCATTCACGCAATCGGCAGAACGGCCACGGGTCCGACGGTCGCGGACCGGGCCACCGATGATGCCGACCTGCGTGCCAGGCTCGACCAGCTCGGCAGGACGGGCAGGCAGGCCGCGGGCGCGCTGGGCGACCTCGTGCTCGCCGACATCGCACGCGATCCGCCACCCAATGATCCGGGCGGACGCCAGCCGCACGTCCTGTACGTCTGGGGTTCGAGTGCCGGTCGCGGCCGAATCCTGCTGGATGGCGCGACGCTCGACGCGCCACTGCACCTCGGCGGGATCCTGCCACCGCTCGATCCCGAGATGCTCGCGCGAGCCGAGCTGCGTACTGCCGGCACATCGCCTCGCCACGATGGCGGCACCAGCTACATCATGGACTTCGGAACACGCGACCCGCCGAACGATTCGTTGCACGTTCGTGCCGACATTGACCTGCTGGCGACTGGCGCGTCGGTCGAGACGCCCGTCGGACCGGACGCGGGACTCCTCGTCGGCGCGCGTCGCATCAATCACGGCCTGGTCGAAGGTCTGCTCGGACGACGCTTCGACTACGGCTATTCTGACGCACTCGCCCGCTTCGACGTGGACCTCGGCACGACGGGCCGTGTCGCCGCCACCGGCTTCGCCACCCACGAATCCATCCATCTGCCGCGCGACCTCGACCAGGACGTAGCCGAATGGCACAACCTGGCCGCAGTCGTCTCGTGGCGGCGCGCGGACAGCCGCGCGACCGCATCCTGCAGCAGAGGCGTCGTCGATCTTCCACTGCTGTCAGCCCCGGGCGGCCACCTGCGCGCGACCGCCGACCGCTGCGCGCTCGGCGTCGAGCAGGCATGGACAATCAGCACGACCAACCTGAACGCCGGTCTCGACATCGAACACCTGCGGTTCGGACGGCGCAGTTCGGCGGACGCGTCAGCCGTACTGCCCGAGGCAGCATTAACCGTGTCGTGCACGCCGACTCTGCCGTGCGCGGAAGTCGCCGCTACCACCGTGTCGCCCTGGGCCGAAGCCGCATGGCAGCCGGCACGGAACGTCTCGGTCCGCGCAGGCCTGCGGGGCCGTTACCAGCCGGACCCGGCGCACGTGGCCACCCTGCCCCGACTCTCGGTCTCGATCGTGAACGACGACGCGAGCACCGCACTGACCGTGTCAGCGGGACGCTTCTCCCAGACCAACACACTCGACAGCGAGCCGGTACACGTGACGGACAGTTTCGGATCGACCATCGTCGCGGCCGACCTCCTGACCGAAGTCACATACGCGACACAGTTCGAGATCCATCTGGCCCGGCGCTCACGACGCTCCGCCCTGGCTGGCAGCATCCTGGTTCACCGGTTCGAGGGCGGACACGACACCGCACCCCGGACCTCGCCCGGCGCGGAACTGTCATGGGCGTGGACCGCGGGTGAATGGACCGCCACGCTCGGCTACTCCATGCTCGGACGTGTGCCCGTCCGCAGCGACTCCGTCACCGACTACCAGCACATGGCCGCCGCATCTGTTGCGACCACACGCGGCAGGGTCACGTTCGGCCTGTCGAGCGCGTACGGCCGCGGCCTGCCACTCACGGCAGTCGTTCTCGAACAGCCAACCGTCGAGACATTGGCCACCGCAAGCGACCAGTCACCAACACCGCTCGACGACCGTTCCTACTTCCGCGTCGACGCCCGGCTCGGCGCCGAGTGGACAGCCGACCTCTTCGGCCGACCCGTCCGGCTCACGCCGTTCGCGCGACTCGTCAACGGACTCAGCCGCCGCGACGCTCTGTTCTATTATCAGGACAGTGGACAACCCGGCGAGCCCCAGCCGCTCGCGGCGCTCGCTTCACTGCCGGTCCTCGGCCTGCGAATCGACTTCTGAATCGCCGATCGCTATTGTTGCTTTGTGCCATCTGGCGGTTTCGCTGAACGGCAAATGGGGATTGGGGGATTCTGAACGGCGATCCGGGGATGGGCGGTGCCTGCTGACTGGCAATGCGGAGTGTGATTGATATGGTCAAGCCTGAAGCGTGGGCTCTCGTGGCCCTCATGAGCGCGTTCGTCCTTGCATGCGATGCCGGACCGGCTGATGGCCCGGATCCGTATGCCGTTCTTGATTCCGCGGGCATCCAGATCGTCGAGAGTATCTCTGCGACATGGCCGGTTGGGACCCGACGAGTCGATCCGGATCCGCTCCTGCAGATCGGCGAGGAGCAACCGGGTCCATACCAGTTCTCGTTCATCGCGTTTGGCATTCTCGAAGACAATGGAGCTATCGTTGTCGCCGAGATCGCGTCACAGGAACTGCGCGCATTCGATGCATCAGGGCAGCACATTGCCACCTTTGGTCGGGGCGGCAGGGGGCCCGGTGAATTTGAAGGTCTCGCGGGACTGCATATCTATCGTGGAGACTCACTCGCAGTCTATGACGGCCGTCTGAATCGCATCACCGTTCTCGATGATGCGTTCTCGTCATACCGTAGCTTCGTCCACCGGATTCCGGGCAACTATGGCGTATTCGGCATCGCTCAGGACAGCGTCTTCATGCTCTTCAGTCCGGGCGGCAGCTACAGGCCTGACCTGCAGCCCGGGCTCCAATGGGTAATGACGGACATCATCGCGATGCGCCCTGATGGTGAGCACCAGGTGGTGGGACAACTCCCGGACCGGCAACGCCGGGTGGCGCCGGATGGCAATGCACCGATGCCTCAGCCCCTTCATTACGCCGTTCAGGCGGCTGCCCCAGGTGGTTTCTACTGGGCCACACCCGATCGCTATGAGATCGCATTCTACGACACCGATGGAACATTGCGCCGAATGTTGCGCAGGCCCATCGAACGGCGTCCGGTGGAGCCCGGGATGATTGAGCAGTACATCGAGCTGCAACTGGACGGGATCCGACGATCGCAAGGAGAGGATGCGGTAGCCGCATATCGCCAGAGATACGATGACGAGCAGTTTGGCGAATTGCTGCCGCTATTCTCCCGGGCACTGGTCGACAGTGATGGGCGCCTCTGGCTCGCCGGGACGACCTGGCCAGGCACCGGTCCGCCCAGTCAATGGAGCGTGTTCTCGCCTGAAGGCTTCCTGCTGGGAGATGTTGAACTGCCCGAGCGCCTCACGCCACTCGACAGTCGAGGCGACACGCTGCTCGCGGTCTGGCTCGATGAGTTCGATGTACCGCACCTGCAGCTTCGCCGCTTGCTGAGTCCGTAAGGACCTGCCGACCGGGCAGCCCCGGCGCTAGCGTCGTGACGCATTCTGTCTCCTCCGAATAGGGCTTTGCTCCGGTTCCGAATGCAGACTCGGGTGGGTCCGGTTGGCCGAGCGTCGTTCGCGCGACCACACGGGCTTCGCGGTCAGGGTGGACCCGCGGCGCCGGCGACGATCGGTTGATTGTCCGTTTAGCCGCGCTGGGCCCGGCCAAACGGACAAACGCCGCGGGATCGGCTCCGCGATTGTCCGAACGGCCGCGCTGGACGCGGGTGATCGGACAAACGTGAAACCCGAGGGGCCGCCCGTACCACATTCGCCGCGGTCACGCCCCGTCCCCTCCGGACACGACCGTCGACCCCACCTGCACCCCGCGGGACCGAGACAGGTTTTCGCTGAACAGCAAATCGGGATGGGGGTCTGAACGGCGATCGGGGAATGGACGGTGCTTGGGCGGTGCTTGGGATGAGGGGCTCCTGCGGAATGCGTCGACCGGCGAGTATGCTCCTGAATGCCACGACCTCGTTGTCGCAGCTGGCGCGGCGAACGCAGAACGCGTATGGATGCGAATCGGAGGGTCGTCACTTTGCGCGCGGCTCGCGCGGCAAACCTGACACGGGCAGGCCTGCCTCAGGCCTCTTCGACAACCGCGACCTTCTCGAGCGCAACGGCGTTGATGCAGTAGCGCAGGCCGCTCGGACGAGGACCGTCGGGGAACACGTGGCCCAGGTGCGCGTCACAGGTGGCGCACAGCGTCTCGACGCGCTGCATGCCGAACGCGTTGTCGCTGCTGTACGCGATCACGTTCGGCGCGACCGGTTGCGTGAACGAGGGCCAGCCCGTGCCCGACTCGAATTTCTCGCCCGAATCGAACAGCAGAGTGGCGCAGCACACGCACGCGTACATACCGGGCTCGAACAAGCTGCACATCTCCGAACTGAAGGGTCGTTCCGTGCCGTGCTCGCGCGTGACACGGTACTGCTCGGGCGACAACAGTGACCTCCACTCCTCGGCCGTCCGCTCGACGCGCGCCGCCGGCGGCGGATTGCCGTTCTTCGCGAGGTTCAGGACATCGTTCCAGGTCAGCATGTGGACTCCTTCGACACTTTTGGAAAGGTTCTGGGGCTGGTTTCTGGGGCTTGTTTCTAGGGTTGGCAGGGCTGGGTCCGCGGACCCCAGAAACCCGCCCGAGAAACCAGCCCCAGAAACGTTTGCTGGCTTGAGCCGCGTTCAATCGTACGTGCCGGTCACCAGAGCGGCCTCGGCCCGCCGTCAATCCGGCAGATATCCCAGGCGTGACAGTAGGGCGGACAGCCGCAGGACGCAGCGGGTTCGGCCGGGAACGTGCCACTGCGAGCACGCGCGACGTGGGCGCCGGCGGCTTCGAGCGCCAGGTCCATCTGCGCGCACATTTCGTCCTGCCGCGTCAGGCCTTCGTTCCGCACCTGGAACAGCTCGGTCGAGTGCACGGTCTCGCGGTGTCTGATGGCCCGGTACTCGACCCGTGACACGCGCGTACCCGGCCGCCGCCGGGCGAGGATGTGCGCGTACAGCGGGACCTGTAGCACCACGCCATCGTTCCATGCTTCCTTCTTCCCCGAGCCGGGCGTCGAGTACTTGCCCGACTTGTAGTCGACAGCGGCAACGAAGTTTGCGGGATCCTCACCGAGCCGTTCGTCGATGCCGACCTCGACACGGTCTATGCTGCCGCGCATGCGGAACGTGACACCGCCGAGTTCGAGAATCTCGTCATCGTCGGGAGTCGGCGATCCGGGCATCGAACCGAAGGCGAGTTCGTGCTCGTCGACCGCGGTCCGCAGGATCCGCTTCTTCTGCCATCCACCGGTGTGTTGCTTCTCGTTGTGTTCGATCTCCCATTCGAGGTAGCCGACGAGCATGCGCAGCAGTTCGGCCTTTTTCGTCTCGCGCAGGGCGGGTGCGCCGAGCCACGACGTCGTGCCGGCGACGGTGATCGCCTGTTCGAGGGCGCCGGGCACCATGTCACGGACCCAGTCGAGGTCGGCATTGCGCAGGAACACCGGCCTGCCGGCACGGGCCGCCGCCGCGTCGTAGAAGTGACGGAGTGCCTCGTGCAGCACGGTACCGCGCATGAGCGGATCCATGTCGATGTCGGGATCGTCGAGATCGTCGAGGCGGAGCAGCCGTTGTGAGAACCACGCCCACGGACACTTGGCGTATTGTTCGAGTTGTGTCGCGCTCCAGACGTACTCTTCGCCGAGCCGGTCGGTCTTCAGCCATTCGAGGAGCGCGGGATCCTCGATCACGCCGTTGAAGGGTGACGGCGTGCCCATTCGCCGGATCCGCTCGATGCTTGCGGCGTGCGCGGCCAGCTCGCGCTGGGCGGCTGAGCGCAGGAGCGGCAGTGACGGCGAGGCGACGCGCGATGTCGCGATGAAGTCATCGTCGCCCGACTCAGGCAATTCGACCGTGCCGCCGCTCGCGATCACGACCTCTTCGACGAACGCCGATGGCATCAGGTCCCTGCCCGCTCCGTTCGCTCGCGGCCAGGACAGCGTCAGTGAACGGCGGGCGGCCCCGATCAGCACACCGAACAGGGTACGCTCGCGCGATTCCCAGTCCGCGCGCGTCTCCATTGGCACGCCGACGAGAGCGAGCCGGCTCCGCTCATGCTCATTGAACAGCGGTGAGCGCGGCGCGCGCAGCGGGAACGTACCATCTGACAGGCCGACAATGAAGACGTGGTCGAACGATCGCTGCGATGCCGCCATGCCCTCGAGTATCTGTACGCCTCGCCTCGCCGGCGTCCAGAGCGCCGCATCGCCGGACAGCATCTCCCGCAGCATCGACTCGAAGGCGACAACACCGATCTCGTCGTCCTCGTCGGACCATGCCGTCAGTGCGTCGCTCCATTCGGTGACGATACGGCGCATGCCACGCATGCCAGCGGCATCGATGCGCGCGACGTCGTAGCGAGCGGCCGGCACGCCGTAGAGGCGCGACTCGATGCGCCACGGATCGTCGTCGAGGAAACGGCGCAGCCATTCGACCCACGCGCGCAACGGCCGCGGTGTGTCGAGGTCGCCGGCCATGTCGGCGAAGCTCGTGAACGAGGCCAGCGCGTTCCGGCAGCGATACGCGGGCGGCGGCGTGTCACGACCGCGGCGAGGCTCCTCATCGGCGGCCGTCGCGCGATCCTCGTGCAGCCTCGCCGCATCGTGCAACGCGCGATGCGCGGCGATCCACTCGTCCAGCCCCTGTACACGACGACGGTAGCCGATGTGATTGATGATCACCGGATCCAGCCGGTGCAATCCGGTGTTCTCCGCCGTCATCCTTCCGAAGTACGGCTGCTCGGCCAGCTCGACCAGTCCATGCCGCGTCCAGCCTTCCGCCGCGACCGAGAACAGCGCAAGGACTGCACGCACCACCGGAATCTCCGCGAACGCGTGCCGTTGTCGCGCTGTCGCCGGCACGCCGTACAATGCGAACGCGTCGAGAACGCGATCGACATATGGCCGCGCGCTTCGCGAAATCACGGCGATGCTGCTCGGAGCGACACCGGAATCGATCAGTGCGCGGACGCGATGTGCGACCTCTTCCGTTTCGCGATCGACATCCGGCGCAGACATCAGCGCCATCGGAATCGAAGATGGCGAGGCGTCGTCGCCTTCGAGGAACAGCTTCGACACGAATGCGTCACGCGCGCCGATCCAGTCGACTGAGTCGGGCTCACGGCCCAGCAGCGTCTCGATCGCGGTAGTCGAATAGATGACCACCTCGTCGAGAGCCGGGCTCGCGAGTAGTGCGGGGAGGAGCACTCGCCAGCCGCCACGCATGTCCTGAAGCCCGAAGATGCGAAGCTCGCGGCGCCCGCCGAGCCGTTTCGCGAACCCGTCCGGATCGGCTGCCAGCGCACGCGCGGCATCGATCATCCGATCCCGTCCGTCGCGCCGGCCCGCCTGTGCGAGCATCTCGATGTACGCGCGGTAGGAGGCAGCCAGGTCGCCGTCGCGGTTGCGTTCGAAGCCGTCACGGTCCGTGCGCGATTCCAGCGCCGCTTTGAACACGTCGGGAGACACCGCCTCGGCCACCAGCTGACCGAACATGCGGTCCACCGCATTGATGAACGCGTCGGGCCGGGCCAGTCGCCCGAACACGGCTGGCGAACTGTCGCGTAGCAGGCCTGACAGCAGGACGACCCGCTCGTAGTCGCCGGTCATCGCGAGACCCGTCGTGCCGAGCCACTCGTCGAGCTGCTGGAACAGGCAGAGCGGTGGATCGAACCAGCCGGGCACGCCACGCGCGGCGGCCAGTGCGATCAGGTCATCGCGCAGCCCACCCTGTCGCAACGCCAGAAGATACGACGGTGAGCCGAACAGATCACCGCCGCGATCAAGCGAGAGAAACCCGTCCGCGGCCGCTTCCAGCAACGCGTGCGGATCGTGCGAGCGTACGACTCGCAGCGGGTTCGATCGGTCGGTTCTGACCCTCACTACTCACCTTCGTCGTGTACCGCCGGACGCTGCGGAGGCATCAGTCGTGGACCTGTTACGATAGTCGACTGCGCTGACAGTGCAAGCCGCCGGCCCTGATCGTGGCCACCTTTCGAGCGCCGCAACCACCCTGCCGGCCGGCGCAGGTTGCCGGCCGCTCAGGCGGTCAGCCGGAGCGCGGATCTCGCGACACGGTCGCGTATCGAGGCCGGCTCGAGCACGCGTGCGTCTGCGCCGTAGCGGAGAACGTGGCGAACGATCCATGCGGGATCGCCGACGCGGTGGCGAACGATGACGGAGCCGTCGGGTTGGGCCACGACGGGCATGCGCTCAGCGATCCAGCGAGCGACGCGCGGCAGGTACTGCACGCGAACATCGATGTCGGCGAGGGAGGGCCTGTAGACGCGGTGGTCGCCGAGGAATGCACGCGCATCGAACTCGGCGGGTACGACGAACGCGACGTTGGTGACATCCACATTCATGATGCGGTCCATTCGAAACACTCGGATATCATCGCGATCGTCATCGTGGCCGAGGACGTACCAGGTGCCTGCGGCATGGACGAGCAGGTACGGTGCGACGTTTCGCGTTGCAGGCGAGTCGTCGCCGGGTCGCAGGTACACGATTCTGCAGCGTAGACGGTCGGTCACGGCCTGTGCGATTGCGCCGCGGAACCCATCGTCGCCGATATCGAGCTCGACGTTCCCGGCGTCGCGGACGCCAGCGCCCTCGATTGTGGAGGTGGCGCGTTCCGCGACGGCTGGTCGGTCGGTCGCCGGCGAATCGGGCTCGGTGGCGAGGTCGGCCTCGAGCCGATTGGCGAGGGCAAGAATGCGGTCGCGATCGCCGTCGGCGGCTTCGGCGGCAAGCGTGCGCAGGCCGAGGTCGAGAGCCATTGCTTCACGTGGTGTGAGACGCACGGGCTGAACGAACTCACGGCCGGCGAAGACCTGTACGCGGTTGCCGTCGACGAGAATCTGGAGCTGGTCGGCTGCACCCGCCGCGTGGTAGTAGGCTCGTGCCGTCACTTCCTCGAGATCGGCGAGTATGTCGGCGGGGCTGCAACCGAGTGCGTCGGCCAGCTCGTCGAGTGTGGCTCCGCCATTGCGGATGGCGAGGGGCAGTGTGTACAGGATGCGATCGAGCCGTTCGGGCGTGCGGTCAGCCATTGGCGCCATCCTGCGGTACGCTGTCGCCTTCGTCGTCGGGCCGGGCGTCCGCAGCGTGCGCGGCAGCGACGTCGCGGGCGAGTTCATGCAGCGCGGCCGTGAGTTCGGGCGGATCGAGGATCGACGCGTCGCCTTCGAGGCTGAGTATCCAGCGCAGGAACGGATTGACCTGGTGCACATCGAACTCACGCACGGCGCCACCGTCCTCGTGCGTCAGAGTGAGCCGGCCGTGGCGGTTGCGCTGTGCGGCGAGCGACGCGGGCCAGCGGAAGCGTACGCTGGCGCGCACTGGCGCTTCCTCCTCGCCGCCCAACTCCCATGCTTCGCGGCCCGTCCACTCGTCGAGCCTGAAGTCGGCCGGAACGTCGTAGTCGGGCGTGTTCGGCCGGCGACCGTTCGCCTCCACATCGTCCATTCGCTCGATGCGGAACACGCGCAACGCCGCGCGGCCGGTGTCATTGCCGATGAGATACCAGTGGCCATGGTGGAAGAGCAGACCGAACGGCTGGACTTCACGGTCGGATGACTCGCCGCGATAAATGCCATGGTAGCGGAACGTCACAAGTTTCCTGGCCAGCAGCGCATCGGAGAGAGTGCGCAGGCGGTCGAGCAGTTCGCCGGTCTCGGGCCGTTCGACGAACAGCACGGGCGAGGCCGGCAGAAACGCGTCGGGCTCGAGGCCGAACGCCAGCTTGCGGAACGCCGACCTTGCCTCGGCGGCCAGTGGGAACGATGGCACGTCGGCAATGCGGCGCAGCGCTTCGAGGGCGAGGCCGGCTTCAGCCCGTGCGATCTCGACGTCCGCGATCCGTTTCGGATCCGCGAAGCGCGTACGCGACACGTCGCCCGCCGCAGGACCCTCGCCGGTATCATTCCGCTCCCGTGTCGCCTGCTCGACGAGCTTCAGGTATGGCAGATAGAAATCGCGCCGCGCGATGCGGTATCCGTCGATTTCCTCAGCGCCGAAGTTGATCGAGTAGCGTACCGTCTGGAGCGGGATGCCGTGTCTACGCAGCTCGTCCTTGTCGCGCTCGAACATCCGGCGCACGCTGGCCTTTGCCGTTTCGTCGCGATCGTTCCATTTCTGGCCGTATGCCGGAACACCGCGCACGAGTTCCTCGAAGGGCACCGGCACGTGGCGACCCACGAGGAACGCGATCAGATCGATCCAGCGCTGCAGCTTCGTAATACGTTCCGGCATCGGCGTGTCCCTGTGAGTTCGAGCCGTCCATGCCGTCATAGCGGCCGCCCCGCGGCCGGCACCGTACCACAACCTCGCCTGTCGCGCGAGCCGACCGCCCGCCGACGCTCGACGCGACCAGTCTCATCCGGGCCGGAGGTCCCGGTGCGGCCGCAATCGAGCGCCGGCAGGGTTGCTCGTTGTACGAACGTAGGTGGGCGCTGTGACAATGGAGGGAGACACGCCTTCTGGGGCTGGTTTCTGGAACTCGTTTCTGGGGCTGGTTTCTGGGGCTGGTTTCTGGGGTTCGCGCGAGTTCGGGATACCTGCGCATTGCCGCCCGCCCCGGCCGGCTACCCGACGCGCGGATGCACTGTCTGCGGGAGCGGCGTCTGAGGGCGACTGGACGTTACGATTCGTGGGTGATGCGGAGCTCACGTGCGCGGGGACGGTGAACGTCCTGATGGCCGGTGCCGGCCTTCGGTAACCAGCGAGCCGCGGAGTCATCACCCGCCTGGTAAGACTGGTCGCGCCCCGGCCGACAGCTTCGGCATCGTCTCCCCATGACCGCGATGCCGCCTCTGCCTGCTCGGGGCGCTTCCGGATCAAATATGCAACCCCGCGGATGGGACGATCTCACCTAGGGAAAAACCTTACACGGCTGCGGCGCCTAGCTGCTGGGGCCGGGTGCTTGCGCCGGCCCTCGCGTTTGCGCTCTCTTCAGCACCATGCTGACGATCTCTGAAGTACGCGCGGCGCGCGAACGTATTGCTGATGGTATCCTGCGGACTCCCTGCCCTCCCGCGTCGGGTCTTCACGGCATCGCACCGTGTCGCGTTCATGTGAAGCTCGAGAGCCTCCAGCGCACGGGCTCGTTCAAGGACCGTGGCTCGCTGAACCGGCTTCTCGACCTGACACCGGCCGAACGCGTCGGCGGCGTCGTGACCGCGAGCGCGGGCAACCACGCGCAGGCCGTCGCCTATCACTGTGCGCGGCTGGGCATCCCCGCAACGGTCGTGATGCCGGAGGGCACGCCACTCGTCAAGGTGACGAACACTCGGCGGTTCGGCGCGCGCATCTTCTTCCGCGGCACCACGTTGTCCGACGCTTCGGACGAGGTCCGGCGGCTCGAATCCGAGGAAGGTCTGACCGTGGTGCACGCGTTCGATGATGATCGCGTGATTGCCGGCCAGGGCACGGTCGGGCTCGAGATGATCGAGCAGGTGCCCGACATCACGATCGCGGTTGTACCGATCGGCGGCGGCGGCCTGATCAGCGGCATCGCGATCGCTCTGCGCGATGCGCGGCCTGACGTCCGCATCGTCGGCGTCGAGGCCGAGGTCGCTGCGTCCGCTCTCGCCTCACGCCACGCCCGCCGCGTAATCCGCATCGAGACATCCGAGACCATTGCCGACGGCATTGCGACGAAGCAGATCGGTGAGCGCACGTTCCCGATTATCGAAAAACTCGTCGACGAGATCGTGACCGTCACCGAGGAGGAAACGGCGGCGGCCGTGCACACGCTCCTCGAGCGCCAGAAGCTTGTGGCTGAAGGTGCGGGCGCCGTGCCGCTCGCAGCGCTGATGTCAGGCCGCGTCGCGGTCTCCGAAGGCGACAACGCGGTCCTCGTGGTTTCCGGCGGCAACATCGACGTCAACCTGATCTCGCGTATCATCGACCGCGGTCTTCTTCGCGATGGCCGGCTGGCCAGGCTGATGATCAAGGTGCGGGACCGGCCCGGCAATCTCGCTCGCCTGGCCGACTGTGTCGCGCGGACCGGCGCGAATGTTCTCGACATCGCGCACCGCCGCGCGTTCGCCGACATCCGCGTCGGGGATGTCGAGATCGTCATGCATCTCGAGACGAGAGGCCGCGAGCACGTCGAGGAGATCATCGCCGCCCTCGAACGGGAGGGGCTCGTCGTCGAAGAGGATGTCTGAAGTGCAAGCGGGGCGGGGGCGCGTTGGGGGAGAGGGAGATGGGTCGGAGGCTGAGGCGGAGCGTTGACGGGCCGGGGATTCGGCCGGCCGCCTTGCGCCCACCCGCTCCCCTGCGCCGATTGTCCGGGCACCGATCCGGGGGGCAGCGCCGGCGGTGCGCAACCTCAACGAGGGCAGCCGATGCGCTCGATTCCGACCTTCATGATTCTCGCGTTCGTACTGGCCTCGCCTGCACTGGCGCAGGCCGGGCCCGGGGCGCCGGCCGATGTTCGTGACGTCTTCGCGCGCGGTTTCCTGGTCGAGGATCGCAATGGCGACGATCTCACCGACTTCGTGCGCACGAGGATCGTGCTTCCCGTTTCGCCGACGGTCGACGAAGTCGCGGCGGCGGCGAACATCGCGGCGAGGCTCGGCTACGAGACCTCCGCCCTCGACATGGGGATCGCGGCGCGCGGCGAAACCGCGTTCGATGTGCCCGTCGTCATCATTGGCGGACGAACCTCATTCGGCAGCGCCGCGATCGCGGGGCTGTGGGGTGGTCCGCTCGCGGCGGGCGAAGGCGCGATCGGCTTCATCGCGCCGGCCGGCCCGCTGCGTGCCGGTGGAGTGGCCGTCGATGGCGGCGACGCGACAGGTCTCCTCGCCGCGGCCGCGTACCTCGCCGGCCGGTATCCGTCCGTCTGGGGCATGCGCGGCACGGCGCTGGCCACTGTTCCCGAGCGCATCGGCCGGTACCTCGTCGAGCGGGGCATCGTACTGGAGGCGACGACGCTCGACCGGGTTGTCGTCGATGCAATGCGACCCGGTATCAGCCGGGCTCTCGTCACGGTGCGTCTGGCCGATGCAG
>DATKCF010000158.1:0-9128 GCA_035513345.1 Longimicrobiales bacterium
TCAGCACCACGAATCCGGCAAGCAGCGGATCCCGCGCAAGCCCGCGCGCCGCGTAGCGCGCGTCCTGAATCCAAGACTCGAACCGCTCCCGAATCTGCATCCGT
Organism: Longimicrobiales bacterium; assembly: GCA_035513345.1. Taxonomy (GTDB): domain Bacteria; phylum Gemmatimonadota; class Gemmatimonadetes; order Longimicrobiales; family RSA9; genus DATKCF01. Next base: position 105 of record DATKCF010000158.1, read on the forward strand.
CGATTCCTTTCCCGTGCAGCTGCATGAAGCGACCGGATCGACTCCGGCCCCGCCGCGAAGAGACGCCTCGCCTCCGACCTCGCGTCCGATTCCGACCAGCCTTTCTCCATCAACTGCGCCGCACGATGCTCCACGTGCGAGTGCATTTCGTCCTCTACCTCGCGCGACCCATCGCTCGCGTCCGGGCGCAACCGAAGAATGCGACGGACCCCCGCCGGCAGTCCCGCCATCACGCCGTCTCCGGCTCGTCCATGAGGATGTCCGTCAGAGTCTCCGCGTACCGGAGCCACCACGTCGTCTGATCCTCCAGCTCCGATTCACCCCGCGCCGTCAGCCGGTAGTACCTCGCCCGCCGGTTCAGGTCCGTCACGCCCCACTCCGCCTCCAGCAGCCCTCGCTTCTCCATCCGGTACAGCGCTTGGTAGAGCGCCGCGTCCTCGAGCGCGAGCCGCTGCCCGGACCTCGCCTCCAGCCAGCGCGTGATCTCGAACCCGTGCATCGGCCGCCGCGTCAGCGCCTTCAGCACGAGCAGGTCGAGCGTTCCCTTGAGTACGGCAAGGTCATCAGCCATAGTGAATGCTCACGGTGAATCGGCCTGGATCGGCCGGTCACATAAGAGTCTTAAACAAAGGCCCCGTTCGCAAGAGCGGCCGGGGCGGGATGTACGATCATGCGGATCATCGCGTTCGTTTCGGCCGCGATTGTGGCCCTCGTGGCAAGCGCGCTCGTGGTGCAGCGGGAAGCGGACAAGGGCGGGTCCGAGTTGCCGGTGTACTGGGACGCGCCGGCGTTCGAGCTAGTGAACCAGGAAGGCGACACGGTTCGCAACGGAGACCTGGCGGGCCGCGTCTGGATCGCCAGTTTCATCTTCACGAACTGCACGGATATCTGCCCGGTGATCAGCGCGCGGCTGGCGCAGGTTCGCAACGCGCTGGCAGCGGACGGCCGGCTTGGGGACGACGTCCGGCTGGTGTCGATCAGCGTGGATCCCGCGCGGGACACGCCGGCCGTTCTGCTGGACTATTCGAAGCGGTTCGGCGGATCACCGCCCGCGGAATGGGCGTTCCTGACGGGCTCGCCGCCGGAAGCGGTCCGGGCGCTGATTCAGGAGGGGTTCAAGGTGACCGCGCTGGACCCGATGATGGACCACGGCATGCCCTACCAGATCGACCATTCGCCGCGGATCCTGGTGATCGACCGTGAGGGCCGCGTGCGGGGCGCGCACGATGTGAATGAAGGCGACATCGTGGAGCGGCTGCTGTCCGACGCGCGCGAGCTTGCCGGCTGAGGCTCATTCGCACACCCAGCAGACGCCGCCGCCGTCCACCGCCATGGGCGTGTCCCGTTGCGAATTGACGATGCACAGGAATCCGAACGGCTCCGTGGCGTCCTCGGCGTTCCGGAACTGGTGCGGATCGTTGGGTGCGACGTACACGACGTCGCCCATTCCGACCTGGTAGATGTAGCAGCCGAACTGGGCCTCTCCACGGCCGCGTAGCGGGATGACGACGTGCTCGTGCTGGTGCTGCTCGAGTGTGCTGTACCCGCCCGGCTCGATCTCGAAGTACCGGACATGAAATGCCTGGGACTCGCCACGCTTGCCGGACAACTCGCGCCGCGTGATGCCCTTCCAGTGCTCGGTCGTGGCCTTGTACGGTTCGATGTCGACACCGTGCCAGGTGAAGTCGGCCCCTCGCCGGATCACTTTGCTGTGATTGCCGTCGAGTCCGGGTGGCGGTGGGGCGGCGGCGCCGGCTTCGGTCGCCGGCCGGTCCCGATCTCGTCCGCCAGCGGCGCCGTTGGGTGTCGATCCGCTGGAGCGTGGTCCGTCGGCGTTGGTCATGCGCCTGCCTGTTCCGGTCGTCGGGCGTTGCGATCCCGCCGAAGGGGTCGTGCTCCGGCGCTTTCTTGCGGCGTGCAGATCCCGCTCGGCGCGCGTTCCATCACACGCGGAAGATCGCCGAAGCCGCGCGCCAGGTCGAGGGCTCCCCGAAACCGCCCCGAACGCGGTATCTTCCCCCGGTGTATTCGTGGCAACGCGAAACGCCAACCCGAGCGGAGCCCGCATGTTTCCAGTCGTTTTCAGTATCGGGCGGTTCACGGTGACGAGCTTCGGCCTGATGATGTTCGTTTCGTTCATCGTCGGAGCGTGGATCCTCGGAAAACAGCTGCGGCGATACAGCATGCCGCCCGAGCTGGCCTGGGATCTTCTGGCCTGGATCGCGATCGGCGGTATCGTCGGTGCAAAGCTCTACTACGTCGGACTCCACTGGGACGACTTCCTGGCGAGCCCTGTCCGCTCGCTCTTCAGCCGCGGCGGCCTCGTCTGGTACGGTGGCTTCATCGGCGGCGTGCTTGCGTACTGGTGGCAGATCCGCCGGCGCAAACTGCCCATGGCTGTCATGTTCGATGCCACCGCGCCCGCCCTCGCCCTCGGCATCGCTACCGGTCGCCTCGGCTGTTTCCTCGTAGGCGACGACTACGGGCTGCCCACCGACGCGTGGTACGGCGTCGCATTCCCGGAAGGCTCGCCGCCGAGCAGCGCCGGCTACCTCCGGTCCGTCGGCGCCGACATCCCCGCCTCCATCCCCGACACCCAGATCATGGCTGTACACCCGACTCAGCTCTACGAGATCGTCATTGCTCTCATCATGTTCGCCATCCTCTGGAAAATCGCGGGTCGGGCGCACCGCCAGGGCCACCTCTTCGGCCTCTTCATGATGATGTACGCCGTCGAGCGATTCTTCATCGAGTTCGTCCGCGCCAAGAGCGACCGCATCGTCCTCGGCCTCTCCACCTCACAAGTCATGTCCATGATCGTCCTCGGCATCGGCATCTGGCTCTTCACCCGCTCCGGAACACCGCCCGCGCCGATCGGTGGCCCAGAGTCGGGCGAGACCGGAGCGAGGCGCAAGCCGGCCAGGGCAGGACGCTGAAGCGGTGGCCGCTGTCGAACGAATTAACGGATTGTTTCTCGCAGGGGACGCAGCGGGAGGCGGAGGACGCTGTCGGACATTCGGGTGAAACCGCTTGGTTTTCAGCGATCAGAAGCGTCACTTTTTTGTTGGGGGGTCGTCAGGCTTTCCGGTGGGTCCCGCGTGAGATCGATCGAGTCAACCATTGCCGACGGGGGCCGTCAGGTTACCGCCAGCGGGCGGGCCGACCGCACCCCGCGGGATCGCGCCGATTGCCCGAAGATCGCACCAATCCAGACATCAAATCCGTACCCCGCGTCCTCTCGTCCTCCCCCGCGTCCCCAGCGTGAAACGAATCCGTTCCTCGTCCCCACCAGACTCCCCGACCTCAACGATCGATTCGAATGACGCGCCGGCTCTCGGCGACGCGGCCGGAGGCGGTGTCGGTTACGCGAAGGACCACGACGCGGTCGCCATCGTGGCGGTCGCCGGGGAACAGCTCGACGGCCAGGGTGGCGGCGCCGGATTCGTCGGCGCGGTCGGACCAACCCAGACGGGTCGGGGTGTCCGGTTCGGACAGGCCGACCTTGTCGCCGAGCCATGAGAGAACGCGGGAGGGCAGGGAAGGCCGGTTGGCGGGCTGGATCGACAGTTCGACGGCGAGGAGGCCAGCGGGCTGGAACCCTCGTCCCTCGGCATAGAGGCCAATGGTGTCGGATCGGCTGACTACGAGGCGGGCAACAGGCCGGAACGTGCGTGCGTCGCGGGTTGTGGGCACGTCGGCCGGCGACCACGAGTGTGTGATGATCGGGTCGGAGAGACGAGGTCCGGCGGCGGTATCGTCGTCGATGCGATAGCGGGCGCGGCCGGCCAACCGGGAACTGGTGTCGATGGCCTCGACGGAATACACGTAATCGCCGCGGGGCAGGCGGGACTCGAGGTGGAATCGCGCCGTGTCCGCACTCACCGTGGCCTGACCGTCGACTCGGCGGGCCGGCTTCAACTGATCGTCGAGGACGAACAGCACGGTCTGTATCAGGCCGGGGTCCGTCGCGACGGAGTCCATGACGAATACGGCGTCGATCCTGAGGATGGTACCGTCGCCCGCCGGGATCCGGGTCGCCTGGTGATCGAGCGGGATCATGCGCCGGAACGTGCCGGGCGCGAAGCCGCTCCGGCTGCGGGTCCGCTCGGGCTCCCAGGGCTGGCCGGGCAGGGGAGCCGGGGGTGGTCCGTTGTCGTAGAACCCGACCGGCGCCCACGCCAGCTGGCCAGGATCGAAATGCTCTGTGAGGGATCCGTCGCGCATGACGGTCCCTGGCGACCGGGTCCGGGCGGTTGGAACGCCGTATCGGACCGTGAGTTCGTCGAGGTCGCGGCCCCAACCAACCATATCGGCAACGCGTGGCGCCCTCGCCAGCATGCGCGACCAGATATGGCGAGCGACGTGCTGGTTCTGGCTTTCGTTGCCCGGCGTCAGGTACAGCGGGTCCGACAGGGTCCAGAAGCGACGGGCAAGGTCCGCGCGGCCGGTCTCATCGAGGCGGTTCCATGCGCGGCGGTCATCGGACTCGAGCACCCATTCGAGGTCGAGGAAAGCGTCACGCTCATCAGGCGGCAGCCGGCCGATGCCCTGATCGAAGTGTCGCGTGGCAGCAGTATCGTTGCCGGCCGCGTGCTCGGCGAATCCGAGCAGCAGGGGACCCCAGACCGAGTCGGAGGACTCGAGACGGAACAGCCGTGCCGCGGCGGCCGCTTCCGAAGCGCGGTCGTCCTCGACCAGGTACCGGACCAGCGGAGCGGCCGTCTCGAAATCGCCGGGCGAGTATGCGAAAACGTGGCGCAGCGCCTCTATTGCCTCCCGGCGAGCGTCCACGATCGCGCCGTGCGGCGGCCCGGGCTCGTACGGCCGGCCCGTGTCGTACGTCAGACAGAACCGGCCCACGATCTCGTCGCAATCCGAACCCGATGAGCCGAAACGCGTCGGTATCAGTCTGCGGGACAATCGCTCGAACTGCGTCTCGGCGCGGCGAGCGTCGCGTCGCAGTCGCTCGAGGGAGTCCGCCGGCAGTCCGGGTCCCTGCAGCTGGGCGACGAGTGCGAGTGCGCTCAGCAGCATGCGGGGATCGGCTTGACGGTTCCGGTGTTCACGGGTAGCTTTTCATGCTGTTGTCCTGTGGCCCGCCACCGCGTTCCGGTCGCGGGCTTTTCACACCAGCCCCGCACGCCAACGCATGGCTCGTCATCCCGGTGCACGAAAGGTCCAGCGCACGCAGCAGGCGCAGCCCGACGATATCTTCGTCGAGCGAGTGCTCGGAACCAGCGCGTGGGCGAAGGAAAACTCCACGCGTCTGATCGTGGGCGTCATTACCGCTGCGGTCCTGCTCGGTGCCTTCCTCTTGTACCGGAACAACCAGCGCGTGTTGCGCGACAGGGCCGAAACGCAACTTTCGGCGATCCGGCAGACGGTGCTTTCGGGTAACGCGGCATTGGCGGCCCGGGATCTCGAGACATGGATGGCGTCGTTCGGCGGAACGCGCGTTGCCGACGAAGCCCGGCTGCTGCTCGGGCGGGCGTACCTCGACAACGGCGAACCCGCCCGCGCGATCGAGCTGCTTTCGGGTGCGGTGCGCGACCTCGACGATCCGCTGGCCGTTCCCGGCGCGTTCATGCTGGCGGCCGCCTACGAGGCGTCCGCGCAGGCCGACCTCGCCGTCGAGGAGTACCTGCGCATCGCATCGGGTGCACCGCACGACTACCAGGTTCATGATGCGCTGGAATCGGCGGGTCGGATCCGCCTGCAGACGGGCGACCCGGTGGGCGCGGTCGAGGTCTACGACCGGCTGCTCGAGGCCATGGGGGAATCGGACCCGCAGAGGGCAGTGATCGAGCTTCGCCGGGCCGAAGCCGCGGCGCGCGCGCGGGGTGCTGCACCCGCGTCCTGAGCGTACGGTGAAGGCGACGCCGTTCGCCATGGACGCCACCGGGATCCGTTCGTTCGCTGCATCCGGCTGACTTCGTCGAGCAGCCCGACGGCGGGTTCGATCTCACTCCTCCAATCCGACCTGACTTCGCCGAGTAGCCCGACGGCGGGTCCGATCTCACTCCTGCATTCGAATCCTGTTCCGCATGGCGCCAGTGATCGACTGGCGCGCGGCATCGCTGTAGCCGGCCCACGGGTCGTCGCGCAGATCATCGAGACGCGCGAGCGTGGTTCGCACATCGAAGGTGTCGGACTGGATTCCATCGGCCAGCTCCTCCCAGCGGATCGGAACGGACACGGGCGCACCGGGTCTGGCGCGTGTGGAGAACGCCTCGATCGCGGTCGCGCCTCGCCCGTTGCGCAGGTAGTCGATGAGGATGCGACCCTTCCGTTTTTCCTTCGACATGCTGAGCGTGAACTTGCCCGGGTTGTCGAAGGCGACAGCCGCGGCGATCGACCGCGAGAACTCCTTGATAGCGGGCCAGTCCAGTGACGGTCGGACGGGCACGACGACGTGCAGACCCTTGCCGCCGGTTGTCTTCAGGTAGCTCTCGAGGCCGATCTCGCCCAGGAATCCGCGGGTTTCGAGGACGGCCTCGACGACCCGGATCCACGGGACCTGCGGGTCCGGATCGAAATCGAGCGTGAACCGGTCCGGCCGCTCGAGGTCCGTGCGCCTCGAACCCCACGTGTGAATCTCGAGTACGCCGAGCTGGGCCAGCGCCACCAGACCTGCCGCCGAATCGACCGCAGCGTAGATGCCCTGGACATCATCCTCTTTCACAGGCACGGCGAGGATGGAGTCCGGCACTGTTCCCTCGATGTGCTTCTGGTAGAAGCAGTCTCGTATGCCGTTCGGGCAGCGCACGAGCGTGAGCGGCCGGTCGCGGACCCATGGCAACATGTGCGGAGCGACCCTCGCGTAGTATTCCGCCAGCTCGCGCTTCGTGATGCCCGCGTCCGGATACATGACCTTGTCCGGACTCGAGATCGTGATGCCCTCGATCTCCGGCGTCCCGCTTTTGCCGGGCTCCGCACGGCGCCGTCCCATGCCGCGCCTCGCCACGGGTTGTGCGGTCCGGACCCCGGAGCCCGAAGGGATGGCCGCGGGTTCCGGGTCGGCGGCTTCGGCAGCGTTGTCGCCTGCGATACCGGGATGCATGACTTCGGTCGCGGGCGTGTCCTCGCGCAGACCGCGGAACGACGGGTGGCGGACAACGCCGTCGTCGGTCAACTCGGCATACGCAACCTGCGCGACGAGCACAGGCCGCACCCAGTGCATGCCTCGCGCAGCGCGACCGTCGGGACCATCGGCGAAGGGAGACTCGTCCTGCTCGAGGCGGGCGAGGCGTTCGGCGAAATCACGGAGCTGTGCGTCGGAGAAGCCGGTCCCGGCACGTCCCGCGAAACGCAGCAAGCCGCTGGCATCATGGCCGCCGATAAGCAAGGCACCGAACCCGTGGCGCGAGCCCGACGGCTCCGTGTAGCCGCCCACGACGAAGTCGCCAACGTTCAGACACTTGATCTTCAGCCAGTCCCGCGAGCGGCCCGGCCGATACGGTGCATCGCGCCGCTTCGAGATGATGCCTTCCAGACCGACCCGGCACGCCTGCTTGTAGAATGCGGCGCCGTTGCCCTCGACGTGATCGCTGTAGTGCAGGACGGGATCATCCGCTTCGGTCAGCAGCGCGGCCAGGGCGGCCTTGCGTTCGACGAGCGGCCTGGACATCAGATCCTCACCATCGCGATACAGCAGGTCGAACGCGAAATACCGGAGCGCACCCCCGGCGGATCCGCTGGCGGCCACGTTCTGCAGATCCTGGAAGCTGGTCCGACCGTCCGGCCGGACCATCGCGACCTCGCCGTCCAGAATGCCGTTCCGTAGCGGAAGCGTTTCGGCCGCTTCGATCACCGAGGGAAATCGTGCGGTCCAGTCCTTTGCGCTCCGGCTGATCAGCCGGGCTCTGCCATCCTCGATCCGGCAGAGCAGGCGATAGCCGTCGAACTTGATCTCGTGCAGCCAGCCGTCACCGACCGGAGGCGCGCCCGCCAGTGTCGCGAGCTGGGGCGCGATGTCGGGCAGCCTGGCGCCGGCCCCGGTCCCCACCGCTCAGCCGCCTCTCAGGCCGTCTTGCGGCCCCGACTGGAACTCTTGCCGCCCGACGCAGCCTTCTTCCGCTTGCCCTTCGGCTCGGCTTTCTTCGCCTCCGCGGCGTCCGATTCAGACGCCTTGCCGGCCCGCTCCACACTGCGCTTCAGCAGATCCATGATGTCGAGTACGTCCGAGCCGGCCGCTACCTCTTCCAGCTCGCCACCTTCCACCGTCTCCGTCTCGCCTGCTTCGATCTTCTCCTTGATCCGGGCCATCAGATCGTCGCGATACCGGTCCGTGTACTTCTCCGGCTCCCATGACTCGACCATTTGCTCGACGAGCAGCTCCGCCATTTTCAACTCGCGCGATGTCACGCCCAGCTCTTCAAGATCGTTTCCCGGCACATCCAGTTCTTCTGTCGACCGGACCTCGTTCGGATAACGCAGAAGCTCGAGAAGCAGCATGTCACCGCGCGCCATCACCGCCGCCAGATGTTCACGCGTCCGGATCACGACCCGCGCAATGCCGACCTTCTTCGTACGACGCAGCGTTTCCCGCAGCAGCGCATACCCCTTGCCGTTCTCCGTCGTCGGCGCCATGTAGTACGGCTTGTCGAAATAGATCGGCTCGATCTCCTCCGCATCCACGAAGTCCAGGATCTCGACGGTGTGCGTCGCCTTCACGTTCGCCCGTTCGAAATCCTCATCGCTCAGGACCACATAACGGCCCGGCTCGTACTCGTAGCCCTTCACGATCTCGTCCCACGGCACCTCTTGGCCGCTCGACTTGTTGTACCGCTTGTACCCGATCGGCGACATCGACCTCTGGTCCAACTGGACGAACGAAACCCCGTCCGCCTTCTGCTCGGCAGGGAACAACCCCACCGGTATGTTGACCAGGCCGAAGCTGATGTTGCCCTTCCAGAGTGCCCTCGGCATTTCCTCTCCTCCGGTGTTCCTGAGTCGCTGCCACCAACATAGTGTCGTGCCCGCGGATCGACGAGTCCCTGGCTTCTTGCGGTCACGCGAGCTGCG
>DATKCF010000159.1:0-27518 GCA_035513345.1 Longimicrobiales bacterium
GATTCTACCCCGCCGACTTCGCGTCGCTCGACGAAGTCCGGCGCCTCGGCGAGACGCTGCTGCGCGACTACGGCAGACTCGATCTGCTGATCAACAACGCCGGCATCTCGCTCATCGGTCAGCGGGACCGCTTGCTGAGCGCCGACGGCCAGGAGCTGCACTTCGCCGTCAACTACCTCGCCGGTTATCTGCTCACGAGGATGCTGCTGCCCCGGCTGCGCAGCAGTGCACCCGCCAGGATCATCAACGTGTCATCGCGTGCCCAGTCGCCCATCGCCTTCGACGACATTGCCCTCGACCGCCGCTACTCGCACAGGCAGGCTTACGGGCAGAGCAAGCTGGCTCAGATCATGTTCGCGATCGATCTGGCGCAGGAGCTGGAGGGCACCGGCGTCACCGCCTACTCGCTGCACCCAGCGCCGGCGATGAACACCAGCATGATCCGCGAGGCCGGCGTCCAGCCACAGAGCACCGTCGAGGAAGGCACGGCCGTGGTCATGCACGTCGTGACGGCGGATGGCTTCGAGAGCGGACAGTTCTTCTTCGAGATGACGCCTGCGCGGGCGCACGAGCAGGCATATGACGATAGCGCGAGGGCGCGCCTGAGGGCGCTGAGCGACAGCCTGACCGGCCGCCGCTGATCGACGTGAAGCGGGCGACGTGGGGCGGGCGACGTGGGGCGGGCGACTTGGGGCGGGCGACGTGAAGCGGGCGACGTGGGGCGGGAACGGCGCATGATCAGGGCGTGCGATTCGGCCAGCACGAGATTCGTCGTCACCAGCGTCACGCCACCGCCTGGCCGGTTCCGCAACAGACCCGCGAGCCGCACCTGATCCGCGTGCGACCGGTCCACGATCGGATACCATGCGCTCGTGTCCACGAGAACCTCACGAGCGATGCCCGCCGTTCTCCTGTCGGCCGCCTTCCCATGACCGCTCTTCCGAGTCCGCAAGGACGGCATCGTGGTCGCGGGCCGGGTCCATAAGTCCTGATCATGTGGCTCGAGGTATACCTGCACCGGTTCGGCGACGCGCCCAACAAGGGACAAGGGAGTGGGCAACAAATATCCTGATCCGTCGCGACATTACACAAAAAGAGCGTAGATTCACAAATCTGTGAAATGATGGGAGGTTTGTGAAATGTCCACAGCGCACGAAACTACAGCCGCCGATCTCCTGAACCGGGCACTCCGGCAGAGTCCGGGTCTTGTGTTGGTGTTGGTGTTGTTGGCTTGTAACAACGCTGACCGGAACGAGTCGCCGGCAATCTCGTTGTCAGGATTCCGTTCGTGTGGCTATTTTCCAGACCTCGCCGGAACCATAAGTGTAGGTGCGCTCGGCGCCGACCGTGCTGAATTGTGGTTCGCTGCCCTGGATGACGTTACGCTCACAGGTGATGGCAGGATTATCGCTGCTGATGGACAACGCGGCTTGCTTCACCTGCTCGATCAGAGAGGCCGGTTGATCTGGACACGTGGCGGCCTTGGAGCTGGGCCCGGAGAGTTCCGCAACATCGTCTGGGTCGACGCGTGGCCGGACACGATTGTCGCCTTCGATTCACGCCAGCGACGCTTCACGCTGTTTGGCAGCGACGGTGACCTGCTGAGTACAATTCGTGTCGATGAAGGCCTGCCGGTTGGGAGAATGAAGGACGGAGTATTTGCATTCCGAATCAGTACGGTCCAGACCGCAATGCGAAAAGGTGGTTACACAGACAGCTTCCGGATCCGATTGAACCACATTGATGGTAGCGTTCTGGATTCGCTCGGGCCGTTCTCCGGCTTCGATCGATATGTTGATCACACGTTGGGATTCAGTGTCTGGCTGGCCCCTTTCGGTCGCCGTGCCACATACCAGGCACGTGGCGAGATCGTCCTTGTTGCGGATGGCGCAACACCCTCCATTGTCGTTCGGCCAGGTGAGGGTCATCCGAGGGTGGTTCAGGTACCGGACCGGTCCCGTGGCGTCTCCGATGAGGACGCCTCGCTTTATCGTCAGCGTGAGGTAGCGGCATCCAGGATGCCGGAGGCGAGCCAGGCGATGCTGCGCGAAATGACGTTCCCTACGGTGACGCCCCGCTACGGCTGGGAGGTCATGGATGCCGGCTCAGCGGTGTTGGTCGCTCGTTCGCACCGGCCCGACGGAACACCCGAATTGCTGATCACTCCGTCGCGGTGCATGGCTGATTGATCGATGCCTCCAACCGGTCGCGAGAGCCGCATGAACCCAGGCGTCCGCTCTCAACTACTCCTTGACGGAAGGGCTCAGATGTCTCCCCGCTCCCGCGAATCCAATGGTGGCATTATTGGCACTCGCACCGTATCGTCAGATAACCGTCCTCCCCCGCGAGTACCGGCCATTTCAATCGAATCCGTGCCACGGAGCATGACATGCGACACTTCCCCGTTCTCGATTCCGGCTTGATCCAGCGCACGGCCCCGGCCGGCGCGTGCGCACTCCTGCTCGCTCTGGCGATTCCCGTGCTGGCGGCCGCGCAGGCAGTGCCGCCGACGCGCGGCAGCACCGCGACGCGCGAGATCGCGAACCGCGCAATGGCGGGGAACGGACCGACGCGTCTGCTGCGCGAGCCGACGGTCGGTGGCGCGAACGTCGCGTTCATGTACGCGAACGACATCTGGGTCGCGCCGCTCACGGGCGGCGATGCCCGACGGATCACCAGCTTCCAGGGTCAGGAGACGAGTCCGCATTTCTCGCCCGACGGCCGTTGGCTGGCGTTCAGCGCGCAGTATGGCGGCAACACGGATGTCTACGTCGTGCCGGTCGAAGGCGGCGAGCCGCGTCGCCTGACATGGCATCCGGGAGGCGACATCGTGCAGGGCTGGACGCCCGACGGCTCCCGCATCGTCTTTTCATCCGGCCGCACCAATGCACCGTCCGGCACGATGTTCTGGACTGTCGGCATGGACGGCGACTTCCCGCAGGCACTGCCCATGCCGCGCGCGTTCCAGGGCCAGTTCTCGCCGGACGGCAACCGCTTCGCGTACCGACTGCTCGGCTCGTGGGATGACGAGAGGCGCAACTATCGCGGCGGGCAGAACCGTCCGATCTGGATCCTCGACATGGACGATCAGGACCTCGAGCGCGTCCTGCCATGGGATGGTTCGCGTGATGTCGATCCGGTTTGGGTCGGCCCCACCGTCTATTTCATTTCCGACCGCGACTGGTTGTCCAACGTGTGGGCGTACGACACGAACACGAAACAGCTGCGTCAGGTCACGCGGTTCACGGACTTCGACGTGAAGAGCCTCGGCAGTGACGGCCACACCATCGTATTCGAGCAGGGTGGCTGGATCCACAGACTCGATCCGGCGACCGGCGAACACACGAAGCTCGAGATCTTCGTGCGCGGTGATTTCCCGTGGATGATGCCGCGCTGGGACGGCATCGCGAATCGCATCACGAATGCGAACGTGTCACCGACCGGCAAGCGCGCGGTGATCGAAGCACGCGGCGAGATCTTCACGGTCCCGACGGAGGACGAAGCGGACTGGCGCAACCTGACGAACACGCCCGGCGTCTCCGAGCGCACACCGGCATGGTCGGCCGATGGGAAGTGGGTCTCGTACTTCAGCGATGAGAGCGGCGAGTACAGACTCGTGATCGCGCCGGAGGATGGCATCGGCGAGGTCCGCACGATCGAGATCCCCGACCCGAAGTTCTACTACACGCCCTCGTGGTCGCCCGACTCGAAGTACATCACGTTCACGGATACCGATCTTCGATTGTGGGTCGTCGATGCAGAAAGCGGCAGCGCCAGGCACGCCGATACGGACATGTGGATGGTGCCGGCCCGTACCATCGATCCCGTCTGGAGCCCCGACTCGCGCTGGGTCGCGTACGCGAAACGGCTCAACAACCTGCTGCACGCCGTGTTCGTGTACGACGTCCGCAACAGCAGCGTCCACCAGCTTACGGACGGCTTTGCCGACGCGCTGTCACCCGCGTGGGATGCGTCCGGCAAGTACCTCTATTTCTTTGCCGGCACCAACCTCGGTCTGAATACCGGCTGGCTCGACATGACGTCGTACGACCGGCCGGCCACACGCGGCGTATACATGGCCATTCTCCAGGATGACGTGCCATCGCCGTTCCTCCCGGTCCGCGGCGACGAGACGGGCACGGCCGCACGCGACACCGGTTCAGCCGGCGAGGCGGGCCAGGCGCAAAGCGCTGCGGGCGGGGGCCGTGGTGGCCAGGCCGGCCGCACGGCGCAGGCCGTGACGGTCGAGATCGATTTCGATGGACTGGAACAACGAATCGTCGCTCTGCCTGTGCCCGCACGCGACTACAGTTCGCTTCAGGCCGGCGTCGCGGGTCAGGTCTTCTGGATCCAGCCTGGTGCAGGTGGCGGTGGCGGCCGTGGTGGCAACGCCGGCGGCGGTGGGCCGACCGTCCAGCGGTTCAGCGTGAGCGACCGCGAAGCGACGCAGTTCCTCAGCGGCGTCGCCAGCTACACGCTGTCGAACGACAGGAAGAAGCTGATGTACCGGTCCGGCCAGAACTGGAGCATCGTCGACAGTGATCGCGCGCCGCCCGCCGCGAGCGCCGGCAGGATCAACGTCGCGGACGTGCGGATGCGCATCGACCCGCGTGCCGAGTTCCGTCAGATGTTCTCCGAAGGCTGGCGCTTTCAGCGCGACTACCTGTACGTCGAGAACATGCACGGCGCCGACTACGAAGCGACGAAGGCGATGTACGAGCCGCTCCTCGAACACGCCGCACATCGTTCCGACTTCGGCTATCTGCTCGACTGGATGGGTGGTGAAATCGCGATCGGCCACTCGTATGTGCGCGGCGGCGACACGCCCGACGTGCCCAGTGTCCAGGTCGGCCTGCTCGGTGCTGATCTCGAGATCGCGAACGGCCGCTACAGGATCGCAAGGATATACAGGGGCGAAAGCTGGAACCCCGGTCTGCGCGCGCCACTCGCCGAGCCCGGTATCGATGTCGGCGAGGGCGACTACATCCTGGCCGTCAACGGGACTGACGTGCTGGCACCAGGAAATCCCTACCGTCATTTCGAAGGCCTGGCCAACCGGCAGGTCACGCTGCGCGTCGGGCCCAACGCGAACGGACAGAACGCGCGCAACATCACGGTCGTGCCCCTGCCGAACGAAGGACAGCTGCGCCAGCGCGAATGGATCGAGGCGAATCGCAGAAAGGTCGACGAGTTGTCAGGTGGCAGACTCGCATACGTCTGGTTGCCGAATACCGGGCAGGGCGGCTACGGCAACTTCAACCGCTACTACTTCGCGCAGCAGGACCGGCAGGGCGCAGTCATCGACGAGCGCTTCAACGGCGGCGGTTCGGCCGCCGACTACATCGTAGAGTACATGATGCGCGAGCCGCACGGCTACTTCAACAACCCCGTCGGCGAACGCAGGCCCTTCACCTCGCCGGCCGCAGGCATCTGGGGACCGAAGGTCATGATAATCAACGAAATGGCCGGCTCCGGCGGCGACCTCATGCCCTACATGTTCCGCTACTACGACGTCGGTCCGCTGGTCGGCATGAAGACGTGGGGCGGCCTCGTCGGAACCTGGGACACACCGCCACTCCTCGACGGCGGCTCGATGATCGCGCCGCGCGGCGGCTTCTTCGACATCGACGGCAACTGGGCCGTCGAGAACGAGGGCGTCGCGCCCGATATCGAAGTCGAGAACGAGCCGAAGGAAGTCAATGCCGGCCGCGACCCGCAGCTCGAGCGCGCCGTTCAGGAAGCGCTGAGACTGCTCGAGACCCAGCGGTTCGAGCGCAAGGCGGAGCCGCCGCCGCCCGACTACTCGCGGCGACCCGGCGGGCGAGGTGGCCTCCAGTAGTTCGGTGAGGAGCCGCCAGGGAGTGGCGGCCGGACCCCGGTTCTTCCGCTCTCGTGTGTGCGAATGGTGTTCGTTCGCACACACGGGGGCCCTGGGGCTCCCTACCCCCACGAACCGGAGGTCCTCATGTCTCGAGCCATACCTGTCGCATTGGCCGTGATTCTGTCCGCCACCGCCTGCGGCAACGGTGGCCCATCCGATCCGGACGACGGCGACAATGCCGCCGGTACTTTCCAGGCTTCCATCAGTGGCGCGGTCAGCGCATCGTTCACAGGCCCAGCAATCTTCTCCTCGATCGCCAATGAGGGCTTCGTGCTGGCGTTGACCTCGAGTGTCAGCGGCAACCCGGAGTTCGTGCAGGTCGTTCACAGTGACGCAGGCAGGCCGGCCACCGGTTCCCATGTGATCGGGGAAGTCGATGGGACCGCCATGTGGGGGACCGCGTTCGCCGCCGGCTCGCTGATCCAGTCCACTGGCGGAACCCTGACCATCACATCATCCGGCGACCGGCTCAGGGGATCGCTGCAATTCCAGGGTACCCTCGCCGAAACCGGCGGCGCGGTCACCGTTACCGCGACGTTCAATGCGATCTGCTCGACATTCGGTGGTGTCTGCAGCTGATTCGCCGCTCGTCACGAGGCGGCCCTGCACTCCGCGGTCCTGGCCTGAACCGCGGAACGCGTTGTCGCCATTGATCGAAACAGCCAATTTAGCTAGATTTCAAGGTTGGGCGTCAGGCGATTCGGCTGGTAGCCGGTTCCTGGCACCCGTTGCCGATCGTGCGTCACTCCCCTTCGCCCGGACGGCGTCGCGCCGTATCCGCGCGAGCGCTTCGGCCCGTGTGCCGAAGCTGAGGAGTAGTGCATGGTCGGTTTTCCTTTATCAGAGGGTAATGAATGACGTTCGAGGAGTTGGTAGAAGCACCCGAGTTGCGCCGCGCGATCGCGGACCTCGGGTGGACGGAGCCGACGCCCATCCAGAAGCTGGCGATTCCGCTGGCGACATCGGGCAGGGACGTGGTCGGCATCGCACAGACGGGGACGGGCAAGACGGCGGCGTTTTTGCTGCCGGCGCTACAGCGACAGATGGGCGGCCGTGGCCTGCGTACACTGGTGCTCTGCCCGACCCGCGAGCTGGCGCAACAGGTGGAGTCGGACGCGAACGAGCTTTGCCGGCACGTGAAGCTGTCGACCGCCGTGATCGTCGGAGGTATGAAGTACGGTCCGCAGTTGCAGGCGCTGAAGGACGGCGTCGACATTCTCGTTGCGACGCCCGGCCGGTTGTTCGACCACATCGAGAAGGGCAACGTCGATCTCTCGCACATCGAGACGCTGGTGCTGGACGAAGCGGATCGCATGCTGGACATGGGGTTCCGTCCGCAGATCGATGCGATCCTGAGGCACGTGGCGAGGAACCGGCAGACGATGCTGTTCTCGGCGACAATGCCGAACGGCGTACATGCCATGGCGCTGCGGATCATGAAGGATCCGGAGACCGTGTCCGTTGCGCCGCAGGGCTCGACGGCGGCGAATGTCGAGCAGAAGGTCTACTCGGTACGGCCGGAACGGAAGGCGGACCTGCTCGTGTCGCTCCTCGAGGAGAAGCACTGGGACCAGGTACTCGTGTTTACGGCCAGGAAGTCGGGCGCCGACGTGCTGGTGGCCAGGCTGAAGCACGCGGACGTCAGCGTTACGGTGCTGCACGGCGACCGTGAAATGAAGGAGCGGACGCACGCACTTCGCCAGTTCGCGGAAGGCGATGTCCGCGTGCTCGTCGCAACCGACATCGCGCAGCGCGGACTCGACATCGAAGGCATCAGCCATGTCGTGAACTACGACGTGCCGCGTAATCCGGAGGACTATGTCCACCGGATCGGCCGGACAGGTCGTGCGGGCCGGTCGGGCATCGCTGTCACGTTCGTGTCGGCTGGCGAACTGGTGGCTCTGAGGGACATCGAGAAGCTGCTGGGCAAGGCGCTGCCGAGGGAGGCGAAGCCGGAGTTCGACTACGCTGTTACGCCCGATGCGCCCAAACGGCCCGTCGCCCGGGTCAACAGGACGGGTGGCAGGTACGGTTCGCGCAATGTCGACGAACTCACGCCTGAAGAACTGCAGAAGCTGCTCGGCGTGAGCTGACGAAGGGGTGACCACCCGTCGCCGCCGCGATGGCGCACGGTGGTTCCGACAGATCGAACTGCAACCGCAACCGCCGCGACGGGCCTCGACCGGCTCGTCCGGCGGCTTTCGCATCCGCGTGCTGCGGGACGCGGCCCGCGTGCGACCTGAGACGTCACGGCTGGCGCGTGGAGCCGCGAACCGTGCCGTGTGTACCGTCCTCCGCCTCCGCCGAGCCGATTCAGTTCGCCTTCGACAACGCAGTCGCGGCAAGTGCGACGAGCCGGTCCGTGTGGCTTGCGGCGTCAGCCGCCACCAGCTCGAGCGCTACCGCCGTCGTGCCTTGCCAGACATCCACCATCATTTCGGCGGGATCGCCGTATGTGTAGCCGCCATCGCCCGCGTCGATCTCGGCGAAGTTGTCGTACGCGTCGCGCTTCGGGCCAGCGTCGGGGCGAACCTGGTCGAACAGCTCCGCGGTCGCAGCAACGGTGACGCTCATGTTGAGCAGGTCGAATGCCGCGATGCCGTCCTTGCGTGCGGTATACGAGCACCGGTACACGTCGATGCCCTCGACGAGCGAGCCGCCCGCACTCGTGACGATGCCGCCGTCATGGCCCGGCAGCACCTGCGTCACTTCCTCATCGCTCAGCAAGTCGCAGACGGCCAGGCCTGTGGCCTCGGACGCCTCGCCAGCAGGTCTCCCGGCGTCTCCGCCGCCGCAGGCCACGCCCGCCAGCAGCGTGATCAGGAATGCACCGACTGCCGCGCGCCGCGATCGCATCTCGCGGTCCATTTGCCACCTCCGTCCCTGTGATCACTCGCCGCTCCAAGATAGCCGTCCCAGAGTGCGCGAACGAATTCGCGGGCGTGAGGAGAGTGGGGGGCAGCCAGAAGTTGCCGACACAGTTGATGCATTCCTCAACCCTTCCCCCGTATGTTCCTGCCCAGCGAGGATGACTCAACACGCTTGCCGGAGCCGTCGATGAGAAACCTGTTTCGATACCAGCTGGCCGCCGCGATTCTGGTCGGTACGCCTGCGCTGTCGCACGCCCAGTCGCGGCCCGCGCCCGCGGTCCTGGAGCAGCAACTCCAGGCGATGCTCGATTCGCTTCATGCGGCGGGCAGCTTTCCCGGCGCGACAGTGGGCGTCGCGCTTGCGGACGGCTCGATGCTGGCTCTCGCGGTGGGCGAGGCGGACACGATGTCGCATACCCGGATGCGGCCGGACGACATGATGCTGGCAGGCAGCACCGGCAAGACGTTTTTCGGCGCTGTCGCCTTGCAGCTCGTCTCGGAAGGCCGGCTCGGGCTGGACGACCCGATCTCGAAGTATCTCGGCGAGGAACCGTGGTTCGCGCGGCTGCCGAACGGGCCGCACATCACGATCCGGATGCTGATGAACCACACGAGCGGGCTGGTCCGGTACGAGTTCGACGACGCATTCACGCGCGCTGTCAGGGCCGATCCGTACCGCGTCTGGAGGCCGGAGGAGCAGATCGCGTTCATTCTCGACTCGGAGCCGCCGTTCGCGGCCGGTCAGGGCTGGACCTACTCGGACACGAACTACATCGTGCTCGCAATGACCATGGAGCGCGTCACGGGCGAGCCGATGTACGACGCGATTCGCCGCCGCCTCATCGGTCCGCTCGGGCTCGACCGCATCGTTCCGCAGACGGGCCCCGAACTGCCCGGCCTCGTGCAGGGTTACGCCGGCGCGACCAACCCGTTCAGCGACGCCGACGCGATGATCGAGAACGGCCGCTTCGCTTTCGATCCGTCGTTCGAATGGGCGGGCGGCGGTTTCATGGTCAATGCCGCCGCGCTGGCGAGGTGGGCGAAGCTGTTGTACGAAAACCGCGCGTTCGATCCCGCTCTGAACGCCGACTTCTACAATGGCGTCGAGACGCGCGGGCTCGGAGCCGGCGCGCGCTACGGCCTGGGCGTCATCATCACCGAAACGCCGCTGGGAACCGCGTACGGCCACAGCGGCTTCTTCCCCGGCTACCTCACCGAAGTGCGGTACTGGCCGGAGCACCGCTTCGCGATCGCGATCCAGCTCAACACAAGCGCCGGACGCCCGCTGGCCGGTGGCACTGGTCGTGCCCTTGTCGAACTGGCCGGGATCGTCAGCGCGGCCATTCGAGGCGACACGCCGCAATCACCGCGACCGGTCCCGAAGCGACGAGCGCCTCGCCAGACTCGATGGAAGAAGCACTCGACTGGGTGAAGCAGATGCCGGATCCTCGCGACGTGGAATCGGAAGTCGAGATCCGTCGCGTATTCGAGGCCGACGATTTCGGTGATTCGTTGACGCCGGAAATGCAGAACAACGCCCGCAAAACGATTCAACGTGCTTCGACCGCCCGATCGATTGACAGGATATGTACCGTCTCCGCGTCAAGTGAGTCACGGGCGACGACAGCAAGCTGCAGTCCATCGATCGTCAACAGCCGGGCATTGCTCGGCAGAATCCAACGCCCGTACGCCTGACCACTTCGGTCAAGCACAAGCCACTCAGTTGAGTGCGAATCTCCCGGGTCGTATCTCTGTACGGCGATCATTTGTCCATCACTCTTCAGACTCTCAAACACCGGGCGTGGGATTTCGCCATTCCAGCGCTCAATCGCGGCGCGTGCGCTCGTCTGGAACAGCTCAGCTTCACCGCCGATCTCCCTCAGGCGGCGAACTCGACGCTCCACATCTGCTTCGAGTGTCCTCAGTTCCGCATCTGATACCCATGTTGTGACGCTCACCGCTGGCCAGAGCGTCGTGGAGTCTCCATTCCAGGTCAGAAATCTGGTCCAGCCGGAGCGGTGTTCCGTTGCGACGATCCCGTGCGTTGTCAAATCAACGCTGACGTCGGCTCGGTAAGGTGGCAGCATGTGGTAGGTTGCCTGGCCGACGAAGCGTGTCATCCTCTCAGTCCCGTCGATCGCGATGCGGTCGTGCCATTGCGTATCTGATCCTGAGGCCATCAAGGTGACAAACTGGATCACGTCACGGTGATAATTGGGACCCGGCGGGCTACCATATTCCTGCGACGTACGGACCATCGCCACGGTAATTTGCCCGTCCGCTGCCACAGCCAGGCGAGTGGCAGCGCCGGCTACGCTTCGAAGCGACCATTCCCTGGTGATTGTGCCATCGACAAACAGGGTGATCCGGCGCAACAATGAATCCAGAACGTAGACGGAGTCCCCTGTCACTGCGACGTCTGCGATGTAACCGAATTCGCCTGGGCCTTGACCTTGGCGTCCAAATCGCTTCTCGAGGTTGCCTGCATGATCGAAGACGAATACCTCGCGCGACCCGCCGTTGGCCACTACGTAACGTTCCTTCGCGAAGCGAACTGCCTGGACGGACCACAGGCGGTCGCTCCGGATCGTGAGAATCGTGTCGAGCGGAATGAGCGGCGGTACGGAGCGATCCTCGCTGTCCGTACCGCCGCAGCCTACTGCCTCGATTGCCAGAAGGATGAGGACGACGCGCCGTGAAATCATCATGTCCATCGCGGCTGTTTACCGGCACTCATCGCGTGTCATGGACACGCCGCAACCGATCTTGCCGGGCAACCAATCGGCGCGGATTGCTGCCTGCGCATGGGAGCGGACGAAATCGTCGCTCATCGCGGTCACGACCGCCTGCTGAACGTCCCGCGGCAGCCCGACGTTCGCTGTCTCGACCGGGTCCGCGAGACGGACTCGCGGGTTCACGGCGAGCAGATCGGCGAGCACCTCCGGCAGTCCGCCGAGATTCGCGTGGTGCACAACAATGTCGACCGGCACGCGGCTGACCCGGGCATGCGTTACGCCAGGGCCGAGTTGTACGCGTGGCCGCGCGGGCGCGGTGAAGAGGGCCAAACGCCCGCCCGCCCGTCGTTTGTACGCGTGGCCCCGCGACGCGAGGTGAAAGGGCCAAACGCCCATCCGCCCGCCCGTCGTTTGTACGACTGGCCGCGCGAGGCGCGGTGAAAGGGCCAAACGCCCGGCCGCCCAAACCCGTTTCTGGGGCCCGTTTCTGGGGCTCGTTTCTCGGGGAACAGACGGGGTATGGCGCCCCGGTCCTTCCCAGAAACCCGCCCCAGAAACCCGCCCCAGAAATCCGCCCCAGAAACGAGTACTCGACCGACCGAGCCCTACCGCTTGATTCCCGCCGCCGTATTGGGCCCCGGCTTCTGCCAGT
Organism: Longimicrobiales bacterium; assembly: GCA_035513345.1. Taxonomy (GTDB): domain Bacteria; phylum Gemmatimonadota; class Gemmatimonadetes; order Longimicrobiales; family RSA9; genus DATKCF01. The sequence continues at coordinate 12,139 of DATKCF010000159.1, forward strand.
AGAACGTCTGCTCGATCTCGCGCGGCCAGATTTCGTTCAGCGTGTCGGCCGCGTAGAGACGTCCGTTCTTCATGACCATGCCGACCGTGTTCGTGTTGCGCAGGTCGGTCAATGGGTTGGCATCGAGGATGACGAGGTCGGCGATCTTGCCGGCCTCGATGGAGCCGATGTCCTTTCCGAGTCCGATCGCGTCCGCGCCCATCTGTGTGGCGACACGGAGCGCGTCATGGTTGCTGAGCCCGCCGGATGCGACGGACCACAGCTCCCAGTGATAGCCGAGACCCTGGAGCTGGCCGTGGCTGCCGACGCCTGCCTTGCCGCCTGCGGCGACGAGGTCGGCTACGGTCTTGCCGATGTGCCTGAACACGTGCTCTTCCTCGTGGAACCAGCCGGCGCCGCGGCGCCTGGCCTTGCCCATCACTTCATCGTGCGGCGTGAAGGTGAGCAGTTTCTGATTGTGTATCACGTTCTCCGTGGCATAGTAGTGGTTTTCCGCCCACGGCCCGCCGTACGCGACGAGGATCGTCGGCGTGTAGACGATGCCGGAGAAGGCGAAAACGCGGATCAGGTCACTGTGCAGCGGGAACGCCGGCCAGGAGTGTTCGTGGCCGGAGTATCCGTCGATGGCTTCCGTGAGGTTCATCTCGATGTCGAGCGAACCTTCGGTCGTCGGCATCAGTTCGAGTTCGTTCGCGGCCTGGATGATCCACTGGCGCTGCTCGCGGTTGCCGGCGACGTACTGCTTGAGCGTATTCGTGTTGTAGTACTCGCTGTAGCGCTTGAGCACGGTACGCGCGTGATCGAGGTCGCGGATGTTCTCGCCGCTGAACACGCCCGGACCGGTCGAGTAGATGCGCGGTCCGATCATACGGCCCGCGTCAACGAGGTCGCCGTAGGAGAGGACGTCGGTCGTGCCGGTCTGCGGGTCGCGCGTCGTCGTCACGCCGTACGCGAGATTGGCGGCGTACGACCAGCTTTCGGTGCGGTGCACGCCGCGTGCGCGGAGGTGAGCGTGCGTGTCGACGTAGCCGGGTACGATCGTTCTGCCGGTCACGTCAATGACGCGGGCGTCCGTCGGCACCTGCACCTGTCCGCGCGGGCCGACCGCCGCGATACGGTTGTTGCGGATCAGGATGTCGGCGTTCTCGATGATCTCATTGCCGCGCATTGTGATCGCGCGGCCGCCACGCAACACGACCTCGCCCTGCGGCGTGTCACGGTCCGCCATGATCGTGATGCGGGTCTCGAACGGTTCGTACTTCGGCTCGTCGCGGCTGCGGGACCGCCGGTTGGTGGCCTGCGCACTGTCGCCTGACGTGGTGTCAGCCGCTGCGCTGTCCGGTGCCGCCGCGTCGGCGGCGCGCTTCGCGGCTTCGACACTGTCCTCGAACGCCTTCGCGCGATCGAGATCGTAGATGATGTGCGCATTGCCGATCGACCAGTGCACGTGCCGCGCGTCATTCGCCCACGCGGGGAACTGGCCGCCGATCTCCGTCAGGCGGCGGACCGGGAACGCTGCATTCTCGGGATTGCCGACGGAGACTGTCGGGACCTCGCCGCCGACGACGGGCACGGTCACGACGTAGAGGTCGCTGCCGACGAGCGCGAGCGCCTGATCGCCTTCGGGCGCCATCAGAATGATCGACGCGCTAGTGCCGCCGCCGCCACCACCGCCAGGAGCGCCGCCGCCCGTCACGCGAACGTGATCCTTCTGGTCGAGACCGTCCCAGCGGAACGAGACGAGGCGGCCGCCGCCCATGTTCGCGTAGATGCGGTCGCTGCTGCGCGTGAAGTGCGGCGAGCTGCGCCCGTTGGTGTCGGCGATGCGTGTCGCCTCACCGCCGGCCGCGGGCACCCACACCAGCTCGGACTGGCCTCTGGCCTGTTCGTCGATGTACTGCTCGGCGGGTGAGCGGATCGCGACAATACGCTCGCCGTTCGGCGACCATGCGAGATCCTGGTACAGCGCGGTCGACGTGCTGAGCACCTGCTTCTGCGCGTTGCCTGTCGCGCGGACCTTCACGATCTGGCCGCCAGCGCGGTCGTCCCACGTCGCGTACGCGATCCACTGACCGTCGGGCGACCAGACCGGATTGAACTCGACGACATCATCCTGCGTGAGCCGGCGAGGTGCGGCCTGGGCGATGGTCTCGGAACTGCCATCCTGCGCTTCGTTCGCCGTAACGTCGGGCGACGGCAGGCTCGTGATGTAGAGGCGGTCGAGTGCGATGAACGCGAGCGACTGACCGTTCGGCGAGGGCACCGCATCGCGGATCTGACGTACAGCGAACTGAGGGTCATCAGCGATGGGGTAGTCGAATGCGACGTTCGGGCCCATGGCGAGTTTCACATCGACTTCGAACGGTATGTTGGTGGGTGCCGTACCATCGATCGGCACGCTCCAGAGCTTGCCATCGTAGAAGGCGATCAGGTTCTCCGAGTCCGGCGTGAACGACATGCCGGGATAGACGTCGAGAGTCGCACGCGATTCCTGGTCATCGCGCTGCACGGGGTACGCGAGCCACTTCTCGCTGCCGTTGCGCAGATCGCGCAGCACGAGGCCGGTCTGGCCTTCGTAGCGCGTGCCGTACACGAGCCAGCGTCCGTCGGGCGAAAGGGTCGGCCGGAACGCGGAACCGATGCGCGATGAGCGCGTCGAAGTCTCACCGGTCTCACGGTCGTAGACCACGAGCTGATAGTCGGGCAACGGCGTGTTGTACTGCCAGGAGCCGGACCGCTGCGCGAACCAGATATGGCGGCCGTCGGTTGACAGCGTCGCGCCCATGTGCCGCTGATTCGATGCTCCGCCTCGTCCGCCGCCGCCCGCGCCGCCCTCGGGTACGCGAATGACCTCGATGCCCGAGCCGCCATCGACGTGCGACATGTGGAGCTTGACGCCCTTCGTGTAGAACACGTAATTCCCGTCGGGCGACCACTCCGGTGAGTCGTACTTGTCGCGCTTGCCGCTCGTGATCTGCGTTGTGTCCGACTTGTCCAGCGACATGATCCACACGCCCTCGCCGCCCGACCTGTCGGACGTGAACACGATGCGCGTGCCGTCCGGACTGAAACGCGGCTGCCCGTCCACCGCCATGCCCTGCGTCAACGGTGTGGCCTTCCCGCCCGTGGCCGGCATCGTGTAGATGTCGCCGAGCAGGTCGAACACGAGCGTCTGGCCGTCCGGACTGAGGTCGACCGACATCCACGAGCCCGTGTTCGTCGTGAACTCGAGCGTCCGCGTCGGTTTGAGCGGAAGGCCCTCCTGCATCGGGTCCTTCGCGGTGCTCGCGGAATCGCCCGGCTCCTGGGCGGTCAGGCCGGCGGGCGAGGCGATGGCCACGGCGAGAAGCGCCACGGCGAATCGAGTCGGCATGGAAGGCAACACCATGGGAGGTCTCCAGCGGAACGGGTTACTGGGGGTGCACCTGAAACGCGCAATATACCTCGCCCGGCGGCAAGCGCCAAACCTCCGGAGACGTCCCTGCGCATGCGGCCGACATGGTCGGGGTAGCGGGGCGCCGGCCGTCGGGCGAGCATTCGGGTGAGTCATGCATCCCGGGACGGAGTGATCTGATGAGCGACAGCGGTGGGACCGGACGGCAGGCGCCGGATTTCGCGCTCCGGACGGCAGAGGGCGAAACCGTCCGGCTTTCGGACCTGCGCGGGCGACATGTCGTGCTGTTCTTCATCCGCGAGTTCACGTGAACGTCGTGCCTCGTGCATGCCGCCCGGTTGGGGCGAATGAAGCCGGATCTGGATGACCGGAACGCAACGGCCGCCGTGATTGGTGGCGGGACCGCGCTAGCCGCTCGCCTGGCGACGCGGTGGCTGAACCTGCCGTATCCGATCCTGCACGACCCGGATCGCGCGACGTACAGTGCGTACGGCTTCGAACGACTTCTGGGAATCTACCAGCAGAGCGGGACGATCGTGATCGGCGCGGATGGCGGGATCCTGCTGGAGGAGCAGGGCGCGAATCCACGCAAGGCGCTGCCGGCAGCGCGGATCCTGCGCGCGCTCGATGCTACGAGCAGTTCGCCTTGACGATGTCGTACATGCGGACGTGCTCGATGTCGAGTTCATCGAGCCACAGCCCGAGCAGATAGTCGTCGCCCAGCTCGAGGATACGGACTCCGTCCGGCAGACCGATCGGCGTCAACCACTGGCCATCGGGTCCGAACACGTTCCAGTTGGTGGACGCTCCCGTTCCGGCGTCCTCGGAGACCCACAGGTTGCCGGCCTCATCGCCGCGGAGATCACGCCAGGCGGGCAGTGTCTCGGCCCACGGCAGGTTCGCCATCGTGCGCTCGTACATCGCCATGTTCGCCGCCTGCCTCGGATCGGAGGCGACACGGTCGAGGAACGATCGCCGGAACTCATCCTTCATCTCGGCGGTCACCGGCTGCGGCTGCGTGTCCATGCGCACGATGTGTGACAGCCGTCCGTCCCAGCCGTACGCATGGATGCTCCACGTGCGGGAGTCGCCGGCGTACATGTGGCGGCTGCTCCATCCAGCCGTGCTGTTGGGTGAGAACGCGACCCACCGTGTCTCCTCACCGACCTGTTCGTGCATGCCCGAGCGGAACCAGCCAAGCGTATCCTGGGCGCCGGTTGCCGGGTCGAACCGGATGAAGCCCAGGATCGGGCGATAAGCGCCCTGTGGACGGTCCATCACGTTCTCGTAAAGCCATAGCAGCCACGTCCGATCGGGCATCAGCCGCCCGCCTTCCGTGAGCCACGGCCGTTCGAACAGACCCATGTATCCTGCCGGCGTTTCCCTGACGAAGTTGCCGTCGGCGTCGAACGTCAGGACCCGGTTGAACCCGCCCTGAACGTGGAGCGTGTCGTCCGTGCCGCGCACGGGTCTGCCGACGTACTGGAACTCGCCCGGGCCACGACCCTGCCGCCCGACGTCCATGAGGTGATTGCCACTGGCGTCGTAGAAGCGGAGCTGGCTGGAGCCGGAGTTCCCGATGACGATACGGCCGTCGGAGAGGCGAGTCGCTGCCGAGACGCGGAAGAGCTGTTGTTCCGGGTCGTCCACATGGCCGATGTCGACGAGCGGTTCTGGCGCGATCGACCACACCTCGTCCGTCTGGCAGAGGGGCGCCGTGTTCTCGACAATGCGGATCCCCGCGCTGTCCCTGACTACCGCTGTCGACCTGACCGCGCCCGAATCACACGACGATCCGAGGATACAGGCCACGCCCATAATGCCGACTCCCGCGAATCGATTCAGCATGCGCCGCCCCCACGTTGTCGTCTGCAGCCAACACATACCCCTCCAATCCACGATGTGCAAGGATCGGCCGGCTGGTCGTCCTCCTCCATGAAGCCTGCTCACGAAACGGTGGAGGACGAAGACAATGACAAGACGACAGGCGGTGCGCCCGCTGGCGCCCACAGCGCTCGCGATGATTACGCTCGCTGCACTGGCCGGAGCGACCTCGCCGGCGGCGGCGCAGGGCTGGATCGAGCCGCGGCCGGGCCACCAGGGCGTGGGTGTGATCAAGCTGCGCACGAGCGTGATGGTGCGCGTGACGGACCGGATCGCGACGATCGAGGTCGAGGAGTGGTTCCGCAACGACGGCCACGCCCGGTTCGGCGAGGGCGACTACCTGTATCCGCTGCCGGGCGAAGCGGTGTTCGGCAACTTCTCGCTGTTCCAGGGCGACCAGGAGCTGCGCGGCGAGACAATGGATGCCGAAAAGGCGAGGGCCATCTACCTGGAGATCGTGCGGCGGAAGAAGGATCCCGCGCTGATCGAGCTGGTCGGCCACGGCATGATCCGGGCGCGTGTGTTCCCGATCGCGCCGGGCGAGACACGGAAGATCACGTTGCGCTACACGCAGGTGCTCGAGCGTGCGGGCGACGCGATGCAGTTCCGGTACGCGGCGGGCAGCGCGTACATCGGTCAGGCGACACCGTTGGTGCGAGAGCGGCCGGCGCACGGGACCGAGCCGCGCGCGCCACACGGGCCGCAATCGCGTGCGACCGATGTGCCGCTGACGTTCACACTGATTGCGGACGAGGGGCACCGCTACCGTGGCGCGTTCTCGCCGACGCACGAAGTCCGTGTCACACGTGACCGCGGCAGGATGGAGGTCCGGCCGGCGAACGACCTGCGTGGCGATTTCGCGTTGTTTCTGCCATTCGCGGAGCGGCCGGTCGGGCTGTCGCTGGTGACGCACCGGCCATCGGGCGAAGACGGCTTCTTCATGCTGACACTTTCGCCGGGCGAAGCGTCGCTGTCGCGTGTTCCGCGCGACATCACGGCCGTAGTCGACGTGTCGGGCTCGATGTCGGGCGAGAAGATCGAGCAGGCCAGGGCAGCGTTACGCCAGTTGCTCGGCACACTGGATCGCGGCGATCGGTTCCGCCTGATCCGGTTCAGCAGTTCGGTGAGCACGTACGAACGGGCGTGGACGGTCGCGACGCCGGCGAACGTGAGTCAAGCGCTCGGGTGGATCGACGAGCTGAGGGCGGAAGGTGGCACGAACATATCCGGCGCGCTCGAGGAGGCGTTCCGAGCAGTGTCGCCTGAAACGAGGCTTCCGGTCATCGTGTTCGTGACGGACGGTCTGCCGTCCGCGGGCGAGACGGATCCGGAAGCCATCGCCAAGCTGGCCGAGAGCGCTGCCGGCCGGGCGCGTGTCTTCGCCTTCGGCGTGGGGTACGACGTGAACACGTACCTGCTGGATCGACTGGGTTCGGCCGGCCGTGGCGGTGCACAGTACGTCAAGCCGGGTGAGAACATCGAGATGGCGCTGGGCACGCTGGCCACGAAGATCCGGCATCCGGTGCTCGCGGACCTCGAGATCGGCGATTCGCCGGTTCACATCGAGGACGTGTATCCTCGTCGCCTGCCGGACCTGTTCGCGGGCCAGGACCTCGTGATCGTTGGCCGGTACCGCGCCGGGTCGCGCGACGTGCGGGGCGAGCTGCGCATCGAGGGCAGGCGAGAAGGCCGTGTCGAGCGGTACGCGCTCGAGGTGAGCTTCCCGGATCACGAGACACGAAACGACTATCTGCCGCGTCTCTGGGCCAGCCGCAAGATCGGCGTGCTGCAACAGGAGATCCGGTTGAACGGCGGCAATGCGGAACTGGTCGAGGAGATCCGCACGACTGCGCTGCGGTACGGACTGCTGAGCGAGTACACGTCGTACCTGGTGCTCGAGCCGCAGATGGCGGACGTGGCGGCGGGCGCAAGCCTGCGCCTCGACGAAGTCGTCGTTACCGGCGCGGCCGGCTCGCCCCCGTTGCCCGCGCAGGCGACCGGCCAGGTTGCGGTGCGCAACGCGGAGCTGTCGCGTCAGGCCCGCGATGCCAAGTCGATCGCCGAAGTCGAGGCCGCACAGAACGCGGCGGAAGCCGTCATGGGCCGCGACGCTGACCGGGCGACCATCAGGCAGCTCGCGGGACGCATGTTCGTCGAGCGGGACGGCGAGTGGAAGGACGTTTCGCTTCGCGATGACGCCAGGACAGTTACCATCGAAGCGTTCGGCGATGCGTACTTCGAACTTCTGCGCCGGCTGCCGGAGCTCGAAGCGTACTGGAAGGAGTTCGACGGGGTCACGGTCATGGGCCGGGACGTCGCGATACGCGTGGCGAACGTTGGCGCAACGCGCATGGGCGGAGCGGAGCTGGACCGTCTGGTCCGCGAGTTCCGCGGCAGTTGAACGGATCCGCGGCGGGGGTCGGCGTCATGGCGGCGTCGGCCTCCGCCCGACCGCTGGATACGGCGATTGTGAAAACAGACTGGGCCGAAGTCTACCGCACGACGTTCGAGGGCCTCGTGCGCTACCTCTTCCGCAAGGTGTGGGACGAGGAGCGCGCGCAGGATCTCGCACAGGAGGTTTTCGTGCGGGTGCTCGATGACGAGCCGGACAATCCACGGGCGTGGCTGTTCAGCGTGGCGGCCAACCTGGCCAGGGACGAGGTGCGCATGGTCATCCGTCGCAGAAGGCACCTGACACTGATCAAGGCGGAAAGCGACGACGTCGACCCGACCCCGGATCCGGTGGAGACGATCGAGCGAACCGACAGACGGGAGGCGGCACAGCAGGCGCTCGAGCAACTGAGCGATCGGGACCGCGAAGTCCTGCTGCTGTGGGACGCCGGAATGGATTATCGCGAGATCGCCGGACAGACGGGTCTCGCTGTTGGCGCGATCGGCACGACGCTGTCGCGCGCAAGGAAGCGTCTGGTCGCGGCATACGATGCCGCTCATGGCGCGGAGGGAACTCATGTCGCACGTGGATGAAGGAACGATTCACGCCTGGCTCGACGGTGCGTTCGCGCCCGACGATCCCGCGCGTACCCGTATCGAGCAGCACCTCGCCGATTGCGAGGCGTGCCGCGCCGCCGTCGAAACCGAGCGGCGAGTCATGGAGCGCGCCGCCGATGTCCTCGGCCAGGTCGCGCCTGACGCCGTACGCGTCGAGCCGTTCGAACGTATCCTGGCCGCTCGCCGGGCCAGGGACGCACAGCACGCCGGCCAGCCGGCGCGGACTGGCCACGGGTTCCGCATTCCCATGGCGCTCGCCGCGACACTCGTGCTGGCCATTGGCGCAACCTGGTTCGCTCGCCAGCTCATGCCCGTGACCGGCGATACCTCGACCGAAACGGAGTTCATGGACGCCGCGACGTCGGAGCAGGACGAAGCCGCCGCAACCGCGGGCCCGTCTTTGCCCTCGCCGCCAGATCCGGAAGCGGTCGGACGGCAAGCCAACCAGGCCGAGCTTGGCACACCGCCGGTTGCCGGTCCGCCGCCCGGCCGCGATGAGCGGGTCGCGTCCGATGACATCCGGCTCGCGCCGGTTGTCGTGACCGGCGCACAGGTAGGGACCACGGCGGTCGCACCGCAGGCTGTCGCCCCGCCGTCGGCGCAGGCCGCCGCCCGGCGGAACCGCACGCCGGCGGAAACGCGCAGGATCGCCGATTCCGTCCTCCGGCTCGATGAGGTGGTCGTGACCGGTGTGGCGGCGCTGGCATCGCGCGAGATCGCCGACGCCGATGCCGTCATCGCGGTGCACTGGCTCAATGAAGCGGCCGACGACGTGGTCTGGACCCCCGCCGATCCGGATACGGTGGCGGCTCGCCTGGGCATCTCGCCGCTCGGCCTGACCGGCCTGAGTGCCGATTCCGTGCAGATCGGCAATGTCGGCGGCGCCGTCGTAGCGCGATCGGTCTACACGGTCGATGGCCAGCCGGTCGAGCTGCTTCAGTGGGCAACGGGCCGGATGGTCGCGGGACTCGAATGGCGTGCACTGGAGCGCAGTGCGGCGGTAGCGGCTGGCGCGGCGCTGATGCCGGGCGCCGCGAAGTCGACAGCGCCGACGTCGCCTGCGGCATACCGACTGGGCGGCATCGACTTCGTCCTGCGCGGGCCGCTGCCCGCCGATTCCCTGGCCGCGCTGGCACAAAGGGCTGCGGCCGGCTCGTGACGAGCGGTCAGACACCGGCGTCATCAGCCAGCCGGTCGATTCTGATCACAGGCACATCGACCGGCATCGGCCGGGCGTGTGCGGTCCGGTTCGCCAGCCTCGGTTTTCACGTTTTCGGCACTGTGCGGACGCCGGAGGACGCGCGTCGTATCGCGGCGGATCTGGGCGATTCGGTTACACCGCTTCTGCTCGACGTGACCGATGCGGACCAGATCGCCGCGATGGCGAGCCACGTGACGGAAGCGGTCGGCCCGCACGGGCTGATCGCGCTGGTCAACAACGCCGGCATCGTGGCTGCCGGCCCGCTCGAGTACCTGCCGGTCAGTGAGTTCAGGCGACAGCTCGAGGTCAACGTCATTGGCCAGCTCGCCGTGACGCAGGCGCTCCTGCCGCTGCTGCGGAAGGCGACCGGCCGGATCGTGATGATCAGCTCGATCAGCGGCCGCGTCTCGTTGCCGCTGGCGGGCGCGTATGGCGCATCGAAGTTCGCGCTCGAAGCCATGTCGGACGCGCTCCGGCTCGAGCTGCGACACTGGAACCTGCACGTTTCGCTCATCGAACCCGGCCGTATCGACACACCGATCTGGAGGACATCGCTTGCGCACGGCGAACGCGTGCTCGCGCAGGCGAGGCCCGGTCTCGTGGAGCGATACGGCCCGCTCATCGACGCGGTGCGGCGGATGGCAACGAAGGAGACCGGTGGTTCGCCGGTGGAGGAGGTGGTGCGCGCCGTCGAGCACGCGGTCACCTCGCCGCGCCCGCGCGTCCGTTACGTCGTTGGCCGCGACGCGAAGTTGCGGCGATTCCTGACGTGGTTGCCGGACCGGCTCCGCGACTGGCTCATTGCCCGGCAGCTCGAGCGGATGAGACGCAGCCATTGACGCCTGTCGTTCATCGTTTCAGAGCCGTGATGTCCAGGGCGAACAGCCCGCTGAGCATGTCGGACGCGTACAGCCGGTTGCCGCTGACCGCGACGCCCCAGATCGACACCTGGGGGTCTCCGGTCGACAGCGCAATGCCCGCTTCGCGGCCGGCCAGCCGCATGTCGCACCGGCCGTCGCTCGCACGGGCGCTGTCCGGGCACACACCGAGGTCGCCGCTCACGTCCAGCGCACGGACGCCGCCGTTGTAGAACGCGGCGTACAGCATTTCCGACGGTTCGTCCATCGAGAAGTTGTGCGCACCGGCGCCGGGCACGTTGTAGAACGCGACCTCGCGCGGGTTCTCGATGTCGCTGATGTCGACGACGTGGACATCGCCGCTCGATGTCGCGCCGACCGCGCCACCGCTTTCCTCGCCCACGAAGACGTACTTCTTCTCGCTGTTGTTCGGGTTGTGGAACCACCACATGTTGTGGACGTGGCCGTCGACCGTGACGATGTTGCTGATGAGGACGGGATCCGCGACCGTGCCGTTCTCGTTGCCGCCGCCGATGTCCCAGATGCTGAGACCGCCGTCCCAGAGCGCGGTGAAGAGGATGCCATCACGCACGAACGTATCGTGAATGAACGGCAGACCCATGGGCCGGGCCAGCACCTGCGTCGGGTTCACCGGGGTCGTAATATCGACGTTGACCAGCCGCGAGGGCGTGTTCGAGCCACCGAGATTCACCGACAGAAACGCGTAGAGCCGGCCACTGACGCGTCCGAGCTTGACCGTGTGCACACCGGCGTTCGTGTCGTTCGAGCTGAACCGCGAAAGTTCCACCAGCGAGTCGGGCCGGCTGGCATCGTAGATCACGATGAAGCCGGGCGCCCCCTCCTTGGCGACCACGACCAGTGCGCCGTCATCGGAGATCTGGATGTCGCCGAGCGTCGAGGCTCCGTGCACGATGACGCTGTCAGCGAGCGACGGTACGCCCGTGACGTCCCAGACGAAAATCGCGTTGCCCGGCGCTGAGCGATGGTGCCACGTAGTGGTATACGCGAAGGCGTTGCGCACCGCGACTTCGGCGGTGTACCGGCTTTCATGACGCCCCTGTCCGATGACCGGCAGATTGACCGGCTCCGTCGGGTCGGGCCGATCGCCGTTCGCGACCGGGTCCTTGTCGCATCCCGTGAGTGCGACCGCTGCCACCAGCATCAGGCCGAGCGCCTGTCCGATATGTCTCGCTTGTTTGGTCACTGTCTGCCTGTCATGCTCATTTCGTGATCGGCGTGTGAAACGCCGGGCGGCAGGGCAGCGCCGTAGCGGCCCATCCTGTCATGCTGCAAGCCAGCGGTCATACGGAGTCCGATCGACAGACTCCAGAGTTCGGTCGAGCCGTACAGCGCGAGCGGGTCGAAGATCGCGCCCGTGACCTCATCGACCGTGCTGCGCGAGAGTTCGGCGAACGGTTCGAACCTCAGGCCACCGTTGGGGAACGAGCGCGCCGCATGTGCCGTGACCGTGTTCCAGCGTGTGGCGCCGAGGATGCTGGCTTCGACGTGCGGCCGTTGCGACCGGTACGGATCGTCGAGCCGTTCCTCTTCGGGCCGCGTGGTTCGTTCGAACCGTAGCGCGGCGGTCCACGGGCCGGGTCGCCATGCGGTTTCGCCGAGGACACTCGTGAAGACGAAGACCTTGCGGTCGCCGTCATACTCGTTCGTTTCCGCCATCTCGAGGAAGACGTACAGACGGGAGGAAGGCGACAACGCGTGGTCCAGGCGAGCGGAGGCGCTCCACTGTCGGTGATCGAGGCCGGGTCCGGCGCGAAACCCGGGCGACTCGACATACGCGTGGCTGGCCTGCAGTTCGAGCGAGTGTACGGGCCGCAGGGTGGCGCGGACGGCGCGTGAGTCGCCAACGCGTTCGAGGCCGGCAATGTCTTCGGGAGCTTCGGGCTCATCGCCGTTGAAGAGGCCGGCCTCGATCGTGAACATGCCGAGGCGGGCGGCCGCGGTGATCGTCCATCGCTCGAGGATCTGCGCCCAGTGGTGGTTCGCGGGATAGCGTACGAATGGACGCGTCATCGGGTCATCGGTGCCGAATGGCGCAAACCCGCGGCCGGCCGACAACGTGAAATCGACGCCGGTCAGCTGCGGCGAAAACGTCGCCATCAGTTCGTGCATGAACGTGTGCGGATGGCGGCGATCGATGAAGCCTTCACCCGCATTGCCAGGAGCAAGCTCGCCACCCGGCATGGTCAGGCCCTCGAGGTTGAGCGTACCGGCGATGGTGAACAGGCCGCTCCACAACGTGGCGTACCCGTGGATCATCGGCTGCGTCAGGTAGCCGTCGGTTTCGACGACACCGCCAATGCCGGGATCGACACGGGACACCATGCCGATCGCGTGGGCGCCCAGGCGAACGCGATTGTCGGATCCGGCCATCTGCGCGTGGATGGGTCGGGGCACGGCAAGTGCGATGGCCAGGAGCGGCGCGACGGCCACCACGCTCGCGCTCCGTAGCGCACCGCGAGCAACAGGCGGGGGGGCATGGCGAGTCTCGGGTCTGTACAGGATCTGCTCCGGTGTGCTGCCGACTTCTCGGGCCGCACCCCCGTACACCGGCTGGCGGGTCAGCGTTCGCGAACGCGGTTCCGACGGTTTCGCGCGGCCTCGATGATGGAATCGAGGTGTGGCACGCGGTCGACGTCGGCGCCGTAGCGGCGGCGTCGCATGCGAACGCGGGATGCGGCGTTGACCTCGCAGCCGACACGCGCGGCGATGCGCTGCCACGGCTCGCCATGGCCGCGATGGCCGTGCACGACCCACGCTTCGATGTGCGCCATTTCGTGCAACAGCGTGTCGAGCAGGTGGTGCTCGTTCGGCTCGAGCAGCAGGTCGATGTTGAGGCCGATCTCGACGATGCCACGCTCGCCTTTGCGCGGGCGCTTGTACTCGACATGGCCGAAGCGCCGGATCATGCGGTTGCTCAGGCGAATCGGCACGTTGTCCGGCAGACGGCCGTGGAACGACTCGCGGTTGAGATGGCGGTAGGCGGCCGCGATGAACGCACGCTGTTCGCGGGTGCCGACGGAGAGTGAGCGGCCTGCGCGTCGCCGTTCGATGGTCTCGACCGGCACCTGTCCGTCGGACCAGTCGCGCATGATGCGTACGGCTTTCCTCGCGTCCGCCGGCTCGGTCGAATGGTGCAGGAACCGTGCGATTGCGTCGATCACGGTGTCGGTTGCGCCGCGGAAGCACTCGTGCAGATTGAGCGATGTACGGTCTGCGGACAGCGAGATCAGCCGGGATCGGTTCGGCCGATATCGCACACGCACGATGCCGCGCACGCCGCGCTGGCGCAGCGCGTCGATCAGTTCGGACTCGGTCAGCCAGCACAGCGGCAGGGCCAGCTGATACTGGTCCGCCTGCCGGCGAGGTTTCCGTTTCGTTCGGGGCGAATTCATGACGATTAATTCTAGGCATGCCGGCTCGCCTGCGGGAGCCCCGATCCGGGACACGCCTGATCCGGGGCGCAGCCCGGGGCAAGCGACGGGGCAGACCGGCGACGCGGACAGGATCCCCGACGGGCCCGGTGCGGGGGTTCGCAACCCGGGCAGGGTCGGGCGTGTCACACGTTGTGGATCCACTGAGTGGCCGCGGGTCGCGCCCGGGGCCGGGGCCGTAACGGAGAGCCGACGCGGACGTCGTGTGACAGAACGCCAGCTGATCGACCGCGTGCTCGGTGGTGACCGGGTCGCCGAACGCGAGTTCTACGATCGGCATGTCGACCGCGTGTACCGGCTCGCGTACAGGCTGGCGGACAGCGATCCGGACCTCGCCCGGGACTTCACACAGGACGTGTTCATCAGGGCGTTCGACCGGCTGTCCGATTTCAGGGGTGAGGCCCGGATATCGACGTGGCTGCACAGCATTACCGTGTCGGTCGCGCTGAACGGGATGCGCAAAGTGAGGCGGTGGCGGATGCGGGAGGCCGAGCTGACCGAGGTCACCGCGCGCGGCGCCGCGGTCACGCAGTCCGAGCCCGGCATGCGCAGCCGGCTGCGGGCCGCGATCCGGAAGCTTCCCGAGAAGTACCGACTGGTGTTCGTGATGTACGATGTCGAGGGATACACGCACGAAGAGATCGGTGCTACCCTGGGAATGCCCACGGGCACATCGAAGGCGAGGCTGTCGAGGGCTCGCGCAAGGCTGAGGGCCGAACTGGCGGAATACGCCGGAGAGTGGGCGTCATGAAGGAAGACCGATTCGGCAGGCAACTGGGCGAAATGGTGCGGGAATTCGATCCCGTGCCCGAAGCGCCAGCCGACGAGATATGGTCGGGCGTGGTCGCCGCTCGCCGGCACCGGCGGAGGAAGCCGGCCCGGTGGTGGAGGCCGACGCTGACGTGGGGCGTGGGCATGGCGGCAACGCTCGTGATCGGCATCGCGATCGGCCGGACGGGCATGCTGACCTTGCCGGCGCCCGAGGTCGACACGGTCCTGGTGGACGGGCCGGCGCCCGAGCCGCCGCGCGAGTTCCGGCTCGCGGCCGCGGACTACCTGGTGAGGACCGAAATGCTGCTGGCGGCGTTCCCGTCCGGCGCACGGCAGGGCAGGGCGGCGGAAGTGGCGGCGTGGGCCAGGCAACTGCTGCTGGACACGCGACTGCTGCTCGACTCGCCGGCCGCGATCGATCGCGATCTCTCGCCGTTGCTCTCGGACCTCGAGCTGGTACTGGCCCAGATCGCTTCGCTCCGCGCTCGCGACCCGGCGGGCGAGATCGAAATGATCGAGGATGGCATCGAACAGAATCGCGTACTCGCACGACTGCGGCTGGCGGCGAACGCCGCCGGCGGCGTCAACGGAGACGATTGACCATGAAGAGCCATACGATTGCAGTGATCGCGCTGGTGGCCACGGTTGGCCCGGCGTTCGGTCAGGCGAGACGGTCGGAGCGGCCGGCCCGCGAGGCGGCGGTCCGGCAACAGGTCGAGGAGCTGGAAGCGCGCTATCACGAGATGCTGGCTCAGCTGTCGCGGGTGCAGGGCGACCGGACGTCCGAGCAG
>DATKCF010000160.1:0-74136 GCA_035513345.1 Longimicrobiales bacterium
CCCCGCCTGGCTGGCTCGGTTACCCCGTAATCGCTCCGCCGCACTCCGCGTTCTCCGCGTTCTCCGCGGTGAAAATTTCTGTTCGACGAATCGTCCACCCACCGCGAAGCCCTCGGAACTCGAGAAACCGAAGAGAGGGCGCCCCGGCTCCCGGAGCACCCTCTCCCACCCTCGACACAACTACTCGTGTTCTCTAGGACACCGGTTTCAGCGGCGGCGGCGGCGGCACGTCGTTCCAGTTGAGGATCGAGTTGAAGACCATTCCGAACTCGCCATGGTTCTGCCAGCGGTAGATCGGGTTGTTGGCGAACATGATGACACGGCCCTTGCCGTTGTAAGCGTTGGGTACGTCGACGGCGAACGCGCGTCCGGCGATGTTGTCTGCACCGACCATGAGTCCGCTGAGCACGGCGTCATCGCCACCGACGTAGCGGGCGAGGACGTTGGCCTGGTCCGCTACGCCGACGCGGAATACCTGAGAGGCCTGGCCGTATTTGATCGGGAAGATCGAATCGTTGTGGCCGTAGAACACGGGGTGTTCGGGCCGTGTGATCTCGGCCAGGATGAGCGGCTTCTGCGCGTTGACGCCCTCGGGCGCTTCGAGATCGATTGTCCTGGCGAAACCGAACTCGATCGGGAACCGGACGGCGTTGAGTGTCGTGATGAGTGTTCCGCCGGCTTCGAGAAACTGCTGGAACGCCTGCACGCCCTGTTCGCCGAAGCCGCCGGTCATGTCATCGGTTTGGCCGTACATGCCGAGGAACCGGAACTTCTCGGTCTGCACGTACGGCTGTGGCCGTTCAGCCGGTTCGGCGAGCACGTTCTCGCGGTTGATATTCTGCGTGGCCATGACGATGACATCGTAGTCGGCCTCGAGGTTCCCCTGAACGACGCGCTCCTTGTAGATCAGGTCGAAAGGGATGCCGAACTGATCGAAGGCATGGCGATACCAGCCGAGTTCCTGGGTTCCATTCCACTGCGAGTAGATCGCGATTCTTGGCGCATCGCCGTCGTGGGTCGCGACGGTTGGCAAGCTGGAGAGAGCGGCGCCGGACAGGCCAAGCGAATCGACGACGGACCGGGCGGCCAGGAGCTCCTGTGGTGATCCGTTGATGATGAACGAGCCGGGCGGGAAGTCGATGCCTTCGGCGGTGAACGGCTGTTCGGTCACCTGCATGCTCAGGTTCGCGAGTCGGTAGCGGAGCGCGATCATGTTGTTCGAGCCGAGGTGCGCTACGGCCAGGCCGGCGTTGCCGTTACCGGCGACGGCGCCGTCGAACGCGGCCAGATCGATGGATGTAGTGCGTGCGTCGAGGATCGCATCGTCGTCGATCTGAAGCACCTCGGCGTCGAAGGCCAGGCCCATGGTCCAGCCGCTGTCGTCGTAGGTGCGGAGCTGCTCGTCGGGATAGTCCTGTCGTTCGAGCAGATTCCTGGCCAGGCGGCCGTAGGGCTGATCGAGCTTGATGACGTACGATCCGACGGGCAGCGTATCGGCGTCGAGCACGAGTCTCGAGGACAGCCGTCCGACCTCGATGCCCTGAGCGCGCAGGATGTTGACCAGCGTGGTCACGCGCGTCATGTCACGCTGGACCGGGATCGCGTAGCCGTACGGCGCTTCGGATCTGCCGGCGTCCATCGAGTTGCGCGTTTTCACGTAGAAGTTCTCGAGTACGAGGTTCGGGAGCGTCGACGTGAGCTGTAGCGCCGAGAGCACCGCGGTCTGCATGTAGTTCGTATTGTTGCGGCGCGTGAACTTCGACACGGCATCCTCGGGCACCGGAATACCGCGGTACCACTCGCGGTCCTGGCCACCACCCCTTCCGGTCGGGACACCGCCGCGGCCGCCTCCGCGACCCGCCTGTGCGCCACCGCGACCCGCGCCACGACCCGCCTCAGCCTGTGCACCGCCGCCCCGGGCGCCACCCGTGCCGGCCCGTCCGCCCGCCTCGGCGGCCCGGGCGCTGTCGGCCGCCGCCGAATCACGCGCGGCTTCTTCCAGTCTCGCGGTCTCGAGCGAGTCGAGATCGACATCGCGACCCGACTGTGTTTCGTACATCCGCATCATGCCGTTGTGATTGTACGCTACGGATCCGAGGTAGCCGGGCGACCATCCGTCCATGAAGGCGTGGGTATAGACGCCGGGCATCCCCCACTTCGTCATTTGCGAGAGTTCCCAGTTCGAGAAGAAACGGAGCTCGCCGAACAGGAGCGGGTCGAGATTGGGGTTCTGCGGCGGGCCGCCGCTGTAGGTGTAGAGCAATGACAGCGACTCGTGCAGGTCATGCATGATCGGCGGATGGGCGGTGAAGTACCAGTCGGTGATCGCGCGCATCGATACCTGTGACAGGTTGATGTCGCGATTGTTGTCGTGGTACACGTATCTGCCCCAGTAGGGCACGCCCACGTTGCCGCCTCGCCCGCCGCCTCGGCCGCCGGTCGCCTCCTCGGTCGAGTCCGGTTCTTCGGTGGCTTCCTCGGCGGCTTCCTCGGCCGCTATCGCGGCGTCGCGGTCGAGGTTGCGATAGAACCAGTCGACCAGGCGGTCGCGGCCGTCCGGATCCGCGACCGGCGTGATCGAGACGACCACGTTGTCGCGGATCTGGCTGATGAACGGCGAGGTCTCGACGGCCAGCCGGTACGCCAGCTCCATGAGCATCTCCGGCGGGCCCAGTTCGCCGCTGTGCAGACCGCCCATCAGGTGGTAGTGCGGCTTCGTCGACTGGATGAGCTGCTGCACTTCGGCGTCGGACAGGCCGCGCGGGTCCGCGATACGCGCAAGGTTGTCGCGGTTCTGTTGGAGATTGGTGATGTTGTCCCCGGATGACACCCAGATCACGACGAGTTCGCGATCCTCGTCCGACCGGCCGATCGTCTCGACCGTGACGCGCGGCGAAGCCGCTGCGAGCGCGCGGTAGTACCGCAGGATATCCTCGTAGTACGTAAGCGTTTTCGGCGCTCCGATGTAGTACCCGAGCACGTCCCTGGGCGTCGGAATCCCATCCTCCAGCGGCAGATGGTCGACCAGCGGACTGCCGTAGCGCGGCTCGCTCGTCCATTCAGCGTACGCCCTGGCGAACTCGGCGTCCTGCCGCTGGCCCGGGTCCCGCAGACCCGTTATCGACTGCTGTGCGGACAACCCCGCCGCGCCAAGCGCGAGTAGTGCGAGCCCGGATGCGACGGACATCGAATGTCGTACGCCCACGCGTGCCTCCATCATCGGCCTGGTCTCCCTGGACTGATTGCACCACGCCGACAGGATACCGTCCGGGCCCTCGTCGGTCCAGTCGCCTGCTCGTCCGGCCCACAACGACGCGCTCCATTCGCACGGCCCACTCCGTGCGCTCCTGGCTGGATCCCTGTCCACCCGGCACTGGCCCGCGTCGCCACCCCGTTCCTACATTTTGCTCTCAGCCACATAACGGGAGTACGACCAATGCGGACCAACCCGATTCTATTCGTTCCCCTCACCGTCCTGGCGATCACGACCTGTGGCGAACGGGAGGCGGCGGTGGACGGTCCTCTGGCGGATGGCATTGAGGCGAGCGACCTCCGTGAACGTGTCACCCGGTTCGAGCGAGCCGACATCGATTTCGATGCGTCGGTACTCGAGCCGTGGGAACGGGCGGTGATCGTGAAGCTCGTCGAGGCATCGGACCTCATGCACGAGATCTTCGCGCTTCAGGTCTGGCCGGAGAACGCAGATTGGCAGGCACGTCTTGCCGCCTGGGATGGGCCGGCCGCCGATGCTGCCCGTGACTACTTCGACATCATGGTCGGGCCGTGGGACCGCCTCGTGCACGGTGAGCCGTTCCTCGACGCCGGCCCCAGACCGCCCGGCGCCGGCTACTATCCGTCCGACCTGACGCAGGACGAGTTCGACGCCTGGCTCGACGAACATCCCGACGATCACGAAGCGTTCACCGGCTATTTCACCGTCATCCGGCGGGCCGGCACGACCGGCAATCTCGAATCGATTCCGTACTCCGAGTTCTACGGCGAACAGCTCGGCCGTGCGGCGATGCTGCTGAACGAGGCCGCCGACCTCTCGGAGAATGCGTCACTTGCCGACTACCTGCGCAAGCGCGCCGATGCGTTTTCGACCAACGACTACTACGAGAGCGACATCGCGTGGATGGACATCACCGACAGTCGAATCGAGCCGACCATCGGTCCATACGAGGTCTACGAGGACCAGCTCTTCGGCTACAAGGCCGCCTTCGAGAGCTTCATCACGGTTGCCGATGCCGAAGCAAGTGCGGAGCTGGAGCAGCTCAAGAACTGGCTGCCCGCTCTCGAGCAGCAGCTTCCGATCGACGACACCTGGAAGAACCTTGACCGCAGCTTCGAAAGTCCGATCCGCGTCGTCGACGAAGTCTACACCGGAGGCGACACGAGGGCCGGCGTACAGACCACCGCGTTCAACCTTCCGAACGATCCCCGTGTGCACGAGCTCAAGGGATCCAAGAAGGTGATGCTGCGGAATGTTTCCCGCGCGAAATTCGACCGCATCCTGAGCCCGATCGCGAGCCGCGTTCTCGGTCCCGATCTGGCCGGTGATGTCGCATTCCAGCCGTGGTTCACGAATGTCGTCATGCACGAGCTTGCGCATGGCCTCGGCCCCACGACCGTCACGCTGCCCTCAGGCGAGCGGGCGAGCGTGAACCAGGCGCTGCGTGAGAATTACTCGGCGATCGAGGAAGCAAAGGCGGACGTGACCGGACTGCATTGCCTGACCGTGCTGGCAGCCGAGGGCGTCTACGACGAGACGTTCGTGCGACAGGCGTTCATCGGACACATTGCCGACCTGTTCCGCGCCGTCCGATTCGGCACGGGCGAAGCACATGGAAAGGCGAATCTCGTGCAGTTCAACTGGCTGATCGAGAAGGGCGCTATCACGTACGACATCGAGAGCCGCACCATCTCCGCGGACCTTGCTGCCGTCATCGCCGCCAATCGGGAGCTGGCCGGAGTGATCCTGACACTCCAGGCCCGCGGCGACTACGATGCCGCGGCCAGCCTGCTCTCCACCCATGGCGAGATCCGGCCCGAGCTCCAGGCGCTGCTCGCAAAGCTGGAAGACGTCCCGGTCGACATTCGACCGAACTACACGGTCCTCCAGAAGATGGCCGACTGGTAACCCGGCCGGAAACCAGCCCCTGACACGTTTCCGGAACCGATAAACGTCTCCGGAACTGACAACGGTTCCTTCACGCGTGGGCTGTCTGCTTCGCCTTCTGCGCCGCGTCGATGATCTTCTGCGCGGCGTGTTGCGGCACTTCCTCGTAGCCGTGCATCGTGCGCTGGTGCATGGCCCGGCCCTGCGTCAGTGATCGGAGCGTCGTCGCGTACTTGTACAGTTCCGCCTGCGGCACGAGTGCCTTGACCACGGTCTTCGCTCCGCTCTGCTCCATTCCCAGGATCTTGCCGCGGCGGTGGTTGAGGTCGCCGATCACGTCGCCCATATACGCCTCGGGCGTGACGACCGTCACCTCGACGATCGGCTCGAGCAGAACCGGGCTGGCATCGTGCGCCGCCTTCTGGAAGGCCATCGAGCCCGCGATCTGGAAAGCAATGTCGCTCGAGTCCACACTGTGGTACGAGCCGAAGTAGCATTCCGCCTCGACATCGACCACCGGATAGCCGGCCAGGATGCCTTTCTTCAGGGCTTCCTGGATGCCCTTGTCGACCGACGGGATGAACTTTGACGGAATGACGCCGCCACTGATCGCGTTCACGAAGTTGTAGCCTTCGCCGCGGGCCCGCGGCCGGAGCCGGACATGACAGTCGCCGAACTGGCCGTGACCGCCGGTCTGCTTCTTGTATCGGCCCTGCGCTTCAGCCGTCGACCGGATCGTTTCCCGATACGGAATGCGTGGTTCCTCGGTCGTCACCTCGACGTGGAACTTGCGCTTCATCCGTTCCATGGTCACGTCGAGATGCAGCTCGCCCAGCCCGCGGATGATCGTCTGTCGAAGTTCCGGCTCGTACGATGCGTGGAACGTAGGGTCCTCTTCGTGCAGCTTGTTCAACGCTGCGCCGATTTTGTCCTCGTCGCTGCGTGACGCCGCCTGAACCGCCAGCGCGATGTCCGGCTCGGGAAAGTTGATCTTCTGCAGAACCACCGGCCGGTCCTGGGCGCACAGCGTGTCGTTCGTATGCGTGTTCTTCAGCTTGGCGACGACACCAATGTCACCGGCGTGAAGAATGGGCACTTCGATCCGCTCCTTGCCGAGCGGTACCGAAAGGTGCGCCAGCTTCTCCGACGCTTCCCGTTGGGCGTTCCAGACGTCCGATCCGTTGCTGATCGACCCGCTGAAGATACGGAAGAACGACAGCTCGCCAACGTGAGGCTCGGTCGTCGTCTTGAACACGAGCGCCGCGAGCGGACCATCGCTGGTGCCCTTCAACTCGACGAGCTGATCGAGGCCCGGTCGCTGCGCAAGCTCGTGCGGCGCTTCCTGCGGGCTCGGCACGATCTGCACGAGGGCTTCCAGCAATGCGCGGATCCCCCACGTCGATTCAGCGGCGCCGCAGAACACCGGAAACAACTGGCCGCCGAGCATCGCGTGCTTCATCGCGGCCAGCGCCTGCTGCGTCGTAATCTCCTCACCTTCGAGGTACCGCTCGAGCAGCGTGTCGTCGGTCGTCGCGATCGCTTCGAAAAGCTCGGTCCTCGCCGACTCCGCCGCGTCCTGCATCTCCGGAGGGACGTCAGCCTCGTCGTACTCTCCGTGGGCCGTGCCGGCGCGGTAGATGTGCGCCTTGCCGGTGAACAGGTTGATGATGCCCCGGAACGCCGGACCTTCACCGATCGGCAGTTCGGCGACCACGATCCTGTCCGTGAGATGCCCGCGGATCTCGTCGACGACCTTCGCGAATGCCGCGTTCTCCTTGTCCATCATGCTGATGAAAAAAAGTCTGGGAATTCCGCGATCCTGCGTATATTCCCAGACCTTTTCGGTTCCCACCTCGACGCCGGTTGTGGCGCCGAGGACGACTACCGCGCCATCGGCTACCCTCGTTCCGGCAATCGCGTCGCCAGTGAAGTCGAGGTATCCCGGCGTATCGATCAGGTTGACCTTGACGCCTGCCCATTCCGCGAACGCGACCGACGTCTGTATCGAGATGCCGTGCGCGATTTCCTCTTCGGAGTTCATCGTCAGCGCCGTGCCGTCCTTGACGTTGCCATGGCGCTTCGATGTGCCGGTCGCGAAGCACATCGCATCGATCAGTGTGGTCTTGCCGGACCCGCCGTGGCCCACGACCGCGACGTTCCGGATGTTCGTGGATTCGTACGTCTTGCCGGCTGGCATTCAGGCCTCCTCATGGATCTACGCGAGCGGACCGCGCGGGGGGCGCAACCTAGGAGGGGCTCGGAGCGGGTGTCAAGAAGGGCGCCATCGACCACGGCGCGCCGGCGTCCCGGCAAAATCCCGTGCTTCGGGCGCGGAGCGCCGGGCGCCGCCTGTGGTTCGTCACCGAAGTGGGTTGAGCATCGAGAGCGCCGGGGCGCCCGCAGGGCAAGGCGGGACGACGAAGGAATAGCAGCGCTATTTCGAGGAGGCGCAACGCAGCCATGCGGGATGTCGCGGCGCTCGAATGCCAACCGACTTCGGTGACGAGCCACTAATTCTGGCGGTACTTCCGGCTGGCCTCATCGAGGACGCGCCGTTCTGCCGGCGTCAGGCTTGCCATCCCGTTCGAACTGATCTTGTCGAGCACCTTGTCCAGTTCGCCCAGGAGCTGCGCCTCATCCTTGTCGGCGCGGGAGCCCGTGCCCGGCACCGTCCTCGACGGTGTGTCTTCGCCGCCAGGCACGACCGTCAGTTTCCGCCGGTTCATCATCCTGTTGAACTTCCGCATGCCCTTCGGCCCGCGGTAGGCTTCCCATTTCAGCCACGCGAACCCGGCCGCAAAGCCGCCGAGGTGCGCGAAGTGCGCTACACCGTCCGCCCTCCCGCCGAACGCAGAGAACAGCGAGAAGATGGCCAGCAGGCCGACCAGAATCTTGGCCGGCACCGGGAAGATGCCCATCAGGTAGATCGGCGTATCGGGCCAGTTCATTGCGAATGCGAGCATCACGCCGAAAACCGCCGCTGACGCGCCAATGATCGGGCTCATCGGCTGGAGCAGCGACAGCACCGCCCCGCCCATGCCGCAGATGAAGTAGTACTTCAGAAACGCCTTCGAGCCCCATTTCGCTTCGAGCGGCGGTCCGAAGAAGAACAGGCCGAGCATGTTGAACAGCAGGTGCATGAAGCCGCCGTGAGCGAACATGTACGTGATGATCGTCCACGGCTGAAGCAGCATGCCCGCGGGCATGAACGCCATGTAGCGAATGAGGCCCGGTTCAATGTACGTGACAAGGAACACGAGGGTGTTCGCGATCAGCAGACGCTGGACCCAGGGGGTCAGGCCATATCCTAATGAGAGTCCGCTGCGGTAGGCCATGAGGCTCGTTCTCGGGTATCGATCGGCTATTCAACCCGGCGCCGACCGCCATGTTCCTGCAACGCCAGCCGGCATATCCGTTCGCACACGTCCACGAATCCCAGGCCGGCCGCTTCCGCGCCCTTGGGAAACAGGCTGGCCGACGTCATGCCCGGCAACGTGTTTGCCTCGAGGCACCACAGCCGGCCATCGGCTTCGAGCCGGAAGTCGATTCTGCTGTATCCGCGCAGCTTGAGCGCGCGGTGTCCGATGAGCGCCAACCGCTGCGCTTCCCGCGCGATCGCCGGATCGAGGTCCGCGGGGAATATCTCTTCGGCCATACCCGGCTGGTACTTGCACTCGTAGTCGAAGATCTCGTGCTTCGAGACGATCTCACCGACGGGCAGTGCTTCGTGGCCGAGCACGGGCACCGTCAGTTCGCGGCCCGGTATGAATCGCTCGATCATGACTTCGTCATCGAAACGACCGGCCTCCTCGATGGCCGCTTCGAGCGCGTCAGGTGAGCGCACGATGGACAGCCCGACCGTCGAGCCCTGCTTGCTCGGCTTCACGACCGCGGGAAACCCGAGCGAGGTCGCGACCGCGTCCTCCGACACGGGCGCCATCAGCCACTCGGGCGTCGGCACGCCAACGTCCCTGAACAGCCGCTTCGCGATGTCCTTGTCCATCGCCATCGCGCTGCCGATCAGGCCGCTACCCGTGTACGGAATGGCGGTCGTGTCGAGCAGCGCCTGCAGCGTGCCGTCCTCGCCGAACGATCCGTGCATCGCGATGAAGATCACATCCACGTCCTGCGCCTCGCTGTCACGGAACAGCCCGACGAGGTCGACGTGCCGCATGTCGCCCAGCACATCCTCATCGGGCGGCACCGGCGCCACGCCCTGCCGAAGCGCGTCCGATTCGCGGTCCCGCGCGATCAGCCCGACCGCCGGATCGATGGCGACGACGTCATGGCCGGCGGACCGGAGCGCGGCAACGACCTGCGCGCCACTCGCGATCGAGACGTCGCGTTCCGCGCTCGTGCCTCCGAACAGGACGGCAACTCGCATTCTCATGCCGTGAGGTAGCGGACAACATCGTAGCGTGTGACGATGCCGGCGAGCCGGCCACCCTCACGCACCAGGACAGCCGGCGTCTGGCGCGACAGCAGCCGGCCGACACCGGTCAGCGAAACACCCGCGTCGATGCACGGCAACGCGTCATCCATGAACTCGCGGACCGGCCGTTCCAGGATCGTCGGGTCCTCGATCACGCGGACCATCAGGCTCGACTCGCTGAGCGAGCCCACGCACTCATCGCCCACGCAGACCGGCAGCTGCGAGATGTCATGCGATGTGATCAGGCCAAGTGCCTCGCGCGTCGTTGCATCCGGCGAGACGGACACCAGTTTGGCCGACCCGTCCTTGCGCGCCGCCATGTCGCCCGCTGTCAGCCGCTCCGGATCGAGCAGGCGGTTCTCGCGCAGCCACTCGTCGTTGTACAGCTTCGAGAGATACCGTTCGCCTGTGTCGCCGAGGATCGTCACGATGAGCGCGTCCGGATCGTCGACCTCCTTCGCCGTTCGCACCGCGAGCGCAACGTTGAGACCGGATGATCCGCCCACGAACAGCCCTTCCTCACGCGTCAGCCGCCTCGCGTAACGGAATGCATCGCGGTCGCTGATCGAATGGAACTCATCGATCACGTCGAAATCCAGCGTATCGGGAATCTTGTCGCCACCGATGCCTTCCACCTTGTACGGATGCCCTTCGCCCTTCGTGTGCGATTCGTGGTACTCGCCGTAGATCGAGCCGACCGGATCGCCCGCGATGATCCGGATCACCGGGTTCTTCTCCTTCAGGAACCGGCCCACGCCCGTCAGTGTGCCGCCTGTCCCGGCCGAAGCGACGAAGTGTGTGACCCTTCCTTCCGTCTGCTCCCAGATCTCCGGCCCGGTCGTGTCGTAGTGCGCGCGCGGGTTCTCCTGATTGTAGAACTGGTTGGCAAGGATTGCGCCCGGCGTTTCCTCCACGATGCGCCTGGCCGTCTGCACGTAGTTGTCGGGGTGATCGGGAGCCACAGCCGTCGGCGTGATGATGACCTCGCCACCGAACGCCTTCAACAGCCGGACCTTTTCCTGGCTCATCTTGTCCGGCATGGTGAACACACAGCGGTAGCCTCGGGTCGCCGCCGCGATCGCAAGGCCGATGCCCGTATTCCCGCTGGTGCCCTCGACGATCGTGCCGCCCGGTCGGAGCCGGCCCTCCCGCTCCGCCGCTTCGATGATCGCCAGACCGATCCGATCCTTGAGCGACCCGCCCGGATTGAAGAACTCGGCCTTGCCAAGGACCGGCGTGCGTGCCTCATCCACCACCCGGTTCAGACGAATCATGGGCGTCCACCCGATCGTCTCCATCACATGCGTGTACGGCTTACGGTTGCGCGTCTGGCTCATGCGTCTCCGTTCAGGATCCTGGTGTCGGAGCGTCGCCGCTCCCCTCGGGGTCGCCTTTCTGGAATCGGACCGGCACTCTCACCCACACGCTGACGCGGTCGTCGCCGCGGCGACCCGGACTGAACCGCATCGCGCGGCCGCCCCGCACCGCGGCCGAGTCGAAGTCCTCGAATCCGCTCGATCTGTCAACGAATACGCTGTCGACACCGCCGGTCGGGTTCACGAGCACCATGATCGTCGTCTCGCCTTCCAGACCGAGGTCCCACAGCTCGACCGGGTACTCCACGGGCGACGGTCCGGGCAACACGCGCGGCAGTTCGACCGGCCCGTCCGGACCGCAGCCCGCTACCGCCACGAGCAGGCCGGCCGCCACAGCGGCGCATCCACTCATTTGCATACGATTCATGGGGTCAACATACCGCGGACCGCGGCCGCCTCAAAGATCGGTCCCTGTTTCGCCGCGGGCGCGAGCGTGCAGCCGGGACAGCACGTTCAGCGCTTCAAGAGGCGTCAACGTTTCCGGATCGAGCCCGCGCAGTGCGACCAGTGCGGGATGATCCGGAGCCCGGAACAGCGAGAGCTGGTCGGGCTTTGCCGTGCTCGCCGGCCGCCGCAATCCCGACCTGCCCAGACCCTCGCCGCCGCCCGAGTGTGCCCCCTCCAGCTCGTACAGAATCTCCCTCGCCCGCTCGACCACGCCCTCTGGAAGGCCGGCCAGACGGCCAACCTCGATGCCGTACGACCGGTCCGCGCCGCCCGGCCGGAGCTGGTGCAGGAACACGATGTCGTTGCCGACCTCGCGGACCGCGACATTCAGGTTGATGAGAGCGGGTAGCAGGTCGGCCAGTTGCGTCAGTTCGTGGTAGTGCGTGGCGAAGATGGTCTTCACGCCGATCGTTTCGTGCAGGTGTTCGGTGACCGCCCACGCAATGCTGACGCCGTCCCATGTCGCCGTGCCCCGGCCGATCTCGTCGAGCAACACCAATGAATGCGACGTCGCACCGTTCAGGATCGCGGCCGTCTCCTGCATCTCGACCATGAACGTCGATTGCCCGCGAACCAGGTTGTCTGACGCGCCGACCCGCGTGAAGATGCGGTCGCACAGCGGCAGCATCGCGGACCCGGCCGGCACGAACGAACCCATCTGCGCCATCAGCTGGATCAGGCCGACCTGTCGAAGCAGCGTCGATTTGCCGGCCATGTTCGGACCCGTCAGGATCACGATGTGGCCGTCTTCATCGAGCACGATATCGTTCGGGATGAACCTCTCGCGTGGCATCATGGTCTCGACGACAGGGTGGCGGCCCGCCGTGATCTCGAGACGATAGCCCGTGTGTACTTCCGGCCGCGCGTAGCCTCGCCGTTCCGCCGTCTGTGCCATCCCGGCCAGCACATCCAGCTCGGACACCGCGTCGGCACTCCCCTGGATGCGTGGCACTTCCCGTGCGAGACCAGCCCTCAGTTCGGCGAACAGCCGTGTCTCCAGCGTGCCGATTCGTTCCTCCGCATTCAGGATCCGCGACTCCCATTCCTTGAGATCGGGCGTCACGAAACGTTCGGCGTTCGATATCGTCTGGCGGCGTTCGTACTCGGACGGCACGCGCTCCAGGTTCGGCCGCGTCACCTCGATGTAGTAGCCGAACACCTTGTTGTAGCCGACCTTCAGTGATGTGATGCCGGTCCGGGTCCGTTCACCGGCCTGGAACGCCGCGATCGCGTCCTGCGCACCGTCGCGCGTTGACCGCAACGCGTCCAGTTCCTCGTCGTAGCCATCGCGGATCACGCCGCCCTCGCCCAGCACGGCGGGTGGCTCGTCGGTCAAGGCCGACTCGATGCGCGTCCGCACATCGTCGAGCAGGTCGAGCGACGACACGACGTCCGCGATCCGTTCGGCGCCGAGTTCGCCGGCGGCGTCACGGACGTCCGGCAGCAACGCGATCGACCGGCCGAGCGCCGCCAGCTCGCGTGGCCCGATCCGGCCGGCGCCGACCTTCGCGCCGAGGCGCTCGAGGTCACGCACATCGCGTAGCGCGGCACGCAGGTCCCGCCGCCGGGGCGCATCATCGACCAGTTCGGCGACTGCGGATTGGCGGGCCCAGATCGAGCCGGCATCGACGAGCGGCCGCAGCAGCCAACGCCGAAGCAGCCGGCTTCCCATCGGCGTCATCGTATCATCGATCACGTCGAGCAGCGTGGCCGGTGCGCCATCGCGGCGGTCCGGCCGGAGTGTGTCGACCAGCTCGAGGTTCCGCCGTGTCATCTCGTCCAGCACCATCGCACCGTCGCGGCGCCGGATACGCGGCGGCCGCAGTGACGCCCGCGACGATGGCTGAACCTCGCCGAGATAGTTGAGGATTCCGCCCAGTACGCCGAGCAGCGGCGTGTCGCCTTCCTCGAACCCGAAGCCGGCTACCGTCTGAACCCCCCACGCACGCTTCGACTCCTCCTCGCCGGCCGCCGCATCGAAGATCCAGTCGGGCCGGTATGTTCGAATGGCACGGTCCGCGCCGGCGACACTCTCGCCTTCGAGCGACTTCGGCAGAAGCAGTTCGGAGGGCTCGAGCGCGCCGAGTTCCGATTCGATCTCGTCCGCCGTCACGCCCGCCAGGTGGATCTCGCCCGTCGACACGTCCGCGGCGGCCAGCGCGTAGTCACCCCTGTCCGCCCGTGTCAGCGCCACCAGCCAGTTGTTGCGCCGCGCGGCAAGCAGACCGTCGTTCATGACGGCGCCTGGCGTAACCGTCTCGACGACCTCACGCCGAACCAGTCCCTTCGCGGTCGCCGGATCCTCCACCTGCTCGCACACGGCGACGCGGCGACCGAGCCGGAGCAGCCGTTCCAGGTACTCGTCCCTCGCCCTCGCGGGCACACCCGCCAGAGGAACATCCGACGCGCCGCCGTTGTTGCGCGACGTCAGCGTAAGGCCGAGCAGCTTCGCGCCTTCGACGGCGTCCTCGTTGAACATCTCATAGAAATCGCCGACGCGGAAGAAAACCAGCGCGTCCGGATGGCGCGACTTTGCCTCGCGCCACTGCTGCATCAGTGGGGTGTCATCCTGCTTCGCCATGCCCGCCCGCTTCTCCGTTCCCGTCCGACGCCAACGATAGCCGCGCCACCGCAGCGGCGCCAACCGCCAACCGCTCGCCGCGCGATCCCCGCATGCTACCGGAACGGGCCCCTTGCTCGGGGGCTATCATCATGCGTCGCTCACCTCGCGCCAGACCTGGACCCGGGCCCGCGCGGCGGGCACTACTCAACCGCTGGTCATTCGGAACGGTTCACATGGAACACAAGCTGCTCTTCGACACATACAACGCGGCCTACGTTCAGGCCGCATATGACGCCTGGCTCCAGAACCCGGCCGCCGTCGAGCCCGAATGGCGAGCGCTCTTCGAACGGGACTCCGCCCACGGCGGCCTGATCGGAGCGCCTGCCGCCGCGACCGGAACGCCGTCGAGCGCTTTCCTTCGCGCCGCGCGTGCCGCCGGCGAGCTCGTTGATGCGTACCGCCTGCACGGTCATCGGGCGGCTCGCCTCGACCCGCTCGGTTCGGCGCCACCCGGACACCCGCAGCTCGATCCCGTGTTTCACGGCATCAGCGGCGAGGAGCTGGCCGATGTTCCCGCATCCATGGTCGACCTCGAAACCTTTGGCCAGACCATCGGTGATGTCGTTTCATGGCTGCGCCACACCTACACCGGCTCGATCGGCTACGAGTTCGAGTACCTCGAGGATCCCGAGAAGCGTGAGTGGCTGCGCGACCGCATCGAGACCGGCTCGCACCGCCAGCCGCTCGCCGATGCCGAACGACGCAGGCTTCTCGAACGACTCACCGACGTCGAGGCGCTCGAGCAGTTCCTGCACCGCGCTTACCTCGGCGCCAAGCGCTTCTCGATCGAAGGCACCGACATGATGGTGCCAATGCTCGATCTTGCCATCGAACGCGCGGCCGCCACCGGCGCCGCCGAAGTCGTCATCGGCATGGCGCACCGCGGCCGTCTCAACGTGCTCGCCCACGTGCTCGGCCTGTCCGCCTCCGAACTCATCGCAAAATTCGAAGGCCGCCACGCTCGTATGGCCGGTACGGGTGACGTCAAGTATCACGTGGGCGCCGAAGGCACCTACGCCACACGCTCGGGTCACCCGCTCACCGTCCTGCTCGCACCGAACCCGAGCCACCTCGAGTTCGTCAATCCCATTGTCGAAGGCATGGCACGCGCTCGCCAGACCGATCGAACCGTCCGCCTCCTCACCCGTAACGAGAATCTCGTCCTGCCGATCCTCATTCACGGCGATGCCGCATTCTCCGCTCAGGGCGTCGTAGCCGAAACGCTCAACCTCGCTCGCCTTGCAGCATACAGGACCGGCGGTACGCTCCACATCATCGCCAACAACCAGATCGGATTCACGACCGATCCACGTGAAGCCCGTTCCGCCGATTACGCCAGCGACCTCGCCCGCGGTTTCGACGTCCCCGTGTTCCACGTCAACGCCGACGATCCCGATGCCGCACTCGCCGTGACCCGCCTGGCCATGGCGTTCCGTGAACGGTTCCACGATGACGTCGTGATCGATCTCATCGGATACCGGCGATACGGCCACAATGAAGGCGACGAGCCGGCGTACACGCAGCCGATCGAGTACCGCAGGATCGCTGAACACCCGACGGTTCGGCGTTTGTGGGCCGATCGTCTCGTTCGCGACCGCGTGATCGACGAGGAAGGCGTGACATCGCTGTGGGACCGCGCGATCGACCGGCTGCAGGCCGTTCGCGATCAGGTTCGGGCGAATGGCGCCGGCGAGGATTTGAGGGTCGATCCTGACGCCGCTGCCGGCGACCATCCGGTTCAGGATCTGGA
The DNA here is from genome assembly GCA_035513345.1 of Longimicrobiales bacterium. Lineage (GTDB taxonomy): Bacteria > Gemmatimonadota > Gemmatimonadetes > Longimicrobiales > RSA9 > DATKCF01. The sequence continues at coordinate 15,748 of DATKCF010000160.1, forward strand.
CACGGCGGTCGACGAGGCGACGTTGCGTGCGCTGGACCGGCGCATTCACGAGTGGCCGGACGGTTTCACGATCAATCCGAAGCTCGGCCGGCAGCTTGGCAAGCGCGCGAACGTGATGGATTCGGGCGGCTCGCTCGACTGGGCGCACGCCGAGGCGCTGGCGTTCGCCAGCCTGTTGCGTGATGGCATCCCGGTGCGCATGTCGGGTCAGGACACGGAGCGCGGCACGTTCAGCCAGCGCCATCTGGTTCTGCACGATTTCGAGACAGGCGAGAAGTACACTCCGCTCGGCCATATCGAAGGAGCGAGGGTCCCGTTCGAGATCTACAACAGCCCGCTTTCGGAGATGGCCGTCGTCGGGTTCGAATACGGCTACAGCGTCGTGGCGCCGCGTGCGCTCGTGCTCTGGGAAGCGCAGTTCGGCGACTTCGTGAACAGCGCACAGGTCATCATCGACCAGTTCCTCGTAGCCGGTCGGGAGAAGTGGGGTCAGCTGTCCCGCCTCGTCCTGCTGCTGCCGCACGCGTTCGAAGGCCAGGGACCGGAGCATTCGAGCGCCCGGCTCGAGCGCTTTCTGCAGTCATGCGCGGAAGACAACATGCGCGTGGCCAACTGCACCACGCCCGCGCAATACTTCCACATCCTGCGCAGGCAGGCGCTCAATCCCGTACGCCGGCCGCTCATCGTGATGACACCCAAGAGCCTGTTGCGCCATCCGGCCGCGGTGAGTCCGCTTCACGAGTTCACGAGTGGCGCTTTCCAACGGGTCATTGACGACGGAACCGTCGATGTGGATTCGGTGAAACGTGTCGCGCTGTGTACCGGCAAGATCTGCTACGACCTGATCGGCGCGGACGCTGCCGAGGGGCGAGCCCGCGACATGGTCGCAATCGTTCGCGTCGAGGAGCTGTACCCGTTCCCGCGCGAGGAGCTGAAGACTCTACTCGATCGCTACGGTGACGTGGAGCTGGTCTGGGTTCAGGAGGAGCCGCGCAACATGGGCGCATGGTCCTGGGTCGAGTCGACCGCAAGGCGAGAGCTCGATATCGCGCCCCGCTACATCGGCCGGCCCGAGCGCGCCAGCCCCGCCGAAGGCCATGCGGCTGATCACGAACGCGAGCAGAATCGTATTATTGATGAAGCGCTGTCCATCGCGTCCGTCGATGGTCCTACGCGAGGGCGCCCCGCAACTTCACGACAGCGGGGGCAATGACCCCGGCGGCTGCCAGCCTCCGGGACCCGGTCTCCTACAGCGAGAGGAGCGAATGCCATGTGGCTGATTCTTGTCGCGATCGCGATCGTCGGCGCGGTCTGGTTGCTCTACAACCAGCTCGTCAAGCTCAAGGTCCAGTCCGACGCGGCCTGGTCCGACATCGACGTGCAGCTCAAGCGCCGCCACGATCTCGTGCCGAATCTGGTCGAGACGGTCAAGGGATACGCGACCCACGAGAAGGGCACGCTTGAAGCGGTCGTCGACGCCCGCTCGCGAGCGATGTCCGCTCAGGGCCCCGCCGATCGCGCAAGCGCGGAGAACGCACTCACAGGCACGCTCAAGTCCCTGTTCGCGTTAGCGGAGAGCTATCCACAACTGCGCGCTGCCGAGAACTTCGGCCAGCTTCAGGCCCAGCTCTCGACCATCGAGGACGCGATCCAGAACGCTCGCCGCTATTACAACGCGGTCGTCCGCGACCTCAATACGAAAGTCATGCAGTTCCCATCCAACCTGATCGCGCGCAACTTCGGTTTCTCCGAGCGCGAGTTCTTCGAGATGGACGATGCCGAGCGATCGGTCCCGAAGGTGAGCTTCTGACCACCTGGCTCGGCGCGACGTCTGTCAGCTGACGGCGGACCCTGCCCTGGCAACGAACGGCGCGGCGGTGATCGATCGCCGCCGCGCCGTTCCCTGCTGGTTCGTCCAACTCGTCCCGCTCGTTCCCCGGTTCCGGTCCGGGCGTCAGGCGTCCTTCCGACAGCCCTTCGCTTCCACGTACCTGGTGCTTCGACGGTCGAAGCGGAGTGTTTCCTGACGGTTCGTCCGCAGGCTGACCCACTCGCCGATCGCGAGCTTTTCGTGGATCCGGTCCGCCAGGCCGGCCGGCGTCGTCACCCCCATCTGCGGCAGCGGAACGGTCACTGTTCGAGCATGGTCCGCGCCGGGATCGAGCGACACGACGGCACACGTTGTGGCTCCGTGGAGGGAGGGCCCGGCGTCGCAGTCATCCGGGCGACCGGGCAGCGACCCGAGGAGCGGCGACCGCAGGAATCCGGGAAGCCGCGAGCCGCCGACGCGCTCGACATCGGTGTTTCGGGTGTATCTGTAGAGCCAGCCGAGGACGCCTCGCCTGGTGCGGTCCTTGTCCGCGTCGCCCTGGACCGGAACCTGGGCAACGGCGCAGGCCGCGGTCACCGACTCACGGATCACCGGCTCCGGACCCGATCCGTCCGACGCCGTAGCGCCTGCCGGAGCCACGATCGACAGGAGCAATGCGGCGCCTGCGAGTGCCTTTGCTGGAACGATCATCGCTGCCTCACTGGAGGACTGACCGGATACGCGCCGCGGAGGCCGTACCACTCATGCTACTACGATGTACGTCGTTCGTCACATCGGCCGTACGATTCGGCCTCGCCCCGGTTTCAACCCGCCCGGCGTTCCGTCGTCAGAGGAACGAACAAGGACCCGATCCCGGGACGCAGGTCCGCTCCCGCTGCCGGTCCCGCGTTCGGTCTCGCCGGTCGCACAGGTTTGGAACACTCGCTCTCCGTCCGGGCTCTAAGTATCAGCCAGAGGAGCTGAATGGACCCATTCATCGTCGTGACACATCCGAGCTTGGTTTCCATACAGGCGAGGCAGGTTGACAGCGATCGAGTGCCCGAGGATCACATCGCGATAGCGTTCTACTCGGGCGAGCACCTCGTTGCTCGTAGCGCCGTGCCACCGAACGCCGTCGAGCCGCTGCGCCAGTTGCTCAGCCGTCCCGTCACGCTCGCTCTTGCCGCGAAGCAGGACGACGACGGCAACATCGATGGCCGCGTCTGTATCGTCCTCCCGATGCCCGAAGGTTCCGACGATGACGAGGAACCTGACGAACCGTGGAAGAGCAGCATCCCGCAACCGCCGCCCGGGATCGAATCGGGCGACGGGCCCGACCCGCATGCACCTCGCCTTGCGCTGATGCCGCTCGGAAACGTCATTCGGCCCGCAAAGAACCGGCGTCACGCCGATGTCGCATCCGATGCGCGCGAGATGCTCGACAACCTGCTGATGGGCCGGGCCAGCGACGCCGTCTCACGCGCCATCGACGACCTCCTCGACAGTATTTGACGTCGGCCGGGCCGTTCGGGTTGCCTCGAGGCCCTCAGACGGCTTCCAGCGCCTGGCCCAGATCCGCGATGATGTCTTCCGGATGCTCGATGCCGATGGAGATCCGGATCATGCCGAGGGTGATGCCCATTGCCTCCTGGTCCTCCCGGAGGATGTCGGAGTGTGTCATGGACGCCGGGTGCTCGGCCAGCGACTCGGTGCCGCCGAGACTCACGGCCAGCTTCACGACCTGTAGAGCGTTCAGAACGCGGAACGCTTCTTCCTCGCCGCCATCGATCTCGAACGCGAACGTCGAGCCCGCCGCCTCGCACTGCCTTCGAAACACTTCGTGCTGCGGATCGTCGTCCGTCAGGTGTCCGAGATACAGTACGCGCTTCACCCGGGGATGGTCCGCAAGGAACTCGGCGACGTAACGGGCGTTCTTCATCCCGGACGTCATCCTGAGCTTGAGCGTCTCGAGGCTGCGCATGACGAGCCATCCAGTCCAAGGGTCGGCCATGGTCCCGAAGATCGTACGCATGCCGCGGACCGGCGCAATCATCGCTTCACTGCCGAGGCACGCACCGGCAATCAGGTCGCTGTGTCCGCCGACGTACTTGGTGAGGGAATAGAGCACGAGGTCGGCGCCATGGGTGAGCGGCTTCTGCCAGAGGGGGCCGAGGAACGTATTGTCGACGACGACGATCGGTCTCCGGCCATCCTCGCCGGCATGTTCGAGCGCGAGATCCGCGCACCGCCGGATATCGACGAGCGCGTTGGTCGGATTCGCCGGCGTTTCGATGTAGATCATGCGCACCGGGCCCCGTGCCGCGCCCTCCTTCAGTGCCGTGACCAGAGATTCGTCACTGCCTGCGTGAAAACTGGCGCGCGCCACGCCGAACTGTGGCATGATCCGGTTCACCAGAAAGTCGGTACCGCCGTAGATCGGTTCGCTGTGCAGCACGACGTCGCCGGGCCGCGCGTACGACAGGATCGTGGTAGCGATGGCGGACATGCCGCTCGAGAAGACCAATGCCGATTCCGCGTCGTCCCATATGCAGAGTCGCTCCTCGAGAACCTGCAGATCGGGGTTGTTGATCCGCGAGTAGATCAGGCCGGGATCCTCGTTCGGCGCCTGGCGCCGCAGGCCGTACGCGATCTCGAAGAACGCCTTTCCGTCCTCGGCCGTCTCGAACACGAACGTGGAAGTCTGAAAGATTGGGCACTTGAGCGCACCCTCCGACAACCGCGGATCGTAGCCGAATCCCATCATCAGGGTCTCCGGCCTCAGCGGCTTGCCTGCGATAGATCGGTGACGATAGTCCCCGGAATCCTTCCCCATGCCACATCTCCCGTAGAAACATTCGATTGCGGCTCCGGCTGTCGACCGTAAGATACCGGCCGCGGACCGGCCCCGCGTGCGGGCAGTTCCCGACGCCGCGTGGTGCGGGTCCGGACACCAACGATCCCGGAGTGGGAGGGTCCGTGAATCGAACCACCGAACAGGCGAGGTTCGGTCGGATATTTCGCAAGCTGCACTCCGGACACGACGGTTGCGACCATGACGAATGGCTCCACGAGCCGTGCAGGGTCGCCGGCCGGATCGCGGACCGACCGATCGTCTGGAGCCGCCGCAATGGTCCGTGGCGCCGCGTCGATGTGCTGTGGGTGGGTGCCGCTCCCGGCAACGCCGGCGGCCGCGGCACGGGCGATCTGGGTGCGCACGGAACGCGCATCCCCTTCGGTGGCGACATCGCCGGCGCGAACCTCGAAGTCATGCTTGGCTCGGTGGGGCTCACCCGCAATGACACGTTCATCGTAGCGGCGCTGAACGAGTTGCCCGCCAGCGGTGGAGGCGAGCCTTCGATCCGTGAGATCCTTGCCGCCGCGGGCGGCTATCCCGACAGCATCGCCCTGCTGCGCGACACGATCATTGCCACGGGGCCTTCGCTGATCGTTGCACTGGGCAATGTGGCGGCCCGCGTAGTCGCCTCAGCCTGGATCGAAACCGTACCCCTCAGGCTGACCGGACCGGCAAGGCTGCGTACAGCAGGGTGGTCTCGCGGCCTGGCAGTACCGCTCCGCTCGATCGGGCCGCCGGCCGACGACCTCGATGCGGCCTGGCATCGCGCATGGGGCACCGATCCCGATCCCGTCGCCCTCTGGCTTACCCATCCCAGCGCCCAGAACATGAGTCCGCACGCAGGTGTCGATACTGTATTCCATGCGCGGATGGTCGGGGCGCTCGATGCGCTGCGATCGACGGTGCGTCGTCATCTCGGCTGGACACCGCCGCGTGAGAGGCCGGGCATTCCCGGCACGGGCATTTACGCGCTGACGGACTGGACCGACCGTATTCGGTCGAGGACGACAGCGCTCGACCGGCTCTGGAGGGAGAAGCGCGTGTGAGATCAACCGTTGCCGAATCCCGTTGCCACCCTTAGCGTTGTCCGATCATGGTCTATTTTGCCAGTGTACCGTTGCGGCGCCTCATTCCGACCGTTCTCGTGCGACTCGAGACGGACGAGGGTGATATCGCGTTCCGCGCCAGGTGGAAGTCGTCGCCTCTCGACCTGCAGCGACTGATCCTGTTCAAGATCCGCCGCGGCCGCCCCATCTGGTTCGAGGATGACCGCGGCCACGATCTCTGTTTCCGGCCCGAAGCCGTCCGCGCGGCGGTTATCGACGGCCGGCCGGCGGCATCCTGAGCATGATTCCGGGCGCAGGGTTGCTCGGCCTTCTGCTCCAGGCCACCGATCCGTTGCCGCCCCTCGACTTCGGCGATCTGCTGACTCGCCTGGTCACCTACCTCGGGCCCTACACCGAGTACATCATCATCCTCTTTGTTTTCTGGCTGTTCGCCCGGCGGGGCGCTCAGAAACAGGGCGACTTCAACCGCCAGGCGCAGGAAGTTCTCGACGAGCTGTACCAGAAGGGTGAGATCTCGGAGAAGGCGTATCAGAAGTTCCGGCAGGACGTGACTTTACGTAACCCAGGCGGCGGACCTCGCCGCTGACATAGCGCAACCGGCCGACCTTCCGCCACATCGCATCCGCTCCATCGCCATGTTTCGCCGCCTTCGCGGACACACTGCGGACACAGTCAGGACGCCTCAACGACGCTCTGGGTTGTGACCGGGTCCGCCTGACTGTAGGCCTGCTCGAGCGCCTTCACGTCGCGCCAGCCGCCGGCCTCTTTCACGTCCGCGAGCGGCATCGCCTTGCGCAGCGTCGCCCAGCCGCGCCGGAACGAGTGCCAGCCCGAGCGCGCGGGGTGATCGAGCCCGGCCGCCGTTTCGGCCTTCCGCAGCAGCCAGTCGACGGCGTTCTGACCGATCGGCTTGCCCGGCCGGCCAGCGTACTCGAACAGCCACCCCTCACCGATCGTTGCAGTCCGTGCAGCGTAGCGGTCCATCTCGGCACGCAGTGACTTCGACATCGGCGACACGGAGCTGAACCCGCCCTTGTCGTGCTCCGGCCGCCATACGATCGCGTCCGACCATGCCTCCGCCCAGCTCTCATCTTTCCCCACACGGCCGAGCCCGCCCCGTACCTGGTCGGCGCCGCGGCAGAGGTCCGACACCCGCAGATGCCGGATTGCGCCGATGCGCCGGCCCGTGTGCCACGCGATCGCGATCAGTGCGCGCAACTGGCCGGACGGGTCGACGGTGTCGGCCACGCCCATCAGCCGCTGCACACGCCCCGGGCTGGCGACGGACCGTCTCGGGTTCGACTCCGTTGGGAACGCTTCGCGCGCCCGCCGGGTCAACGGCATCCGGTCGAGGAGCCGTTCCTCGACGCCGAACAACAGCACCGTGACCAGCGCACGACACTCGTTCCTGATGGTGCCGTCCTGGACGCCGTCATCGTTCGAGCGGTGATCGTCGGTCCGCAGCCGCCCGTCGCGGCGCGCTTGCACGTACTGTTCGACGCGGCTGCGGGTCAGGCTGTCGACCTCGAACGGCCGGCCGCCGGGCTCCAGGTGTCGCGTCCAGAGGCCGAGCGTCCGCGTGAGGTACGTGCGCCGCTCCGGCCGGACCACGGCGTCGCGCAGGTAACGCTGCGCCAGTACGCCGAACGTGATCGCGGGACCGCCCGGCCGGCCGAGCAGCCGTTCCTCTGCGATCTCGCGTAGCACTTCCCTCGCCGCGTCCTCCGCCGTGCCTTTCTCCGCCAGCCCGAGCGAGCGCCGCTCCTTCACCCCGTCCTCGCGCAGTTCGAGGTACACCGGGCCGCCCCGCTGGCGCCGGTACAGCCGGGCCCGGATCCCGTGCGCTTCAACCGTCCAGGGCTTCGCCTTCTTTTTCGTCGCCATTGTGTCACCCCTCCGGTTCGAGTGCGTGGTTTTACAGGTCGATGACCGGTTCCAGCCCGAGGCTCGCGCAGGCCTCGATGTAGCCGTCCTGGGGGAGCCATTCCCGCAGCTCTTCCTCTGCGTCCTCGATCTCGATGATGCTGTCGTTCTTCCAGTCGTGCACGAGAACGCGATCATCGTCGGTGAGGTAGGCGGCCGAATCCCGTCCTTCGGCGATCAGCGTGCCGGTGAAGCGGCCGGCGAACTTGCGGCCGTCCCCGTCGATCAGTTGGAGGCGGATCTCGGCCGCCTCACTCAGCGTCTCCGCTCGAACCTTGAGTGCCTCGACGGCATCCCTCAGCGTCCGCGACAGGTTCACATCTGCACTCTTTGCCCAGAGGCCAAGCTCATCGGGCAGGTACACGGTGATGTCCATTTGCTTCCTCCCTGACAGGATTTACACGGGTTCGCGAGCTTGCTACACCCGTAGTGTAGTGCAATACCCGTGTATCTGTCAAGGTACCCGTGTGTCAACCCTCCCAATCCGGTCCGCCGGCCAGCCTGACTTGCCGCTTCCGCCATTCGGCCGTGTTCGGTTCGGCGACGCATGAACACCACATCATCGCCCGCGCCGCTCGCGTGACTTCATAGTTGCGACGGCGCGGGATGTGGGTGTGTGCGCCGCAATCCCGACAGGTGAACGTGATGTGATGCAGGTCGAGGTCGTTGTACTCCGGGTCCAGCTTCCATCGGTCCGGGTCGAGCGGCATCAGTTTGCTTCCGGTCCGGCTTCGACTTCTTCCAGCAATTCGTTTTCCATCGCCTCCCACTCCTCATCGGAAATGCCGAGCCGGTCGGAGATGATCCGCGATGCGTTCGTAAGATCGACGGCACTTGTGAGCTTGCCGGTCTCCCCGCTAGCGCGCAGGCTGGCGCGCAGAACGCACTTCAGTGCCCACACGATCGGATCCGCGTTCGGGGGCGGTCCGCCGCGCATCCGGCCCATTCCGTCCATCCACTTGAGCATTCCGTCACCCCCCCGGGTCGAGTGTGCGAAAGCGGTCCGGGTCGACCCCGCGGGCAATGCCTTCGGCCACGATGCGGTCGATCTCCCGGCGATGCCGCTTCTGTACAGCGTCCGCGGCCCGCCCCTCACTCACCATCAGCGCATACTCCGCGATCTGCGTCTGCCGCTCTTCAAGCTCTTCCACGTCGTCAATGTTGCCGTAGCGCAGCACCTTGCGGGCGAGCTTCAACCACCGAAACGCGAGGGCGTCCATCTCTTCGAGCGCCTTGTCAACCTGCCGCGCCACCGTCAATCCTCCACGATTCGCAGGACCGGTCGAGCGGCCGGCGCGCGGCAGATGATGTATTCCCAGTCGCCTTCAACCCAACGCTCTACCTCGTCATCGCAGAGAGGCGGCCGGCGTGACGCCGCGTAATTCAACGTCTGGCCATTCGTTGCCAGATGTGACACGACGAAGGCCCGTGCATCCTCAAGCGTCTGGCACTCGTGAACCGTTTCGTCGGCAGCCGGTGTGCAGCGGACTACGAGCAACATCGTCACCCCTCCGGTTCGGGCCGGTCGTCGAGGCCGAGCTGCCGGCGGAAGTCGGGGTCGTCGAGCAGATGCGCGATGAGGCCACCCATCTTCTCTACCGATCGCGTCCCTTCCACCATCGCGTTCTCGTGCTCCGGCGCGACCCGGTATTTCGACAGCTCAACCAGCGCCGCGGCGCGGTCCTCATCCGTCTGATTCTTGCCGACGCTCGTGAGGTTGTAGCCCCACGGCGAAGCGATGCCACAGTCGGGACAAGCGAGCCAGTCGTGCGGGCCGACCGCGATGTGAGCCTGGTTGTCCTCTCCGCAGTTGCGGCAGCGGAAGTAGTTGACCGGATCTGTCCAGTCGACCGACTCGGGGTCGAAGCTCATCGTCATCCCTCCGAGGGTTCGAGCGCATCCGCCAGCTTGAGCAAGTCATCCGCCCGCTTGCGGGCCATGCGTGCGACCACGGCCTGCCATCCCTCCGGCGGCCGACGATAGGACGCCGCTGCGGGATCCAGTCGCGCTTGCAGTACGCCGTTCTGCGAAACGCCCATCTCGCGGGCCAGGTCGGCGAGACTCGTTTTCGCAGTCAGCCGGTTCGTCGCGGTGATAAAGTGCACGATTTTCATGTAGGTAAAGGTATTGACAACCCCGCGCCGTGTCAATATCCTTACCTACACGCAGGGCCAAGGCAAGGGCGTCGGTCATCCCTCCGGAGAATCGCGACGCCCTCACATGACAGCCCGAAGGCCGCCGTCTGAAAATGCCCTGCCGGCGCGGCCCGGGCAACCCACAGAGGAGCCCATGACGACAGCAGTGAAGGAACGGCCACAGGTATCGCAGGCCGCAGAAGACGTGTACGCCGTGTGCGCTCGCGCCTTCCGCACGGTCGAGGCACTAGCTGAGCGGGTCCGGGACGGATGCGGGCACGAGGGCCACGCCCTCGCTGTGCGCGCGTTCGACCTTCGGGACGCAGCTCGTGAGCAGGGACCGGAGTGCCTGGCAACGTTCGACAAGGCGTGGCAGGAACGAAGCGACGAGGACTTCCATGCGCTGTCCGACTGCGAAACGCTGGCCCACATCAACGAGGCGTACGGCGGGATCGTCGCGCTTCTCGCCGACAAGGTCGACGATCGTGAGAGCCTGCTGTTCTGGGAGATCGTGCGCGTGATCGACGACTGGCGCCGTGCCTTTGAGAAAGCCATGCCGGACTGGTGTGCCGACAACATCGGCGAGGACGACGCCGGAAAGGACGGTGCCGCATGAGCCCGAAAGCAGCCCCGAAACGGACCGTCGCACAGATCCAGGAGGCCGACCGGCAGGACCACATCCGAGAGAACGCCATCAACCGCGTGACCCGGGCCCTCTCAACGTGCGTGGAACTGACGCTGCACGGATTCGAGTGCACGCCCGACTCAGAGGAGGACGCAGCGAAGGCGCAGGCGGCTTGCAAGGCGCTCCTGGCATACTCCCGTTGGGCCGCGCCGGATCTCGACACGACCGACTTTCCGGGCGGCATGAATGCGACAGAGACGTTGCTCGGCGACGGGCGGTCCCGGCTCGCGGTATTCCACGGGTTGGCGGCCCTGATGAACGCCATCGATATCGAACCGATCCTGAAACTCTGGAAGGATGACGCCTGGACATTCTCCTGGTACCAGGAGGCTCTGCTCTGCGCCGCGTACGACGCGATCGACTTCACCCGGGAACTGACGGTCGCGCATCTCCGGGAGAAAGATGAGCGCCGGCCGCCGGAGAGAGTCGCGTAGAATCGCGCCTGCTGTCCGAACGCCTCGGGGCGGCCTGCACCATGCGGGTCGCCCCGTTTCGCGTCCACCGCTCGCCACCGGCCGGTTCCGTCGCCGGAAAATAACCGCGGCGTCGATGTTGTTTTCTGCCACCGCTCGCCGCGCATCTGCCGTTGCGATGGTGGGTCTGCGTCGGCCAGATGAGGATTACAGTGTAAACCTCAGAAATGCCCCATCGTTTCGCAACCAGGGCAGCCGGGATCTCGAGTTGGTAGCATCCAAGGAAGCCCGTGAGCGAAATAGGCTCGCCCGACGGTCGTCGCGGCTGGATTCGGCAGACTGCGTCCTCGTGACGCCAGCTTGAGGGTGGCGGCGAGTCAGTCGGCGCGCGGGATCTCGGGCCACTCGGTCGGGATCTCCTCTACCACGAAGCCTTCCGCACTGGCCGCGTCGATCAGGTCGTCGTCTGCCGAGACGAACACAAAGTCGGTCCCGAGTGGTGCGGAATGACGGCACGCGAGCGCCGTGGCCAGGTGAACGGCATCGTAGCCGCGCAGCTTGTGGGTGCGAGTGTGGGAAGCGGCGTCACGGGCAATCCACTCGTTCGTGTTGACGAGGACATAGGGTCGCACGGGACCGAAGAAGTCCGCGTCCAGACGGGCCAGCAGGCGGTCAGCGGTCGTCGCGTCGATCGACTGGGGCGGCCGGGCGCGACGCGAGACGGCCGAAGCGACCTCCGGGAACGCAACAACGGATACGAGCACGCGAGTGGCCGGAGGCTCGGCACGCGCTGCGGCGATGATCTCACGCACGCGATCGCTGCCGGGTTCGAGGACGTACGCCTTTACGAGCGCGGACGATTCGAGGTAGTAGAAGGTCACGCCCGGCGGCGGGCCTCGATGATGGTCTGACTCAGCGGAGCCCCGCGGACCTGTTCAACGGGCGGCAATGGGTTCGATGGCCCGGCTGTGGGCAGCAGGACCTGCACACCCAGTTTTCCGAGACGCTGTTGCAGGACTTGGAGATCCTGCGGTATGTCGCGGATCGCGCTTCCTGCCGGTACGTCGATGTGTCTCATCGTTTCCTAGCCGCGTTCGTGACAACGGCGGAAAATCAGCCGCCGGCATGCCCATTACTGCCGGGCGGCAAGTTGTTCCCCGCGCCGCGTCGAGAGCCGGCGCATCCTCCAATTTCGAGCGCAAGTGCCCGTCGGGGGCCCGCGCGCTGTGCGTAATCCGCTCCGGATCATTCTCCGCGCCGTGCGTAATACGTACCGTATTGATCGGCGGTTCCGCAAGCCGGCTGAAATGAGGGCGGCCCGGGTCGGCCCTCGAAGCCCAATGCCGGCATCATCAGTTCCGGCGGGCGAGGCCGGCCCTGCGTTCGTCCGCGCCGAACGAGCGCGCGAGTTGCTGGTTGATCTGCGCCATCACTTCCGGCCGCTTCAGTAGCGCGATCAGATGTTGCGCGTTCAGGATTGGCCCGGACCGGTTCGCAATGTCCAGGTCGAGGGTGAACCCGCCCATGTTCAACGTCGTCGGCCCGGCTTGTACGGCGGCGGTCGGCACCGGCTGGCCTCGGAACCCGGCCTGCTGCTGCGGGCTGAAGCCGCCAGTCGAGGCCGCTAGACCGCTACCCGCCGTGATCTGCTTCAGCAGCGTGTTGCGCTCGCGGTCCAGCGCGAGTTGCTGGCGCAGGATGCCGACCATGCCCTGCGCGGTCGCTTCGCTGATGGTCGTGATCTGGCGCGTGACCTCGCTGGCGCCCTGCACAGCCGGCGCGATCTTACCCAACTCAGTGGCCGAATCTTCGAGCGCGGCCAACGCCAGCCCTTCCCACTTGTCGATCGACTTCAGCACCTCCGCGAGTTCGTCGCCGCTGTAGACTCGCCGGGCCTCATCACGCCACTCGTCAGCCTGCCGGCCGACACTGCGAGCCCGTGCGCCGTCCGGGTCGGTGAAGTCCTCGATGCCTTGTTCGATGTTCGACTTGAGCGCTGCCGCTGCTTCCTGTGCCGCGTCGGCGACGGCCTGCATGGCCGGACCGAGTTCGTCACGCAGAATGCCGCTCATGTGGAGGAACTGGTCCTCGGTGATGTCCCCGGTCGCGGCCAGTTCGTCCAGCACCGTCTGCGCGTCGGCGAAGGCCTTCAGCACATTCGCCTGGTCTAGCGCGACGATGGTGTCCGTGTCGCCCCGACGCTCGGCGGCGCTGCGAACGATGTCGTTGATGAAGCTCTCGACGAACGCCCGTTTCTCGGCGAGTTGCGCCTCCGCGAGCGCCGCCAGTTCAGCGGCATCGGCGCCACGCTTGCGGGCCTCCGCGAGTTGGCGCTCGTGATCGATCAGCAGCCGGCGCAGAGCCGCCGTGCGCGTCAGACCTTGCGCCTCTAGTTTGCGGATGCCGGCGTCCTCGATGGCATGACGCTTCGCTTGCTCGGCCTGCTCGGCGGCGATGTCCTTCTGTAGCTGGTGAAAGTCGCGCAACGCCTGAACGTCCGCGTCGGTCAGGACACCAGCAGCCACCGCGGCCAGAACGTCCTTGAGTTCCCGCGCCTGGTCGATTTCCAGCTTCTTCGCGGCGATCACATCATCGGTCGCGGTCAGTTCGAGCGTCCGCAGCGCGAGGTTGTCACGGAAGTTTTGCGCAAGCTGCTCGGCCTGCTCGTTGAACGCCCCGAGCGCGTCGTCCAGGATCGCCAGTTGCTCGTTGATGACCTGTAGCTGAAGGTCGATCCCGGTCCGCTCGAACTGGCCGGCGCCGCCGCGTCGTGCTTGAAGGCGGTCCCGCTCGGCCTGTAGTTCGGCTTGCCTCGACCGCGCACCGGCCACGCCATCAACGCCAGTGATGCCGGCACGGGCAGCAATCGCGGCAAGGGCACGCTCGGCTTGTTCGACTGCGGACACGAGCGGGCCGATCACATCATTCAGCCGGGCGAGGTCATCGGTCATGCGCACGATCTGGCGCAGGTTGTCCTCGCGCGTCTTGCGTTCCTCGCGCTCCTGATCGTCGCCGCCGAACAGGGCCGATCCGATCCCGATCGCGGCGCCGGCGATTGCGCCAATGCCGCCCAGTTTGCCCAGCGCAGTTGTCGCGGCTTGCACCTGACCGAGGCCGGCAACGAGGTCGATCGCGCCGGTCAGGGCCTGACGCGTGCTGTCGCTGATGCCACCGATCGCGTCCGCTACGGACAGCAGGCCGCGCAGCAGTAGTTCGGCAGAGCGCGCCGCTTCAGCGAAGCCGTCCTCAATCGCGGCAGCAGCCGGCTCTACCTTCACGTTGATTGACGACAGACCCTTGTTGATGTCGGCGATCAGCGAGTCCAGCAGTTCGGCCGGCACGCCCGCGCGTTCCAGTGCCGTCACCATGGACGCGACAGCGCGTCGCAATTCGTTTTCGCGCTCGCGCAATGACGCGGTGGCCGCTTGCTGGCGGGCCTCATCACCGGTCAGTATCGCCTTCTGTAGCTCGGCCTGTGCAGCCTCTACAGCCGCGATCTCGTTGATGATCGAGGTCACTTGCGGCTCGATCTGGGCCAGTGCCGTGCCGATCGAGTTCGCCATGGTGACGGCGACGGCGGGGATCTCGGCCAGTCGCGTCTTGATGTCGCCCAGTGTCTCCGCGACTGTCGCCTTCAGCGCGTCGAGCCGCGCCTGTTCGCTGGCAATGTCAGCATCGGCAGACGGGTCGGCCTGCGCGCCGGCCTTCGCACGCAGATCACGGAGCCGGCTGATTTGCTGTTCAAGCCCGACGATCTCCTTCAGGCTCGCGACGACGCTGTCCGGGATCTCGACGCCATCAGCCAGCCCGATCGCGGCAGTGGCCTCAGCCTCGGCTCGCACCTGTGCAAGTGCGGTCGAAAGCTGGCCCGCGGCGTCGGCCTGCTCCTTCAGCGCCTTCGCCAGTTCCTCGGCGCGCTTCTTTTCCGCCTCGGTAAGTTCCTCGATGGCGGCGACATCAGCAGCGGCGGTAGCGGCTTCGGCGGTGCGATCACGTCGCGGCGTCGGCACGCCCAGGCCACCGCGGGCGAACGTGGCACCGGGCGACAAGACGCCGGGAATGTCGCGCAGTGCGTCGTGGATCCGCGCACCCAACTTGCCGGGCGAATGCTCCGACAGTTCGACGAGCTTCACGATCAGCTTACCCACACCGACAGTGGCTTCCGCCAATTTCGTAACGAGTTGGTTGATCTCCTCACGGTTCGCGGCTACCCAGTCGGTCGCGGTCTGAAGCACGTCGACGAGGCTTTCCATACTGCCAGTCGCGGCGTCCGTCTCGAACACAGCCCGGCCAACCTCTTCTTTGAAATCCGCCCAAAAGTTCGTCAACTGGACGATGCGCGCGCCGAGTGACTTGCCTTCCTTTTCCGCCGCGCCCTTGAATCGCTCGCGCATGACTTCGACCGCATCGGCACCTTCCGCGACGACGATGCCGTATCGCTTGAGCGTGCCGGTATCGCCAACCAGCGCGCGGCCAACAAGCTGCGCGGCTGTCTTGAGGTCGATGTGTTTGGCTGCGGCGAGGTCGAGCACAACGTCCATGTTGCGCAGCGCCTGGGCGTAGTCGTTCGTGATCGTGAGGACTTCGGTCAGGGCACGCGCGAAATCTTCGTCACCGAACCGAGTCGAACGCTGGAACGCGGCGGCAGACGCTCGGATCTGCGGCAGCACGGCGGCGTAGGACTCGCCCGCGTTGGTGACAGCGTTGTCGAGCAGCGCCCAGATTTGCGTCGCCTCTTGCGCTTCCTTCAGGCTGGCACGGAAGAATCTGCTGATGGCGGCAGCACCAAAGAACACGGCCAGACTGCCAAGCAGCACCTTGAGCTGGCCGGCCGCCTTGCTCATCAGGTTGATCCCTGCTGCGCCTTCACGGCCAGCCGCCCGGCCTGTCGTGCCGACACTCTTGAGCGACCGTTGCAATTGCTGGAACTCAGCGGTGTTCTGCTGTCCGGCAGCGCGCAGCCGCTTCAGTTCAGCGAGAACACCCTTGTTGAACTCCTTGGCCGCGTCCTGTGACAACCGGCGAAACTCGTTCTTGTCGATCAGGCCGCGCGTCAGGGCTTCGCGAGCACTGCCGATGCGCGCATTCATGGACGTGCGCAGCGACTTCATCAGCTCGACGCCAGCGAGATCGCCGGTCTGTTCTGCGCCCCGCTTCATCTCCTGGCGGAACTGCTTCATATCCGCGCGAGCGACGACATAAACGATACCGGCAGCCATCGATCTACTCCGTGCGAGGGAGGAACCGCGTGGCGATCTTGAGCGCCAGTCGTTCCGGCAGCAGTTCGAGGAGCCGGGCCAGTCGAGGGTACCGGATGTGTGTGGTGATCGCGGTATGGTAGGCCGCGCGCCGCGTTGGATCATCCGAGTAATGGCGCGCGAGTTCGCCGGCCGCGTTCTCCTCGACCTGGCGCTCGGCGTCGGGCGACAGCGGACCGAACGGATAGGCCGCCACAATCGCGCCACTTCCGAGAACGAACGCCCAGTTCGTGCCGCAGGCGGCGCATCGGTGTGCACGCGCCCCATCAGCGGCGCCGACGATTGCGAGCCGCGAGCCGCAGACACACACGAAGACGGTAACGACCTGCGTCATGCGGCAGCCTCGAAGACTTCGGCCGGTACCGGCTCGTTGATCGCCTCGTAGGCTTCCGGGTCGAGCGCACCGAGCGCGATGGCGCGTTGCTCGGCCTCGACGATCGCGCGGCGCAGAAACGGGATCTGGTCGACGCTTACGCTCAGCCCTTTTCCCGGCTTCCACTCGTCGCCGTCCTGGTACCAGCGTCGAAGGCCGATGTACGTGTGACCGCGGTAGTCGGACAGTTCGACTCTCAGCTCCTCGCGACCGCCGCGGATCAGGCGAGCATCGATCAGGCCGTCAGTCTGTACCATGTCATCCCTCCCGGAATGTGAAGGGAACGTCCAGGGTGGCAGTCACGGTTCACACGGCACCGTCCGCGCCCTCTCGAAACGCGGCACCCTGAACGCCCCGACTTCCGTAACGCATCTGGTCGCGTGCGAGTCGCAGACTCGTCAGCCGGACCCGTGCACGGGACTCGGCCTTGCACACATCGCCGAAAAACTCCTCCTTCGCGGCGAGGAAGCGATCTCGGTCTTCCGATGAGCCACTCGCCTCCGCCCGATCCCGAGCCTTGAACATTGCCGCATTCGCAACGGCGGACCGGGCCAGCACATACTCCAGCGCAACCGTCGCAGCCTCGACCTCGGCCTCGATGCGCGCAAGCGGATCCGACTCTGCTGCGTCCGGTTCGACGACAGGGGACGGCCCGATGGCCGGCTCCGGCTTGGCACGGCGGAACAGGTTCGGGATCATCGGTTGCGCTCCTTCCAGCGGCCTTTGCCTGACTTACGCTCGCCGGCCGGCGGCCCGTCGAGTTGCTTCCGCAGCCGCTCGCGATCGTAGTTGAAGGTGCGCATCTTCCATCGGTCGGCGAGCTCCCGGGCGATGGCCATCTGGTGAGCCCGCTCCGCGTTCCATTTCTTGATCAGCTTCGCCTCTTCGCCATACACGAAGCCCTCACTCGACAGCCAGTGCTTCGTGGCTTCGTAATGGTGACCGACTTCGTGAAACGCGGTCCTGACTAGCATCTCGTCATCGAGGCCGGCATCGAGCCACACCGTGCGTTCCGGGATGTGGTAGAATCCCGACCGGCCGTCACCGAAGAACCCGGGCACATAGAACTTGATGCGCGGCCACGGGATCCGGCCGAAGTGCTTGTCGCACGCGAAGCCCGTAGCCACCATCGCGAGCGCGCGTTGCGACTCGGTCGGATCGACCTGTTCCGGGTTGGTAACTATCGTCATGCCAGGAAGCTAAACGGCGTGGCCGGAACGTGAGAGGACATCATGTCCGCGAGCGTTCGCGGGCGATCCATCGGCGATTCGTGCGGGCCAGGTTGTCGCCCGGATGTGTCGCCTGGTCGCCGTCTTCCTTGCCAAGCAGCTCGGCCGCCCCGCGACAAGCCTCGCCCCTCGACAGCCCGGGCGTTTCTCCGGTGAGTCGCGTTACGATGCGCATAGCGGCGACCTGCTCGAAAAACGTAGGCGCGACGCGGAGCGGCCCGTCGGGGTCGAGGCCTAGCTCAAGGCCCCAGCCGGCGATGATCTCGCGTTCGTCGTCGCCGAACTCGGCGAGGATGAGCCTCACCTCCTCGGCGGTCAGACAGCGCGCAGGCACGGCCCAATATCGAGCGAGAGATCCGGCATTCGGCGGACAGGCCGGCCGTACACATCGGGCATTCCCAAAAGCCCCAACCCGTACAGAACACTTTCCTCCCGGCAAAGCGGTCCGGAGGTAAGCGCCCGAAGAGAAACCGCGTTTTTCAACGCTGGCTCCATGGATCGCCGCCGGCCTCGATGACGGCGACATCAGCCTCGGACAACCGGGCGACGATGCCGTTGCGGTGAATGACGGCGCCGACGTGGAGCGGGCCCGGCCGTGCGCGCAGCCAATCCGCGAAGGTGCAGCCGTGAACGTGCTCAAGCGCTGCGCGAAGCAGGACCGGCGAGGCGAAATAGGGTTCCGGCCGTTCGTCGGCCGTCAGCTCGTCGCCGCTCGCCCACGGGATCATCCACGGTTCGAGCCTGAGCCGCGCCTCCGGCGCACGTCGTCCAGGCCGCGCCATCAGGACACCCGAAGGCGATGGTTCGCCGGAATCGTCGGCGGCCTCGACTCGCCGGCCGGCGCACGGTCAAGCCCCAGCTCCCGCATCAGCGATGCGAAGAGCGTCCGATAATGCCGCTCGATGTCGACGGCAGGGTGTGCCCGCGGCTGGCCGAACCGATCGACGAATGTCATCCCCGCGGCCTCGACTTCGGCATGCGCCGCTTCGGCGCGATCCCACGCCTTCGCCGCGCCGTCGAGCAATCGCAGGTGATGGGGCTCGAACTCATACTCGGCGACGGTGACTCGCCAGAACTCGCCAGCCAGCAGCGACAACCCTTCGGGCGGATCCGGCAGTTTCGGTGCTTTCGGTGCTCGTTTTGTCATCGTTTTCCAGGACCTCAGATTTTTTCTGGACGGGGTACCGCCGCGCGTACATCCTTGCGGCGACCGGTCTTCGGGGAGGGTGCCGCCGAGAAGAACGGCGTTTTCTTGTCTGGCCGGCGTTTTTGTTACGCTCAATCGAAATTGTTGCCATTTGGCTAAGAAACTCCACCTCGGCGGTCCCGGGGTACCCCGGCCTCGACGAACGGCGATTTCTCAGCGGTAGCCACCGGCCGCTGCATCATGAGCAGCCCGCACTGGACGCACTGTCGTCGCCCGCCGTAGACGCTGCCCGGCCGTGGCGGCCAGCACTCACACACCCGTTCGGTCGACGGCGCCGGCTCAGTGCCATTGCTCAGACTCGCGATCCGATTCGCCAGCCTCGCCAAACCCGAGCGTGTCGTCATGTCACACCGTCCCCCGTGGGTGTTCGAGTCGGTGAACCCGGGCGCGAAGCCGGCCGATCACTGCGGCCAGGTCCGCCCTTGCGGCCTCGATGTGCTCGCGGGTGGCGGGATGGGTTGCCAGCGCCGCGGCGGCATTGAGCTGGTCGTCGGCACTCGCGAGCAACGTCTCGGCAGTGCGGACCTTGGCGATCAATGTTCTCTTGCGGGCGTAGAGACCAAGCGCCGCAACGCGGGCCGGGCTCATCGTACGGCCACCGGCGATTGCCTCGATCTCGTCTGGCGTGAAGTCAGTCATGCTGGGCCTCTCTGGTAGGTGTGCAATGACGATCTCGGGTCACTCGCATCGACCACGGCTCGGGGTTGTCGGACAGGTTCGAGGACGTGAGAAGTAGGGTTGTTCATAGGCCTGCCAGGTTGGGCCCTCCCGTCCCGGGGGTGTCCTTTTAGACACCCCCTCGGGACAGGTGCAGGGCGAGCGATGCCGTAAGTTGTTGTGGGACATGATGCGGACAGGGTCTGCGGGACAGCCTTTTCGCGACCGATTGTAACAGACCGGGACAGGGGGTCGGGACAGGGGTCTGCGGGCCCTCATCCGACCATCTCCATTTCGGCGTTTTCTGCCGCATGATATCCGTTCCGGGTGTGCTCCAGTGCGCCAGCCGAAACGAGTCGATCGAGTGCCTCATCGACCGATCGGGCCCGGCCTGTGACACCCTTCCGGATGGCGGTCTTGGAGCTGCCCGGGTTGGCCTCGACCCACATGAGGACGCGGGTATCGAGGGAAAGCTCGGTCCCGGCCGCAAGCTCGTACTGGCCATCGTCGGTGAACCGGACGGCGAACGGTTCGACGGTCCAGCGCCCGCGCCCCGTGATCTTCCGGAGCGTCTGGTCGGGCGCGTCCTTCGCGGGCTTCGACATCTCAAGGATTGCGTCGACGGCGGCCGCGATCTCACCGGCGCCGCGGTACTGGCCATCAGAACGCCGAACGTGATGCAGGATCAGGACGGCGACATCGTGCTTTCGGGCGAGCGCCACCATCGGACGCACGACATCGGCCCATCCGGAGTTGTCGCCGTCCTCGGGTGACTTCCCCAGCGTGAGCCGTGCGATCTCTATCAGGGAGTCGAAGACGACAAGGTCGGCCGGCCAGCGGGTGAGCAGCTCTTCGACCTGGGTCATCAGGTCCGCCGATGCGAGCACGAGCACCTGGACGCGATCGGGATCGGCGCCCAGTTCGCGGAACCGTCGAACCGCGTCGCCGATCGCTTCCTCGACGCCAGCCCACACGAGCCGGCCGTTCCGCCCTCCGACCTTCTCACCGAGGAACCGCTCGCGGCGCGTGAGCGCCTTTCCCGCGATCGCGGCGAGCGTGGTCTTTCCGTCTTTCGCGTCGGCTGCCAGCAACACCGCTCGACCACGGTAGCCCAACCGCGGCACGACCACCTCGGGCGGCTTCAACAGGTCGGGGTTCTCTAGCAGCTCCGCGAGTGTCGCGAACGCCGGAGGCGACGAATCAGCATCGGTGCCGTTGCTGTTTTCGGCGGCGCCCGTGGTCGGATCCCAGATTGGCGCGTAGAACGCGAGTTCGGTCAGTTCCTCGACCGTGTGACCAGAGTTGAGCCAGTCGTCGGCGCCGGCCTTCTCTGGTCGGTCCGGCAGATCGAGGATCCGGATCTCGGCCGCCACACCCTCCAGGCGCCCGGCAACGTCCTGCGCGTGATCCCGACCTTTCGCGTCGGCGTCGGGGATAACACACACGATCGCGCCACGTAGCGGCTCCACGTCGACCGCGCCGAACTTGCCGGCGCCGAACGGGTTGCAGGTTGCCGTCAAGCCGCAGTCCCGCAGTCGGTCAACGGCCTTCTCGCCCTCGACGGCGTAGACCGTGCGTCCGGCCTCGACGGCATCAACGACGTCCGGTAACCGATACAGCAGTTTCACGGCTGCGCGCTCCCACACCCAGCCCCCGTTGCCGTTCGGGCGACGAGCGCGAAAGTCCTTCGGTTCGAGGCGGACGACCTGATAGACCAGCTCGCCGCCGGCATCGACGTAGTCGTACTCGGCGATGATGTCACCGCGGCCGGAGGGGTGGCCGCCGTTCGTGCGATCTTGTGGAGCATCGGCGAATCCATCGACGGCACCCAGGCCGAGCCCGGCCATGATGTCCAGGTACTCGCACCCGGTGTGACACTTCAGGAGCGCTCGGCCGTCCCGGCCTCGTGTGATGCTGAGGGATGCCTTTTCGTCGTCGTGTGCAGGACAGCAGGCGGTCCAGTATTTGGGCTTGCCCGGCGGTGTGTGCTGTTTGACGTTTTTCGCCAGCGCGAGGACGCGCCCTACCGGGTCGTCCATCATCCGGCCCGCCTCGATACGATCTCGACATCGCAGTCGCAGGCCTCGCCGTTCCAGTGCCGACAGTCGTCATCGTGACGGACCTCGACGATCACGACACCGCCGCGGCGGACATCGGCGGGCAGACGCTCGACATGGCGGGCCAGCAACTCGAGCCAGGGTGTCGCGTCCGGGGTTCTGCGGGACGCCTCCGCTTCGTCGAACGGCCTGCGCCCGCTCATGCTCGCATCCGACGCAGCACCCGGCTGGCGGCCTCCGCGGCATCGGGCGACGTGGTAGCCTTCCGTGGCAGCGAGCCGCGCCGAATCCGAGGAGCACCTTTCCGACCGGCTTGGGGGATCGCGCCTTCCGCGATCAACTCACGCAGCCGCCGCGGCGAGTAACCCGATTCCGTGGCGGCCTCGGTGAGCGTGAGGAGCTCGTCAGCCACCTCCTTGAGCGCGTCGGTCAACTCGGCCGCCAGCTCGCGGCAGGTCGCGGCGGCCTCGACGGCACCGTGGCGCTCGAGCAGGCCCGCTCGCTCGCGCCAAGCCATGGCGAGTTCAGCCGCGGACATCCTGACGCCTTGGCCGCGGATGAACGTCTTTTTCTAGCGCGCGGCGGATCGCGTCGCGGATGTACGCGGCCGTCGTCCAACCCCGCACTGCCGCCTGCGCATCCGCCTGCGCACGCATCAGCCGCGGTAGCCGTATCTCCAGCCGCCCATCACAGAGAGCCATGCACAACCTCCTTGCATCGGTCCGTACAACTGACGTATCATAAACCGACAGCGTATCAGTCGCCAAACTGACATCGTATCAAGGAGTGACACAATGGGCGCATTCGACCCGCGGGGTTTTGGTGAGCGTTTGCGGCGGGCGCTGGATGACGGCCGGGCACTGGGGCACAATCTGTCAGACGTAAAGGCGCTCCAAGCGGCTGTGCACCAGCGAACCGACGCCCGAGGTACGAGCTATGGGTCCATCTGGAGTTATGTGAACGGCCAAGCACCACTTGAGCCGAGGCGTGAGGTCGTGGAGGCTCTCGCGGTCGTGCTTGGCGTCCGGGTCGAGTGGCTTCTCCAGGACGACGGAGCGATGACTGAGATCGAGCAGCACGCGAGGGAGACCGTTAGCGCCGCGGCGCCGCGCGGGGAAGATTCCGCCAGAAAGATCACTGAGGCTTTTGCCTCCATTATCCCGAACTTCGACAGGCTCAACCTCGGCACCGATGCGCTTTACTGGGCTTGGCTGAACCTGCTGAACCGCTCATCTATCACTCGCGTCCAGAGCGAGCACAACGGGACCCGAATGGTGACGATGAAGGGCCCGGGCTCGGAGGAGGCGCAGCAACTCGCGAGAGAGATCGCCGAGGCCGTGATTGAGCCCGCCCGGCGCTTCGGCGTCGATGTGCTAACGGAGGACTACGTCGTCGACATGTGCCGCGCGCTCGTGGCGCTTCACCGCCGCCTGGTTGAACCCACCGAGACGGGGCACATCGTGCCTACTCAAATCACCCTGTCACAGCCAACGGAGGCCTGACGCACTGAACAGCGGAATGGAACGCCCGGCGAAGAACGGATCAACGGAACCCGTCCGCACGGACACATTCCGGACACAGTTTCACGTGAAAAGGGCCGGAAGTTACCCCGGCCCTTACACTTAGGCGACCGTATCAGAAGTTCCGGCAGGACATCTCACTGAGGCCGAAGCGCTGAGCGCTGCGGGGCCACGGGGTCGGATCAGAAGCGCCAGTCGAATCCAAGGACAGGGAGTACAGGCAGACCCGCCACAGCGCGCAACGGCCCGGAATCGGCACCGCGCGGCTGGTAGTAGAACACGCCATCCCGACGGTCGAGGGCATTGAACACCTTCACATAGGGCGTCACGGAGAAGTTGAAGCCGTTCCAATCGGCGTTGAAGGTCCGCTCGACCTGAGCATCGAGACGCAGGTACGGGTGGTCCGGCGCATCGGGCGTGGCCGGCAGCGGCTCTGCCATCGCGAACGCAGGCTGGTCCACGAAACCGACGCTGATGACTGGCGTCCCCGCGTCCGGCTCCGGAATCGCCGCGAACGGCAGGCCGGCGCCGTAGGCAAACCGGACGTCGAAGCGGCCCTTGCCGATGAGCGGTCCCATCACGCCGGCCGTCATGACCTGTCGTCCCGCGAACAGGTTGTTGTCGGCCGAACCGGGCGACCCGTCGTCGGACCAGACCCATGCCAGCGAGTAGCCGAACCAGCCGTTGAGCGCTCCGCGGTTCCGACGAACCCACAGGTCTACGCCGGACGCCTCGGCCTTCGCGCCTCCGGTCGATGGCAGCCCTTCGAACGCCTTGTAGTATCCTTCCAGGCTCAGCGAGATGCCATCGCCGAGTTCCTGGTCGAGCGCCGCCATGAAGTGGGATGCCGACGCCACATCCAGCTTCTGCGCGGCTCCGGGTATCGCCAGACCGGGCGTCACGATGACTGCCAGCGGCGAGTCATCGGCGCGCACGAACTGCCGGTACTGTCCGGCAGCGACCGTCAGCGCCACCCGCTCGGTCACGAGCATCGTCGCCGAGATCCGTGGCCCGAGGTGAACGCCTGATGCCAGCGAGAACACGTCCGCCCGAAGCCCGGCCCGAACCTGAACCCGGTCAACCGGGTTGGTCGACGCATCGATGTACACGCCGCCGACCGTGCCAGCAGTCCTCGACCGGTACAGCACCGAATCCTGCGCGAAGCCGAGCGGCCATACGTTCTGGCCGTACGCGACCCGATCGATCGAGCCACCGAAGTTGACTCGGCCCGGTCCGATCGTCCGGCCGAAGTCCGCCGCACCCCGCAACCGGCTCGACGTGCCTTCCGTCACCCAGATCCGCAGTCCGCCGTACGGCAGCCGCGTCGCGAAGTCGCCCGCTGCCAGCGTGAACAGCGCATCCATTCCGCCGATTTCGCTGCGCAACCGCACCGACCCGGCCCGATTGCCCCATTCCGCCTCGTTTCCGTTGCGTTGCACGCTGTCGAGGCGGACGTTTTCCCGGTTCCAGAACCCGGTCATGCTGATGACACGGCCATTGCCGAGGTCGACATCGACGCGGCCCAGCCCGTCGGCATATTCGTACGGGAACGGCTGGTCGATGAACGGCGCGGCACCGCGGCCATGGACACCGCGGCCGGCGAGGATGAACGACGCGCGATTGCCGATCGGCCCTTCGAACGCCCCCTTCCCGGCGACCATGTCCACCGCGACATTGCCGTGCATTCCGTCGGCACGCCCTGATCGCGTCTCGAGATCCATCACGTACGACAGGCCGCCATCGTATCGCGATGGCGATCCACCCACGTGCAGCGTGGTCGACCGGAACAGGTCGCCGTCGATTGGTGTGAGCAAGCCGCCCACCTGGAACGGAGCGAAGACCGGCGCTCCGTTCAGGTACACAACCTTCAGGTCTTCGGTCGCACCCCTGACGAAGAGAACATCCGACGGGTCGACGGGCTCGTAGCCGGGCACCGCGCTGGCGGCATCGGCCAGCCCCAGCTCGGCGACGCCGGGCGTAACCTCGAGAGCGCGGCGCGCCGCCACCGCAAGGTCTTCGGCCCGGACTGTCATCGTGTCACGGAGCGGCTGCGGTACGTCACCCGCTCGCGCCACCATCGGGTTCAGACGCACCGGTCGCACGGCCAGATCGAAGCCGACACTCTGGGTGCGACCTGCGAACACGCGGTACCCCAGTACCTCGTGCGGCGCATGATCGATGTGGGATGCACGGACCGTGTAGGAGCCGGCGGGAACGTTCGTTACGATGTAGATGCCGTTCGCATTCGCCTCCACTCGGATCGGATCTGCGTTGGCCCGCAGCACTTCGACCACCGCATAGGGAATCGGTGCTCCCGTGCCGGCGCTCCGCACCCGGCCCGAGATGGTGCCGGGTTTATCCTGCATCGGGAGGGCCGTCAGGACCGCGAGAGCGAGTGTGCCGAGCATCCCTGCCGTGTTCGCGGGTGGCGGACGTGCAGCCGGTGGCAATCATGATCCACGGCCGCGGCGTGCGCTACGCACACATCCGAACGGAAATTACGCTATCACTAACATATAACACCGACGCGACCACGCGGGCAATGCGCGCGCTCCCGCGTATGCGGTCGCGTGAAGGCATGCCGATGGTAGCGGCTGGATCAGGGGGAGTGGGCCTGGAAGACGAACTCGTCAGGGCGGGTCTCGGCTCCCGGTCCCAGGAGCCGCGTCTGTTCGCCGTCCCTCACGAAGTACACGCGGCCGTCCACTATGACGGTCATGGACTCCAGGTCGCGGGGCACTTCGACGACCAGGCCTGCGGTGTTCTCGAACACGTCGATATAGCCGGCGCCGGTCTGGAACCGCGTCTCGTCGGCGCCGAGCGCCACGACCCGCACCGACGTCGCGGAATCCACGAGGCGGACGGCGATGGTCGCGCCCTGGACGGGCGAATGGATCGAAACGCGGGCACGGCCGCCCACAGGGACGACCATCAGTTCGTTACCGGGCTGCCTCTGCTCGACGACCGGCGGCACTGCCAGAACCGGGTCGGGCACGTCGACGATCGTGGCTGAAGGCGCATCGCTCACGAGCGTGGCCGCCCGTTCGGCAATCGTCTCGACCAGGCGACGCAGCGGCGTGCCGGGTATTGCGGCTGACGCGGCACCCGCGACGAGCAGCACGATCGCGGCGGCCTTGAGCAGGCCGGCCGGGATCGGCGCGCGGCGAGGCCTTGCGCCGACGCCGGCCGCAGCCGGAATGTGCGGCTCGAGCCTTGCCCGCGCTCGCAGCATCGGGCTCACAACGTCGCTCAGGGCCATGGCCGAGGCGAACGTCGACGACATGCTCCGCAACTCGGTCAGCTCTGCCTCGCACGGACGGCACTCGCCGATATGCGACTCGATGGCGGTCCGATCCCGAACGGGCATTTCCCCGTCGAGATACGCCATCAGAGTTCCGCTACCTGCGTGAGCCATCTGTCGCCCCCTGCGACCTGTATGCTACCGTGAACCTCTTGAGTGCTCTGGCAATCAACGTGCCGACCGATGCAGGTGCGACACCGACGACGCCTGCGATCTCCTCGTACTTGAAGCCCTCCGCTCTCATCAAAAGGAGTTGCCGGTCGCGATTCGACAGTACGTCCAGCGCTTCGGTGACGGCGTCGATCACCTCGATCTGCTCCAGCCGATCGTCCGGCCTCTGCTCCACACTGACCATTGTCGGCGCGCCACTCAGCAATCTTTGCCGACGTTCGGTCTTACGTGCCCGGTCCCGAACCAGATTCATTGCCACCGTGAACAGCCACGGCCTGATCTCCGCTTCCGGCAGCGGCTGCCTCAGCAGGCGAACAAAGGCCTCCTGAGCGATGTCCTCGGCTACGTCCGGATCGCCGGTCAGTCGGTGAAGGTATCGGTACAGCGACGGATACAGCCTCTCGAACAGATCGTCGAAGTCCACGAACCTCCCCGCGCCGAGGCATCAACCCTAGAAACGCGCGTGATCCACGCGTTGTGACACGCCGCCCTGTACACCGGCGCAAACGCAAAGGTTGTTCTGCGGCGGTTGGCCGGGTTGCGCACGAGCGGTCGGGGGCCGGCCAGGTTGTTGATAGCGACGGCCGGACCCTGCCGGCCGATCACCGAAAGTAGTTCAGTCCCATTGCGTTACGAACGCGATCGAGAGTGTCGCGCGCCACCTCCCGCATGACCTGGTTGCCGCTGGCCAGGACATCGTCGACCACACCGGGGGTCCGGGCGAACTCCGCTCGCCGCTCGCGGATCGGCGTCAGGAACGCCTCGATTGCCGCCAGCAGCTTCTTCTTGACCTCGACGTCGCCGACCCGACCTTCGCGATACCTGGTCTTGAGGTCGTCGACCTCGGCGCGGTCCGGGTTGAACACGTCATGGTAGGTGAACACCGGATTGCCCTCGACCGTGCCCGGGATGTCGGCACGGACCCGGCTCGGATCCGTGTACATGCTCATGACGCCCTTGCGTACGGCCTCCGGCGGATCGGACAGGAAAATGGCGTTGTTCAGGGACTTGGACATCTTGTTCTGGCCGTCGGTGCCCGGCAGCGTCGGCACCTCGCTGATGATTGCTTCCGGCTCGTTGAAGACGGGACCGTAGAGGTAGTTGAAGCGGCGCGCGATTTCCCGCGTAACCTCGACGTGGGGCACATTGTCCTTGCCCACGGGCACCGCGTCGGCGCGCGGCAGCAGGATGTCGGCGGCCTGGAGGACGGGGTACCCGACGAGGCCGAACGGTAGTACGTCGAGGTGTGCGGCTTCGGCCATCTCCTTGATGCTGGGCAGCCGCTCGAGCCGCGGCAGTGTCACAAGCATCTCGAAGATCAGGTTGAGTTCAGCCGTCTCGGGCACCGCGGACTGGATGAAGAGCGTGGACCGGTCCGGGTCGATTCCGAGCGCCAGGTAGTCGAGCACCATGTCGCGGATCACGCCCGGAACCTGCTCCAACCACTCCTTCTCCGGCCGGGTCGTGAGCGTGTGCAGATCCGCGATGATGAAGAAGCACTCGAACTCGTCCTGAAGCCGAACCCTGTTCTGGATGCTGCCGACCCAATGCCCGAGGTGCAGACGGCCCGTTGGCCGGTCACCCGTCAGGATCCTGCGACGTTGCTCGCTCAAAACCGGTTCCTCCATCCTCGCCGTTGAAAACGGCAGCGAAGATGCCGCCGTCGATCCGTTCCGTCCACAGGCGCTCCGACCGGCGTCGCCGTCATCGGCCGCCGGGGCGCCGTTCGCGACCCCGCGGGCCGCCGCTGCGAATGCGCCGGCCGCTTCGCGACGACTCGTCCGGAGCCGAGTATTCCGGAACGTCGCGGGCGCGGCCCAGCAGTTCGATCAACTCGGAATCGTGGAGCGCCTCGACCGGACCGGGCGGCGCGATCACTTCCATCACCGGTATGTCGGGTGCATCCGCGTGGGCGAACTGGATGAGTCGGAGGCGGGCCGGCCGGAGGTGGCCGTGACCCGTCAGTGCGCGGCCGCCATCGCGAACCACCCACTCCCTGCCCTCGTGGTGCAGGATCCTGCGCCCGGATGATCCGGCCGGCGGTTGCTCGTCGGGTTCAACCATAGCGCGATGGGACGGCGAGGCCGCCGCTGGATTCGACGTAACGGACGCGGCGCGTCAGGCAGGCGATCGACATGGGCCGCCAAGGTAAGCGGCCATCGTGCACGACGTCCAGCCGGCGGGCAACAGCCGCCGGCCTGGCGGGCGCTCAGTCGCCGGCCGCCGGCTGCATCAACTCGGTGCCGCTTCCGATGCCCAGAGCGAGCAGCAGCATTCCGATCACGGTGGTCGTGGTAGTCATGAGGATGGGCCTGAGCCGGGTCGCCCCCGCTTCGACGACGGCTTCGCGCAGCGACAGCCTGCCGTCGACCCGACGATGCTCGGCGAAGTCGACGAGAAGGATGGCGTTGTTGACGACGATGCCAGCCAGGAGGATCACGCCGAGCATGACCGGGGCGGACATCGGCATACCTGTAACTGCCAGCGAGATCCCCACGCCGATCAGGGAAAGCGGAATGGTGAGGATGATGGCGAACGGATTGACGAAGCTCTCATACTGCACGGCGAGCACGACAAACACGAGGAAGATCGCGAGACCGATGACGATTGCGAGCTGTCGGTTGTTTTCGCGGATCGCTCCTTCCTCACCGCCATGGATGAGACCGTAGCCGTCGGGCAACGTCATGCCGGCGAGGCGAGTTCGCAGTTGTGCGTTGATCTCGCCGACGGTTGTCTCGTCATCGACGGCATCGCCGCTGACGCGGAGCACGCGGTTCTGGTTCTCCCGCCGGATCGGGGTCGGACCGAGCCGCGATTCGACGTATGCGACGTCGCGAACGTAGATCGGCGCACCGTCGACCGCGCCGGGGAACAGCGGGATCGAACCGATGTCTTCGGGGCTGGTGAACCGTTCGCGCGGGAACATGACACGGATGTCGAATTCGCGGTTGCCCTCCGTGTAGCGCGACGCGATCGAGCCGTCCATCGCCGTTCGCAATGTCTGGCCGACGGTTGCGATGTTGAGGCCCAGATACGCCGCCCGTTCGCGATCCAGTTCGATCGTCACGAGCGGACTCGCTTCCTCGGTGCTTCGGTACTCGCGCCACCGCACGCGCCGAGCGCGGCAACCGCCAGAAACGCGAACGGCAATGCCGCGCGCCGGATATTCCTGTGCAATGCTACCCTCTATGCTGCCCGCCGCCGGCCATGGCCGGTCCGACCGGGCGTGAATTCGAGACCATACCGTACCCGGTCCGGTCGTGTCTGCCCTGGACACTCGGCGCACGAATGGACGCGCGGCGGAGCGCGGACGTTGGACCCGCCGCCCGCACTGCCAGGGAGGATCGTTGCGCCCTGTTGGTTCGTCAGCGAAGTGTGGCGAGCGACTAGCCCGGGGAACCTGCCCGCAACGCGCGCAGGACGTCCTCACCGTAGAACATGCGGATGTACTTCGCCTGGACGTCGGTGATCCGCCGGACGGCCCAGACGAGCTGCACGTGGTTTGGCTCAGCCGCTGGCCGTCGCAGGCCCAGACCGACCTCGGCGGGCAGTCGGCTACCCTTGCGGTTGTTGCACGGCGAGCACGCCGTCACGACGTTGTCCCAGGTGTTCCGGCCGCCGCGCGAGAGCGGGACCACGTGATCCCGGGTAAGGAACTCGCGGCCGCGCAGATCAGACCGATGCCGGTCGCAGTACATGCAGCGGTATTCGTCGCGGGCAAAGAGAAACGTATTGGTTACCTGACGCCTGAACTTGCGCGGCACGTGGACGAAGCGAACGAGCCGGATCACGGACGGGCACGGCAACTCGCGCTTCTCCGACCGGAATACACGGGCAGAGTCGACCTCGAGGATTTCGGCCTTCCGGTCGATCACGAGCCGCAGAGCCCGGCGCAGGGGCAGCAAGGTGAGCGGCTCGAAGGATGCGTTCAGCGCGAGACAACCCGCCACGAGTACCGATCCTTCCTTTCGGAAATGGCGCTGCCGCGCCCGACTACCCCCGCCCCATCCTCCCGGCACCGCCAGTACTGTCAATGCAATACGTTACGATAACCGTTGCCGGTTATCAATACGAACGCGTACGGGTCACAGAAGTGTGACGGGGTCACGGTCGATGACGAGGCGCAGGTCCGAGGTTCCGGCGCGCAGTTCATAGCGGTACTGCAGGTGCCGCGTGACGCGTCCAATCGCCTTCACGCTCGTACTCCTGAGGAGGAAATGCCAGCGCCAGCGGCCGCGGATCCGGTCGATCGGACAGGGTGCGGGTCCGGTGAGTACCACGTTGCCGCTGTCGGCGATCGCGCGGCGCGTCCATTCGGCCGTTTCGATCGCCGCCTCCTGGACGGGTACCTCGATGGTGCCGCTGATGACCACGTTGACCAGCCGGGAATGGGGTGGATAGCTGGCGGCCTGGCGTTCGCCGAGTTCGCGCTCGGCGAAGGCGAGGTAGTCGTGATCGGTGGCGAACCGGATGGCGTAGTGGTGTGGAAGCGAGGTCTGGATCATAACTTCGCCGCCAGCCGGGCCGCGCCCTGCCCGGCCCGCGACCTGCGTGAGCAGTTGGAACGTGCGTTCGGTCGCGCGAAAGTCGGGCAGGTTCATGCCCACATCCGCGTTGATTACGCCTACGAGCGTGACGTTCGGGAAGTCGAGGCCCTTGGCGATCATCTGCGTACCGAGCAGGATGTCGATTTCGCGATTCTCCACGCGCGACAGGATGTCCTGGTGAGACCACCTCGCTGACGTCGTATCGATATCCATCCGGGCGGTCGCGGCGGCCGGGAACCGTTCACCGACCTCGCGTTCGACCTGCTCCGTTCCCATCCCGAGGAACGAGACGTCGCCCGATCCGCATTCATTGCAATGCGACGGCGGCTGTTCCTCGCGGAAGCAGTAGTGGCAGACGAGACGGCGGCGCGCGCGGTGGAACGTGAGAGCGACGTTGCAATCCGCGCACTGCCAGACGTTCCCGCAATCCCTGCACTGCACGAAGGTCGAGTAGCCCCGCCGGTTGAGCAGCAGGATGGTCTGCTCGCCACGGCCGAGGCGATCCTCGACGGCTTCGATGAGCGGTGGTGACAGGGTAACGCTCTCGCCGGGCGAGCGTGAACGGTGCTGGCGCAGGTCCACGATGCGCACGGGTGGCAGCGGCCGGCCGGCGATGCGCGTGGGCAGGTCCAGCTGTTCGTACTTGCCCGTGCGCGCGTTGTGATAGCTCTCGAGTGATGGCGTCGCGCTGCCGAGGACGCACACGGCCCGGGCGAAGTGGGCGCGCATCACGGCGACTTCGCGCGCATGGTACCGTGGTGTTTCGGACTGCTTGTATGTCGCCTCGTGCTCTTCGTCGACGACAATGGCGCCGAGATCCCTGACGGGCGCGAACACTGCCGACCGTGCACCGATCGCGATGCTGCGCTGCCCATCGCGCAGCGCGCTCCACGCGTCGTAGCGTTCACCGTCGGACAACGCCGAGTGGAGGACCGCGATGCGGTCGCCGAAATGCGACCGGAACCGCGCGACTGTCTGTGGCGTCAACGATATCTCGGGCACGAGAACGATCGCGCCGCGGCCCTGACCGAGGACAACCTCACGCAGCAGGTCGATGTAGACGCGCGTCTTGCCGGACCCGGTCACTCCGAGCAGGAGGAACGGCTTCGCTTCAGACGCCGACGTACGCAGCGCCGCAACCATCCGGTCGAGCGCGGCGGTCTGGTCGGCCGTCGGCGCGTGTGCGGGCGGCGGCATGACGGCCTGATCGGCGAATGGATCGCGGAGCACGGGCACGTCGACAAGCTCGGCAAGGCCCTTGCCGGCCAGACCCTTGAACACCGAGTCGGAGAACCCGCCGCGTTCGGACAGATACGATGTCGCCGCGTTGCCGCCGATCGATTCGAGCAACTCGAAACATTCACGCTGGCGGGCGGACCGGCCGAACACTTCGTCGCGGCGGGTGAGTGTCGGAAGTTCGGCGACCAGCCGCAGTACGCGCTGTGTTCGTACCGGTGGCGAGCTTCGGCCATGGTGCGACAGCACGGCGGGCAACGCAGCGCGAAGCACGATGCCGAGCGGCGTCACGTAATAGCTTGCGGCCCAGCGGCAGACGTGCAGAAGTTCGGGCGTTACGCTCGGCCGGTCGTCGAGGACACGTTCGATCGCACGAACCCGGTCCGGCGCGCGGTCCGCGGCCGTCCGGCCCACCACCCAGCCGACCAGCCGCCGCCCGCTGAACGTCACCCGGACCCGGGTCCCGTCCGCGACCGGCTCGCCCTCCAGCTCGTATGTGAACGTCCGCGGCACCGGGACGGGAAGCGCTACCTCGACCAGCATGCTGTCAGCAATCGCAGCGGTTCAGATCCCGGGAAACGTCGCCATCCCGGACTGGATGACGACCGGCGTGACCTCGGGCCCCGACTCACCCATGTAGATGTTGATCTCGGTCCGTACGCCGAGTTCGCCCGCGATGTAGATGCCGGGCTCGATGGAGAACGCCACGCCGGGAATGAGGATACGGGTTTCGTGGGTTTCGAGGTTGTCGATGTTGGGACCCATTCCATGGGTGGCCGTGTCGATGGAATGGCCAGTCCTGTGAATGAACCATTCTGCGTATCCGGCATCGCGGATGACACCTCGTGTGACGTCATCGACCTCGTAGCCCTGGACCTGTCGGCCCTCCGACCACGCCGTACGCAGGAACTCGATCGCGGCATCACGCGCGGCGCACACGATGCCGAACAGCTCCGCAGCCCTGGGCGGCACCTCTGCACCCATGCACGCCATCCACGTCTGGTCGGCAACCGTCATGTCCGGCGATTCCTGCGCCCACAGGTCGAGCAGGATGACGTCACCCGCGCTGAACGTGGCGCCGCCATTGATCGGGCCGTAGTGCGGATTGGCGGCGTTCAGACCCGTCGCGACGATGCAGTCGGCGCCCGTCGCGCAGCCGCACGCAGCGAGTTCCGCCTTCACGCGGTCCGTTACAATGCCCTCGGTGACCTTGCGACCGGCACTCAGGTCCGACGCTATCGCTTCGAACATCTTCCGGGCCGTCTCTGCCAGCGCCTGCGCCGCCCTGCGGTGCGACGCGAGCTGGCTCCCGGTCCAGCGCGAATGGAACCGCGAGATCAGGTCGCCCGAAAACTGCGGGTCGCCGCCAGCCGACCGGACCAGCTCGATGATTCCGGCAGGCACAAGGTCGCATGCCGGAACCGCATCCCGTCCGGAGTACTCCATGGCGACACGCGGGCGTCCTGCCAGCAGCGCGACCAGCCGTTCGTCGAGCGACTTCCAGCTCACGTAGTCGACTCGGTCCCACGGCCAGGCCTCCCACGGTCCCTGCTCGATCCCGTGCGTCACCGCGATCGGCGTACCCTCGGCCGGAAGCAGCACGAAATAGCGCCGCGTCAGGTCGCCCAGCCCGAGCAGGGAGGCCGACACGCCATTGCGCGCATGCAGATCGTAGAGCAACCAGCCATCAAGGCCGTTGTCTCTCAGAGCCGCCTGTATATCCGGCAGTACTGCCCTGATTCTCGAGAAATCGGAGGCTGCCGCGATCGACATTCGCTCGTCCCGTCCTGTCGTTTCGTGAGTTGGTCGGCCGCGCGAGTCACCAGTCGGCGATCGGCGTCCACGGATCCGTGTTCCACCCCGTACAGCCGAATGTAGGCGAGCCCGGGAACGGCGGTCAATCGGGCACGTCGAGACCGCAAAGCGCGTGGATCGTGGCGACGACGCCCCGGCCAAGACGATCCGGTGCGTAGCCTCCTTCGAGCACGGCGGCAACGCGCCCGCCCGCGACCGTTGCAGCTCGCTCGACCACGCAGCGTGTCATGGCGTGCAGATCCGACGGCTCGAGCAGAAGCCCGCCCAGCGGGTCGCCGGCCAGACAGTCATAGCCGGCGGAAACGAGAACGACGTCGGGTTCGAACTCGCCGAACGTCGCATCAACGGCATCCGTGTACGCCTGGATGTAGTCGATGCGGGCAGTGCCAGCCGCAATGCGGACGTTGCGCGTGGCGCCCGCGCCCGCACCGCTGCCGCGTTCGGATGGCGAGCCTGTGCCAGGATACCAGGGATGCTGGTGCAGGGACAGGTAGTAGACGCTTCCGTCATCCCAGAAGATGTCCTGCGTACCATTGCCGTGGTGCACATCCCAGTCGACGATCAGGACACGATCGATACCATGGTCGCGCTGGAGCGTGCGGGCAGCGATCGCGACATTGTTGAACAGGCAGAAACCCATCGCGACGTTCGAGTTCGCGTGGTGCCCGGGCGGCCGGCAGAGTGCGAACGCGGAACGGCTCGCGCCCGAGGCCACGGAAGCCGCCGCATCGATCGCGCAGCCGGCCGCCGCGAGCGCCGCATCCCACGACGATCCCGAGACCACCGTGTCGCCGGAAAGATCGACGGGTGCCCCGCGCTCACGGGCCGCCTCGCACACCGTCCTCACTGTTCGGACGTGGTCGGCCGTGTGGACGAGCAGCAGATCCTCCTCACCTGCATGTGCAGCCTCCTTCGGCGTGACTGCGTGCAGCAGGGCCGGCGTATCGCGTTCCAACGCGCGCACGACGGCCGGCAAGCGACCCTGATGCTCCGGGTGACCCCACCCGGTGTCATGCCTGCCCGTGTCCGGGTGCATGACCAGCGTGCAAGCGTCGCGACTCAGTACGGCCTCCTCGAGAGTTGCTATCGGGTGCCGGATCCCGCGTCGCTCGTCACACGCTGCTGCTTCGCGCGACGGACCATCTCACGAACGTCGGCAAGAAGCTGCTTCGCATTGTACACAATGCCGTCCTTGACCGTGTACTCGATGCCGCCGACACGACCGATCTCACCGGTCTCGTCGTCCAGCTTCACGGCGCCCGTCCCGTACAGGACCTTCAGGTTCTCGAGCGGATTCGCGTCGACCACGACGAGGTCCGCCTTGAGTCCCGGCCTGAGGATGCCGAACTCGATCGGCGTGCCCTTCGGCTCGAACAGCTTGGTCGCGCCGTTGAGCGTTGCGGAACGGATCACTTCGACGGGGTGGAAGCCGGCCTCGCGCAACAGCTCCAGTTCGCGGATATAGTCGAAGCCGTACAGCTTGTAGATGAAGCCGGAATCCGATCCGGCCGTAACGACGCCGCCCGCGTTCTTGAAGTCGTTGAGGAACCGCATCCACCGGATGTAGTAGTTGCGCCACGCGACTTCGTCTTCTGTCGTCCAGTAGAACCAGTACGAGCCGTGCGCTTCGCGACTGGGCTGGTAGAAGTCCCACAACGATGGCAGAGTGTACTCGTCGTGCCATTCGGCCCGACTTGCGCGCATCACATCGCGGCTGGCCTCGTAGATCGTCATGGTCGGATCGATGCCGAACCCGAGGTCGACGAACTCCTGGATGAGCGCGTTCCACTTCTCGCTGCCGGGCTCGTGGACCTGGTTCCAGAGCCGGGCGACGTTGCCGAACCTGTGCTGCTCGTCGTTGTAGTTGTAATCGAGCGGCCAGTTCTGAACGCTGTAGTCCTTCAGCATCGACTCGAACAGGCCGTAATAGTGGGTCATCATGTCGAGGCCGAGCCGTGCGGCGTCGACCGCGGTCATGCGCGCGAGCCCCATCTGGTCGAGATGCGCTACCGTACCCAGCCCGTGCTTGTGCGCTTCGTCGATCAGCGCTTCCATTATCGCCGGGTCGTACGCGCCGAGCTTCAGCCCGTCGATCTTCTGACCCTGGATCTCCTGCTGCGCGGCCCACTGCACCCAGGCGCGCGCGGTCTCGGGTGAATCGAGGGAGCCGCCGTTCCAGCCGCGTCCGCTGCCCGGCCGCACATAGGCGAACATGCGCGGTGCAACGATCTCGTTGCGGGCGCTCCTCGCCTTCTCCTCGAGCGACCACTCGAACCCGCCATGCGACACGCCGCGTGAGGTAGTCACACCGTGCGCAAGCCACAGCTTGTACACATACTCGGGCTGTGGTGCCTTGCCCGCGCCTCCTGTGTGTGCGTGCATGTCCACGAATCCGGGCATGACATACATGCCCGACACATCGATCTCGCGAGTACCGCCCTGCGGCCGGCCTTGCTCGTTGATCGGCACGAGCGGGTAGCCGACGCTGTTGATTGACGCGATGCGATCGCCCTCGATGACGATGTCGACCGGTCCGCGCGGCGGCGAGCCGGTCCCATCGATCACGATCGCGCCGCGCAGAATCAGGCGATCGAACGGACCCTGCCCTTCAGCTGCGCCGCGAGCGGTCGTCCGCTCCATGCCCTGGCCCGCCACGGTGCCGGCGAAGACAAACACCGCAAACAGCGCGGTCGCCACTGTCAGACCTCTGCGCGCGATCATGGTGGACCCCCTCGTGATTTGTTGGCCTGCGTGCAACCGCGTCAGCCGTGGATCGCGCCGGCCGTTGCCGGCGCCACGATGTTGAACCGTTCCTGGAGCGATCGGACCTGCCGAATGCGCGACCGTAGCGCAATGACTGCCTCGCATGCAGCGGCCGCCGCCGACATCGTCGTGCAATACGGCACCTGCCGCGTGATGGCGGCGCGCCGCAGCGAAAAGTCGTCGTATTGCGATTTCTTGCCCAGCGGCGTGTTGAACAGGAGGTGGATCTCGTCGCTGATCAGCAGGTCGACGAGATTGGGCCGGCCCTCACCGACCTTGAACACGCGGCGCGAAGCCACGCCGCGGGCCGTCAGGTATCGGTGCGTGCCCTCCGTCGCCAGGATACGGAACCCGAGATCGTCGAACCGTCGGGCGATCTGTGTGACCGTCGCCTTGTCATTGTCGTTGACAGTGATCGCGATGGTACCGTCGGCCGGCAGCGGTGCACCCGCCGAGATCTCCGCCTTTGCAAAGGCCATTCCGAA
The DNA here is from genome assembly GCA_035513345.1 of Longimicrobiales bacterium. Taxonomy (GTDB): domain Bacteria; phylum Gemmatimonadota; class Gemmatimonadetes; order Longimicrobiales; family RSA9; genus DATKCF01. The sequence continues at coordinate 53,254 of DATKCF010000160.1, forward strand.
CGACGCGTCGAAGCCCATGACTTCGCCGGTCGACCGCATCTCCGGGCCGAGAATCACGTCGACATCGAACTTGTTGAACGGGAACACGGCTTCCTTCACGGCTACGCCAGGCACCACCGGCTCGTCCGGAACCTCCAGCTCGGCAATGGTCCGGCCACCCATGATACGGGCGGCCAGTCGCGCGAAGGGAACACCGGTCGCCTTCGACACGAACGGCACGGTTCGCGACGCGCGCGGGTTCACTTCCAGGACGTAGACGGTGCCGTCCTTTATCGCGAACTGCACGTTGATGAGGCCTGTGACACCGAGCTCGGCGGCGAACAGTCGAGTGAGCCGCCGCATCTCGTCGACCTCTCTGTCCCGCAACATGTACGGCGGCATCACGCATGCGGAGTCGCCGGAGTGCACGCCGGCGTCCTCGATGTGCTGCATGATACCGGCGATGATGGCAGTGCTGCCATCGGCCAGAGCGTCGACATCGGCCTCGAATGCGTCCTCGAGGAACGAGTCGATCAGGACCGGGTGGTCGGGCGCCGCACGGATCGCCTTCGCAAAGTACTGCCGCAGTGACGCTTCATCATAGACGATCTCCATGGCGCGGCCGCCGAGAACGTACGACGGCCGCACCAGGACCGGATAACCGATGGTGCTGGCCACATCGATCGCCTGCTGCACGTTGGTCGCCATTCCATTGGGCGGAACGGTGGCGCCAATGCTGCGGCACAGCACATCGAAGCGGTCACGATCCTCGGCGCGATCGATAGCGTCGACGCTGGTGCCAAGGATCGGGACACCGAGTTCCGCCAGCGGTTTCGATAGTTTGAGCGGCGTCTGGCCGCCGAGCTGCACGATCACGCCGACGGGCTTCTCGCGCTCGACGATCTCGAGAACCTCCTCGAGTGTGAGTGGTTCGAAGTACAGCTTGTCGGAAATGTCGAAGTCCGTCGAAACGGTTTCGGGGTTCGAGTTGATCATGACCGTCTCGAACCCGTCCTCGCGAAGGGCGAGCGCGGCCTGAACGCAGCAGTAGTCGAACTCGATTCCCTGCCCGATCCGGTTCGGCCCGCTTCCCAGGATCACGATCTTGCGCGTGTCGCGTGCAGGCGCCTCGCTGACGGATTCGTACGACGAGTAGAGGTATGGAGTCGCGGCCGGGAACTCGCCGGCGCATGTGTCGACCATGTGAAACGTCGGCCTCACCCCGGCGGCATGACGCCGCTCGCGCACAGCAGCCTCGGTTTCGCCGCGGATACCGGCCAGGTGCTGATCGCCGAAGCCGAGTCGCTTCATTCGGCGCAGTGCCCCGTCATCGACGGTCTCGAGCGCGGCGTACTCGTGCTCGGCGTGGACGAGCTGCTCGAGTTGCGCCAGGAACCAGGGATCGATCGCCGTGAGGTCGTGGATCTCGTCCACGGTCAGGCCGGCCTCGAACGCTCGCCGGATCTGGAACGGCCGCTCGGCGGTCGGCCGGCGCAGACCGGAGCGCAACGCATCGAGCCCATCATCGGCAAGGCCGTCTGCGCCAGGCGAGTCACCGATGACCCAGCCGGGCCGGTCGATCTCGAGTCCGCGCAGCCCCTTCTGCCATGCCTGCTTGAACGTCCGGCCGATCGCCATGACTTCGCCGACCGCCTTCATCTGCACGCCGAGCGTGTTGTCGGCCAGCGGGAACTTCTCGAAGGCGAAGCGCGGAAACTTGGCCACGACATAGTCGAGCGTCGGCTCGAACGATGCCGGCGTCGACTTCGTGATGTCGTTGGGCAATTCATCCAGTCTGTAGCCGACGGCCAGTTTCGCACCGATCCGCGCGATCGGGAACCCGGTCGCCTTCGATGCGAGCGCGGACGACCGCGAGACGCGTGGATTCATCTCGATCACGACCATCTCGCCTGTCTGCGGGTGCACCGCAAACTGGATATTGCAGCCGCCGGCCTCTACGCCGATCTCGCGGATGATCGCGATCGCGGCATCACGCATCCTCTGATACTCGACATCGGACAGCGTCTGAATCGGCGCGACCGTGATGGAATCACCGGTGTGCACGCCCATGGGATCCACGTTCTCGATCGAACAGACGATCACGACATTGTCGGCGCCGTCGCGCATCACTTCGAGTTCGAACTCCTTCCAGCCAATGACGGATCGGTCGATCAGCACTTCCGTCGTCGGTGAAAGGTCGAGACCCCTGCGCACGGCCGCTTCGAACTCATCGGCGTTGTAGGCAATGCCACCGCCCGTTCCTCCGAGCGTGAATGAGGGCCGGATGATCGCCGGATAGCCGACATCGTCGATGATCGAGTTGGCCTCTTCCATCGAATGGGCGAAGCCGCCGTGAGGGAGTGCCAGCCCGAGTCGGCCCATCGCCTGCGCGAATTCCTCGCGATCCTCCGCCATCCGGATGGCCCGCGCGTCCGCGCCGATCAGCTCGACACCATGCGTTTCTAGAACGCCGCTGTCATACAGCTCCAGAGACACGTTGAGTGCGGTCTGGCCACCCATGGTCGGGAGCAGCGCATCCGGCTTCTCGCGCTCGATGATCCGCTCCACCCACTCGGCCGTAATCGGCTCGATGTAGGTACGGTCGGCCAGGTCTGGGTCCGTCATGATCGTGGCGGGATTGCTGTTCACCAGGATCACGCGGTAGCCCTCCTCACGGAGCGCGCGGACAGCCTGTGTCCCGGAGTAGTCGAACTCGCAGCCCTGACCGATGACGATCGGTCCCGAACCTATGATCAGAATGGAGTCGAGGTCGTTGCGACGGGGCACGTTGCTCTCAGGCGTCAGGCCTCTTGCCGCGCTCCTTGCGGATGGCGGTCGAGGCGATCAGAAGGAAACCGCCCCATATGATGCCTGCCACCACCACGAAGGTGACGATTGCTACCGGTTCCATGGGTCGTCGCTCGGGTTTGCTGGTCCGTAGGAAAGCTATCGCTTCGGGGGTCACACGCAACCAACCGGCACGGCGGAGGCCGGATCCGCCGGACCGGCCGCGAATCCTCGGTGTCCTGGTCCGGTCGGTGCCCGGATCGATCCGGCCGACATCGGAGGCCGATCTCCCTCCGGGAGGCCAGCGGCCGGATGGGCCGGTCAGCCAGCGGCCGAATCGGCGGCGACAGGCGGAGCGCTCGGATGGCCCTCGGGCAGATTGAACCGGGTGAACTGGCGGACGTCGCTGCGGGTCTCCGATTCGATGAACACGCCCAGCACCTCGAGCGGTGCCTTCGTGTAGCCCCTCCTGTCGCTTGTCGGCGCGTCACCACAGCCCGCAAGCACAACGAGGACACACGCACCCACCCCGAACGAACCCGAACGCGCCACGACCTGCCTCCGTCGAAGTCTGGAATCCGATGCTGAAATATGAGGTCGCCGCCGAGTATGCGCCAGCGGTGGGCTGCACTGGCGACTCGCATCCAGAGAGCGCCCGCGACCGTCGCACGGAGCCGACCCGCCTCTCGCCGCACCACCGGTCGCGCGCGCGAATCGTGTTTCTGACGTGTGTGCACGAATATGTCGCGTTGCACCGATTGGCCGAGCACGATCGCGACCGACGTAGTGGCCCGACTATGATGCGGATTGGACACGTGACACTTGACGCACAGAGCAATATTGTGTCTCTTTGATGTGAATCCCCCGACAAAACCATAGTCGACCCCATGAGGAGCAATGGCCAAGACCAGCGATCGCGTTATGGACATGGTGCGGCGGGAGGTCGCGAAGAATCCCGACGTGAAGAGCGGCGAATTGTACGAAAAGGCGAAGAAGCTGGACCGCTCGATGTCGTCATTGAGCCTGCGTCAGTTCCACGCACGGTACCCTCTCCAGGTCAAGCGAGCGTTGGCGCTCGGTGGCGGCAAGCGGCGCAAGAAGCCGGCGAACGGCCGGCGTAAGAAGCCGGCGAACGGCCGTCGAAAGGGCGCCGCGGGTCGCAAGACGGCGGGCGCCTCTACCACGGCTGCGAAGAAGCGCAAGGTGACACGGAAGCGCACAGCCGCAAAGAAGCGGCCGGGGCGTCCAGCCAAGAAGCGGGGGCGCCGCGCGGGTTCGGACGCGGGGGCGCCGCAGCGGCGCCGGCGAGGACCGGGCAGGCCGCCGGCAGTGTTGGTCACCGGTGAGCGCGGTACAGTGCGCGCCGTGCTGCTTGAGTTTGCCGGCGAGGTAGTGAATGCGGACAGCAAGGCAGACATGATCTCGGTGATCTCGCGTATGGATCACTGGGTGGACCGGGTGGTTCGCGCGGCGGGCTGACCGGCTGCGGTTCCGATGCGCCAGCGACGGCGGCTCCCGGCCGGGAGCCGCCGTCAGTCGTTTCCGCCGATCCGGGCGCCCGTAATACCGAGGTCACCAGCGATCGTGCGCATTGCATCGATCACATTCTGTATGTGCGTATCGAGGTCGACACCGAGCAGATCGGCGCCACGGCGGATGTCGTCGCGATCGACACCCCGCGCGAAGGTTGCATCCTTCATTTTCTTCCTGACAGACTTCGGCTTGAGGTCATCGATCCCGGTTGGCCGGACAAGCGCAGTGGCATTGATCAGACCTGTGAGTTCGTCACACGCGATGAGAGTACGGTCGAGTCTCGAGCCGGGCTCGACACCGGTGAAATCGGAGCGGTGCGCCAGGATAGCCTGCAGTATCTCCTCGGAGTAGCCTTCTGACCTCAGATGATCGACAGCCCGGTTCGGGTGGTCGTCTGGATACTTCTCCCAGTCGAGATCGTGCAGCAGTCCGGCAAGGCCCCAGGCATCGGCGTCTTCGCCGAACCGCGTAGCGTAGGATCGGACCGCCGCTTCGACGGCGTACATGTGACCTCTCAATGCTGGATTCTCGACCCAATCCTCGAGCGTCCGTACCGCTTCCTCACGTGTTGGCATGACCGGCTCCGATACGGTGATCTGCAATGTACGTGACGGCCAAAGATGCCGGCCGTCCGGATGGCTGTAAACCCGGCTTCAGAGCGACGGTCGGATGACCGTCTTGATGCCTGACCTGGTGTGTGCGCGGTCGAGACCGGCCGCGACACCATCGAGTCCAGCGACCGTCGTGATCAGCGGAGCCGGATCCAGCGAGCCATCCGCCAGCCATGCGAGCGCCTCTCGCGTCTCATCAGGTCCGCACGAGTAACTCTGCGTCAGTACCACTTCCCGGAAGTACAGGACGGACTGGTCGATCGTGAGTGACAGGTCCGGCGGCTGCGGCGTGAAGCACACGACGCGGCCGCCCGGAGCGGCAGCCTCCAGGCCGGCCGCGATGGCTGCCGGATGGCCCGGACAGACAATCGTGACGTCCGCACCCCGGCCGTCGGTCAGATCCATGAAAGGTGCGACCGCGTCGATGTCTGTCGGATCGAACGTCGCATCGGCACCGAAGGAGGCGGCAAGGTCGCGACGGTCGGCCACATAGTCGCTGCCCGTGACCATGCCCGCACCGAGGATCCGGCCAAGTCGCGTCATCAGAAGACCCATCGCGCCAAGACCGATGATGTGCAGGCTATCGCCCGGTTGCAGTCCGCCCCGCCCCTTCAACGCGCGGATGCAGCATGCGAGGGGCTCGATGAACGTGGCTGTGTCGAAGTCCATCGAATCCGGCAACCGGAGCGTGTCCGTGGCCACAATCACGCGCGGCGCAACGATATACTGTGCGAAACCGCCCGGCTCGATGCGGGACGACCGCCAGACGGCGCAGTTCGACCAGAGCCCGCGCTCGCATTCGGCGCAATCGCCACACGGCGCGTGGTGGTGTACAAAGACGCGATCGCCGGGTACGATCGATTCCACATCCTCACCGACATCCACGACGACGCCGGCCGGTTCGTGGCCGAGGACGACAGGCGCCTTGCGGCTCACGTACCATTCGAGTGCATCCGAACCGCACAGGCCGCACGCCTCGATACGGATCAGTGCCTCCCCTGCGCCGGGTCGTGGAACCGGAACCGTTTCGACGCGAACGTCACCCCACGCGTGAAGCCGTGCGACGCGCATCGTGTCCGGAATGTCGATCATGGCAGTATCGCGACCTTGATTGCAGTACGGTCGACTGCGAGCGCGAAGCCTTCGGCGAACCTGGCAAGCGGGACGGTGTGTGTCACGAGCGCTCCTATATCGACGCGGCCCGCGGCCAGCAGGTCGAACGCCGCGCGCACATCCTCCGGCCGGTAGTGGAACGCGCCCATCGCGTCGACTTCCTGATAGTGCATCCTGAAGCTGTCGAATGCGACCGCGGTACCGCCTGCGCAACCGCCATGCAGCAGTGCCACGCCGCCCGGTCTCGTGAGGTCGTGAGCGAGCGTCCAGAGTTCCGGCTTGCCCACGCACTCGATCACGACGTCGGCGCCCTTCTCGCCACTGAACCGTTCGCGCAACTCGGCCGGTCCGGCCGTCGTCACCTCGGCGCCGTAATCGCGGCCGACGTCGAGTCGCGCCGAATGATGGCCGGCCAGTACGACGGTGTCCGCACCCTGCAGTCTGGCGACGCGGGCGAACAGAAGGCCGATCGGCCCGTCACCGATGATCAGCACCCGTTCAGCGGCGGCCATATCCACGCGCGCGGCGCCGTGGACGACGCATGACAGTGGCTCGAGTGCGGCGGCCGTGATCGCCGACATCGTGGCAGGCCGCATGAACGTGTTCGTTCGCACCACCCGGCCGGGGACGCGGACGTACTCACCGAACGCGCCGAACACCATCTCGGCGATCGCCGTATCGCAGAGGTTCGTCCTTCCTCTCAGGCACGGCCCGCACGCGAAGCATGGCGCGGTCGGCGTGCACGCCACCGCATCGCCTTCGCGCAACGTACGGACGTCCCGTCCGGCCGCGGCCACCGTTCCGGTGAACTCGTGACCGAACGCCGACGGCAGTGGAATCTTCGGATGCCCTCGTCGCCAGGTCTTCACATCTGTGCCGCACGTCAGGGCGGCTTCGATGCGCACGACGATCCCGTCGGCGCCGGGCTCGGGCATCGGCGTCTCGGCCACATCGAGAACGCCCGGACCGAGCAGCATCGCGCGCAGCACCCGTACCTTCTCAGGATCCGCGGAAGCTGCGCAGCAATGATGCCAGCGCTTCCACCGTGTCGACTGGCGCCGCACACGTATGGCCGGCGCACACGTATGCCCGCGGATGCGCTGATTGAATCATGGCCCGTAACGCATCTGGCAACGACGTTCCGTCGACGTCGGCCGGAGTCAGAAGGCGGATGACGGTCCGCGGCCGGTATGTCCGCAGGGCCGTCCGGAAAAGGTCGCTTCCCGCTGGCCGGTCAGCGCGATCGACCACGACGACCGTGGTCACGGGATATACGGCCCATGTGACCGCTTTCGCATAGGTCGCCGCGGCCGCCAGCAGCCGGGATGGCGCGCCGGCGAATGCGCGCAGGATTCCCGCCCCGACATCGAGCGTGCCTGCGTCGCCCGTGAGCGCTGCGAGCCGCATCAGCGCGAGTGCTGCGGCTCCGTTGCCCGATGCGGTCGGCGAGTCGGTGATCGGAAACAGTGGCTCCTCGAGGCTCCGGACCGGCGCATCGCCCGGCGGCCGATCCCGAAGGGCGCCCGTTTCCGCGTCGCGGAACCGTCTTTCGAGTATCGACGCAAGCAAATTCGCGTGTTCCAGCCACCGCACATCCTGAGCATACTCGAACGCATCGATCATGGCGTCGAGCGTGTAAGCCTGGTCATCGAGCATGAAGCCGCTGGCCGGGTCGCCCACGCGATGAACGATACCTTCACTCTCGATCAACGCCTCATCGCGGATTCGCTCGATCGCTCGCAGTCCGGCCTTGCCTGCATCGTCGCGGCCGAGATAGCGGGCCGCGCGCAGGTGGCCGCTTGCTACCAGCGCGGTCCAGCCTGAATAGAGCGTATCGTCGACGTACGGCCGGGGACGCTCGTCGCGGACCGTCCTGAGTCGCGCACGAACCTGATCCAGGCGACGTTTCGCCTCGCCGATATCCGTGCCGATGCGTTCGGCGAGCCCGGCATCGCCGGTCGGCCGGAACAGGACGTGGCGGCTACGGTCGATGTGCATGCGGCCACCGTCATCATCCAGGCCGTACGCGATGCGGGCCAGCTCGAAGTCGTCCTCGGCGGGCAGTACGGCCCGCAGCTCATCGAGCGTCCACGTCCAGTAATCGCCATCATTGTCGAACCCGAAGTCCGCGTCCTGTGAAGCGGGGAACCCGCCTTGCGCCAGGAGTTCCGGCGCGATGTCGAGGTAGTGCGCGATGATACCGTCTGCCAGACCGGCCAGGAACGGCTCATCGAGCGCCGCCGCGGCCGCCGCACACGTGGTCAGGAGCGGACCGTTGTCGTACGCCATCTTCTCGAAGTGCGGCACGATCCAGCGCGCGTCCGTCGAGTAGCGGTGGAACCCGCCGCCGAGCTGATCGAAGATTCCGCCGCGGCCCATCGCGGTCAGCGTCTCGAGCACGATGCGGCGCGCCCATTCGTCGCCGGAATCCATGAATCGGTCCAGTACGAGGTCGAGACCGCCCGGGTTCGGGAACTTCGGCGCCCGGCCGAACCCGCCGTGACGGAAATCGAACGTATCGGCGAGTTCTTCGATGGACTGATCGGGTATTGAAGGCGAAACCTCGCCGGGCCGTGTCTCCGACTGCGCGAACGATCGCGTCCGGTCCTCGATCGACCGCACGGCATCGAGTGCGCGTTCCGGCTCCTGAGTCCAGATCCGCGCGGCCTCGGTCAGCACTCTGCGGAACGACGGCCGACCATGTCCGTCGACAGGTGGAAAATACGTGCCGCCGTAGAACACGTCGCCGTCCGGCGTCAGGAACGCAGTGAGCGGCCATCCTCCCTGCCCCGTCAGCAGCTGCACGGCGCGCTGGTATCGCGCATCGACATCGGGCCGTTCGTCGCGGTCGACTTTCACCGGCACATAGAGCGCGTTGATGATGGCCGCCGTGTCTGCATTGTCGTAGCTCTCGTGATCCATCACGTGGCACCAGTGACACCAGACCGCGCCGATGTCGAGCAGCACGGGACGGCCCAGCGCCTTTGCCTCGCGGAACGCGTCCTCGCCCCAGGCTCGCCAGTGGACGGGCTGTGTCGCGCCGTGCCGGAGGAACGGACTGGGTTCACTGCCCAGACGATTGCCGCTCGCGCGTGATTCTTCGTTGGTCATCCTTCACACCGTCGAGCTGGGACAGATGTCGGCAAGCACGCACTCCGCGCAACGCGGTCGCGGAGCCTTGCAGACCGCGCGCCCGTGAAAGATGAGGACATGCGCGAGGCCGGTCCACGTCTCGCGCGGGAACAGCTTCATCAGATCCGTCTCGACACGGACCGGATCCTCCTCGCGTGTCAGTCCGAGCCGCCGTGACAGCCGGCCGACATGCGTGTCGACGACGACACCATCGTCCTTGCCGAACGCGTTCCCGAGAACGACGTTCGCTGTCTTGCGTCCGACGCCGGGTAACGCCACAAGCTCGGCCATCGTGTCCGGGATCTCTCCGTCGTGGCGATCGACCACGGCATTGGCCATGCCGAGCAGACTCTTCGTCTTGTTCCGGAAGAAGCCGGTCGAGCGAATCATGTCTTCGACTGTTTCCGTCTTCGCGCCGGCCAGCACCTTCGCGGACGGAAACCGTTTGAACAGCGCGGGCGTGACCATGTTGACGCGCTCGTCGGTGCACTGCGCTGACAGGATCGTGGCGACCAGCAGCTCATAGGGTCCGTCGAAGTCGAGTGCGGTCCTGGCTTCGGGATACTCGCGGTCGAGACGGCGCAGGATCTCCGCCGCGCGTTCCCTGCGTTGCGCGATGGTCTCACGTCGGCGCCTGGTCCGGGTCGTTACGTTCTTCTTCCTGGCTGGCATCAAAGCGAATCGGGATCGGTGATGGCGGTCGCGGCGATGGACGATGCGGGCAGTCCGTGACCGGGATCGTCACCTTCGGTGGCTGACGGTGCCGGCACCAGTGATGCCGGCGTCAGATCAATGTAGTGGAAGAGGCGTGAAACGAGTTTGAGCAGCTCGGTCGTCGAGGTAACAGCGAGCAGGTCCCGCATCTCTCCGCCGGGCAGAATGTTGGCAAAGTCAGTACCGTCCGGCCGGGCGCTCTGGTCACCCCAGTGGCCGGGCGCTGGCGGCGGCAGCGGTGCGACGGCCTCGACCACGCTGAAGCCCGGACGCCCGGAGTGCATGCCGAGGGCGAGCAGCAATTCCATGCTGCCCGGCCGGCCGCCATCGGACTCGACCACGGACCAGAAGAAGCCGTCTACCGCTTCCGGCGGTGCCTGCTCATCGATGCGTGCCCACACCAGGTGGCGAGGCAACTGCAGATAGCCGGCGTCGTGTGGCGCAGCGAAGCGCCACTCCCCGGCCGCGTCGGACTGCAGCACATCGCGCAGCAACCGCTCTGCGACGGTGAACAGGCGGCGACCGCGGTCGTGGAACCGGAACGCGTGAAACAGGAGCGCGCCGTATTCGCGAACGGCGTCCGGCGGCGGCAGCGGCGAATCGGTCGCAGCCGTCAGGTCCGCGCTGTCCGGTCGCAGTTCACGCAGCAGTTCACCGACCGTAGCGAGCATGAGGAATCGTTCGCGTACACTCGTATCGACGTGCCTGGCTTCCGCCTCATCCCGAATCGACGGAAACACCCCATGCTCGAAGCGATCCAGGCCGAAGGCCAGCTCGTACGGTGTCAATCGTGCCGGCACCGTCTCAGCCTCCGTCATTCAGACGCTCGGCCCGGGCGTTGCCCTCCACGACGGTCGCCTGCTCGCGCCGCAGCAGCGCGCCGAGGCGCGATCGAAGAGACCGGCTGCGAACAATCACGATGCACAGTTCGCCCGGCGGACTGTCCACACCGTCGACCGTGATGAAGTTGACATCGGCCGAACCTTCCATTGGTTCCACGATCCGGTAGGTGCTGCCGCCCCACTCGAACGTGATCTCCGTCCCGGGCTCTTCCGTCTCCCGGAAAAACGCGTCTTCGAGCCGGTACCAGCCGTCACCGAGCGGCTCGCCGCCGCGGAAGTAGAACGGGTCGAACGGTTCGCCATCATGTCGCCTGAAATGCTGTTCCATGGCCGCGTCGACATCCTCGAGGTCATCCTCGGCGGCCAGACTTTCGAGATGGTGTTTCAACTCGTGCGTGATCGTCTCCCAGGTCTCCTCTTCCCAGTCGAAATCCTCGTCCTGTGCGGCGAGTCGGCGGAACGAACCGTAGTACAGGATGAGTTCGGAGCGGATCGTTTCGGGACCGCCGAAATCGGACGGCCACGATTCGGTCACGCACTCACCGAGCGTGAAGATGCCGGGCGATCGGTCGTGCGCCCTGGCGTCACGCACGATCACGAGTGCGTCAATGCCTTCCTTGAACGTATCCGGGATCCGCTCCCAGTCCCGTTCCGCCAGTGCTTCGAACTCGGCGAACGTCACTGTCGCCCGCTTTCCCTGGTGTTCAGAATCCGAAATCCGTTGGCCCGGTTCGGAGACTGTCCCCTGGCGTTGCGGCTCAGGGGATCGATGGCACCGTTTCGCCTTCGGGCGGTGCAGCGCGATCGACGTCCGGGTTCGTGCGCCGCACCATCCAGCCGTTGAGCGCGGCGAGAATGACGAGCGCGACAATGAACTGGACGCTCATGTTCGCAATGCCGAACGGTCCCCAGAGATCCTCGCCTCTCACGTTGAAGAACCACCACACAATGAGTGCGACGGCCTCGATTGCGACCAGGCGGATCGCCCATTCCCAGAGCGGACCGACAGTGATGTCCGCATCCGCCGTGTTGACGAGGGTCTCGCGGAACCTGCGCACGCCGTACCGCAACACGGCAATCGCGAAGAAGAATCCGGACAGCATGAGACCGACGCCCCACACGAAATCCTGGTTCGCGAACACGTCACGATTCAGCGCGGACGGCACGCCGAGCAGCGTACCGGCAATGCCGACGGTGAGGATAGCGGTTCGCCTCGGCATGCCACCATCGACCAGAACGCGAACAGTCAGTTCGATCATCGCGATCAAGCTGGTCCACGCGGCGAAGAACAGGGCGAGGAAGAAGAGGACCATGAAGAACCCGCCGGCGGGCAGCCGGTCGAACAACTGAGGCACCCAGATGAATGTGAGGCCCTCGTTGCCGGCGCCGACGATCGCGGCGCGAATCATGTCGGGTGTGACGGCGGCGCCAGAGGCCGCCGCCTCGGCCAGACCCGGGTACGCCGCGAGCGCCTCGGGCTGTGATGCGAGTGATGTCGCGAGTTGCGGTACGACGGCGAATACCGTGCACAGCACCATGATTCCCGCCAGCAGCGAGACGGCGTTGTTGCCGAAGCCGAGCATGAACGCGTTGAGAACGTTGTCCTCGCGCCGTCGCAGATAGATCGCGTAGGTCAGGATCAGGCCCCAGCCGGCACCGGTATCCCATGCGTTCTGGGTCAGCGCTTCGAGCCAGATGCGCGGTTCGGCCAGGTCGGCCCAGTGCGGCGTGAACAGGAAGTTGAGGCCGTCGACCGCGCCCGGCAGAGTGACGGCGCGGATCGCCAGCACGATCACTAGAAAGAAAAGCGATGGAATGAGGATCTTCGCGGCCGTCTCGATGCCACGCACGCCGCGGGCGACGACGGCGATGCCGAGTGCGAACGCCGCAACCTGGAATCCGACCGACTGCCACGTGTATGCGAAGCCTTCCCACAGGGCACCCGGCCGGTCACCCGGGATCTGGCCAAGGATCGCCGCAATGCTGTAGCGGATGGTCCAGCCGGCCACGACCGAGTAGTAGAACATGATCGCGATCGCGACCCACGCGACCCACGCGCCCAACCAGGCGTACTTGTGGCCCATGATGCGCGCGAACGAACCGACGGTACCGTAACGCGTGTGCTTGCCGATCCCGAACTCGACCAGGATCAGTGGAATCGACCACAACAGCAGGAATACGACCCACGCGACGAGGAACGAGCCACCGCCGTTGTTCGCCGCAACGCGCGGGAACCGCCAGATATTGCCCGTTCCGACAGCCATACCGAGCATCGCGAACATCATCGCCCAACGGCTCGAGAACTGCTCGACGCGTTTCGTCACGCTTCTGCCTCCTCGGGGACGGGTTGATCAGGATCGTTGTCGGCGCTCGCGGCCGTCTGCCACTCGCCGGCCGGATTCATGCGATGCGGTCCCGGACATACGATACGGCGTGCTCCGCATCGATCCGTTCCTGGCGGAGCGTATCGCGGTCGCGCACCGTGATCGTGCCATCTTCCAGTGTCTGGCTGTCGATTGTCAGGGCGAACGGTGTGCCGGCCTCGTCCTGGCGCCGGTAACGCCGGCCGATCGAGCCACCATCGTCGAAGAACGAGTTGATGCCGGCGTCACGCAGCGCACGGTGGACCACCATTGCGCGGTCCGGCATGCCGTCCTTCTTCACGAGCGGCAGCACCGCCGTCTTGATCGGTGCCAGTCGCGGATGCAGGCCGAGCACGACGCGCGTCTCGCCCTCGACCTCCTCTTCCCGATAGGCGTCGGCCAGCACCGCCAGCACCGTCCGGCCCACACCGACCGCTGTCTCGACCACGTACGGCATGAAGCGCTTCTCGCGATCGACCGGATCGACGTACTCCAGCTTCTTGCCCGAATACTCCTGGTGCCGGCGCAGGTCGAAGTCCGTACGATTGTGGATGCCCTCGAACTCCTGCCAGCCGAACGGGAACTCGTACTGGATGTCGAACGCGCGCTTCGCGTAGTGCGCAAGCTCATCGCCGGCGTGCTCGTGGAAGCGCAGCTTCGACGCACTGATACCGAGATCCTGCACCCAGCTCATCCGCTGCGCGCACCAGTACTCGAACCACTCGTCGTCCGTGCCCGGCTCGACAAAGTACTGCATCTCCATCTGCTCGAACTCGCGAGTCCGGAATATGAAGTTGCCAGGCGTGATTTCGTTGCGGAACGCCTTTCCAATCTGTGCGACACCGAACGGGATGCGCTGGCGAGCCGCGTTCAGCACATTCAGAAAGTTGACGTACGAGCCCTGTGCCGTCTCTGGCCGGAGGTACACGACGGCGGCGTCACCCTCGACCGGCCCCATGAACGTCTTGAACATGAGGTTGAACATCCGCGGCTCCGAAAAGCTGTCCTTCGAGCCGCACACCGGGCACTGATTCGAGGCTACGCCCGGCGCATCTGTGCGGAACCGGCGGTTACAGTTCGAGCACTCGACGAGCGGATCCGCGAAGCCGGCGACGTGGCCGCTGGCTTCCCATACCCGCGGGTGCATCAGGATCGACGCGTCGAGGCCCTCGATATCGTCGCGCATCAGGACCATCGATCGCCACCACGCCTCCTTCACGTTGCGCTGCAGTTCGACGCCAAGAGGGCCGTAGTCCCACACCGATCCGGTGCCGCCGTAGATTTCCGAGGACTGGAAGATGTAGCCTCGCCGTTTGCACAGCGAGACCAGCTTGTCCATCAGGTCGTCGTTGTTCGCCATCAGGTCGTTTCGGAGGGTCGCGCTCAGCTCCGTCCCGGAGCGAGCGCAAAGGTATCCGGCGCTCCGGCCGGCTGCAACGGGAGCGCGGTCAGGCGCGGTGGCGAGGCTCTTCGAGCGAATGCTCGACGAAGGTCGTCGACTGGACGCGGAACAGGCCCATGCGCTGGGCGGCGAGGATATAGCTGGCCCACACGGTGACGCCGCCGAACGCGAGGATGCCGAGCAGACCGGTAGCGGCAGCGGTACAGAGGGCGCCGACCGAAGTGAGCGCGCTGGCAACGGATACCATGCTCCAGTCCGTCCGGCCATCGTGCAACCGTCGCATCCGGACTACGCCCATCGCGGCACCGCCCGCGGCGAACGTCACCAGGGCAATGACCAGCAGGCCGATCCGGATCCAGACGGTCATGGCTCGTTTCAGATCCTCAGAAGATTCTCACGTTGATATATCGGCCGGGCCGCTCCCGGATATCGGTCGCCAAAAGACGGAACTCCCGAAGCGTGATGCTCAGTTCTTCGTGGAGCGCCGGGTCGTTGACCAGTCTGCCGATGGTGCCTTCCCCGCGATCGATCCGGCCCAGCACGCGTTCGATCGCAGTCAACGAACGCTCCATCGAGGCCGCGGCCGCCGTAAGTGCTTCGGCGCTCCTGCGAACTTCCTCCATCGTCCGGGTCGCCACGTCGGTCGCGCCAGTCACGGCGTCGCCCATGCGCGCTTCCTCGAACTCCGCGGTCGCGCGGCCGATCGCGTCAGCGGCATCGCGGAACGACAGGAGCGCCGACCGCAGCTCGACGGCGCTCGACGGGAGGATCGCCGCCGTCTCGTGCACATCCCGGAGCATCCTCGGCGACACCAGTGAGTCGACAGCCGACAGAACCGAACTGGCCCGCGCGCTCAGGTCAACGGCAAGATCCGTGATCTCGGGGATTGTGCTGCCCGTGATCGTATCCAGATCCTCGAGGAACGTCGGTGCCGTGCCGGGCCGGAGGTCGATCGTATGGGCACCGAAAACGTCGCCCTTGATCGCCGCGTGCGTATCGCGCGGCAGCTCGAGGTCGCCAGTCACTCTAATGCCCGCGAACACGCCGCCCGCTCGGTCGACATTCACGCTCTGCACCAGTCCCACGTCCACTCCGCTCACATACACGCGGTCGCCTCGTTTGAGCCCGCCGCCATCGGTGAGCCGCACGACGATGTCGAGCCCGCCCTGCCAGACCGGGTTGCCGAGCAGATAGTAGAGACCCCAGAAGAACGCCACGGTGGCAAGGACCGTCAGCAGTCCGATCGACGTGATGTTGCGTTTGCGGCTGTCCATTTCTTCCCGTCTGTCCCCTCAGGCGACCGCGGATTCCATGATTCTGGTCCTGCGCACGAACTGCTTTACCACCGGATCCTCGCTCGCCAGGATATCCGCAGGCGACGCGTTCGCCCGGATCTTCCCGTCGTACAGCAGCGCGATCCGGTCACCTACGTCGAACGCCGTGTCCAGGTCGTGCGTGACCACGATGCTCGTTACACCCAGGCTGCGGCCCAGGTTGAAAATGAGTTCGTCGATATTGTCCGCGTTGACCGGGTCGAGCCCGGTCGTCGGCTCATCCCAGAGCAGATAGCTCGGCTTGCTCGCGATGGCACGTGCGACGCCGACCCGCTTGCGCATGCCGCCCGACAGCTCCGACGGATACTTCACGAGGACATCGGGCTCGAGCTTCACCCTCGCGATCAGATCGAGAGCACCCTCACGGCAATCCGCGAGGCCGGTCGTGCTACTCTCGTCGCACTGCGCCAGCATCAGGTTCTCTGCGACCGTGAGCGAGTCGAAGAGTGCCGCGTTCTGGAACACGTAGCCGAGGTTGCGCCGGACCCTGCGCAGTTCGGCGGGCGTCGCCTTCGAGATGTGAACGCCGTCGACAATCACGTCGCCGTCATCGGGTTCGAGCAGGCCGATCGCGTGCTTGAGCAGAACGCTCTTGCCGCTGCCTGATGGTCCGAGCAACGCGAGCGTCTCGCCTTCCTGCACTTTCAGGTTGACGCCCTGCAGAACCTTCAGCGGGCCGAAGCTCTTGTGCAAGTTGATGTATTCAATCATTTGCGCGCATCCGGATTCAGAACGCCTTCAGCAACGGTACGAGCAGCACGTCCAGTGCCATGATCGCGATGGTCGTGAGTACGACGGCCGTTGTCGTCGCCCGGCCCACACCCTCCGCACCGCCCTTCCCTTCGAGACCGACGAAGCACGCGATGAACGTGATCGTCAAGCCGAACAGCAGGCCCTTGATGACCGAGAAGTACAATACCCACGGCCTGAAATAGTAGCGCATTCCGTAGATGATGTCGGCCGACGTCAGCCCATCCACGGCCAGCAGCCCGATGCCCCAGCCGGCGAAGAGGCCCATTGCGTCGGCCAGCACCGTCAGCGGCGGGAACACGAGCAGTCCCGCAACGATCCGCGGTGTGACGAGGAACGCGACCGGGTCGCGTCCCATGGCATAGAGCGCGTCGATCTGCTCGGTCACCTTCATCGACGCCAGTTCGGCGGCGATCGCGGCGCCAATGCGCGCCATCATCACGATCGCTGTGAGGAGCGGACCCAGCTCCGTGATCACGCTGGCGGCCAGGACGCTTCCAACCACCCAGAGCGGCAGACCGCCGGTGAACTGCGCGCCGGTCTGCTGCGACGTCACGGCACCGCCGAGCGCTGCCATGAAGAGCACGAGCGGCAGGGACGCGATGCCCATCACGTACGCCTGCTGGAGCGCGGCGGTTGCGTACAACCTGGGCCGCGGCAGTACCGTAATGATCTGCCATGCCATCAAGGTGCTGCGGCCGACGAAGTCCAGACCCGCGCGGACGCTGACGAGCGCTTTCAAGACAGGATACCCCCGGTACTCGTCTTACCGTTCCCCGGTCCTCCGGCACTGCCTGGAGAACTCCACCCGGTGCCGCCCGGTTCCGTCCGCGTCGGCGGCGCAAGATACGCCGGACCACGGCGGGACGGTACCCCTGATCCGGATGGACGAAGAGCCCCCGGCGCGGCGCGCAGGGGGCTCTCGCGATTACAGCGCCGAATCGTCAGCCGGTGATCAGGCTCCAGGCCAGGTGGATCAGGATCGCCAGGATCGCGATCGGGCAGACGAACCGGATCAGGAAGATCCACGTCTTCTCGAGCTTGAACGTGCCGTCCGATACGCGGACCTCGTCGCCCGCAGCCTTCACGCCCCAGACCCACGCGGTGAACACGCTGATCAGCAGCGCGCCGATTACCAGCGCATACTGGCCGAACACCACGAACAGGAACGACAGGAAGTCCATGCCGATGCCGGGCAGCGAAGTCAGCCACGACACCGCCCCGTTCGCCAGCGCACTCGGAATGCCGAGCACGAAGGCAACGACGCCGAGCCCGATGGCCGCGTTCTTCCGCGGCATTCTCTTCTCGTCTACGAAGTACGCAGTCCCGACCTCGAGCAGCGAGATGCTCGACGTGAGCGCGGCCACGAACAGCAGAAGGAAGAACATCGTGCCGAAGATGATGCCACCGATCGGCGCTGGCGGAATCGTGCTCAGAAGCGACGTCAGCACGACGAACACCATGCCGGGCCCGCCAGTGCCGCCGTCCAGGCCGGCGTGAAACAGCGTCGGGAAGATGAGCAGCCCGGCCAGCACGGCGATCATCGTATCCAGTCCCGTGACCCAGAGCGCCGATGTGACCAGGTCATCCTTCTTCGATATGTACGAGCCGTACGTGATCATCGCGCCCATGCCGAGGCTCAAGCTGAAGAATGCTTGACCGGCCGCGGCGAGTATCACGCCAGCGGTGAGCTGCGAGAAGTCCGGCCTCAGATAGAAGTCGAGGCCCGCACCGGCGCCCGAAAGCGTGACCGCGCGGACGACGAGGAGCAGCAGCATGATCATCAGACCCGGCATGAGCACCTTCGTCCAGCGCTCGATGCCATCCCGTACGCCGCCGACCACGACGTAGACCGTGATCGCCATGAACAGCAGGTGGAACCCGATCGCGTTGAGCGGGTTCGCCGCGACGCCGGCGAAAATGGTCGCCGTGTCGGCACCCGGCGGGAACGCACCCGTCGCGCTTTTCCAGACGTACGCTATCGTCCAGCCGGCAATCACCGAGTAGAAGCTCAGAATCACGACACCAGCCAGAACACCGAGGGCGCCCACCACCAGCCAGAACGAGTCCGGCGCCAACGCACGGAACGCGCCGACCGGGTTGCGCTGCGTGTGCCGGCCGATCGTCAGCTCGGCAAGCATCACCGGCGCCCCGATCAAGCCCACGCAGATCAGGTAGATCAGCAGGAATGCGCCACCGCCATTGGCCGCTGCCGTCGTCGGGAAGCCCCAGATGTTGCCGAGGCCAACCGCGCTTCCGGCAGCCGCCAGAATGAACGCGGCTTTCGAGCCCCACGTGTCGCGGGGCGCGTTCGTATTGATCGCCACGGCGCTCTCCCTCTTCCGGTTCGTGAGTCCATGCGTGAGGCCGTCCGGGAACGCCTCCCGACCGGCCCCTGGACCATCCCGGTCCCCACGGCGCCCACCACCCGGCACCGTGACGGGCCGAAGTGTAGGAGGGGACCCGCCTCCTCACAACCCTGTCGCAAACGAAACGGCGCCGCCATCGCGCGGAGCCGTTTCGAATGGGACCTACCGGGATATGATGAAACGGCCCCGCGATATGGCGGAGCCGCTTCAATGGAGCGTACCGGGATCGAACCGGTGACCTCCTGGTTGCAAACCTGATTTCTTGCCCCTCCACAACCCCCCGTTGAACCCCACATAAAAGCATTGCGCCAGAATGGGTTACGCGTATATTCCATACATGAACCCCACACGAGCTATTGCCGCGAAATGGTGACTCAGTGGTGACTCGGCAGGGGCGAGGCTGGACGCATGGGAAACAACCAGAGGGCCACGACATGACGAAAACGAAACCGCGCATCGCGAAGCTCACGAAGGCCGCATGTGATCGCGCGAAGTACCGGGCGGACGAAGGCGCGCGCTGCGTCGTTTGGGATAGCGACCTGAAGGGGTACGGGCTGCGTGTTTTCTCGGGTGGCGCGAAGTCGTTCGTGATCTCCTACCGCCAGCCGGGCACGGGCCGCAAGCGGCTGCTCACGGTCGGACGGTTCGGCGAGCTGACGCCGGTCCGCGCGCGGACCGAAGCAAGCCGGATGCTGCTCATGGTCCGCGACGGCACAGACCCCGCGACTGCGCGCGCGCGCGCAACAGTACCGACGTTCAATGACCTCGCCGACCGTTACCTGCGTGACCACGCACGTCCGCACACGAAGCGGCCTGACCAGGCAGTGCAGGTCCTGCGCAAGCATCTGCGCCCGGCGTTCGGCAAGATGGCCATCGACGCGATCACGGCCGACGACGTGCGGGCCATGCACGCGCGCATCGGGCGGCGCTCGAAGTACAGCGCAAACCGGGCGGTCGAGCTGCTGCGGGCGATCCTCAACAAGGGCCGTCGCTGGAACCTGCTGCCGGCGAAACACCCGAACCCCGCGGCCGACGTTGACCGGTTCCGTGAGAAGTCGAGGACGCGCTGGTTGACCGAGAGAGAGATTGGCAGGCTGCTGCGCGCGCTCGATCGCGAGGACACCGAAACGCAGGCGGTCGTTCGACTGCTGCTTCTGACCGGCGCTCGACGTGGCGAGATCCTAGGCGCGCGTTGGGATGCCATCGACCTGGACGCACGCCGGCTGCGGCTAGTCGAAACGAAGTCGGGCGAGGAGCGCATCGTCCCGTTGTCGCCTGAGGCGGTCGCGATCGTTCGCGGCCTGCCCCGCCGGCTTCACTCTCCGTGGCTGTTCCCGTCGCCGAAGGTGGACGGCGCGCACATCAAGGACATCAAGCCACAGTGGGCGCGCGTGCGGCGCCGGGCACGGCTGCATGACGTTCGGCTGCATGACCTCCGGCGCACGACGGGATCGGCGCTCATCAATGCCGGCCACTCCCTCGAAGTCGTCGGCAAGGCGCTCGGACACCGTTCGCTGCGTTCGACACAGATATACGCGCGCGTAGCGAACGAACAGGCGACGGCGGCGCTCGACACACTCGGGTCCGCGATCGGCGCGGTGGACGCGAAGCGCAAGCGGGCGAGGCGGTCATGAGCGGCACAGGCGAAGCCGAAGTGCGCTCGAAGCTGGCGGACTGGACGAAGGGCCTGTCCACGGACGATGAATCCGAACGTACGTGGGCGGATCTGTTCCTGAAATGGTCCGAGGACTGTGTGAGTGCGGGGGAGCGCGGCGACACCTGGGACGCGATATACAGCGCGCTCCACGCCGGCATCGCGCTCGGTCGCCATGGCGCCCGGATTCACGTCCGAGGCGCAAGGCTATCGGGCACCGCGAAAACACTGGTGGAGCTGTACCCCGACGCAGACAGTGGCCAGCGCTCGCGCGCGGGGTGGGTGAAGGCTCTCGATGTA
>DATKCF010000161.1:0-7047 GCA_035513345.1 Longimicrobiales bacterium
GGCGGGATCCTGCTGGCGTTCTGGCTGACCGGCGTGCTCGCTCGCAGCATCCCGGCACTGCCGGCGACGGTCGCAGTCGACGTGTCGCCCGACCTGCGCGTTCTTGCCGCGGCGCTCGTCGTGGCCGCGATCACCGGGATCGTGTTCGGCCTCGCGCCCGCACTGCGGTCGGCTCGCGCCGATGTCATGGACGCGCTCAAGCGTGGTGGCGTGCGGATCGGCACACGCTCGCGCGGCCGATCCGCGTTCGTCGCCGCGCAATTCGCGATGGCCGTTCTGCTCGTCGTTACCGGCGGCCTCTTCGTCCGGTCACTGCGTGCCGCACTGGATACCGACGTCGGCTTCGATCCCGATGGCGTTGTCGCCGCCACCATCAACCTGCGGCCGCACGGCTACGAGGGCGATCAGATTGCCGCGTTCTGGTCCGACCTGCTCGACCGCGTGCGTGCCGTGCCCGGCGTCGAGAACGCCGGCCTCGCGGATTGGGGCCTGATGTTCGGCCCGACGAATGGCAGCGATGTCCAATCCAGCGAGCCGGGCTGGACCGAGCAGAACCGCACCAACACTCGCTTCAATGCGGTCGATCCCGGCTGGCTCGACCTCATGCGTGTGCCGATCATCGGCGGCCGCGCATTCGCGGTGTCCGACAACGAATCGTCGCCCGCGGTCATACTCGTGAACGAAACGCTGGCGTCGCGACTGTGGCCCGACCTGGATCCGATCGGCCGCACGATCAGGTTCAACGCCAGGGACTGGGAAGTCGTCGGCCTGACGCGCAACGGCAAGTACAGCACGATCGGCGAGCAGCCCACGGCCATGCTGTTCTTTCCGTGGGCTCAATGGCGCTCATCGGATGCGACACTGCACGTTCGATCGGGTCTCGGCGCCGGCCGGTTGATCGAACAGCTGCGGGTCGAGCTGGCCGCGATCGATCCCGACATCGGGCTCGAGAACGCCGCACCCGTGCCCGCAATGGTCGGCCTGTCGCTGTTCCCTCAACGGTTCGCTGCATGGCTGATCGGCGGGTTCGGCGTCGCCGGCCTGATCCTCGCCATGATCGGCGTCTACGGTGTCCTGGCATTCGATGTCGAACGTAACACACGCGAGTTCGGCATCCGCGGCGCACTCGGCGCGCGCACCATGCAGCTCGTCGGTGCCGTTGTCCTGCACGGCCTGCTGGTCGCCGCCGCGGGCACTGTCGCCGGCCTCCTGCTCGCAGCCGGCGCGACGCGTTTCGCGGGCACGTTCCTCTACGGCGTTGCGCCGCTCGATCCACTGACGTTCGGCGTCGCCGCCGCGCTCATGCTCGCAGTCGCGGCCATGGCCGCGATTGTGCCCGCGCGCCGGGCGTCCGCGATTCAACCGATCGAGGCTCTCCGTACGGACTAGATCATGCTGCTGGAGCGCGACGCGACGGGACGGGCATCGAGGAACGCGCCGACATCGCCGGCGGGCATCGGACACGCGATCAGGTAGCCCTGGATCTCGTCGCAATCGAGATCGAGGAGCATGTCGGCATCGTGATCGGTCTCGACGCCTTCGGCGACAACGCGCATCTCGAGGCTG
The DNA here is from genome assembly GCA_035513345.1 of Longimicrobiales bacterium. GTDB lineage: Bacteria > Gemmatimonadota > Gemmatimonadetes > Longimicrobiales > RSA9 > DATKCF01. Next base: position 1,567 of record DATKCF010000161.1, read on the forward strand.
CGACCCATCGCCGCGACAGCCCTGACGATCGATGCGTTCTGCGCGTTCGTAGCCAGGTCCGTGACGAAGATCCTGTCGATCTTGATCTTGTCGAACGGGAAGCACTGGAAGATAGCTGAGCGCGGAATAGCCCGTCCCGAAGTCGTCCGTCGAGATTCGTATACCGAGTTCCTTCAGGCCCGTCATCCCCGCTCAGCAGACCGCATCCTGTGGAAGGCTGCCGTACATGACGAAGAGCGAATCCGCTCCCGGAGCTGGCGCTGGCTCGAGCGGAACCGCGTGGAGCGTACCGATGCAGAATCCGACCGGTCTGGTCGTGCCGATCCGTCCGGCCACCCAGTGGTTCGAACCCCGCGAATAACGCTGAGTGAATCCGATACCGGCAAGTGCGACGCCATCCGGTGGCAACAAGCGCACGACAATATTGAGTTCACCGGCTCGGGGTGCGTCGCGCCGGATCTCGTAGTGGATACCCGGGGCAGTGCCGATCGCCACCTCGTGAGCGTCGCCGCCGACATCGACCGCGAATACGTATCCGGACGGAAGTTCTGTTTCGGATGTCAGGGAGATCGTGACCTGCGGTCCGGGCTCGATTTCACCGCCACAACCCGCGATCATCATCAACGCGGCCAGTGCCGAAGCTCGTCGACGCCAGGTCACTGTCTCTGCGATCGGTTCCGCATGCGTTGTAGCAACCACGATGTCTCTCCTCACTGGAACGCCGAACCCGGACCTGCGTTTCAGGCCAGCGGGTCGGGTGCCGCCTTCGCCGTAGCGCGCTCCGAAGTCCGGAGCACGATTACCGCCCACTTCGCTCTTGCCATGAGGCGGCGCGCCCCGCACGTTGGCCGGCATGTCGAGAGCGTTCGTCAACGAGGATGCCGCGAACGAGCCCGAGCCGCGCTACAGTTTGCCCGAGGCCAGTTCGCCATACTACCCCGAAGCCGCCGCGTGGGCGCTGATCGAAGGCGCGAACCGAGGCGACACGCGCGGCGCCGAGCTCGCCACCGGCTATCGCTGGGGCGACCCGGCGCTCGTCGACCACATCCGCGCGATCGAGAAGCAGGCCGCCGAACGCGAGGAAACCCGCATCGCGCAGCTGGCCCGCCGGTACCTCCGCGCGGCACGCGGCTGAGGCGGCTGCCGTCGCTCCGGCAAGGCGACAGCGCGACGGTCACCAGTTCAATCCTGCCGGAGCACCTTCATCGGGTCCGTTCTGGCCGCTCGTCTTGCCGGCACCCATGCAGCCGCGGTCGCCGCGAGCGCCATCAGTGCGATGATCTGCGCGAACGTCGCGAAGTCCGTCGGCTGCACGTCGTACAACATCGATTGCAGGAACCGCGTGAGATAGAGCGCGCCCGCAACGCCGATCAGGATGCCGGGCACGGCGAGTCGCAACGCCTGCCCGACGATCATGCCGGTGACATCGCCGCCGCGTGCACCGAGCGCCATGCGCACGGCGATCTCGGCTCGCCGCTGGCTGGTCGCGAACGTCATCAGTCCGTAGATGCCGACGATCGCCAGCAGCAGTCCGACGATTGAGAGACCGCCGAGAAGGACGAGACTGAAGCGTCGCCCGACGAGTGTGTCACCAATGAGCTGTTCGATCGTCGACGCGTGATAGATGGCCTGCTCGGGATCGAGGGTTTGCACCTGATCGCGCAATGCGGGAACGAAGGATGCCGCATCCGTCCGCGTCCGCGCGACGAACGTGATGCCGCCAGTACCACTCTGCGCGAACGGGACGTACAGCTCGGGCCGCGGATCGCTGTCGAACGCCGTCGGCCGCACGTCCGCGACGACGCCGACGATCTCGCGGCTGACCGGCCGGTCCATGGCGCCCACCATGATCCGCTCGCCGACCGGATCCTCTCCGGCGAAGTAGCGATTCGCCAGCGTCTGGTTGATGACGACAACGCGCGGCGCGTCGAGCCGGTCGGCTGGCGTGAACACGCGTCCACGCTCGAGACGGATCGACATCACGTCGAAATAGTCGGTCGACGCGATCGTCGTGTACGCGCGAGGCGCTTGCGCGTCCGCCACCCGTGGCCTCGACTCGATCGTGAAACCGGCTTCCGCATCGATCTGAGTCGGGTGAAACGGCAACGCCGATGTGAACCCGACAGCCTCGACGCCCGGCACCGCGGCCATCGCAGCCGCGATCTGCTCCGCCTGCTGGATCCGTTGCGCAACTGCCGGATGCCGGTCCCACAGGAATACCTGGACCGTCGCGCGGTTCTCGACCTCGAACCCCAGCTCATTGTCGAGCAGCGACAGGAAGCTGCGCCCGAGCAGGCCCGCACCAATCAGCAGGATCAGCGCGAGCCCGATCTGTCCGACAACGAGCGCGGAGCGGAACCTGCCGCTCGCCCTGCTGCCGCGGGAACCGTGCGATGTTGCAGCCAGTGTCTGCCGGATCTCCGCGCGCATCGCATGCAGTGCGGGCGCAAGACCGAACAGCAGCGCGGTCAACAGCGTGATCAGAGCGGCGAACGCGACGATGCGGCCGTCCATGCCGATCGCGGCCAGCCGCGGCAGGTCGGTTGGACTCAGGGCGACCAGCGCGCGAACGCCCGCCCACGCGACGGCAAGCCCGGCGGCGCCGCCCAGGACCGCGAGTGTGCCCGACTCCGTGCCGAGCTGGCGGAGAAGGCGCAGCCGACCCGCTCCCAGCGCGACCCGCACGCCCAGCTCGCGCTCCCGCTCCATCGCACGCGCAAGCATGAGGCTCGCGACGTTCGCGCACGCAACCAGCAGGACCAGCCCGACAGCGCCCAGTAGAACGAGCAGCGCCGTCCGCACATCACCCAGCACATGCTCCTCGAGCCCCATCAGCCGGATCCCCGTGCCCGCGTTCGTCGCTGGATAATCGATCGCCATTGCCGACGCGACACGGTCGAGGTCGCGCTGCGCATCCGCCTGCTCCACACCCGGGCGCATCCGACCGACTGCCACCATGTAGCCGCTCGTCCGCGTCTGGTCCTCGCCCGGCCGGTACACTTTCGGCGCCCACACATCCCGGTAGGCCGGATACTCGAGGTTCGCCGGCAGAACGCCCACTACCACAGACTCCGAACCATCCAGCTCGATCGCCTGGCCGACCAGCGCAGGGTCGCCATCGTACCGACTCTGCCAGAGCCTGTGCGAGATCACAACCACGCTCGCGCCCGACGTGTACTCCTCGGCGAGGAACCCCCGTCCCGGATTCGGCCGCACACCCGCCGCATCGAAGAAGCCCGCAGTCACAAGCCACGCCGTCGCCGGAGCAGGCGGTCCGTCGCCACCCGTCAGATCGAAGCCGTACGGCTCCGCCAGACCCATCGCCGTGAACGCCTCGGCCCGCTGCTCCCACTCGACGAAATTGCCCGGCGCAACCTCCAGCAGACCGTCGGTCACCGCGGGATTCGACTCCCACAGCGTCACCACACGCTCCGCGTCAACGTTCACCAGCGGCCGCAGCAGAACGTGATCCGCCGCACTGAAAATCGCCGTGTTCGCACCGATCCCCAGCGCCAGCGTGATGATCGCAATCGCAGCAAATCCCGGACGTCGGCGCAACTGCCGCACGGCCACACGGATGTCCTGCACCAGCTCCGCCATCAGCTCCCTCCGTTTATTCCTGCGATAAATGCGATAGTCGCTCTCGAAACACACAGCCCGCGTCCGCGCCAGATCGCCGAACCGACGCAACGCCTCCGCTCGCGATTCCTGCCGCGAGTGGCCGAGCGCCTCCAGCTCGCGTATCCGCTCCCGAGATGAAACTCGATCTCCGCCTCCACATCACGCCGGATCCGACGCGCGTCCGGCAACACTCGACGGCCACTGCCGCGCGGCCACCGCGGACCCGGGGCGTCGCTCACCGCACGTCCGGACGCAGAACCCGCTGCACCGCCTCCACGTACTCCCACCAGCTCGCCATCTCCACCTTCAGCCGGCGACGACCCTCCGCCGTAAGCCGGTAGAACCGCGCCCGCTTGCCAGTCTCTGCATGGCCCCACGCCGACTCAACCCAGCCTCGCTCCTCCATCCGATGCAACGCCTGGTACAACGCCCCGTCCTCCAGCTCCACAAGCCCTGACGTCGCTTCCTCGATCCGCGACGCGATCCCGTACCCGTGAAGCGCGTCACTCTCCAGTGTCCGCAGTATCAGGACGTGCAGCGTTCCTCGAACCAGCTGGCGTTTAGGGTCGCTCATGCTCGATTTTTCCGGTCAGCGCATTACGTTTCGGTCGCGGTCAGATCCCGCGCACCGGATCCGGCCGTGTCGGACCCGCGTATGACATAAGATTGTTATGGAATCGGGGATCGTTGTCAACCCTATCGGAAGACAGCATCACCGACCCGATCCGCAACGGAAGGTACCATGCAGCCAGTCCACCATCGCACCCGCAAAGCCGGCCCCGCTGTGGCCATCGCGCTCGGCCTCGCGGCCGCGCCGGCCCGGCTTCTCGGCCTGGCGGCCGGCCGCACTCTGGCTGTCGCGCTCGGCCTCGCGGCCACCCTTCCTGCCAACGCCTTGGCCCAGGAAGCCAGCGGGCCGCCCGCCAGCCAGCACGGCACTGTCGCCCAGACCGTCAACCGCACCACCATCACCGCTGGCTACGACCGTCCCGTCGCTCGCGGCCGGGTCCTGTTCGGCGACGACGGCCTGATCGCATACGACGCGCTCTGGACGCCGGGCGCCAACCGCGCCACATGGCTCGAGTTTTCAACCGATGTGGAAATCAACGGCCACCCGGTCCCGGCCGGCCGCTACAGCCTGTGGACAATTCCACGCTCCGGTCCCTGGACCGCCATCCTCAACCGCACATGGGACACCCACCACGCCATTTACCCGGGCGACGAGGACGACGCGCTCCGACTCGATGTTTCCACAGAACAGGCCGCCCACATGGAAGCGCTCGCCCTCTACTTCCCGGTCGTCGGCCCGTACTCGACAACCCTGCGCGTGCACTGGGGGACCGTGTCGTTCGCCCTCCAGATCGAAGTCCCGAGGTGAGACCTCAGGCGGTGTTTTCGCCCCCCATCCCTTCCCGTCAACGCTACTACTACTCCGCCTCAGCCTCTGACCCTTCTCCCCCTCCGTCTAACGCACCGGTAACGCGCCCCGCCCCGCTTGCACAGCCGGGAGAAGGGAAGGGGCACAGATGCCGCTCAGGGCGGCATTGAAAACGCACGGCCGCCCGGCGGCTTCACGGACTCGACCCTGGGTCGCCTGCCGGAAATGCGGACGTGGGTATGGCACTGCGATTCGAGCGCTGGATCGGATCTGTCTTTGCGAGCCGTCAGGCCTCTGTCCAGGAAAGAGTGGACGCCACCGCTCGATCCAATGGCGGGGCGAATCCCCTCACTCCCCGCGGTCAAAGCGACAATGCGGGCACGCGTGTCCTGTTGACCGCGCCAGGCGCGGTCAAAGGGACAAACGTCCGTCGCGGTTCCATGCCCGTGACCGATCCACCGCGCCATGCGCGGTCAAAGGGA
>DATKCF010000162.1:0-50999 GCA_035513345.1 Longimicrobiales bacterium
GAGTGCATGGCCCAACGGCCTCGTAGAAACCCGCGGGTGGCGAAGGCGACCGGCAGTTTCATTGCCTTGCCGGGCAACTCGTCACGCGATCCGCCTATTTGAAAGCAAGGGTACGCTCCGGATCTGAAACAATCGCAAGGAGAACGACGGACCCTACGCCGAGCTCATCCTGCGTAACTCCGAGCAGCCAGTCATCACCGATGTCATGGATCTCGATTGCAGCCGGAGTCTTCACGCGAGCAAGTAGTTCGGTGCCAGCTGAGCTCAGTACCATCCAATACCGCCAGCCATCATCCAGATGATCCCTGACGTAGTTCTGGATCCAGAGCCTGCCCGGTTGATCCATGATCAGTTGCTCATAGGCAGGAAACTTGTCGGCCCGGGGGTGGGTCCGGCCGTATTCGGCCAGGTAGGATCGGACTTCCGGTTCGGCTCCCTCACTCCATTTGGCCAGAACTGCCTTCACGTCGGCGTCGCTGATCGTGCGATCAGGTCCCTGCCACCTGATTATCCTCCGGGTCTCGTCAGCACCGACTTCCTCCCGCAGTTCATAATCTTCGGCATCTCCGTACCACAGGCCGTCTGCGCTCGGCGCTACTACGGCTTCCGTGGCGAAAATGGCCGAAGAGAAGGCACCGTTCTCGTCTATCTCCTGATAACCGATAGCGTACATTCTTCGGCCGAGGTTGCGGCTGATCTCCCCATTCACGCCGACCAGATAGAAGTCGGACGGGTGGAGAATGGCTGTGTGTCCACCGATCACAGTGCGCTCGACCCTGCGAGCCTCCACAAGAAGCTCACCCCTGCCCGTCAAACCCCAGGCAGCCGTCGGGAGATCAAGTGCAGAAACAGTGACGCTTCTCACGTATTGCCCTTCGCCTGTAAAAACGCTCAGGCGATTGACACGGCCGTCCCATACGCCCACCGAATCAGCCGCGAGTTCCAGTACGGAATAGGGGTAGCGAAACTCTCCGGGACCGTCTCCCTCACCCCCAGCGGTCCACACATGAGCGCCAGTGCCATCATACAATCGAACCGTGCGGGAACCGTCGATCACCACGATCGAGCCGTCCCTTGTGCGCACGACGTCCTGAATGCGGTGGAACTGGTATTCGGGCGCACCGGAAACCGTGCCGATCGTCAATACCGGCTCGTTGACGAGACTCCATTCCGGAACGGCGGCAGCGTATGGATTGCCGTGCTCGACGATTTGTACGCCGCTGCTATCCCTTACCTCGGTTGCACTCCGCTCAGACGGACTGGAACACGCCGTCAGAGACCCGGAGAGGACGACCGCACATGTGCACCTTGAACGTGTCAGCATTCGCCTGCTTTCATCCGCATAACGCATCGGGGCCAACCTTTGGCGCCGGTTGACAGCTTCACGCGACCGTGAGAGCGCAGATGATGCGGCGACTGTTTCGCAGGAATCGGTCGAACGTCATGGTCAGCGACCGCCGCCCCACGCTTGTATCAGTCGCAGTGACTTGCGGCTCACGAAGATCCGCGCGTGGTACTGCTCACCCCAGCCGAGCGGCGTCACGTCGCGGTACTCGCGAAGCGGCCCGCCTCCATGCCCCTCCTCGAGGCGAGCGCGGAGCGACGCTCGAACATTCGGGTCGGCACCGCGGTCCAGCAGGAGGCGTGTGAAGCGAGCTTCGTCCGGCTGCCCCTTACCGTAGTTGACCCAGAAGTTGCGCTGGGAGACGACGGTAGAGAAGAGCGCGCTGTAACCGCCGAAACCGTCGGCATCGATCGCTGCCCGCGTGTCCGGATCCATGCCTCGGTCGAGCAACCACTCCGCGATCTCCAACTCGTCGAAGTAAGCGGCGATGTGAAGGAGCGTCGTGCCGTGCACCGGCGTCCCCTGAGCCGTGTACGGCTCCCGGGCGCAGGCAGGGGCGAACAGAAACACCTCAGCGATGTCGAACGTGCGCGTGAGGAGGTCCGGGTCGCGTGCGAGGTGTGCTTCGAGCAGATCCATGCGGCCGCGATGGAGCGCCATCACGGGCGTGTCGGGTAGCTCCAGGCCGTGCTCGACGTACATCTCCAGGATACGGTGCTTGGCGGCCGGGTTTCGGCTGTCGGTCCCGAGGAGGTGCTCCATGGTGTTGTGGTCCACACCGTCGGGCCCCATGGGGCGGGCGCCGAGCGTGAGCAGGACCGCGGTGCCTTCGACGCTCAGGGTGTACGCCGGTCCGGCGAGCGAGAGGTGTTCAGGCGGCGGCCGACCTGCCAGGTCGTGGATCATGCGTACCGTGTGTGCCTTGCCCTGGAGGGCGGCCCGGCCGGCCGCCGATTCGAGGTCTCTCGCGCCATGCTCGTGAAGGAGCCGGATGATGCGATCGCGGCCGAGGTTTGCGGCGTACGTCATCGGCGGACCCCAGTTACTGTCTGTGCGCACGAGCACGTGCTCGTGGATCAGTTTCCGATTGCGAGCAACGAGGTCGCGGACGGCGTCGATGTCGTCGCGCCAGATCGCGTCGGCCAGCTGCACCGCCTGAACGAGGCGAGTCCAGCTGGACGCTTCGTAGCTGCGCGCGAGTGCGAGCTGCGCGTCCGCCAATTGCGCGTCCGCGGGAGCGGGGGGCGCAGGGTGGTACTCGCGCAGCTCCGCAGCGGCCTCTTCGTCGCCACGGCGGATCGCACGCAACAACTCCTTCGCCTGGCGCCGGACCTGGTCGAGATTCGGACGCACTGGGAGTCGGCGAGGCATGGCTAGCCGCTCGTTGGCGGGACAAATCCCAGCAGCCTGAGATACGTGACGAGGTTGCCGTAATGCAGGTTCGCGTGGCCGTTGTTCACTACCAGCAGGCCCACGCTGCCCTTCTCGAAAGCGGCACCGCACTGCGCGGCGGCGTCGTTGAGCTTCGCAAGAAGTGCCGATTTGTCGATCGGACCTTCGGCGATCGCGTCCGACCACTGCACCGGTCGGCCGGCGGCACGTCCACAGTAATAGAGGTAAGCGTCAGCGACGTGGCCTACGACCTGGCCGACGCTGCGCACCGTTCCGACCGGTCGCCAACCGAAGCGTTCCGCGGGCACCAGCTCGGCGGCTTTTGCGATGTTACCGTTCAGCTCCTCGAACGCGGTGCGCAGCTGTGCGCGATCGATTGACCCTGCGTTCACACCAGAGTCGCCCGGTGAGGTTCCGGCGCGCGTGAGGACGAAGGTCCCGGTGCTCTGCCCCCTGGCTACGCGGCCAGTCGCAATGCCCTGCACGGCGACGCCGTCGAGCACGATCGAGATTGACTGCTCGTCGGCGCGCGTGATTTCGACGTGCAGCGTGCCCGACGCGGGGTCGTAGCTGCCGCTCCGGACCTCCCCGGGCCCGTCGATCGTGGACACGGTGCCCCGGATCGACGTGCCGTCGAGTTCCAGCTCGAGCGTGACGGCGTAGTTCGGTTCGGCGGTGGGGCCGATGCGGCCGGACCACGTGCCGGTGACCGGGTTGGGCGCGGCCTGCGCGGACGCGATCCCAGGTCTGGCGAGAAGAGCGACAGCAGCGAGGAGGGTAGCGGACGCCAGAGCGGCGGTGCGCGGCGCGCAGGAGAGCGTAGCACGGCTGCGTGCGCGACAGGATGGTGCGAACATGACGAGCCTCCGGTATGCCCGTGGTCCGCTGTCGTCGGGCAGGAGGTTCGTTCGATGTATGAACCACGTGCGTCAGGTGGACTCGGTCCTTCCCGCGGACGGGGGGCGCCCTGTACGCCCGACCCAAACCTACGGGCGGGCAGCGGTACACGCAATATCATTCACGGGAGCTCAGAAGGCCCCGACCGGCGCGAATGAGGATCGGGCGTCAACGCGTTCAGCAGATCTGAGCCATTATGGGCGAATAACACCGTCGAGGTCAGCCGAGATCAGCCAACGCCCCGTCGGCGATTGTCGCAGCGTGAGGATGAACATTCCTCGATCTGCGGCCGCGGCCGCTTCACCATATCCGTAGTTTCCAATAATGTATCCGACGCTGCCCTCGATGGCGTACGCCACCGCGCGTAGTCGAAGATCGCTGCTGGTGCCCTCGAGTGCGGCACGGAGCTCGTGTGAGCCACGTACCCAGCCACCACGGCGAGCTACGACTCCGTCTTCCGAAAATAATCCTGCAAGCGCCTCGCTGTCGCCAGCCCGCCAATGCCTCTCATAATCGCGCAGGACGTGTGCGAGGTCCGTGGGCAGAGAAACACCAGGCAGCGCCTGCGGGGCCGGTGTCCGCGAGGGATGCGGCCCGAGTTTGCGGAACACCATCCTGACAGGGCGCGCGCCACGCTCGTTAATGACCGTTCGCGCGAATATCAGTTGGCCCGTGGTCGAGAGGAAGAGCTGATCCTTCGCATCGAAATCACCGTGTGGGGTATTCGCGCGCTGAGACATTACGAGCGTGTCGGCCTTCCAAGCGGCGACCATGCGGCGGACTTCCTGCAATTCCGGGAGTTCGTTCAGGCATTCGCGGCCATCTGTCGTGCACCTGAAGGAATACTCATGCGATCCATGTGAATCGCGGACGTTGACCGACACGGATATGTCTGGATCGCGGTGGTCGACCAACCAAGTCAGTTGATACTCCGGCCCCGGCACGCCGCGACCACCTCCAACCATCTGGCTCTGCGCCACATCAAGTCTCCAGATGCCGCTGACATCCGGGCGAGCTTGCGCCGCGAGCGGATTGGCAGCGAAGGCAAGACAGATTGGCGCCGCTAGGATTAGACGCTTGGTCAACATGCCGGCCCCTCCTGGCGTTTGGCTCTGATCCAGCCACGCACTGCCAACCCGGTAACCTGCCCAAAAGCCCCGGGGCTGGCAACTATGCGTATCTAAGATGCCGATCAATGCCAAACGGTTTGAGCGAGGTTTGTCTCCCGCCTGCGTTGCGCCGCGTCGACGGCTACCGGGATCGCGGGTCTCACAGGTCGGACCGCGCGACCTCATCGTGCGAGATGGTTCGCCCCGCATCGGCGTCTGCAAGACCTTGCTCGACCTCGTTCATGGACTCTCGCATCGTACCGCCGTCCGGCGGCCCCTACCACGATAGACAACGCCTGCCTCTCCCTACCACGAAGCGGTTTCGTTCTGCCTTGTCAGGAGGCCCGATCAGCGTCCTCGCCAAGGCGGAACCAGGTTCGAGAGGTTGGGCATCTGGCGTGGTGTGCGGTCAGCGTGCTCGTCGACAGTCATCGGCGTCACGACGATCCAGTTCTGCCCGTAGAGCGAGATGTCGTCGTTGAGCCCGGCACGGTCCGCGCTCGTAACCGCCCGGAGACTCCAGATCGATGTCGGCCCATCGTCGCCCCTCTCGACGCTGGCAACCTGATTCACATCAAAACCGGTCAGCAGGCGCGCCCTCGGTGCAATCCGCACACCGCGAACCTGTTCAGGCGGTACTCGCGGCACGGCGACCGTCAGGTACGTCAGCGGCTCCAGTACACGAACGGCCTCCGATCGTGCGAGCGCTGCAACCCATTCTGCAAGCGCGTTCACTTGCGCCGGATCCCTCGAATCGAGCCCCGATATTGCAACGGCCGGCAATCCGATGTAGGCGGCGGCGCGCGCGGCACCGATAGTGCCCGAGCCGAACCGGCCATCGGCGAGGTTTGCCCCACCGTTCGGTCCCGAGAGGACAAGATCGACGGGTCGATTCTTCAACAACCCGTAGATCCCAAGTACGACGCAGTCCGCCGGATAGCCGTCAACGGAATGGACCTCCAACACGTGTCGGCCGGGCTCCGCCTCGGATCTGTACTCCAACCGAGACTCCAGTGAGGCCGAGCGGCTGATGGCGAGCACGCTAGAGGTACCACTGCGATCCCGATCGGACACGACGATGTAGACCTCAGCGAACTCGCGAAGGCGCTGAGCGACCGGCAGGAGGCGAGCCTCGACCTCCTCGATGCCATCATCGTTGGTCATGAGGATTCGCATCGGCTGCTGGGCCGTCCCTGCGGCCGGGTAGCTGGCGAGAACGGCAACGACAGCCAGGACACGTATGACGCACCAGCTCGGTCTCATGACACCGGGCATTTGCACTCTCCCTGCAATCGGTGGAGGTTCCCGACAAGTCGCTCGCCCACCGGTACGGCGCCACGAAGGAATAGTTTCACGCGTTCCCGGGGGCCTCCTAACGCTTTGGTGTTCACCTGCGGCGCGCACAGCGCGCGTCAGGTGCAACGCCTCGTGATGAGTCACTGCCGGCCGGCCGTAGCCATCACATGCCCAACGCAACCACTCTTTGGGCCACCGCCTTCCTGAACAGCTATCCCCTGAAGGTCGGGGAGCATTAGAGAGCGTCCGCACCCACCCATCGCTCTGGCCGGCCATTCAGAGGATCAGCGTGGGAACAGCCTTTCCCATTGTGAGCCGTCCCACTTCCACAGCTCATTGCTGGGCCCGGCATCGAATCCGCCGAAGAGGAGCATGCTTTTCGATCGAAGATCGAACACGAGACGGGCGAAGTGCGGCGGGCAGGTCCGGGTGTCGAAACGCGCGTCCATCGGAGACCATTATAGGTCCAAGTCTCGTGTCTCAGGACCGGTTCCGCCGCCGTGAAGCACCACCACCTGCTGCACCGGGTCGTAGGCCATAGCCACCTGATCACGTGGACTCGGCCCCTCGACATCGCTGCGGGTCCAGGTCGTGCCGTCCCACTCCCAGGTATCTCCATGGGCAGGTGTATCCGGGCTCAGCTCACTCGTGCCACCAAAGAGCACGACACGCCGTCGCGCGCCATCATACGCGAGACCATGGAGCGTGCGAGGCGCCGGCCCCTCCGTAGCAGCGAGCGCCCATCGGTTGCCATCCCACTCCCAGGCGTCACCCAGGATCCGACTGCCAGAGACGCCCCCGAAGAGAACCATTCGCCTCCGGCTCGCATCGTAGGCCAAGGCGTGCGTGGCCCGAGGGGACGGTCCCGATTCGGCCACTTGGCTCCAGCGCTCGCCGGTGCCGGCCCGTCGCGCTGCGGCAGTCGATGCCTCGCGCTGCACGGCGCTCTCATGCAAGGGATGACGACAGCGCTCGCTCGTCGCCCGGTCGACGCACGGCCGCGCCGCTGGGAACACGCATTGCCAGCTCGGGTCCCCGCGCAGACGGCCGGGATGCTCTCATTCGCCGTCCAGGCACACTACGTGCCCGTCAGTTACAGCCGAAAAAACGGTGTAAAGTCAGCGGCTGCAGCGGTTTGGCACGTCAAGGCGGTTACTCGACAGCCCATCCGGCAGGCGGTGAACGGCTCGCGGCCGGCGGCGAGGACCGGCCAAGGATCGGCCCTGCCCGCGACCGGGTCAAGACTCGTGCGGCACCAGCCGGCCTTCGGCGAACCCCGACTTGCGCCGTCCACCGGGCCGGACCTATCCATGCCACGGGATGCGATCGGCGTGAAGCGGACAACCGCCGGCCGTCGGGAACGAACGAGGAGTGCCGACGATGGTGAATGGGCTCGAGGCGGGCCTGTCGACCGCGCTCGTTGAGCGGTCGCCGGACGGTAGCGCCAGCGGGCGGCCGGGTACAGACGGTCGGTGCTGGTACGCCTGTCGCACGCGCGCGCGCACCGAGAAGCGTGTCGAGCGCAGACTGCTCGATCGCGACGTGGACGCGTACCTGCCGACATTCCCACTCGTGCGCCGCTGGGCCGATCGCAGGCGCACAGTCGCGTTTCCCCTGTTTCCCGGTTACGTGTTCGCGCGGTTCGAGTTTCAGGACCTGTACCGCGTGCTGGCGGTTCCCGGCCTGGCGACGATTGTACGGCAGGGCGGACGGCTTGCGCCGATCCGCGACGCTGAGATCGACAACATCCGGCGAGTCGCGGCCGGCCTCGACGTAACCTGCGTCCGGCCGCGACGCGTCCGGTTCCGCCGGGGCGAGGCCGTCCGCGTGATCGGCGGACCCTTCGAAGGTGTCGAGGGCGTCATCCACCAGGTTCGCGGCAGCAGCCGCGTGCTCGTGGGGTTGAGCATCGGCCTCGCGGTTTCCATTGTCGTCGACGTGACCGTCATCGCGGCGAGGTAGAGGGCGTGCACGACGGGGGTTCAGTCCTGCGCCGCGCTGCCGGCCACGATCCACGCGGCGCCGCACATCCCGATCGCCACGAAGAGACTGGTCAGTTCCGGCCGCGCGCCCTGCAGTCCCACCACTTCGGGAAGGAACTCGCAGGGTCCGACCAGACGGCACCAGTTGCGCGGAACGTGGAGGGTCAACGCCCACGACCCGTACATGACACCCGCGAGAGACGCCGCCAGCCGTGGCAGAACTCCCGTGGCGATGGCCGCGCCCGCCGCCACCTGTGCGAAGCCGGTGAAGTACGCCAGGAACATCGGCCACGGGTACCATGGCGGCACCAGCGCGGCAACGCTGGCCGGATAGATCAGATGGAGGATCCCGAAAACGGGCAGCGCTGCTCCGTACGCAATGCGGCCCCACCGCACCCATGACCCGCGAGGCTGCGGCGAGGCGCGCCCGGCCACGATCAGAGCGCCGCCCGTCAGTGCCAACGTATCGAAGGTGCGAATCCACCACGGCGACCGCAGCAGACTCGGCTGGAGAAAAGCGCTGGGCACGTGGAGCAGAACGATCCACGCAACGAAGAGGACGATCAGCACACGCGCGGCAACGCCCGACCGGACGTCCGTCATGATCGCCAGACCCGCCGCTAGCAGGACCGCGCCAGTGAGAACGGCGACGATGGCATACCCTGGCAGCGAAGCGGGCACTGGCTGGAGCGCATTGACGAAGTCCGCGTAGCCCAGGCACAGCATACCGAAGCCGGTGATGGCGACTGCGAACACAACGCGCCCGGGCCCCCACAGGAAAGCTGCCCTCATGACCACCGACCTCGCATCGATATCTCCACGTGTCGTGCACCGGTGCGTCCGGCGCCGATGCGGCGCAGCACGGAGGAAGCGTAACGGCGGAGCCGGGATCTGCAGAAGCGCCAATTCGTTGCGATTCGACTGGTCCGGTTGGCGCAAGTCGCACGAGATGGAGCAATGGACCTGCACATCAGCCTGACGGATCGACGCCAGGTCAGCGGCGATATCTACCGCCAGATCCGGGACGCGATCCTCGATGCGCGGCTCGAGTCCGGCAACGCCCTGCCGTCGAGCCGCGAGTTGGCGCGTCGCCTGAACGTGTCGCGAACCACGGTGATGGTGGTTTACGAGCGGCTGCGCGCCGAAGGATTCGTGCATACGCGAGTGGGCGCGGGCACGTTCGTGAGCGACGTGAAGCCGGGCTCCCGGCGCAGCGGTCGGCCCTCACCGCTCGTCGCGCGGCCGGTCTGGAGCGAGATCCCCGAGGGCATCGACCTGTCGGCGACACGACCGGATTTCGACTTCCGCCCCGGCGTTCCGGATGCGAGCCGATTTCCGTTCGCAGCGTGGCGTTCACGGATGGCTCGCCAGTTCCGCCCGCGCGCGATCGGGGCGGGCACGCCGATCGACGCGGCCGGCCATCCCGCACTGCGCGCGTCCATCGCTCGCCATATCGGTGTTTCCCGTGCGGTCCGCGCATCGCCGGATGAAGTCTTCGTGACGAACGGGAGCCAGCAGGCTGTCAACCTGATCGCTCGCGTGCTGATCGAGCCGGGCGACACGGTGGCCGTCGAGGATCCCTGCTACCCGCTGACCCTGCGTGCATTCGTTGCGCACGGCGCCCGTGTCGCAAGCGTGCCTGTCGACGACGAAGGGCTGATCGTGGATCAGATCCCCGAACGGACCCGGGTCGTCTACGTCACGCCATCGCACCAGTACCCGCTCGGCATGGTCATGTCGATGGAGCGACGGCAGGCGCTTCTGGCGTGGGCGGCGCAGGCGGATGCCGCGGTGATCGAGGACGACTACGACAGCGAGTTCCGCTACGGCGGCCGGCCGCTCGAGACGCTCCAGAGCCTCGATGGAGCTGGCCGCGTGCTCTATGTCGGCTCCTTCTCGAAATCCCTGCTTCCGACCCTTCGCCTCGGGTTTCTGGTAGCACCCTCGCCCTTGCACACGGCGCTGCGCAAAGCGAAACAGCTCGCCGACTGGCACACGGCCCTGCCTGCGCAAGCCGCGCTGGCCGACTTCATGGACGATGGCCTCCTTGCCCAGCACCTTCGCCGGATGCGACGGATCTACAACGAGCGCCATGACTACATAGTCGATGTGCTCACCCGGGACCTCGATGGTCGCCTCACGCCATTGCCGTCCGCCGGCGGGTTGCATCTGACGGCATTCTTCGACTGCGGCGAGCCGGCTCGTGACATCGGTGTCGCCGACAGTGCGCGTTCGAAAGGCGTAGCCGTGCTCCCACTGTCGTACCACTATCAGACCCGCGCGCCGCAACCCGGCCTCCTGCTCGGCTACGGTGCAATCGCGTCGGACCGGATCGGAGAGGGCCTACGTCGCCTCCACCTCTGCCTCTGACGGTCTGTGCCGTCGCGGCCGCTGCAGAGTTTTCATGCTGCAGAACCGGCGATCCGACAGGACGCCTCTCACTCGACTGTTATCCCACGAATCATCCCGATCTCAGCGTGTGGTGCTCCGGATGATGCCGCTGGAATGAGACAATACAGGACGTACGTACCCGGAGTGAGATCGAGCGGAAGATAAACCGTCTGGCCGGGACTCGTGCGAGCGACACCAGAGATCGGCTCACTGACGTCTTTGCCATCCTCCGCATTGATCCAGTCCATGACCGTGACACCTTCACGAAGGCGCTCGATCCTGACCTGATGATCCTCACGTCCATTATTCACGACCTTGATCACGCGCGAACCGGAACGCCACGGGACATCGGAATGATAGGTGAAGTCGATCATGCTCAACTCAATGACTGAATCCGGAGGCGCGCCGCGGTGCGCAGTCAGTGCTGCCTCCAGAACGTGCCATTCTCCCTGTAGCGCGTGACGGTGTCCGTCGTCCTCACCGCGAGACAGGCAGGCGAGCACGTGGCGCCCGCGAGCGAGCCTGTCGCGACGGCCAGGAGAAAGAGAACAGTGTTTCGCATGGTATATGCAGTCTGTCCCGTTGGCGACCGTGCGTCCTTGGAAGGTGCTGACATCGTACGCCGGCTGCCTGCACTCTGCAACCGGGCGTTGAAAGTGGCGGTTTCACGGTAGCGCTTCCGGACGTCCCGCATCGTGTTGCTGCTCCATTGGCATCGGCGCCATCGAGCGATTGACCGCTGTCATCGGGTCGAGCACGCCGTACGCTCCCATGCGCATGGGATCGCCGCCGAAGAACACACGCAGTCCGAGCGACACGTTCCAGAAAGCGTCGGTACCGAACAGTACGGCCGGTTCGAGCGCGGCAGGGCCTTCGTGCAGCGAAACGCGATTGAGCTGCGCTTCGGCGAACGGCCGGAGGCTGACGGCGCCGCGTGTTGCGGAAACGCCCCAGCCGAAGGTGCCGATGAACCAGCGTGTCACGCCGATCGGCTCGGCATCGTGATCGTAGCGGAAGAACTCATCGCTGCCGGCGCTGCCTTCGCGAACGTATTCGGGCCGTGTCGCATACTCGATGCGCACGTACGGCTTGTGGTTGCCGCTCGTCAACTGTGCTTCGCCGAGCAGGCTGAAGTACCCATCGTGGCGTTCCGGGCTGCTGCGTGAGTACTCGACGAGCGCCTGGAGCCGGCGGGAGCCGACAGTTCCATCGTGGCGCAAGGCGACGTTCCACAGCCGTGTCGTCTGCGATTCGGCGTCGTGCTCCTCAGTCACGTTTCCGAAGCTGGCGCTCGCCTCCCATGCCGCCATGGGTCCGTCACCGGCGCCCCACCGTCTGGCGAGGCGCGCCGACCAGCTGTTTGCGAAGCTCTCGATGTTCGAGAAATCCCATGGGCTGTCAGGTTCGTTGCCGCCGAACAGGCCCGCTTCGACAGACCAGCCCGAGCGGGCGAAGACGCCGTTGACGGTCCATCGTTCGAGGATCTGCGAGAGGTGGTGGTTGGTCGGGTACTTGAGGCCCGGCCTCGCCATCGGATCGTCCGTGCCGTAGGGCGCGAATCCCTTGCCCGCGGAAAGCGATGCGTGGCCGCCGAGGACGGTCCATCCGTTCACGCTGACCATAGCCTCGTGCAGCAGCGTGTGCGGGTGGCGGCTGTCGATGAATCCCTCGCCCCAGCCGCCGGACGTCAGCTCGCCGTGCTCCTGCGTGAGACCTTCGAAGTTGAGTGTCGTGCGAAACGTGACGCGCGACCCCGGGCTTTCGAGGTTTGCCATGATGGCCGGTTGCGAGATGTACCAGCCGGTCTCGCGTAGCGGGCCGGCCTCGCCGGGTGCGCTGATCGTAACGACGGGAAAGGCCTGAGCCATCCCGAGCAGTCGCCAGCCGGCACCGAGCTGGGCGCTCCACATCCTGTGCGGCAACGCTGACGGGGCGGCCTCATGACCCTCGTGTTGCGCGTACGCCGGCAGCGGGACGAACCCGACGAGCACGGCGCCGACAAGCGCCGCACGGTATCCGTACGGTTGCATGAGATTTCCTTCCGGTCGATCGTGAGTTGTTGCGCTGTGAAGCGCGGAATCGCTCAGACCGGAAGGCGGGGCGGCGGCGGGTCGTGCGTGAGGAGTGTGGTAGAGAATGCGGCCGCCGCGGCACGAAGGTCGGCGCGGACCAGTTCCAGCGCGGCGTGAATCGGCGTGAGGCTGGAGTTCAGCGCGGGCGATGCGCAGCGCATCGTGAACTGGCAGTCTGCCGGTTCGTGGCCGGACTCGGGAACGGAGATCACGTGGCCGGTATCCGGGCCCGTGTCCGCGCGCATGCCTGCGGCGTCGAGGTGCCCGGAGTGCGCATGACGGCCGGCCGGTGCGTCGGGGTGCTCGGCGTGCGACGGCGAGTCCGCTGTACTGTCATGCTCGTACGCGAGCGTGGCCCCGTCCTCCGCATGATGGGAGGACTGACCGACGGGACACTGAATCGCAACCTGCTGCGACCAGCCTCCGGCCATCAGTACGACAGCGACGATGAATCTACGCATTCCGGAATTTCGCGGTTCTCGTCGGTTCTCGCCAGCGGTGTGAGGCGTCAATACGGTACGAACGCATCCTCGGGATAGCGGTAGAGCCAGACTTTCAACGCGTCGATGTGCGCGTGAACAACTGGCCACCGAGGCGAACGCCGGTGGCGTGGCCGCCGTCCTCTGTGAACACGAACTGCGCAACCTGTCCGGATCCGCCGAGGACGATGCGGAGCGCGTTCTGCGCGGCGTCGAAGATCTCGGCTCTGCTCAGGACGACGCCCATGCGCATCTCGAGGCCGCCGGCAAGGACTCGCCAGTCCATCCGTCCGAGGATGGGGTTGTCATACGTGCCGGCGTAGTTCTCGAGCGGGTGCGGCAGCGGAGCCAGCCGCGCAGCGCGTGAGGCGAGCTGAGCCGTCAGATCGCGGCGGTACGCGTCGGCCTGCATGACGAGGCTGTCGAGCCGGGCAGGGAACCTCTCCCGCGCGCCCGGCCTGTCGAGCACGAGGTCGTAGATGTGCGTGGCAAGCAGGTCGGCGCCGAGCGAGGCCGGGCCGCCGCCGTTGACGAGCACGACCACACCGACGCCGTGCTGCGGCATGAACGAAACGTGCGACCGATAGCCGGCGAAGCTGCCGAACCGGTGGACGAGTGTGTCAGCGCCGTACGTGCCGAGGTCCCAGCCGTAGCCCCAGCCGAAGCGGTGGAACGGACCGAACTGCCGGTCCTGTGTGACATGGAGCCGGTGCGTCTCGCGAACGGGCTGTTCGGGCAGGACGCGCTCGCCGTCGACAAGGCCGCCGCTGATGTGTGCCGCCAGGTAGCGCCCGAGATCACGCGCCGATGCGAAATGCCCGCCGGCCGCGTGCATGTTCGCATCGTCCTTGCCCGGTTCCGTCACTGTCCAGCCGTCCGGCGTGGGGCTGTGCGGCAACGCGATACGGTCGCGATCCACGCGCGTCAGATATGCGCTCGTGCCGCGCATGCCGACCGGATCGACGACCATCCGTTGCACGATGTCCTGCCACGGCTCGTCGTAGACCGATTCGAGGACCATGCCGAGCAGGTTGTAGCCCAGATTGTTGTAGGCGAACGAACCGTGCTCGCCTGTCGGAGCGTGGTACTGCAGAAGGTCGAGCAGCAGATCACGTGTGAACTCGCCCGTGTATGCCGTCCGCAGAACGACGGGCCCGTCGCCGGCCAGTCCGTGCGTCAGCGTGATCAGGTCGCGGACCGTGATCGACTGGCCGTCGACGCCGGGCGCGAACTGCGAACCCGGCAGGTATCGCAGCATTGGCGCATCGAGATCGATGTCGCCGCTGCGGGAGGCAAGGGCCGCCGCGAGCGCGGTCAGCGATTTCGTCGTCGATGCGATGTAGAACGGCGAGTCGCCTGTGGCGGCGCGGCCCGACGTGAGGTCGGCCGCACCGGCGCCCCCGGCGAATGCCAACCGATCGTCTGCCGTGACGGCGAAAGCCACGCCGGGCGTCACGCCGGCGTCCACCACTGCACGCGCGGCCGATGCGACGTCGGCCCGCCAGTCACCACCGATGAGAGCCTGCGCCTCGACCGGGTTTCGGACGCCGTTCAATCCGATCGCCAGCACACCAGCAAGCACGACACTTCTCCGTATCACGATCTGCGCTCCTGCACACGGTCGGGTTGGCGTACGCGTGCAGTCATCCTAATGGCATTGCTACAGCCGGGCTTGAATGGATCTAACCGGGCGGTGCCTCAGCCCGACCGCGTCCCCCGCGCAAGGTCACGGTACACGGATGGCGTCACGCCCGTCGTGCCTCCGAAATCGCGGCACATGTGGGCGTGATCGGCGAAGCCGGCCGCGTGTGCGATCCGCGACAGCTGCCCGCATCCCGTCTCGATCTCCGCAGCCGCTCGCCGTAACCGGACGCGCCGCCGATACTCGGTGGTCGTGCAGCCGAAGCAGCGCCGGAACGCGCGCGAAAGCGATACCTCGTGCACGCCAGCCTCGCGCGCGAGATCGCGAACACTCGTTCGGCCGGCACCATCGTCGAGGGCCTCCCGCACTCGACGGAGCCAGGCCGGCACACCGCGCAGCGGCGGTTCGTCCGTTGCAAGCGCAGCGATCGCGTCCAGCGCTCGATCCTCCATGTCCGCTTCCGAAGGGATCTCGCGGCGCCGCGCCAGCCGGAGCACCGAAAGCATGGATGCCACGACTCGATCCGCGTGCAGCCAGCGCCAGCGTTCGAGGCCTCGCCCGCCATCGAGAAGCTCACGTGCCGCCCCGGCATCGAACGTGATCTGAAGCGTGCTCGCACCCCGCGGACCCACCTCGTCAGCATGCTCGACGCCGGCCGGCTTCACCACAACGCTCAGAGCTGCGCCGAACTCCTGCCGCGATTGCGCAGACTCGAGGATCGACCCCGCGACGATCAGCGTGACGCCCATGGCCGCGTGCACGTGCCGCGGCTGCCGGAGACCGGGCGGGTATGCCACCTCACGTACGGTGAACGGTCCCGCCGTATGCTCTCGCCCGATACGTATTGACGATGCCGCCACTACGCGCGGGCCACGCCGAAGTGTTTCATGAAGCGATGCTCATCGACAGTCAATCCGACCAGAATCAACTCGCTTCCGGGGCCGGAGGGAATCACCGCGTCCGGCGGCGGATTCGTTGTCACGCCATCGGGGCCCTGGAATGCGACAACGTGGCAGCCGGTATCCTCGCGGATCCGACTGTCACGCAGCCGCGTACCATGGAGCGAGGACGGCACGGAAACCCGGAACAGGTCCAGTCCTTCGGCGACCATGACAATGTCGCCGCCTTCGAGGATGTTGAGGACTGCGTTGGCGCCCATCGAGGCATACGACATCACGAAATCCGCGCCGGCCCGGTGCAGGGTGGACACATTCCGTTCGAGCGTGGCGCGGCTCACGATCTGGACATCCGGCCGCAGGCGCCGGCAGTAGATCGTGAGGTAGATATTGGTGGCATCATCCGAGGTCGTCACCATGACCGTTGGCGCCTCGTGGATGCCGGCGGCTTCGAGAATTTCGAGGTCCGCGGCACTGCCGACGATCGTGTTTTCCGGGTCCCGCACGCGGTCAGGGTTCTTCTCGACGATACGGTACTCGAGTCCGCGCTCCCTCAGCGCCGCGGCCGCTGCTCTGCCGACCCGCCCGCCACCCAGAATCAGCACTGGCGCATCGCCGGGACGGTAGATCGCCGTCAGTTCCGTGAACTGGAGCAGTTGGTCCGCGGTCCCCGCCAGCACGAGAACGGTGGATGGTTGAAGGCGAGTACCGGGTCCGGGCACGGCGAAGCGGCCGCGCGTCCACGCACCCACGGCGGTCAGGCCCGTCATCTCGCGCAGCCATCCCTCGCCGAGCGACTTGCCCACCAGCGGTGTCCCGGCCACAGGCGCCTCTGCTATCACCAGGTCGTCGAACTCGCCGATGACACTGGCGCGATGGTCGCCGGCCAGCGTCCGCCGGGCGAGGGACCGACCGAGCATGTCGGGCAGCTCGAGCACTGCCGTCGAACCCGCCAGCTGCAGAATGTCGACCGACGCCGGATCACGCGCCAAGCTCACGATGGGGACCGTTTCGTCGAGTTCGCGTACGGTGAACGCGATATTCGTGTTGATGTGGTCATCGACGTTCGCGACGATCATGGCCGCCCGCTCGATCCCCAGACGCCGATACGTTTCGATGTCCTCCGGGTTGCCCAGCACAACCTTCAGCCCGGCGTCGTCCAACGCGAGCGCCCGCGACAGCTCCGGTTCGATCAGGTAGTACGAGTGCCCCAGCGAACGCAACCTCTCGATCAGCGAGATCGCGACCGGCTCGTGCGATGCAAGCAGGACGTGCCCGGTGACATTCGCGTCGAGCTCGCGCGGAACTCGCCGGCGGGTCTGCGCCTCGAGCCATGGCGCGTAGAAAAACTGGATGAACGTGAACGGCAGGACAATCAGGAGAAACGTCACGCCGGATACGAGCACGACGATGGAGAAGATCCTGCCGAGATCGCCCTGGAATGTGATGTCTCCGAAGCCGAGCGTCGACATCACCGTAAGCGTCCAGTACAGGCCGGTCACCCATGAGTGGTCCTGACCCTCGAGCTCCATGATCAGATGGAAGAGAATGCTGAATACCAGGACCATCGCGAGAAGGATCGCGATGAACCGCGCGAGCAGGCGCAGGTTGCGCCGCATCGTCGTCGTCTCCACGAAGTAGGCCAACTGCGCCGAAAGGAACTTCACTGGTTCCGCTCTCCTGATGCCGGTGGCAGCCCATCGCGCGTGGCGGGTACGGTAGCTGCCAACGCGTGCCGGTGGAAGGTGTGGCCGGGTCCGTGATGGGCGTCTTCTCGACTGGGCTCTTTCGCCGTCGGGTATTTCACGCGGGGGGCGCAGAGGGAGCGGAGGGCGCGGCAGGCGGTTGGACGTATCGATTCGCGACCCGCCGGATTCCGTCCTTCAGATGCAACGAGTTGAAGTTCAACAGCACAGCCCGCCCTGGAGGTTCAGCAGGCGGGCGACATGGGGCGGGCGACATGGGGCGGGCGACAAACGGCGGGCGTGTGCAGTTCCATCGCCGAATGCATCCGATTCAGCGTCGGCTAATAGAACCCCATTCCGTTGCCGTCCCACCGCGCCCCGCTCCCCCTGCGTCCCCTGCGCGAAACACGTCCTGCGTCCTCCCGGGTCAGGTCACTCGACGCGCATGACCTCCATCGGGTCGACGCGCGCTGCTCGGCGGGCCGGGCCCCAGCTCGCGCCGACGGCGAGGGCCGCGAGCAGGAGGGAAACCGCCGCAAACGTCAGTGGGTCCGTCGGACTCACATCGAATAGCAGTGCGCGCAGAACGCGGACCGAGGCGAACGTGAGGATCAACCCGAGCGCGATCCCGGCAGCGGCCAGCGCGAGCGACCGGCCCACCACCATCCTCGTGACCTGCCCGGCCTGCGCGCCGAGCGCCATCCGGATGCCGATCTCGCCGCGGCGCTGGCTTACCACGTACGCGACCAGGCCGTACAGACCGACCACGCTCAGCATGAGCGCCAAACCCGCCGCAACCGCGAGCAGCAGCAGAGTGAACGCCGTTCTCGCCGTGGATTGCGCGACGACAGCCTCCATGGTCCGGACGTTCGCGATCGGTACATCAGCGTCGAGTTCTGCCATGATCGAACGAACGGCCGGCATCACCGAAAGCGGATCGGGGCCTGCCGTGCGAATCGCGAGCGTGAACGCGCGCGGCGGTGACCACAGCGGAGCGCCCTCGATCGGCAACAACGGGAAGTAGACCTCCTCCGTCGGCGGCGCATCGAGGCCGTTGCCCCGTATGTCGCCCGCGACGCCGCTCACTCGATAGAACGGCGGCTGGTCGCCGTTACCCCTCGCGCCTCGACCGAGTGCGCCGCCTTCAGGCCACAACAACCGCGCAGTCGCCGCCGTCACGACGATGGCGCCCGATCGGCCGTCGGCATCCTCCCAGCCGGGAGCACGGCCATCGACTTCGATCCCCATCACGTCGAACCAGCCGGGTGACACCAGCCGGTAGAGCAGACACGGTGGCTGTGAGGCGGCGTCCTGCGGCCGGTCCTCGATGTACATGGATGCGCATGGCCCTGGCCCCGCGAGCGGCAGCACCGTGGTCGTAGCCGCACTCTCGACACCCGGCAACGATGTGGCCCGGTCGATCAGTGACCGGTGAAACGTGTACGTCGACTCCCATGTCCCGTACGTCCGGAACGGCAGATTCAACTCGAGTGTCAGCACACGCTCCGGCTCAAGACCTGGATCGACCGCGCGCAGCTTCGCGTAACTCCGAACCATCAGTCCGGCGCCCACGAGCAGCGTCAACGCAACCGCGATCTGACCCGCCACGAGCACACCGCGCACCGCGTTCTGCCGGCGCGATCCGGACACGCCGCGGCCGCCGTCGCGCAACAGAGCACTGCTGTCATGCGGCATGCGAAGCAGCGGGAACGTGCCGAACACGACACCGGCCAGCACAGCCGTCAGGCCGATCAAGCCGATGCCGGCCCCCCCGAATCGCACTTCCGCGAGCCGCGGGATGTCGCGCGCGACGACGCCCGGCAGCCACGACACGATCGACCATGCCATGGCGACGCCGAGCACCGCTGCCGCCAGCGCGACCACCAGGCTCTCCGTCATGTAGTGCACCGCCAGATCGGCGCGACCGCCGCCCAGCGCCGACCGCACAGCCGCCTCACGTCGACGTACATCCGCGCGCACCATGAACAGGTTCGCAACGTTCGCGCACGCGATCACCAGCACCAGCGCAACCGATCCGAACAGGATCCACAGCAGCCGCGCACTGTCGCCAAGCACCTGGTCGCGCAGCGGAACCACATCAGCGCGAAACTGCGCTTCCTCCATGAACGACGGCGAGTACGCAGTCGGAAACGCATCCGGGAAGCGCGCCGTCAGGCGGTCCAGTTCCAGCTGTGCCGACGTCACACTCGCTCCGTCCGACAGTCGGCCGATCGCCGAAACGAAGTGGGAGTTCACCGGCTGCGCCGACGGATCGAACCGAACCGGCAACCAGATGTCCGCTTCGGCATCCGGAAGTCCGTCACCCGGTGACAGCACGCCCACCACCTCTGTCGCGCTCGCGTTCACATCGATCGTACGTCCAATGATCGCCGCATCACCGCCGAATCGCCGCTGCCAGAACGAATGCGACAGGATCACAACGCCCGCGGCCCCAGCAACGTCGTCCGACTCCGTGAAGAGACGGCCCGCAACCGGCCGGAACCGCAGCACGTTCTGCAGGCTCGAAGTCACCAGCGCGGCTGGCACCCGTTCCGCCGCACGCTCGCCGGATACCGTCGCCGCCGTCCCGACGAAGCCGCCGAGGTCCGACAGCGAACTCGCCTGCGCCCGATAGTCGAAGTAGCCCGCCACCGAAAGACCCCACTGGCCGTCCACCCCCAACCCGTTCACCCGCGACGCCACCCATACCAGATCTTCAGACTGCGAGTACGGAAGCGGACGAAGCACAACACGGTCGAGCAGCGTGCCCACCGATCCCGTTGCGCCAAGACCGAGACCGAGCGTCACGACGGCTGCCATCGAGAACCACGGACTCCGCGTCAATGATCGCACCGATCGCTTCAACTCCCGCACCGCTCCGGACAACCGCTCGCGTCGCCAACGCTCACGGCCCCGCATTGCATCGACCCTCGCCGTCTCTTCCGCATAACGATCCATATCGCCCATCCTCCTCCGGGCTTCCCGTTCCGCTGACTCCCGCGACAGCCCCGCAGCCACGTACTCGCCGATCCGTGACTCGAGATGATGCTCGAGTTCGTCCCGTATGTCCTCGTCCGAACGGTCGCGGTCCAGACGCGACGTCAACCCCGCATACCGGTCCAGCCTTCGCTTCATCACCGATTCCTCACACCGGCGCCGCCATCACCTTTGCCACCACCGCCACGAACACGCCCCATGCCGCGCGCTCCTCCCGCAACCACTTCCGGCCAGCCCGCGTCAGCGCGTAATACCGCGCCCGCCGGTTGTTCTCCGAGTAGCCCCAGTCCGACTCCACCATGCCTCTCCGTTCCAGCCGGTGCAGCGCCGGATACAGGGAGCCCTCCTCGACCCGCAACGCATCGTCGGTCGCGTCCTCCAGCCAGCGCGCGATCGCGTACCCGTGCGCCGGTCCCGCCATCAGCGCCTTGAGGACGAGCATGTCGAGCGTTCCCTTGATGAGTTCGATACGCATGGTCTTTCCCCGTGAAGTTCTATGGAAAGATAGAAGTGTTCCAGTAGAAGTTCAAGGGGAGATGCGAAACCGCCGCTATATGAGCGCCCAGGCGGGAGGGAACGTGGCCAGGATGCCGAACGCAATGAGGACGAAGGTGCTGAGGGCGACACGGCCGGGTTCGAGCTGTCGGTCTTTCCAGCGGAAATGCAGGATGGCCCAGGCAACGAGCCAGACGACGACGGCGAGCGTAGTGCGGCCGCTGACGCCGCCGGCGGGACCGTAGATAGTCGGAGGGGCGAAGATACCGGTTTCGTTGAGGACGAGGATCAGGCCCATGGCGAAGGAACCGATTCCGGCGGCGAGGAAAGCGGCGAGGGCGGGGCCGTTCCTGAGTGTGCCGGTCTGACCGGGGTCGAGTGGATGTTCGGCGTCGTGCATGGGTCGTTGATCCTCTTCGGGAAGTCGTGGCGCGTCAGTGCTACTCGAGGGGTGCGACCTTGTTGACGAAGACGCCGAGCAGCGAAACCCAGGCGACGATGGCGAAACAGAGGGCCAGGAACGCCGTGGCGATTCTGCGGAGTTGCGAGTTTGCGAGGAGGCCTCGCCGGTATCGCCAGGCAACGAACGCTACGGCCGTTGCGAGGATGGCGGCGATGAAGGGGAGGTGCTCCTTGGTCTCCATGGCGAAGGCGTGCAGCCACGCGGTGGACGGGTCCGCGAGCAGCATGTACCGGGGATAGAGCGACAGGTCGGCGGCCCCCTCCGGTGGCGGCACTCGGTAGGCCGGAAAGACGATGTAGGTGCCGACGAACGTGGTGAGCCACAGCATGACGGCGATGAAAGCTGTCAGGAGTGCGATGGGTCGGGAGGCATCGGTTCCGCCGATCGCCGCGGTGTCGCCTCGGCGCATCAGGTACAGGGCGAACAGGCCGGCGGCCAGCGCCAGAAGAGCGGCTCCGCCCAGACCCATGCCGTGGATCATGGTCCAGATACTGCGCTCCGAAAACAACGACATGAGTGTCCTTCCTGCCCGGGATGCGCGGGTTACACCGGCTTCGGAAGGCCCTGCGGTGTCCCCTGTGGTGGAGCGCGTGCCGGCAACCATACGGTGTGGCTCGCCGCTCTGCAACCCGATCACTGCGGAGTCCATCGGTCAAGCTGACCGGGTGACATCGTCCTGCGAACGGGGTATCATACAGGTGGCGACCGGTGGTCGGCGCCTGGGAGCATCGGGTGGTGCCGCAGACGCAAGATGCCCGCAACTGCGCCTCCCGCAGAAGGACGATCTTGCGCGAACACAAAGCGGTCCCGAGACCGGCTGGATCCGGCTCGCGCCGCTCCCGGCGGCTGCGTCGGTTGCTGTCAGGCCGTGACGAACTTGTGGCGGGCCCGCTTCGCGGCGAGTTGCTCGGTAACGACCAGCTGGCGGCGAAGGCGAGGGCACTGGCGGCCGGACATCAACTGTCGCCGCCCGGAACGGGGCGCCGCAAGGCTCCGCTTCTCACCCGTCTGAGTCATACCCGCGATATCCTGAACGACGTTCATGCGCGACTGATAGCTGGCGTTGCGCGCGAGGTGGAGGTCGGACCCGCAGGCGAGTGGCTGCTCGAGAACTTCCACGTGGTCGAGGAGCACGTCCGGGAGGTGTACGCGACGCTTCCGCGCGGGTTCTACCGTGAGCTGCCGACGATTGCGAGCGGCGCGCTGGCCGGGTATCCACGCATCTACGAGGTAGCGATCACGTTCATCGCGCACACTGAATCGCGCGTGGATTCCGAGAATCTGGAGCTGTTCGTCGGCGCATATCAGACGGTGTCACCGCTCTCGATCGGCGAACTGTGGGCAATCCCGTCGATGCTGCGGCTGGCGCTGATCGAGAGTGTCAGGCGGATGGCGCTCCGGACGGCGAAGCGGATGGATGAGGTCGAACAGGCGGATGCCTGGGCGGGCCGGATCGAGGCGGCGCGTGCGGCGGGTGATGATGCGCTGGGTGCTGCGCTTGACCGTTTCATCGAGGAGCCGCCGCGACTTTCGCCCGTATTCATCTCGCGATTCCTGCGACAGCTCCGTCTGCTGCGCGGCCCGACAACGCCGGTCGCTCACATCGAGCAGTGGATCGGGGATCACGCATTGACGGCCGAGGATGCGACATCGCGTGCGACGCAACACCTGGCACTGACGCAGGTGATGATGGCACACAGCATCACGAGCCTCCGTACGATCGCACATCTCGACTGGCGCACGTTCGTCGAGGGTCAGAGCGCGATGGAGACGGTGCTGCGCTCGGATCCGTCGGGGTTCTACAGCCGGATGATGTTCAGAACGCGCGATCGCTATCGCCACGTCGTCGAGCGAATCGCGCGACGAACGCGCATGAGCGAGCCCGCGGTTGCGGGCGCGGCCATCGATCTTGCGCGGACCGCTGCGGTGCCGCCTGCTCACGCGGCGGTCGGGTCGCACGTCGGGTACTGGCTCATCGATGACGGTCTGGCCGAACTCGAAGCCGCCACCGGCTACCGGCCGCGTCCCGGCGAGGCGTTGCACCGCTGGGTGTTGCGCCATGCGGACCTGGTCTTCGGCGGCGGCACCGTGATCGGCACCGGCGTTGCCCTCGCGGCGCTGTTCATGCTGGCGGGGACCGATGCACTTGCGGCAGTCGGGCTTGTGCTTCTGGTTGCAATCGGGCCTTCGGTCAACCTGGCGATCGCGGTGATGAACCACCTGGTGACGGCGTTCCTTCCGCCCCGCCGTCTTCCCAAGCTCGATCTGCACGTGAGCGGCGGCATACCCGAAGAGTTCCGGACAGCAGTCGTGGTGCCGACTCTGTTCGAAAGCGTGGAGTCGGTGAACGCGGCGATGGACCACCTCGAGGTCCAGTTCCTTGCGAACCGCGCGCAGCATCTCCACTTCGCACTGCTCACCGACTTCACCGACTCGCCTTCGCAGACGTGTCCCGGTGACGACGAGATTGTCGGGGCTGCGGCCGAGCGTATTCGGGCGCTCAACAACCGATACGCGGACGGTGAGGGAGATGCCTTCCATCTTCTCCATCGGCCCCGCCAGTGGAACCCGTCGCAGGGCGTGTGGATGGGGTGGGAGCGCAAGCGCGGCAAGATCGCCGAGTTCAACCGGTTCCTGCGCGGCGGCGCTGACGGTGCGTTCAGTGTGATCGTCGGGGATGTCGAACGGCTGCGCGACGTCCGCTTTGTGATCACGCTGGACTCCGACACGGTTCTGCCACCAGGCGCGGCGGTCGAGCTGATCGGTGCAATCGCGCACCCGCTGAACCGCGCGATCTACGATTCGGCGCACGGCCGCGTAGTTCGCGGGTATGGCATTCTCCAGCCGCGCGTCGGCGTTTCGCTTCCCAGCGCGCACGCATCCCGTTTCGCCGCCATCCACTCGGGCCACCCCGGCGTGGACCCGTATACGACCGCCGTCTCGGACGTCTACCAGGACCTCTTCGGCGAAGGCAGCTACACGGGGAAGGGAATATACGACGTCGATGCATTCGAGGAGGCGACGCGCGGCCGGTTCCCCGAGAACACGCTGCTGTCCCACGACCTGATCGAAGGCAGCTACGCGCGCGCCGGGCTGGCCACGGAAGTCATCGTCTATGACGACTATCCGACGAAGTACCTCACATGGTCACACCGCAAGCACCGCTGGATCCGCGGCGACTGGCAGCTGCTGGGCTGGCTCACCTCGCGTGTTGCGGGGCCGGACGGTCCCGAGCCGAACCGCCTGAACGCCCTGGCCCGCTGGAAGATCGCGGACAACCTCAGGCGCAGCACGGTTGAAATATCGCAGTTGCTCTATCTGTTCGCGGGGTGGACCATCCTGCCGGGCTCAGCGCTCCGGTGGACGGTCCTCGGTCTCGCGGCCATCGCCGGCCCCTGGATAATCGCACTGCTCGTTGCTACGCTGCGCCCTCCCTTCGACAAGTCCTGGCGCGCGTATTACGCCACTGTCGGCCGCGACGCCGTTACCAGTGCGCAACAGATCGCGCAGGTGATCGCGTTTCTGCCACACCAGGCCGTCGTGTCGGCCGACGCGATCGTGCGGACGCTGTGGCGGCTCATGATCACGCGGCGCAACCTCCTGGAATGGCAGACCGCATCGCGAACCGAATCCATGGTTCCGGCGAGTGCAGCCGCCGCGTGGCGAGTAATGTGGTCCGCTGGCGCCATCGGCGCCGTAGTCGTCGTCATCGTCGTCGTGCGCGCGATCGTCGGCGTCGAGCTGCTGCCGCTGGCCGTGGCGACGCTCCCTCTGGCAGCGCTCTGGGTCGTGTCACCCATGATCGCTCATGCTTCGGGCACGTCCGGCAGACCCGCACACCGCCCGCTGTCGGAACGGGAACGCGATGACGCCATGCGCTTTGCCCGGCTGCACTGGACCTACTTCGATCATTTCGTTACCGCCGATACGCACTGGCTCGTGCCGGACAACTTCCAGGAAGACCCCTCGCCGGTGGTGGCGTTGCGCACGTCGCCGACCAACATCGGACTGCAGCTCCTGGCGATCGCGAGCGCACGCGACCTCGGCTTCATCGACGACGTCGACATGATCGAGCGACTGGAACTCGCGTTCCGCTCGCTCGAGCGCATGCGGCGGTACCGCGGCCACTTCTTCAACTGGTACGACCTGACAGACCTGCAGGTGCTCGAGCCCTCCTACGTGTCCACGGTGGACAGTGGCAACCTTGCCGGCCACCTTCTGGCACTGCGCCATGCCTGCCTCGCGGCCCGCCAGCAGTGCATGGAGGAGGGCGGCGTGGACCTCCTCGTGCCGAAAGCCGAAATGGGAGCGCGGCTCGAGGCGATTGCTGAACGTGCGTCCCGCTACGTCGAGGAGATGGACTTCGGTTTCCTCTTCGACGAGGAGCGCGAACTCTTCTCCATCGGATTCCAGAACACGAGCCGGACCCTCGATCCGTCGTTGTACGACCTTTTCGCTTCCGAATCACGGCTCGCGAGCTTCGTCGCCATCGCGAAGGGTGACGTGCCGCCCGACCACTGGTTCCGGCTCGGCCGGTCGCTCACGCATGCCGCAGGTGAGACCGCGCTCGTCTCGTGGAGCGGCAGCATGTTCGAGTACATGATGCCTGCGCTCATCATGCGATCCTACCCATCGACGCTGCTCCACCAGAGCTACGTGGGCGTGGTCCGGCGGCAGGTCGCGTACGGTAGAGAGCGCGGAGTACCGTGGGGCCTGAGCGAGAGCGCGTACAATCGGCGCGACCACCATCTCACCTACCAGTACCGGGCCTTCGGCGTGCCGAACCTGGCCCTCAAGCCCGGCCTCGGGCGCGACCTCGTCATCGCGCCCTACGCTTCGGTTCTCGCTATCGCCGTCGATCCCCGGGAGGCGATGAGAAACCTCGCCTTACTCGAGGCGAACAATGCGCTTGGACCGTTCGGATTCCGGGATGCGCTCGACTACACGCGCCCGGGCCCGTGGCGCCGCTACGCAGTCGTGGGCACGTACATGGCGCACCACATCGGAATGAGCCTGGTCGCCCTGACCAACGCACTAACGGGCGGTGTGTGGCAGGCACGTTTCCACGCCGACCCGCTCGTGCGCGGCGCCGAGCTGCTCCTGCACGAGCGGATTCCGCGTCGCGTAGTGCTGCAGGACGGACAGGCAACCGGCACAACAGTGGTGGCCCGGCAATCGGAGATAGAGGAACCGGCGGTGCGTGTGTTTGACCGTGCTGACACGCCATATCCACACATCGCGCTTCTGGGTCGACACCCGTACACGTTGATGGTGAGCCAGAGCGGATCGGGCTACAGTCGTTTCGAAGACATCGCGGTAACGCGGTGGCGCGCAGACTCGACCCGTGAAGCGACAGGCCAGTACTGCTACCTGAAGGATGTCGCGCGCGGCAATGTGTGGTCGGCGGCGCATCAGCCTGTCTGCGCGCCAGCCACGTGGTATCGCGCACAGCTGGCAACGGACCGTGTGACGTTCGAGCGATCGGACGACGGCATCGAGACGCGCACGGAGATCGCTGTGGTCCCCGAGGATGCCGCCGAAGTTCGCTACGTCACTGTCACCAACCGCGGGTCGAAGCCGCGTGAGATCGAGCTGACCAGCTACGGCGAGATCGTTCTAGGAAGTGCTGACGCGGACCGCGCGCACCCGGCGTTCGCGAAGCTCTTCGTCGAGACGGAGTGGCACGAGTGGTGTTCCGCGATCAGTGCGACTCGCCGTCCGCGGTCGGCAGATGAGCCCGGGCGCTGGTGCATTCATGTCGTGGATACGGGACCGAACCGCGTCGGACCCGTCACGTGCGAGACTGACCGGGCTCGCTTCATCGGCCGGGGCGCGACGTCCCAGGCACCCGCGGCGATGGACACGGTCGGACCACTCTCGGGCACCACGGGCGCCGTACTGGATCCCGTATTCGCGCTGCGAACGCGGGTGCGGCTGGGACCGAGGGAATCCGCGTCCGTCGCCTTCACGACGCTCGTTGCCACGACCCGCCAGCGCGCTTTCGAGCTGGCTGACCGCTACCACAGCTCGCACGCGGCGCAGCGCGCGCTCGATCTGGCGTGGACGTCGCAGCAGGCAGAGCTGCGCGAGCTGGACCTGACGCCGGCGGATGCTGCGCTGTGTCAGGAACTCGCCGGCTTCATTCTGCACCCGCTGGATGCTCTGCGGGCGCCGCTGGCCGAGCGCGAAAGGAACCACGGCTCTCAACCACTCCTGTGGTCAACGGGCATCTCCGGAGACTGGCCGATCGTACTGGCCACCATCGAGTCCGTCGACGGGCTGGCGACGTTGCGTCGGATTCTCATCGCGCACCACTACCTTCGCCGCCGCGGGCTGACCGTGGACCTGGTCGTTCTCATCACCCTGCCGACCTCCTACCTTCAGGAACTCAGGGACAGAATCACGGAGGCCATGTTCGCGTCCAATGATGCGGAGATGGACCGTCCAGGCGGTGTTTTCATCCGTGCCGCCGATCAAATTTCGCCGGGCGCGCTCCTGATGTTGCGCGCAACCGCCCGCGTTGTAGCGGACTGCGATGGCCGTTCGCTCGGGCAGCTGCTCGCGGATGGTCGGGCGGAGGAGGACGTGGTCGAGCCGAGCATCGCCGAATCCGGCGACAGTACACCGCGATCCCTGGATCGCCGTCCGCCGGAGGCGCTGCCACAAGGTCCACGGTTCGTCGCGCGTCCCGGGCCCAGCCTCTCCGAGCTTCGCCCGTTCACCGTCCCCGGCTGGCGACGATCCGACACGGCCAGCACCACGACACCTGCGGAGCGCGCGCTGTCGGGTACGCAAGCGCAGTCGGTTGCCGCTCGCCACGCGTCGTCACCCGGACATGTCGCCACATCGTACAAGCGTGATGTCGACAAGCGCGACACGGCTTCGTTCGAGACGGACGGCCGGCCCGATGAGAGGCTCCTCTTCGACAACGGATACGGCGGGTTGAACGCGGACGGCGACTACCAGATCCGCGTTGCGGGCTCCTTCGTGCCGCCAGCGCCGTGGGTCAATGTCGTCGCGAACGCGCGTGGCGGGTTCGTCGTGAGCGAACGTGGTGCCGGCTTCACATGGGCAGGCAGCAGCTATTTCTTCCGGCTGACGCCCTGGCACAATGATCCGGTCTGCGACCCGCTCTCCGATGTCATATACCTGCGCGACAGGGAAACAAACGTAGTCTGGAGTCCCACGCCTTCGCCGGCGGGCCGGTCGGAGTCGGATCGAAAGGCGCGAAACGGACATCGCGATGAAGCCCGGAACGATGAGCATGCCTGCACTGTCCGTCACGGCGCGGGCTTCTCGACCTTCGAGTCGGTACGCAACGGAATCGAGAGCCGGCTCACTCTCGCGATGGCGGATGAGGACCCCGTGAAGCTCTCGCGGCTTCGCCTCGTGAACCTCGACACACGTACTCGCCGCCTGGAAGTCACCGCGTACGTGGAATGGACGCTCGGCGTGTTGCGCGAGTTGAACCGCCACCACGTACGCACCGAGTTCGACAAGGAGCTGGGCGCGATCCTCGCCCGCAACTTCTTCGCCGCGGACTTCGCCGGCCAGGTCGCCTTCTGCGCGCTCAGCGAGACGCCGACCGAGCACACCGCGGACCGCAACGAGTTCCTCGGGCGGAACGGATCCGTGGCCGATCCAGCGGCAATGCAGGGCGTGCGGCTGCGCGAGGCGACGGGCGTCGGCCTCGATCCCTGCGCCGCACTGCGCTGCGTAATCGAACTGCCGCCCGGCGAGACGCGCGAGCTGGTGATCCTCCTGGGCGCGGCCGAAGGACGGGAAGAGGCTCGCCGTACGATTGCCCGCCTGAGCGCGGATGGTGCCGCGTCCGCAGCCGCGTCGCGCAGCATGGAACGTTGGCGCGAACGACTGTCGGTGGTCACTGTCCGCACACCCGAGCCAGCGTTCGACGCGATGCTCAACCGCTGGACACTCTACCAGGCCCTCTGCTGCCGCATGTGGGCCCGGTCGGCGCTGTACCAGAGCAGCGGCGCATACGGATTTCGCGACCAGCTCCAGGACGTACTCGCTTTCGTCTACGCAGAGCCCGCCGTTGCACGGGAGCACATCCTTCGCGCCACGGCCCGGCAGTTTGTCGAGGGCGATGTTCAGCACTGGTGGCACGAGCAGAGCGGACGCGGCGTCAGAACCCGCTTTTCAGACGACCTCGCATGGCTGCCATGGGCCGTGGACCACTACGTCAGCATCACCGGCGACGCTTCGGTACTCGGCGAGTACGTGCCGTTCCTTGACATGCGACAGCTCGAGCCGCACGAGCACGAAGTCTACGACATGCCGCGGACAACCGATGAGCATGGCAGCGTCTACGAGCACTGCCTGCGAGCATTGCGCAAGGCGAGCACCGCCGGCGCGAACGGGCTCCCGCTCATCGGCTCAGGCGACTGGAACGATGGAATGAACCGCGTCGGCATCGAAGGGCGAGGCGAAAGCGTCTGGCTGGCCTGGTTCCTCATCGCCACCCTCCGTGCCTTTGCCGGACGCGCAGAACACATGGGTGACACGGGAGTGGCCGCCGACTTTCGCGCACGTGCAAACGCCTACGTCACGGCCGTGGAGGCTTACGGCTGGGACGGTGAATGGTACCGCCGGGCATCGTTCGATGACGGGACTCCGCTCGGCTCCCGCGAGAGCGACGAATGCCGCATTGACTCCATCGCACAGAGCTGGAGCGTCATCTCCGGCGCAGCATCGCCCGACCGTCAGAAGCGTGCAATGCAGTCGCTCGAAGAACACCTCGTGCGCGACAGCCAGCGACTCATCGTGCTCCTCACCCCGCCATTCGACAAGACCGAGGCAGACCCCGGATACATCAAGGGCTACCTGCCCGGTGTGCGCGAAAACGGCGCGCAGTATACACACGCCGCACTCTGGGCCGTCATGGCCACCGCACTCCGTGGCGATTGCGACCGCGCATTCGAACTGTTCCAGATGCTGAACCCGCTCACCCACGGCGCGACACCCGCCGGCATCGAAACCTACAAGGTCGAGCCGTACGTCGTGGCCGCCGACGTCTATACCGCGCCCGGCCTCGTTGGCCGCGGCGGCTGGACATGGTACACCGGTTCCGCGGGCTGGATGTATCGCGTCGGTCTCGAGACGATCCTCGGCTTCACCCGCCGCGGCAATACGCTCCGCATCGATCCGCGCGTACCGGCAAACTGGCCCGAACTCGGCATCGACTACCGCTACCATACCGCGCTATACGCCATCACGGTCATCGACCCCGGCAAACTGAAGGCGGATGACGTCGAGGTACGCGTGGACGGTCACGTACTCGAGGGCCCGACGTTTCCGCTCGTCGACGATGGCCGGCGCCACGAAGTCATCGTGCGGCCGAAGCCGTGAGCGAATTCCCGACGATCCGAGGGTGTCCCTCGCTTCTTCTTCGACCCTGGACCGAGTCGGATGCACCGGCCCTGCGTGCTGCGATCGATGAAGACGTGGGCCATCTCAAGCCATGGCTGAGCTGGACCCTCGAGGAGCCCGCAACGCTGGAGCGCACGCGGGCTCGCCTCCGCGGGTACGTCGACCAGTATCTCTCCGGCCAGGCGTTTCGCTACGCCATCACGCCCGGGAACGAGCCGTCCCTGATTCTCGGCGGCGCGCACCTGAACTTCCGCGTCGGACCGGACGCGCACGACGTCGGCTACTGGGTTCGCAGATCCGCGGTTCGGCAGGGCATTGCGGCAGCCGCCGTTTCCGCGCTGGTCGTGCACTGCTTCACGCACCGGGGCGTCGATCGGCTGGTCATCCAGTCCGATGTCGCCAACGCCGCGAGCATCGCTCTGGCCGCAGCTCTCAGGTTCCGATTCGCCGGCCTTGTCGACACCCGCTTTCCGGATGGCTCGCCAAGGCCGGTGTGCCAGTTCGAGCTGGCCGGAGGGGACTACCGGCTGCGTCACGAACCTGAGCTGCGGGACCGTGCTCGTCGCGTCCGGCTCCTGACAGATGCGCCTGACCCCAACGACTGACGCGGTCCGCCACTTCCAATGAGAGCCCTTGACCCTGAAGTACGCTTCAGGGTGTATCCTTCCGATCATGAGCGATCGAGCGACGACTCGCCGGCAGACGCAGGCGACAGGATCGGGGCAGGCGATGGCGGCTGGACGCGACGACGGCGGCCCGAACGAGCCACTGAGGATCGGCGACGTGGCCGCACGCGCGGCCGTGACGGTCGAGACGCTTCGGTACTACGAGCGGCGCGGGCTCGTGCGACCGGCGCGTCGACTACGGAGCGGGTACCGCGAGTACACGGCGGACGCCGTAGGTGTCGTCCGGTTCATCAAGCGAGCGCAATCGCTCGGATTCACACTGGCCGAAGTGGAGGAGCTGGTCCGTCTGCGCGAGCGGGCGTGGTCCGGCGATGCCACGCACTTGCTGCGCGATGCGGTCGTCGCGAAGACGGAGGACATCGAACGGCGGATGCGCGAATTGCGCGCACTGGCCGATGAACTCGGCGACATGGTCGCGGCGTGCGACGCGGCCTGTCCGGAGGAACCGGCGGATGCCGAGTGCGACACGTTAGCCGCCGCCCGCAACCGGGTACCCGCGTCGACACGGCTGGCGAACGCGCTCGATTGCCCGCTCGTCGAAGCGCTCGATCCGAAGTCTCTCGCGGGAACGGTCGAAGTCACGCCGCCGTCGAGTGACCTCGTGGAAAATCGAACCGCCGACCGCCGGCGCCGGGACGGCGGGCATCGGTAGACGCATGACCCGGCACGAAACCACAATGGAGGATGTCATGATTCACGCTGATGCATGCTGCAGTGGTGGCTGCGGCGAGGACTGTCCGTGTCCTCCCGGTAGTGGCTGCTGCTGAAAGGGCGCTGTCGGGTAATGATCCCGACAGCGAAGTCGGACCGGCACGGCCGTCCCCCGCGGGGCGGCCGTGCCGCGTTCAGGGGCGGGCGAACGCGAGGTCAGGTCCAGGATCGAACCGCCCCAGACGAGATCGACCGCGTCCCGAACTCGGTCCCCGATCCTGAAGTCTGAAGGCGACCCGGAGCCCGCCTGCGCTGCGTCGCATTCCCGGTCACGTCGTACCTGATGCGCTGCCGGAGCCGCTCACATCGTTCGTTGCGGCGTGCGATGAGAGGATCGACGCGTGCGATGAGCGGAGGCCTCATGCAACGACCGCTTCTCAGGGGGCGGGTGCGCGACGTCAACGGTGCCCCGCCGCGGGCTACGGGTCGTTCGGGGCCAACGACACCCGCAGATACGCCGTGAGACCGGCCCTGGCAGATCAGCGCGATGGCCGCGGGGCTGCCTCCACGTCGGATATGCGGGTGAAAATGCCCCGAGCCTGCCGCCGTGTCCGCCGGGGCATGGTTGGCGTCGCGGACTCGCCTACGCGCTGCTGCCGACTTCGACCGAGCCGGATCCGTCCGGCGGCGACCGTCGCACGGACCGAAGTGCTGCGGGACTGCCGGCACCGTTCCTTTCTCGTCCGACACCGGACACCGCCAGGCACGGGTCCTGGCTGAACATGATCGAGGTGAGAGGCGCCGACGCTGAAGCCGCCGTCCTGCCAGGTGAGCACGTCGGCAATGGAGTGATCGTCGAGGAGCCCGCGCCGCTGGAAGAGGCGGCCGGGCCGCGGGGCGGCGGTGTCGCGTTCAGGACGGCGCGCCGGGCGTCTGACCGGCACGCGGCCGTGCACGACCGTCGAGGCCGTGAAGCGCGTGCCGGTTGCGATCGTTTCCGCGAATACCTAAGCTGGATGTGCCCGTGACTGCAATCGCCGGGTGTCGACATCACTGGCGGAGAAGCAGCCGGGGACGCGGGTTTGCCAGCCGGCGCACGGCGTCGCCGGCCAGGCAAGGATCGGGAGGCTCGGCATGCTGAACCACGCGACGGTAGCGGCAGCGTTGTTCGACCGCGCCGGAACCACGCCACCCTGAAGGCTACGGCAAACCGCACGGCCGCAGTCCCGCCGGCGTGACGACAAAGCGACATGATCGGATCGTCCAGAGGACGGCACGCCGGCGAGTGCGTGGCGCCGCCCGTTGGCGTGGTATGCAGCCAGGCGCTCGGACGAGCGGGCGCGAGGGCGCGGCCACGGCGCGCGGGAAGCGGGCCGAATGAGGGGAGAAGCGGGTGCAGGAACGGGTTGAGGGTTCGGCAGACATCGAGAAGCGGCGTACGTTTGCGATCATCAGTCATCCGGACGCGGGCAAGACGACGCTGACGGAGAAGCTGCTGCTGTATGGTGGGGCGCTGCATCTGGCTGGGTCGGTGAAGGCGAGGCGAGCGAGCCGTCACGCGACATCGGACTGGATGGCGCTCGAGCAGGAGCGCGGCATTTCGGTCACGTCGAGCGTGTTGCAGTTCGACTACGATGGTTATCGCATCAACCTGCTGGATACGCCGGGCCACCAGGACTTCTCAGAGGATACGTACCGTACGCTGGTCGCGGCGGACAGTGCGGTAATGCTGCTGGACAATCGGAAGGGCGTCGAGGAACAGACGCGAAAGCTGTTCGCGGTGTGCCGCCGGCGTCGCATGCCGATCTTCACGTTCGTGAACAAATGTGACCGTCGGGGCGAGGATCCGTTGCGGCTGCTCGACGATGTGGAAGCGGATCTCGGCATCGGCTGCTACGCGATGACGTGGCCGATCCTGCGCGATGATCTCCTGGTCGGCGTGTACGACCGGCTGGACGGAATGGCGCACGTGTACGCCCGGTCGGGCGACCACGGGCAGCGGCGTGCGGCGGCGCGGCCGTTGTCGCTCGAGGATCCGGAGCTGGAACAGATCGCTGGCCGCGAGGGCCTGGATACGGCGCGCGAAGCGCTCGCCCTGCTGGACGCGGTGGGCCCGGCTTTCGACGTCGACGAGGTTGCCTCCGGTCGTCAATCGCCGGCGTTCTTCGGCAGTGCACTGACCAACTTCGGCGTCGAGCCATTCCTGCGCCGGTTTCTTGCGCTGGCCCCGGCACCGGGGCCGCGGGAAACGAGCGCTGGCGTGGTGGATCCGGGTTCGGACGTGTTCTCGGGATTCGTGTTCAAGATACAGGCGAACATGGATCCGCGGCACCGCGACCGCATCGCGTTCCTGCGCGTGTGTTCGGGCCGGTTTGAATCGGGCGCGATCGTGCGCAACACGCGCTCGCACCAGGCGGTTCGGCTGGCGCAGCCGCAACAGTTCATGGCCCGCGAGCGCACGATCGTCGAGGAAGCGTTCGCGGGCGACATCATCGGCCTCCACGATCGCGGCAGTCTTCATATCGGTGACACGCTCGTGGGTGGTGGGGAGGACTTCGAATTTGCGGGTATCCCGCGTTTTTCGCCCGAGCATTTCGCGCGTATCAGTGTTCCGGATCCGTTGCGTCGCAAGCATCTGGACCAGGGCATACGGCAGTTGGCGGAAGAGGGGACGGTGCAGGTGTTCTACGAGGACGGTCTGACGGGACCGTCGCCCATAGTCGGGGCGGTAGGCCGGCTCCAGTTCGACGTACTGTTGCACAGGCTCGAGCACGAGTACGGTGTAAAGGCGAGGCTGGAGCCTCTCGGTTACCGTCATGCGCGCTGGGTCGAGGGTCCGGCCGAGGAGATACAGCGGCTGCGCTCGGCGCACGGCCTGATGCGTGTATTCGACGCCCGCGAGAGACCGCTGCTGCTCTTCTCGGACGACTTCGCGCTGCGGCACGTGACTTCTGCCGCGAAGGGTATCACAATGCACGAGGTGGCGATCTGACGGTTCTGCCGCAGAACAAATGGGGAAGCCGGGTATGGAGCACGGACTGACCGCCGATCAGGTGGCACTGCTGCGCGCGGAGCTGGAACGGATCCTGATCAAGCTGAAGAAGAGCATGAAGGTGACGCGCGAGACACTGCGGCCGGCGACGCTCGACCAGACGTCGGTCGGGCGGCTATCACGTATCGACACGTTGCAGAACCAGAGCATGGCACGCAACCTGGGCGATCGGGAGGAGCAGAAACTCGGTGCTGTCGTGGCAGCGCTGGCCCGTCTGGATCTTGGCGAGTACGGCAACTGCTCGGAGTGTGGCGGGGCCATCGGGTTTGATCGGCTGATGGTCTTTCCGGAGTCTCCGATCTGCCAGCGGTGCGGGTTGTCCGATTGAAGACATCCTTCCGCGCGAAGGGTTACGGTTGCACTCGACAGTTGGCGGGCGGAGCGCCCGCAATGGACGGCGATGGTTGGGTCCCTGCGCCATGGCCCTGACGCTGGCCGTGCTCACGGTCCTGCCGTCCGGGGCGCGGGCTCAGGAAGGGTTGGGGACCGTCACGGTTCGCGTGCACAGCGACCGCAGACCGATAGCGGGCGCGCTGGTCAGGGCCGGAGACACGATCGGGGTGACCGACGAGGACGGCCGTGCCGTGCTCAGCCTCGCCGCGGGCGGCTGGACGATAGCGGTCGAGCGGATCGGATACCGGCGAGGCAGCGCACGCGTCAATGTGCGGGCGGACACGAACACGAACCTGGTCGTGGCTCTGGTGGCGCAGGCGATCGAGGCGGAGGAGATCGTCGTGCTATCGACGCGAACCGGACGGCGGATCGAGGATGAGCCTGTTCGCGTCGAGGTCCTGGGCCGCGAAGAGGTCGAGGAGAAGATGCTGATGACGCCGGGCGACATCAGCATGATGCTGAACGAGACGAGCGGGCTGCGCGTGCAGTCGACGTCGCCGTCCCTCGGCGGCGCCAACGTACGAATCCAGGGGCTGCGAGGCCGGTACACACAGATCCTCTCCGATGGGCTTCCGCTCCATGGTGGCCAGAGCGGTGCACTCAGCATGCTTCAGATCCCGCCGATGGACCTGGGTCAGGTGGAGGTAATCAAGGGTGTGGCTTCCGCGTTGTACGGCGCCTCTGCGATGGGCGGGGTGGTGAATCTGATCTCCAGACGGCCGGCCGATGATCGCGAGGTCCTCGTGAACCACACGACCCGTGGCGGTACCGACGCGATACTGTGGGCGTCTGGCGACCTGTCGGAGCGCTGGGGCTACACGTTCCTCGGGAGCGGGCATCGACAGGGCGTGCACGACGCCGACGACGATGGCTGGGCCGATCTTCCCGGCTACCGCCGCGCGGTGGTCCGGCCTCGGCTCTTCTGGAACGATGGAGCCGGACGCTCGCTCTTCGTCACGGTGGGTGGCACCATCGAGGACCGCGAGGGTGGGACCGTGGCAGGTGGGCTCACGCCAGCCGGCACCACATACCTCGAAGCGCTCGATACACGGCGGGTCGATGCGGGACTGGCAGCACGCGTCCTGATCGCGGGGAACCGGCTGCTCACCATTCGCGCATCTGCGATGGGACAGCGTCACGAGCACTGGTTCGGCGATTTTCTCGAACGGGACCTTCATACGACAGCGTTCGGCGAAGTCGCGCTGAGTGGCACCGATCATGGCCACACGTGGGTTGTCGGCGCCGCACTTCAGCGCGAAGGCTACGAGGCGAAGGACGTGCCACGGTTCGACTTCGCGCATGTCACGCCATCCGTGTTCGTCCAGGACGAGGTCTCGCCGACCGCCTGGTCGACAATCGCCGCCAGCGGGCGAGTCGACGCGCACAGTGAATACGGCACCGTCATCAATCCCCGCCTCTCCGTGCTCCTGCGCCCCGGTGAAGGCTGGGTCGTGCGCGCTTCGGCCGGCACCGGCTACTTCGCGCCAACGCCGTTCACGGAAGAGACCGAAGTGGTCGGACTTGACGCAGTGGAGCCGCTCGCCGGCGTAAAGGCGGAGCGGGCCCGCAGCGCGTCCCTCGACCTCGGCCGTACGGTCGGTCCGTTCGAATGGAACGCGTCGCTGTTCGGGTCCGAGGTCCGTGATCCGTTGACGCTTCGTCGCATCGGCAACGGCCGTGTCGAACTGTTCAATGCGCAGGACCCGACCCGCACCTGGGGAACCGACCTGCTCGTCCGGTTTCACGAGGAACCGTTCCACGTTACCGCGACGTACACGTGGACGCGATCAACCGGGCTGGACCCCGAGAGCGGTCTCCGTCGCGAGGTGCCACTGATCCCTCGACATGCGGCCGGCCTGGTCGGGATGTGGGAGGCGGAGGACGCCGGTCGTGTCGGCGTCGAGTTCTACTTCACGGGAACCCAGCACCTCGAGGACAACCCGTACCGCATGGCGAGCCGCGCCTACGCGAGTCTCGGGTTCCTGGTGGAGCGCCGCGTTGCGGGCGCGCGCCTGTTCCTGAACGCGGAGAACCTGCTCGACGCGCGTCAGACCCGCTTCGATCCGTTGCTCCTGCCGGTCCGTTCCGCAGAAGGGCGCTGGACAACCGATGCCTGGGCGCCGCTGGACGGTCGCACGTTCAACGCGGGCGTCCGCGTCGAGTTCTGATTCGTTCCGGACCTGCCCGCGGCCGATGAGCCGATTGCTTCCTCCACATCGCCTGTCTTGCGGCAGGCTGAAACCCTAATTACTCTTTTGACGTATTCGTGGAATGAGTAATAACCGGCGACGCCGGCCCTACGGAGAGCGATCACATGAGCGACCGCAGCGATGGCGGCATGAGCCTCCTCGAGTTTCACGTCCTGCTGGCCCTCGCGAACGGACCACTCTACGGCTACGCGATCAGGGACGCGGTCGCGGCCGAATCGGACGGCAGCCTTACGCCGCGGGCGGGGTCCCTGTACCGGGTGATCGCCCGGATGATGACGTGGGGACTGGTGAGCGAAGCGGAGCCGGCGGAACCGCTGTCGCCCCATCCGGGCCTGGCGAGGAAGTACTACGGTCTGACGGCGGAGGGCCGGAGCGCGCTGGCGGCGGAGGCGAGGCGGCAGAAGAGCGCGGCCGCGCTGGCCGAGGAGCGGCTGGGTGCCGTGGGCCGGTCGTGAAGACGATCATGGGCCTGCTCATCCGCCTGTTTCCGTCGGGATTCCGGGCGCAGTTCGGCCGGGACCTTGTCGAGCACGTCCGTGACGAACATGACCGTGCATGGTCGCGCGGTCCGCTGCGCGGGTTGTGGTACTCGATTGCGACGGCACTGGATCTCGTGCGATCCGCGATTGCGGAGCGGTTGGAACCGGCGTGGGTCGCTGGTGGACCGGACACATCAGAGAGTGAAGGGGTGGGTTGGCTGATGAGCGGCTGGACGAAGGACATTCGCCATGCGATGCGGGCGTTGAGACGGACGCCGGGGTTTACGGCGGTGAGCATCGCAACGCTGGGTCTGGCGATTGGCGCGAACGCGGGAATCTTCAGTGTAGTCGACACGGTCCTGCTGGATCCGTTGCCG
Organism: Longimicrobiales bacterium; assembly: GCA_035513345.1. Lineage (GTDB taxonomy): Bacteria > Gemmatimonadota > Gemmatimonadetes > Longimicrobiales > RSA9 > DATKCF01. Next base: position 38,380 of record DATKCF010000162.1, read on the forward strand.
TACCCTGACGCGGACCGGCTGGTGTACATCGCGGCGACGGCTCCGGGATCGGACCTGCCGGAGGAGTTCGGTGTGTCGGCGGAGTTCTTCGTGCAGTACAGCGAGCAGTCGACGATGCTGGAGGACGTGGCGTTGACCAATTCGTTCACGTCGACGTTGCGGGCGGATGAGCGGGTGGAGCGTGTGTGGATGTCATCGCCGACGGCGTCGCTCTTCAGCACGCTGGGTGTGAAACCGATCCTGGGGCGGCTGCCGGTGGACGAGGATGAGAGCCGTGTCGCGGTGATCAGCCATGCGTTGTGGACGACGTGGTTCGGTTCGGATTTTGGCGTGATCGGCCGCAGCTACTACATGTCGGGGGCTGACCGGGAGATCATCGGGGTGATGGGGCCGGACTTCCGGTATCCGGTGGAAGGGACGCTGCTGTGGTTTCCGACGCCGGTGCGAGCGGAGAGGATCGTGCCCGGTCGATTTGGAGCGCCGATGGTCGGCCGGCTGGCGCCAGGGGCGACGTTGGAGGGTCTGACGGCGGAGCTGCACACGCTCGCGCAACGGTTGCCCGAACGTTTCGGCGGGTCGGCGGCCTACGCGCGTCTGATCGAACGGCATCGGCCGATAGTGCGCCCGCTGCGGGATGAGGTTCTGGGCGACATCTCCGGACCGCTGTGGGTGTTGCTGGGATCGGTGGGTATCGTACTGCTGATCGCGTGCGCGAACGTCGCGAACCTGTTCATGGTACGTGGCGAGCAGCGGCAGCGTGACCTTGCGATCCGGCGTGCGATCGGCGCAGGGCGCGGCCAGTTGTTCAGGTCGCAGATGGCGGAGTCACTGGTCGTGGCGCTGTTCGCGGGAGCCCTGGCGGTGGTGCTTGCCCGCGCGAGCGTTCCGGCGTTTCTGCGAGCTGCACCGCCGAACGTGCCGAGGTTGGGCGACGTCTCGATGACGGTGCCGACGCTCCTCTTCACGCTCGGCGTCTGCCTCCTGTCCGCGCTGTTGTGCGGCCTGATTCCCGCGATCCGGGCGTCGTCACCGAACGTTGCGGGTCTGCGCGACGGCAGCCGGGGCTCGACTCGAAGGCGACACTGGGGCCGCGACGGTCTCGTGATCGCTCAGACTGCGCTCGCCCTCGTCCTCCTCATCGGGTCGGGCCTGCTCATCCGCAGTTTCCAGCAACTTCGAAGCGTGGATCCGGGCTACGATACGGCCGACATCTTCACGTTCCAGATCGCGCCGGAGCGGGCCAGCCTGAACGATGCGCAGTCGTTCGCCGCCTTCCACATGGACTTCATGGACCGCCTGGCCGCGCTGCCCGGCGTGGAGTCCGTCGGACTGGTCGAGAACGTGCCACTCGACGAAGGCACGTCATCCGGACGGTTTGCAACCGAGGAGGAACCCGATATCGAGAGTGGAGCCCTGCTCAGCTACACGTGGGCGGGAGGTGACTACTTCGGCACGATGAGTATTCAAGTGCTGACCGGTCGCGCGTTCACGCAGGCCGACCACATCTCCGATCTCGGCAACGTCGTCATCAGCAAGTCCGCCGCCGATATGCTGTGGCCCGGCGAGAATCCGATCGGCCGGCGCCTGCGGCCACAGGGCGCCGAAGCATGGGAAACGGTTGTCGGTGTCGTCGAGGATGTGATGCAGAACGGCTTTCGCGACTCGCCGCAGGCGCTCGTCTACTTCCCGCTCGTGGGTCAATCGCCCGGTGCCCGAATCGTCTCATCGCCGGCGTACGTAATGAGGACGGGTCGCGCCGAGAACATTGCGCCCGAGGTCCGCGCGCTCGTGAGCGAAGTCGCGCCGGAAGCGCCGATGTACAGGGTCTACACGATGGCCGGCCTGGCTGCGGCATCGATGGTCCAGCTCTCGTTCACCATGCTTGCGCTCGGCATCACGTCGGTGCTGGCGCTCATTCTTGGCACGGTCGGCCTGTACGGTGTGCTCTCGTATGTCGTTGCGGAACGGACGCGAGAGATCGGTGTTCGCATGGCGCTGGGCGCCGAAGCGAAGAGTGTCCAGCGCATGGTTGTCGGCCAGGGCATTCGCGTCGTCATCATCGGTGTCGTCATTGGTGTGCTCGTGGCGCGAGCATCGACGCGCGCTCTGTCCAGTCTGCTGTTCGGAGTCGAGGCGGCCGATCTCGCGACCTTCGTCGGCATGTCCGGCGCCATGTTGCTCGTCGGCCTGCTGGCTAGCTACGTGCCCGCGCGGCGCGCTTCGAGTGTTGACCCGATCGAATCGCTGCGGGAGTAGGAGCGTGCTGGCGCAGAGAGCACGCTGCGTCGAGCTTCAGCCGACCCCCCAGACTTCGACTTCCTCGCCCAGGATGCGCCTCTGGTAGATCACCTGGATTCCGATCACCAGAGTCAGGAACATCGGCGTCGCGAACATGACGCCGGGTACGCCGAGCAATGCGCCGGCGACGAGCTGCGCTGCGATGAGGGGGAACAACGGAATCGAGACCGTGTGTCGCTCGATGAGCGGCGTGATCAGGTAGCTCTCCAGAATCTGTACGGCGCCGAACACGATGAGCACGGACACGACGGTGCTCGAGGACTCGGTGAGTCCGACGAGTATGGCCGGAACGACGGACGCGATCGGGCCGAGGAACGGGACGAAGGAGAACAGGCCGGCGATCAGTCCGAGCACGAGTGCCAGGGGAACGCCGGCGATGGCCAGACCGATGGAGACGAGAATGGCGACGAGCGTCATCGACATGATGCGGGCGGCGAGCCACCATGGCAGCGCGGTGGACCAGGCTTCGAGCAATTCGGTCGCGGTGTCGCGCCAGTCGGGCGGCACGAGGCGCAGGATGCCGGATGCGTACGTCTTCATGTCGAGTGCCATGTAGATGGCGAGAACGCACATGACGACCACGTTGCCGAGCGCGGTAATAGTCAGGCGCGAAGCGTCCAGGGCTCCGCCGAGGAACGCGCTCGGGCCCGAACCATCGCCGTTGCCGCCGAGCAGTGCTTCGACGTCCCGGGTTATCGGCTGGAGGAATGAATAGCCGGCGGCCCAGTCACGGAGTGACTCGAGCGCGCGCGGAATGCGGTTGCTGAGATCGGTGAACTGCGACATGAGGCCCGCAGCCACGAACCAGAAGAAGCCGCCGATCATGGCGGCACCGATGATGATCCACAGGACCAGTGCGGTCCACCGGGGCATATGCGTCTGTTCGCTCAGCCACGTCGAAGCCGTTCGCAGGCCGAGGCCGAACAGGGTTGCGGCGAAAAGAAGCAGCCACACGCTGGCAAGCTGCCAGGCGAGCAGCCCCACCACGGCGGCAATAAGCACCATCGTGATCGTTGTCGCTGTTCGCCGTGCGTATGGCGGGGGCTCACCGGATTGGCTCATGGCGGACACGGAAATGGAAGGATCGTGCCACAGCGCCGCACTTCAGCGAATCGGCGACGCGAAGCCGGGGATTTCCTGACAGCCGGGCAGTGCCGGGTATCGCACCATCAGACGAGCCGCACACGTGAACTCCGGGACTGCCGGACCAGCAGGAGAGCGAACATGAAAAAAGCACTCCCCGTCATCGAGGGACTGAACCAGATACTGGCTGACTCGACCGTCTTTTACCAGAAGCTGCGTCACTACCACTGGAACGTCAACGGCCGCCATTTCTACGAGCTGCACCTGAAGTTCGAGGAGCTGTACACGCAGTGGGCGCTTTCGATCGACGCAGTCGCGGAGCGGATCCTGATGCTCGACGGCGTCCCACTGCACACGCTGGCGTCCATACTGCATCAGGCGAAGATCGAAGAGGACGACACGATTCCGTCCGCGACCGCAATGGTGAAGGCGATCGTTGCCGATCTGCGAGTCATCCACCGCATGGCCGGCGATGTCATCACATTGGCGGAGCAGGCGGCCGACCGGGGCACCGCGAACATGCTCGACGGTCTGCGTGATGCGATGGACAAGGACCTGTGGATGTTCGAAGCATGGAGCAAGGATGCGGCGAAGGCGTGGACCTGACAGCGCGTTGACGGTCTGGCAGACCCCGGGCGTAGCGTTGGTGGCGGCCTACTGCTGGCTGTCCAGTGAGCCGTCACCACGTGCGACCGCCCGGGCGAACCACTCGAGCAGCCCTTCGGCGGCGGCAGTCGAGTAGAGGACGGGCGTTCCGCCCATCGCGCTGATCCACTCGGCGTCCGCTTCTTCGAAGACGCGGACGATGACGGGCACGCCGCGAGCGTACTCGAGGAGCCTTCGGTTGTCCTCGGGCCGGCGGATCGTCGAAGTGATCACGAGGGCGTCGCGGGCGCAGGCGCGACCGAGGACCGCGAGGTCCGTAGCGTCACCGCGTATGACGTGGACATCGGCTTCGCGCAGCCGCCTGACGACGTCCGGGTCATCGTCCACGACAACGACGTCGTGTCCGGCAACGAACAGCGTCTCGAGCAGTGGCATGCCGGTTGTGCCGGAACCCAGCAGCAGCACGTGGTCGCTGAAGGCGGGCACGTCGCCTCGCCCGCGCATGCGAACGGGGTGCAGGTGAAGTATCCGCCACACCAGTCGGTCGGTGGTGAGAAATGGCGTGAGAAGCATCGTGAAGAGTGTCACGAGCGCGATCACGGTGAACACGCTTGTGGAGATCGCGCCTTCGATCATGCCGTACAATCCGATTACGAGGGAGATCTCGCTGGTCTGGGCGAGCAGCAGTCCGGCCTCGATCGCGGGCCGGGCGGACAGGCCGGCCCATTCGGCAACGGCTGTTACGAGCGGCGGTGTGAGAATGACCACCGTGGCGGCAAGCACGAGAGCCTGGAGAAGCTCGGGCACGGTCGGAATCCCGATGAGAGCTCCGAGCGCGGTGAAGAAGATGGCGGAGAAGAAGTCGCCGATCGATGCGAGCTGCGGGCGTATGACGGCGTTTGCGGGAAACCCGGAAAGTGAAACACCGGCGAGAAATGCGCCGACCACGAGTGGCAGACCGAGCCGGCTCGTGATACCAGTGAACACGAAGAGCAGCGCGAGCGTGCTGAGGAGCAGCGATTCGTCGTCCCGACTGATGCGCACGATGAGCGGCGAAACCCACCGCCAGGAAAGCGCCGCCAGAACGAGCAGCAGCGCGACCGCCGCGGTACCTGTCAGCATGGCGGAAACGCCGAGCGGTGCGCGCGTCACGATCGGGATGAGCAGTATCACGAGCAGATCCTGGAGCAGCAGCACGCCCGTGACGAGTCGGCCGAACGGCTCGAACATCTGCCGCCGCTGGCGGAGCAGCCTGACCACGACGAGTGTGGAACTCGCCGTGAGTGCCAGGGCAACGAAGGCGGCGCCGAGGCCGTCAATGCCGACGAGACGCGCCGCTCCGTAGCCTGCCAGTCCGAGAAGCACGAACTGGACGAGACCGACGCGAATGGCGGCGGGTCGCTGGCGGCCGGTCCGTTGCGGTCCGAGTTCGATGCCGGTTACGAAGAGCAGGAACGTGACACCGAGGATCAGGGCATCCTCGAGCAGTCCGGGGGGCACGTGTCCCACGCGGCCGAGGACCAGTCCGGCCACGAGCAGAAGCGGCAGCGGCGGCAGCCCGAGCGCGCGAGCGGCGCCGTAACCGACAGAAGCTGCGAACAGCAGGAGTGCAATGCCTTCCATCAGGTGATCACTCCGGCGTTCCGCAGCGCGGCCGCAACCTGTCTTATGCCGTCATACTTCGAGACCATGAGGTGCGTGGCGCCGTTCGCACGAAGCTCGTCGGCCAGGGCGGGGTCGAACGCGTGGATGCTGCAGGGCACGCCGGCCTCGCGGGCTCGCCATGCGAGCAGGTTGTTGGCGTCCTCGATCTGAAGTGCCGACACGAGCAGTCGGGCCTCGGCGAGGTTTGCTTCCTCGAGGACGGCCGGATGCTCCGTGCTGCCCTGCAGGCTGGCGCATGGCAGGTCGCGCAGCTTGTCCGCATCGATGTCGATGGCAAGCACCCACTCACCAAGTTCGCTGAAGCTGCGCACGAGCTGCCGGCCGAGCGAGTTCATGCCTACGATGATGATGTGGCCGGTCGGCCGTGCAGCAGTAGGGGGCTCGGGCTGCAGACTCGCGCCGGACAGGCGGAGCAGCCACGACCCGCGCAGCCGCGAATGAATGCGATCGCTCACCTGAATCATCGCGGCGGATGTCCCGATCGTGACCAGTCCGACGAGACCGATGACCGAGAGGAGCGTGTCGTCGATCAGGCCCGTACTGAACGCGAGAGCCGCAATGATCAGGGAGAACTCGCTGATCTGCCCGAGCGTCAGCGCGGCCATGAAGCTCGTCCGCTCGCCGTATCCGAAGCGCGGGATCAGAGCCATCAGGATCGCTGGCTTCACCAGCAGCGCGAATGCGGACAGCGCCAGCACGCTCGGCCAGTGCGCCAACCCCTCGCCGACCGCCATCCGGACACCGAGCGTAACGAAGAACACGGCGAGGAAGAAGTTCACCAGCGGATTGACGCGTCGGACCAGCTCGTGGTTGTAGGGGAGCTGGGCGAGTCCGATGCCGGCAACGAACGCGCCGATCTCGACCGACAGCCCGAGCGCGTGAGCGGCTACAATGAAGCCGAAGCACCAGGTCAGGCTCCAGACGAAGAGCGCCTCGAGCGAGCCGCGGATCCACGTGAAGAGCGTCGGCAGCACGAAGCGGACGCCCAGCCAGGCCACGACTACCAGCGCAGCCATCCCGGCCGACGCTTGCAGCAGGCCTCGCCCTATCGTCGCGACATCGATCGACTCGCGCGCTCCCATGCCCGCCAGAAGCGTCAACGAAACCGCGACGGCCAGATCCTGCACGAGGAGGATGCCGACGGCGATCCGGCCGTGCATCGTATTCAGTTCACCGCGGCGCTCGAGCAGTTTGACTACGACGACGGTGCTGCTGAACGTGAGCGCGAGCGCGAGCAACGAAGCCTCCAGCGCTTCGAAGCCGAGGGCCACGGACAGGCCATAGCCGAGCAGCGCCGTTACGAAGATCTGCGCGCCGCCCGCCAGAAGCGCCACCTTCCCGACATCCCGGATCTTCGCCAGCGACAGCTCGAGTCCGACCAGGAACAGGAGGAGCGCGATACCGACTTCCGCGACCAGCTCCAGACTCTCCGTCTCGTGAACCAGGCCGGTGACGGGTCCGAGCAGGAGACCGGCCACGATGTACGCCACGATGTGCGGCACGCGGGCGAACCGCGCGAGCAACCCGACCGCGGCCGCCGCAGTGAGGATGAAACCGAAATCGCGGAGAATCGGAAAATCCGTCATCGTGCGGGTATTCTAGTGCATCGGTGCGCTGAAGCCGAACATCCGGACCTGTCGCCTGGACCCGAGTGGCTGAGCGCGTGCTCAACGCTGCCTGGCGGCCCGCCGATACTCAGGTAGGCTGGGGCTCGCTCGAGCGGCCCTGCGCCGGTCCGTTGCAGAACCCGCAAGCTGCGATGTCCAGCGAGATAATCGATTCCAGACCGTCACCTCACGAACGTCATGCCGTGCACCGGCCAGGCGTCCACGCGGGTATCCTGACGCTTATCGGCTACTTCGGTCATGCGCTGGTGAACGGTCTGGTGATCGGAGTGGCCCTGCTCTCGGCTATCGCCGTTGCATCCATTGCAGGCGGCACGGTGGCCGTGGCTCTGCTCATGATTCTCGGCGCTCTGCTCACGATGGCGGCGCTGCGCGTCCGCGTCGAGCCCGCGCATGGCGTTCGTCTGCCGCGCAACCTCGCACCCGCACTGCACGAAGTGATCGACTCGCTCGAAGGTCCGCTACACGCGTCCTCGTTCGAAGAAGTGCTGCTGGGCACGCGGATGGAGATCGCCACCGTGCGCGTGCCGAGGTTGGGCGGCCTGCGCGGCCACGATGACTACCTCGTCATCGGTCTGCCGTTGCTGCTGGCGCTGCCACTGGAATACGTGCGCGCCTTGATCGCGCACGAACTGGCCCACCACAGCCGGGGTGGCACGGTGCGGGGCGCTCGCCTCTACCGGCTTCGCGAGGGTTGGTTGCAGGCGGCACGGGCCGCGTCGGCAAGCCGGCACCCGGCCGCCGCGCTGCTGGCGCCCTTCCATCGGTGGTTCGCGCGGTCGTACGCCGCCCTGTCCTTCGACGCGGCATGCGACCACGAGCTGGCGGCCGACCGCCGCGCCGCGCAGGTCACAAGCCGTGACGACCTCGCCGGCGCGCTACTTCGCCTCCAGGTCGTCAAGCGCTTCATCGTCGATCGGGTCCACCCCGGCATTCTCGCCGATCTGCGCCACTACGGCGTTCCACCGACGGGACTGTGCAGACGTTTCGAAAAGGCGCTCGATACATTGCGCGATGACACGCATCTCCGTGCGTGGATCGATGCCGCCATCGATCGGGAAGTACCTGGAAACGATACGCACCCGCCGCTGCGCCGAAGGCTGTCGGCGCTGGCCATCGGTGACGTACACGCGGGCGGTCCCCGCTGTCTGGTCGAGGCAGCATTCTCCGAGCGGTTCGCCGGCATGTCGGCGGCTCGACTGTGTCTTGCCGCGATCCCCGAATCGGTAATGGCGTCGATCGAGAACGCCTGGGCTGACGACCTGCAGAATGAGCTGGCCGAACGTCATGAACAGCTCGTGCGAATGGACGAACGGCGCAGGGAGCTTCAAGGCCGCGCCGATCTTTCGCCCACCGAAATGCTGGACCACGCCATCGCAACCGCCGAGACTGACGGCCCCGAGCACGCGCTGCCCACCCTGCGCAAGCTGGCTGAGCGCTATCCCGACATGGCACCTGCCCGCTTCGTTCTGGGAACGCTGCTTCTGCGCGCCAATGACGCAGCCGGCCTCGCGCACATTCACGCCGCCGTCCGGCTCGATCCCAGGTTGGATGAGCAGGGCAGGGAACTGGCTATCGGGTTCCTGCGGGCAAACGACACAGCGAACCCCGGCGAAACACGCACGATCGCGAACCGCCTCGGCTCGCCATCGACAGAAACCGCCGGCCGATCCGCCTGACGCAAGCCGCCTGCGCGCCCGCCTGAAGGTGCAGCGCCGTGCGGAACCTGACGTTCTTCTCTTCTGTCTGCCCGCGACTTGCCGCACGTTGAAACGCGGCGCCCCGGCTGTAGCCGGAACGCCGCGTCGATACTGCCGGATCGCGCGTGCCAGTCGCGCGGATCGAACGCGTTAAGTTCTGCTTCAAGCGCATGATGATCTATCGACGTCACCCAACGTGGCCTCTTTCAAGAACACTCTCGAGTTTGCAATCCAGGAGGCTGCGCCGGCATACCCCGGCGCCGTGATCCCGCTGAACACTGACGCTGGTCAGGCCGCCCGGCGGTCGAGCATTTTCACGGCGTCCGACGAGGCTCCGAAGTCATGTGCTTGCAGCACAGATAGCGGCGCTTCGGGGGGCGCGTGCTTTTCCTTCGGGGGAGCCGGGCGGGCGCTCCGTGCTGCGTCCACTTCACGGCTGTGCGGATGCGCGGCCGCCCGGTGGATCGAGGGGCGCGGCGCCCGCCGTGGGCTCGGGAACGGCGCGCACCCAGACATCGCGCTGGGGGAAGGGGATCTCGATGCCCGCGCGGGCGAGGGCCTTGTAGATGTCCATGAAGAGCCCGTGGGTGACGAGCCCTCGCTGGGATGGGTGATCGACCCAGCAGAGGACCTCGAAGTCGAGGCTCGAGTCGCCGAAGCCGCGCATCCGCACGCGTGGCGCGGGGTCGCGGCAGACGCCCTCGCTTTCGTGGGCGACCTGGTCGAGGATCTCGACGACGCGGTCCACGTCGGAGCCGTAAGCGACGCCCACCTTGAGGCGCGTGCGGTACTTGACCCAGCGCCCACCGGACTCGTTGATGACCTTGGAGTTCGCCATCTCGGAATTGGGGATGATGACCTCGACGTCGTCGCGGGTGAGCAGGCGGGTGGAGCGGATCCCGACCTTCGTGATCTCGCCGCGGAGACCGTTGTCGAGGACGACGTAATCGCTCACGATGTAGGGAGCGTCCGCGATGATGAAGAAGCCGGCGAAGAGGTTTGCGAGGGTGTCGCGCGCCGCGAAGCCGACGGCGATCCCGATGACACCGGCGGAGGCGAGCCACGCCGTGGGGTCGATGTCCCACACCATGAGGAGGGCGTAGGCCGCCGCTCCGACGATCATCACGGTCAGGATGAGGTCGAAGAGCGGGATCGTGCGTTCCTCGACGATCGCGAAGCGGTCGCGGATGGCGCCCAGAGCGGCGAGCCCGATGTGGCTGGCTTTGAGCCCGACACGAATGAGCTGGAGGATGAGGAAGCTCATGAGGAGGCGGGTCGCGATCGCTGTTGTGCGCTCGCCGAGCGGCAGGACCTGAATGGCGGCGACGAGGGTGAGGTAGCCGATCGTGAGCGCCGCGACCCCGGCACCGAGCTTCAGGAGCTGCTCGTCCAGGTCGGTGCACGTGCGTCGGGTGAGCTTCAGTCCCCAGAAGAGAAGGGCGGCGCGGACCGTGCCGGCGATCCCGATCCCGACGACCGCGATCGCGAGCGCAAGGAAGAGCGGGTAGGTGGCGAGCAGGATCCAGGTGCTATCGAGCCAATCGGGGAGCCATTGCGGGGGGATGGCGGCGGTGTCCTGGAACGTGGCGTTCATCGATGCTTCCGTTCGGGTGGTCGTGGGCGCCCCGAGGCCGCGAGGGGCCGGGAACCTGTCAGGGGCACAACTTATTCAATCGCTGCCTTCGCCGAACCACATGTTACGGAAACCCCGCAGCCCCCAGTGACTGTATTGGTCGAGCGATAGTGTCCACTCGCCCTGGCTCCGCTCGAGCGCGGCTAGCCCGTTCCCATCACGGTCGCGGAACAGGCGAAATGCTTCGGCAACGACTGCCTCGGGAGAAAGGCCGGAGTTCATGTGCATGCGTCAAGCAGGAAGCGGCACAACGTATATGAGGTCAACTGCGAGCGTCAAAGAGCCGCGAACTACAGGGACCGGTCCCTCGAGCGTATCGAGGAACTCGCGTTCCGGCTCGGACCGGGGTGCCTCGAAGGTTGGCAGCCGAGTCGAACGTGTGCACCAGGCCGTCGTCTCGATCGATGGGATGGGTGGCCGGACGCCCTGACCACTCATCGAGGTAGATCTGACCCGATACGTCCACGCAGTCCCGGCGATGTTCAGCAGGCTAACGCCCCGGGTGTAACCTGCGGCGCGCGAACGCGCGCTGTCAGGTTCACACCCTCGTTAGGGAGCCGTCATTCGCCTGCCTTCAACGTTGCGGATGTTTGAAGGTGCGCCGAAGTACAGCATGTTGGGAGCTCCGGAGCGTGCCATTGCGATGTCCAAGAAGCCGTCCTCGTCGAGATCCCCTACCGCGAACCCGTAGGCGGCGCCCTGATCGTCCCCGAATGCTACTGGCGTGAAGGTCTTGGGGCCATCATTGAAGTAGACGATCGGCCGCGACTCAATGTAACCCACAATGATGTCGATGCGGCCGTTTCGGTCTAGATCGGCGACTGCCAGGGCGTACGGCGTCGCCGTTGAGGCGTCGAGCGACTGTGTCGGACCGTACGTGCCATCGGATCGGCCCCACAAAATGGCGGGACCGGACCGTTCGTCGATCACTATGAGGTCCAAGATGCCGTCGTCATCCAGGTCCGCTGCCTCCGCGCTCCGAATGGCGGCGTCAGGCGGGCCGAAGGGTCGCCGCTGCTCGAAACGGCCCTTCCCGTCGTTGAGATGGATGAAGCTCTGCCCTCCGTCGCGGTGCGGCACCGCCAAATCCAGGGCGCCGTCGTTGTTAAAGTCGGCAGGTGTGATGGTGGTCGCCGACCCCTGCGCAAACGCCACGCATTCCTCATCGAACCGGCCGCCGTCGACGCCGAAGCAGATGTAGCTCGGCCCCGGCCGATTCGCCAGCACGACATCGAGCAATGAGTCGCCATTGAGGTCGGCCACCCGGATGTGCCTCGTCGGCCATTCCCGGTGACCGAACGTTGAGCTCACCGAAAAACGCCCGTTCCCATCGTTGAGATAGACGGCCTTGGCGTCGGGGTTGTCGTTGCTGACGACGAGGTCGTGATATCCATCGCGGTCCATATCAGCGAGCACGCCCGAGTACGAACGATCAGCGGGACCTTCGAGGGGATAGGCGGACTGAAAGGAACCGCTTCCGTTCCCCAGGAGGACGAGGTTCTCAAGCGGCCAATGGCGGCCTTTAACGAGAACGATGTCAAGATGTCCGTCAGCATTAACGTCCCCAATACTGACGTTGGCAGAGGTCGCTGCCGAGTCCTCGAGGACGAGTTGTCGGTCGAAGGTACGCGAGCCGCCTTCGTGCAGCCGTTCTGGCGAGCATGCGGGGAGAGCCAGAGTCGCGCACAGTGTGGCCGCCGCACGCACTGCCAAGTGGTCACGTAGCATCGCGCCTTCTCCGTTTTCGATTGGGCATCCTTGAGAGGCTCTCCACAGCCAGTGTGGTGAGGCTCCCTACGCCATTCGTGTAAGCTGCGCGCCCGTCCAGGCGCGGGTACTTCAGGAACGGCTGCACAGCATTCGGGCGCTATACATCAGTTTTACCTGCGTGACAGCTTCAGACGACCGTTATGCCGGACTTGGAATGTGGCGCACTGCGTACGGCGTAGCCTCTAGTCACGGACCATCGCGAACGCAGCCACACGATCGGACCGTCCAGGTCACTGGAAA
>DATKCF010000163.1:0-11314 GCA_035513345.1 Longimicrobiales bacterium
TTTTGGCATGCCGGGCGCGGCAGTGGTAAATTGCCTGGAAAGGGAGGACCAGATATGGCGATCGAATTCACAGCGGTCTACCGAGAGGCTGCGGAAGGCGGCTACGTCGCGTTCGTCGAGGAACTGCCTGGTGCGAACACCCAGGGGGAGACCCTCGAGGAGGCTCGCGCCAACCTGCGCGAGGCGGTGGCTCTGGTCCTGGAGTCGAATCGCGCGCTCGCCGAGGCGGAGTTAGGCACGGCTCGCGTCATTCGGGAACCGCTCTTCCTGACGCGCTGAGCGTTGAGTGAAGCGGGTTGACCTCATTCGGCACTTGGAAGCGTACGGGTGCCGCCTGGTTCGCGAGGGGGGCAACCACTCGGTTTACGTGAACTCACCGCTCCGAAAGGTATCGACGGTGCCTCGCCATCGCGAGCTGAAGGACTACTTGGCGCGCAAGATCTGCCGGGATCTGGAGATCCCCGCGCCGTGATGTAAGGGCGTGAAGCTGACGCGGGTTGGCGTGAGTGTCTCACCGAAGCAGCACGGACCGCGCAGCTTACGCCCGAGGCGTTAGGTGGCCCAACCTCGTTGCTCATCTGGGCTGTACGACCGCTGAATCGTTCGTTTTATGAGATGAGATCAGATAACGTAGAAGGGCGGAGCCGGCAACCCGCCACAATCTCGGAACGCGGCTACGCGGCCGACAGCGACTAAACATTGGTGTCTCGTATGTTCGACACCGCTTCTCGGACCGCTACCATAGCTGGGAGATCGACGATAATGAGCGATGACAACAGGACTTTCTCTCGCGAGATTCAATACGCCTTGTTCGCTGCAGCAGGACTAAGCGCTCTGGCAGCGATTGGACACGCCATCGTGCCTGAACGCATCGACCAAGAGACTGCAATGTTCCTCGCTCTTGCCATAATCGCAGTGACCTTCAGCAGAGTCACAAAATTCAAGGGGTTTGGAATAGAGCTGGAAAAAGAAGTCGAAGAGATCAGGCGCGGGTTGCAGAGCGTCGAGAACAACGTGGGTGCCCTTGAAAAGGAAGTGGGACCCGGTAGCAAGTCTGCAGCTGCGCCTTCGCCAGTACCATCCCCCCCTGCAGCAGCCGAGTCAGCCCGGGCACATGTTGAACCTTATGACCCACACAAAGGCAATTTCGGCGGCCAACCGGAAGTCAACGGTCGAAAGCTATCGGCGAACATTACACCGCTTGCGGGCCGATCGAGCTCCCGTTGCCGCGTGTCCATTAGAGTCGAGTCCACGGACGCGAATCGTCCTCTCGAAGGCCCCGTCATGTTGTACCTGCATCCAACTTTCGGCCGATGGGCGCAGTACGCAGTGGACACCAAAGATGGTGTGGCCGAAGGTGACATCATTTCGTATGGCGCGTTCACCATCGGAGCAATCACCTCGGACGGGACGAAGCTCGAGCTTGACCTCATAGACGTTCCTGGCGGCACGCGGCGCTTCTACGAGGAGTAGGTTTGGGCGTAACGGGGCCACCTAACGAATGCGTTGAACTTGACAATCGGCGCCAACGATGTATTTCCGCCGAATCGTGGCCACGTCCATCCCTCCAAACTACGTGACCTCGATTCGAAAACAATCACTTATTATGTCACGCTCCCTTACCGTCGTTGGAAGGCGCAGCTCATCGTTTGGAGCATACTGGCTGTATTTGTGGTTTGTATTTTCCTAATCCACCCCATGGGTCCTGTTCTGGATGCTTGGATCGGAGCCGAGCAGAGGAGATTGGCCGATAGGCCTGGTAACTCGGGCAAAGATCCTGACTCTTCACGGGCGTACGTGGACGATCTGGCCGGGCTGCGGTGGGAGGCTGACGGGACCAGTGGCGTTCCGACCACGTGCTCGATCTTCGATGAGCGGTCGCCGAGGGGCACCGAATGCGCCGGATGTACAGCCTGGCCAGATCCAGGCGGAAGCTGATCCATGGGTGCGTCCTGACTTCAGGCGAGGCCTTTTTCTGGATAAGCGTAACTGCCGTTTCGACAAGTAGATGTCCGACAACTGCCTTCGGAATGTCTCGCCGACGGTCGCGCACGATGATGTGGAAATGAACGCAGGGCGATAGACCGATGCGCCGATGCTCCGCCCATCGCACACCGCGATGGTGGCCCGGACGGCGAGACCTCGGCCGCCGGATCCGAGCCCGCTGGACGAGATCGACCTGGATCCATGACGAGCGGTTTGCGGAGCAGCGGCTACATGCGGAACAGCCCGCCCTTGGGACCAGCGCGCCTGGCGGAACAGAATTACCGCCTCGCTCTTGGCGGAACGCATGGTATCACATATAATACCACATGGCAGCCCGCCGAGTGGTGATCGATACGAACGTTGTCGTGGCCGGTCTCCGATCGAGTCGCGGTGCCGCTTTCAAGCTCCTGTCCTTGATCGGGAAGGCCAGATCGTTCGATATCTGCCTTTCCGTGCCACTCATCGTAGAGTATGAGGCGGTCTTGAAACGGCAGGCCCGCCAGATTGGGTTGACCCATCGAGAGATCGACCGGGTCCTCGACTACCTCTGCTCCGTGGCCAGGTTGCATGAGGTGTTCTACCTCTGGCGGCCGATCCTGAGGGATCCACGGGATGACTTCGTTCTTGAGCTGGCGGTAGGCGCGAGTTGCGAGTCGATTGTCACATTCAATGCACGTGACTTCGAAAGGGCTGAGACGTTTCGAATCCTGGTGGAAGGTCCGAGTGATTTTCTGAAGCGGATTGGAGAGTTGAGATGAGTACGATGAGTCTGCGCTTGCCGGAATCGCTGCATGAGAGGGCGCGTGAGATGGCCGAGCGCGAAGGGATCTCGATCAATCAACTGGTCGCCACGGCGCTGGCGGAGAAGCTGGCCGCGCTGATGACGGTGGACTATCTGCAGGAGCGCGCTAGCCGTGGCGACCGGAAGGCCTTCGAAGCCGTGCTCAAGAAGGTCAAGGACCGGCCGCCGGTCCCGGGTGACGAACTCTAGCAAGCTGGGTTCACGTGATCGGTGCGCTGGGCGCCCGGGTTGGTTATCGGCCGATTTCCCTGCTCACGATGATGATTGGCTGCGGGTAGCGGATCGGTCCGATCGAGGTCTGGATGGTAGGCAGCGCGCGCAGGCTGACCCGCGTCGGCTCGCCGCCGGCGCCCGCGACGGCCAGGGCGAGGTCGATCATGTCGCGCGCGTTCGTCTCGAAGAAATCGGCCAGGTCGAGGCTGATCGTGATCGGGATGTCGCCCGGCACTCCCGGCTCGAGGAGGAACTCGCGGGTCGTACTGCCGCTGACCGTCTCGCGGTCATCGAGCAGCAGTGTCCAGTCCATCTGGATCAGGCGAGCGGCCACGCTGTTGTCCGCGGGATTGAGCGCGCTCAGGTGCAGCTCGAAGTCGAACGGCACGTCGCCCGCGGCGAGCGCGAGGCCGACCCTCGCAACGTCGATCGCGGACAGGTCCTGATAGGCGAGGATCCGGTTGATCGCGACACCGGCAAGTCGAGCATCGCTCACCCGGTCGATCGCGAAATCAACCCGACTCAGCGCCGCGATCGATTGGAATGTCGCGCAGCCCGCGACCATCGACACCGCGGTGACCGTCATTATCGCGCGCATGATTATCTCCGATCAATCAATGGAGGATGTGCAGGCCGATTCCGGCGTAGCGGATCTCGTCGAGGAAGAACTGACCGTACGGCGATGGACCGTCGTAGTACTCGGCGAGGACGAGGATCCCCCGGAGCGGGTGTCCGCTGCGCGCGCGCGGAGCGAGCCGGATGCCGGCTCGCGCGCTGATGCCGGGACTCCAGTCCTGTTGCTCGGACAGCTTGACGTCGGCGCCGGCCAACAGCGAGATCGGGCCGGCCGCCATCGTGCGCAGCTCGACGCCGGCGTGCACGAGCTTCGCGTCCAGATTCCCGGGCTCGCGGCGGAACAGGTGCTCGCCGCCGCCATAGACGCGGAACGGCCCGGCCTCTGCCGACAGCAGCACCTCGAAGGACTCGAACGACAGATTCTCGCGCTGGATCTCGTCGCCGCGCAGCAAGTATTCGTCACCGAGATGCGAGCTCTGGTGGTAGAGCCTGATGCGCATCGCGAGGCCCGATCGACGCCAGGTCAGAGGCAGGCCGACCAGATAGTCCGCGTTGATCAGGTCGATCGTTGGCGCGTCCAGGTCGAACTGCGCCAGGATCGCGCCCTCAATCGCGAAGTGGAAACCGTCGCCCGGCGAGCCGCCGCCCCAGCGCACCAGTCCGAATGAGTCCGCCAGGCCGATCGCACCGATCGTCGTGGCTTCGACGTCCGGATCGTCGAGCGTGCCGAACTCGCCACGCTGCAGGGCAAGGAACGTGCGCGCCTGCTTCGGATCGGCGATCAGCGAGCAGAACGGCTCGTCCTGCGGGAACAGCACGAAGCCGGTCGCCTCATCGGCGTGGATCTCGACGCCGCACGGCAGCCGGACCGTCGGCGGGTCCTGCTGAGCGGCCGCGGACGCGGCCACAGCCACGAGCGCGCAGGAAACCAGACCGGACCGGATCGGGTGTCGTCGCATACCGTGAAGGAGTCATTGTTGCGCGCGAATGTCAAGCGGTTGCGAGGCAGCCGTCACGGCGAGCGGGCATCGACTTTGCGTGGCTCGGCCGGGGCCGTGGAGGCGATGGCGACGCTGGCGGCAGGCCGTTTGCCGGGCGCGTCACAGAACCCACGCGCCGCAGGCGTGTACCGGAATGAGCGCCGGCTGGCGCGCGCACATTCTGCCCGATCCACGAGACCACTGATGCAGACAACGGATCGTTCCGTTCCGCAGATCGCGGGTCCGCCGCGTATCGGCCGGAGCCGCCGCCACGGGCCCGCGTTCGCCGCGGCAGCTCTCGCGCTCCTGTTCGTTGCGGTTCCCGCGATGCCGCTCGCGGCGCAGGGACCTCGCCTTTCCGGCCAGCACCTCGAGCAGCTCCGGCTGCGCACGATCGGGCCGGCGAACATGTCGGGCCGGGTTGTCGACATCGAGGTGAACGAACGGGACCCGTACGTGATCTGGGCGGCGACATCGACCGGCGGCGTGTGGAAGTCGGTGAACAACGGGATCACGTGGGCGCCGGTGTTCGAGCGCGAAGGCACGCACAGCGTGGGTGAGATCGCGGTGCATGCTGTCGATACGGCGGTCGTGTGGGTCGGCACGGGCGAGCGCGCGAACCGGCAGAGCACGTCGTGGGGCGACGGGGTCTACAGGTCGGAGGACGGCGGCCGGACGTGGCGGAACACGGGTCTGCGCGAGTCGCATCACATCGGACGCATCGTACTGCATCCGACGGATTCCCGGATCGCGTGGGTAGCGGCGATGGGTCATCTGTGGGGCCCGAACGAGGAGCGCGGTCTGTACAAGACGACGGACGGCGGTCAGACGTGGCGTCGCACTCTCTGGGTCGACACACTGACGGGCGCAGTGGACGTCGCGATCGATTCGTCGGATCCGTCGATTCTGTACGCAGCCACGTACCAGCGGATGCGCAAGCCGTTCGGCTTTGATGGCGGAGGCCCGGGCAGCGGGTTGTGGAAGAGCAGTGATGGCGGCGAGACGTGGCGTCGTCTGGGCCCGAGCCGTCAGGACGCGGTAGCGGCGGTGGGCGCGCGCATGCGCGAGCGATCGGATACGATCGGCTCATCGGGACCGAACGGGTTGCCGATCGGCGAGTGGGGCAGGGTGGGTATCAGCGTTCATCGCGCGGACCCGCGCATCGTGTACGCGAGCATCGAGCAGGGCTACCGCTTCAACGCGAGTACTGCATACACGCAGCGACTGGCGGGGCTGTACCGCAGTGAGGACCGCGGCGAGACGTGGCAGTGGATGAGCGACTGGAATCCGCGGCCGATGTACGCGAGCCAGCCGCTGGCCGACCCGACCGACAGTCGGCGAGTGTACATGCACAACTCGTTTTCGTGGAGCGACGATGGTGGCCGCACGTTCGTGACCGCTCAACAGTCGCTGCACGGCGATGACCGCCACCTGTGGGTCAACCCGAACGACAGTCGCCACCTGATCAAGGCGGATGATGGCGGCATCGGCATCAGCTACGACCGTGCGCGCACATGGCTGTACGTCTCGTCGCTGCCGGTCACGCAGTGGTACCGTGTCAGTGTAGACGACGCAGTGCCGTTCAACATCTACGGCGGGCTCCAGGACAATGGAAGCTGGATGGGTCCGAGCGCGACATGGCGAAGTGAGGGCGTGCTGAACGAGGACTGGCGGCGACTCGGTGGCGGCGATGGGTTCGTCGCCATTCCGGACACTGTCGATGGTCGCACCATCTATGCGGAGTCGCAGTACCTCGGATTGACGCGCATCGACAATCGCACGTGGCTGTCACAGGACATTCGGCCGGGCGACCCGACCGGACACATTGGCGGGCGTCGCAACTGGGACGCGTGGGGACCGGGCGTGCCGGAGCCCGAGCTGGGCAACGCCATGGAGCCAGCCAACTGGGACGGTCCGTACATCATTTCGCCACATGACAACAATACGCTGTACGCGGGAACGGCCAGGTTGTGGAAGAGCACTGACCAGGGCCGGTCGTGGCTCGATCTGGGCGACCTGACCACCGGCGCCAATCGGCGAGACCTCGAGATCATGAGTCGTCGCGGGCATGACCACACGCCATCGCTCGATGACGGCATACCGTACTGGCCGACGCTCACGGCAATCGCCGAGAGTCCGTTCGTGCGCGGATTGCTCTATGTGGGCACCGACGACGGGAAGCTGCACGTGTCACGCGATGATGGCGCTACGTGGACAGAGGTGTCGCGTCTGCTGCCCGGTCTGCCGGGCGGCGCGCTGATCAACGGCATCGAGCCGTCGCGGCACCGCGCGGGCACGGTCTACATCGCGGCGAACAACTATCGCGATGACGACTTCACGAATTACCTGTACCGGTCGACGGACTTCGGTGATACGTGGGAGTCGATCACCAGTGACCTTCCCGCGCGCCGTGTCGTCCGCACGGTGCGTGAGGATCCGCGCAACCCGGACGTTCTGTGGCTGGGCACGGAGCTGGGCGCATTCGTCACGAATGATGGCGGCCGCCACTGGGCGGAGCTGAAGGTGAACATGCCGACGCTCGCGATCAACGACCTCGTCGTGCACGAGCGTGACAATGACCTCGTGCTCGCCTCACACGGCCGCGGCATCTGGATCCTCGACAATGTCAATGCGATCCAGGAGATGACGCCGGCGATTACCGCGCGCGCCGGCTACGTCTTCAGCATCGAGCCGGCGTACCAGATCCGCCTGAGCGGCGGCAAGGCGCACACGGGCGACATGATCTTCGAGGGCGAGAACCCGCCGAACGGCGCGATCCTCGACTACTGGCTCTCGAACGCGGTCGATGCTGCGTCGGTACGGCTCGAGATCATCGATGCGCGGCGCCAGCCGGTTCGCACGTTGACACCGCGCCGCGAGGCCGGCGTAAACCGTGTCGTCTGGGATCTGCGTCACGACCGTATCGGCAACAACGGCCCGCAGGGTCCACTCGTCGTGCCTGGCACCTACACCGCCCGGTTGACCGTGCGTGGACAGTCGTCCGAACAGCCGGTCGAAGTGCGCCAGGACCCGCGCGTCACCGCGTCGCCTGAAGCCGTTGCGCAATGGACGGCAATGCTGATGGAGATCGGGCGGCTCCAGGATGAGATGGCGACAATGGCCGAGCAACTCGCGCCGCTCCGTCCGCGTCTGCCGGCGCAGAAGCTGTCCGTGTCAGCGCCGCCGGGCAGCACGGCCGCAACTCGCGCAGCGGAACCGCCGGCCGAACCGGTACTCAGCGGCGAAGCGGAACGCGAGGTGAGGACCGTCATCGCCGACGCCGACGAACTCCTCAGCCGCGTGCGCGGCGTGTACGGCGCCGCCAGCGGCTGGATCGGCCCCCTCACAGCGGACCAGCAGTCGACCATCGACTTCGTGCGGTCGCGGCAGGGCTCGATGGCGGAACGGATTCGACGCGTCCTCGAACGCTACAGCGGCTGAGATATCGTCCCGACAGCGGCCATTCCAGGGACCAGGTGTGGCATTTCGCTCTTGCCACGGCGTCCGCCCCTTCACACCATCGGTCATCCAGGCGCAACGGCGCGACCGGTTCCGACTCAGACAGATGGCGCAGCGATGATGATGAGACTACGGGCGCAGGCCACCGACACGATCCCAGCTGTTGCACCCGGTTGGTCCGCTGTGACGACGTGGGTGGAGGCGCATCCGATCGTCGGTCCGGCAATAGGCGTGGCAATCGTGCTGCTGGTCGCATGGCTGGCCAACGTGATTGCGCGCCGCGTGATCCTGCGCGGGATCGCGAGGATCGTGACGCGTACGCATTTCACGTGGGACAACCAGCTGCACGACCACGACGTTTTCAAGCGGCTGGCGAACATCGTGCCGGCGCTGATCACGTACTACGGCGTTCTCGTCGTGCCCGGGCTGCCGGACACCGTGACACTCGTCATTCAGCGTGTGGCGGTGGCACTCGTCGTCATTCTGATTGCTGTTTCGGCCGGCGCGTTCCTCACCGCGATCAACGACATCTACGCCGAGCGTGCGGACGCGCGCAGCCGGCCCATCAAGGGATACCTCCAGATCGCGAAGATCGTCATCACGATTCTGGCGGGCATCCTGGTCCTGTCACAGCTCGTGGGCACCTCGCCGGTCGTGTTCCTCAGCGGTATTGGCGCCTTGACGGCGGTGATTCTGCTGATATTCCGCGACACGATCCTGTCGTTTGTCGCGAGCATCCAGATCTCGGCGAACGACATGGTCCGGCTCGGCGACTGGATCGAAGTACCGGAGCTCGGCGCGGACGGCGATGTCGTGGACATCGCGCTGCACACCGTGAAGGTGCAGAACTGGGACAAGACAATCACGACAGTACCAACGCACCGCCTGATCTCTGACTCATTCAGAAATTGGCGAGGCATGTCGGAGTCGGGCGGTCGTCGAATCAAGCGGGCGATCAACATCGACATGACGTCGGTCCGGTTCCTCGACGATGAGCAGATCGAAGAGCTCGGTCGCTGGGAGCTGCTCTCCGACTACATCGCGCAGAAGCTGGTCGAGATCGAGGAACACAACGGGAAGTCGGAACTGGCGCCGGCCATGATCCCGCACGTTCGTCGCCTGACGAACCTGGGCACGTTCAGGGCCTACGTCGTGAACTACCTGCGCGCGCACCCGCACACTCACGACCAGCTCACGCTGATGGTCCGCCAGCTCGAGCCGTCTTCGCGCGGCGTCCCGATCGAGATCTACGTCTTCACGAACGACACGGCGTGGGTGGCCTACGAGGGCATCCAGTCGGACATCATCGACCATCTGCTGTGCGTTCTGCCCGACTTCGGGCTGCGCGTGTTCCAGGACCCGGCTGGCACCGATCTGCGCGCGCTGGCCGAGGCCGGCGCCGGCAACGGCCGCGGCGGGCGCCCGGACAGCGCCGGTGAGTCGCCGTGATCGACGGAGCCGGCCCCTGCGCGACCCTGCCACTGGCCGGAACACGGGAACTTCCATAGGGTTATGGTGTGACTCTGCAATGGTCCCACGGGTGTCCCGCCGACCGGATGGCCAAATATGTACACGCTCGAAGAGTTCCCTCCCCGTCGTGAGCCCCGGCACGAACCCGAGCCGGCCGGCCGTTTCCGCAAGAAGCGCGAGAAGCGGGAGAAGCTGAAAGAGCCCGGCACCCCCGAACCGCGGGGCGGGCGGCAGATCGGCGTCAGCCTGTTGCCGATTGCCGCGATCCTGGCCATCGGCGCGTCGACGGGTGGCGCGGGCGCGTTCTGGTGGGCCGAACGCCGGGTAGCCGGTCTCGAGGGCGCGCTGAACGAAGCGCGCTCCGAGCTGCAAACGGCGAACAGCTCGTTGCGGACGCTCTGGACGACCACGACGAGCCTCGACGAGGCGAACGGCCGGCGTCAGGGCTTCCTGCGGGACAGTCTGGCCTCGGTCCAGGAGTTCGTGGACACGGAGGTCGCGAAGCTGTGGCAGACGGCCTACCTCGAGCACCGTCGCCGGCTCGACACCGACGCGGCCCTCATCGAGGAGAACGACCAGTCGATCCAGCTGCTGTTCGACGCGTCGTCGACGACCAGTTCCCGCATCGACGCCCTGTTCCGTGAGAACGAGGTGCAGTACACGAACCTTCGTGACCTCGGCCAGGCCGTCGATGCCGCCCGCCAGACGCTGGCCGCGATCAGCAACCAGGTGGGCGAGCTCCAGACGCAGTTCGCCGCTACCCGCGTTGCGCGCGGCCAGCTCGACCGGCGCATTGGCGGGGTCGAGCGCTGGGTCGACGGCTTCACGTCGGCGGGTCTGGATGGCGACGCGGTGGAGCGACGGCTCGCGTCGCTCGTCGGCCAACTCGCGGTCATGACGGCACGCGTCGATTCGCTGCGCATCGTCACCGACTCGGTCCGGCGCAGCCGCACGCTGGTCGGCCTGGAGGACAGGCCGCGCTAGAGTGGTTCGAGCCACTCCAGCGCTGTGGCTCACAGGTAGTCCGTCATTCGAGGAGCGTCCCGCAGTACGGAGATCGTCCTGCCCGCCTGATCGCCGTGCCCCCACACGGCAGTAGCCTTTCGCCTGACAGCGGCGGACACGGCTCATGCTTCTCATTGATGAGCTGCCCGAACCGATCGGAGGATCCCATGAGGTACCCGTTCCGTGGCCTGGTCTTCGGATGCCTGTCCGTGATGCTCGCGAGCCCGCCGCTGGCCGCGCAGCGTGGTGGTGACGCGCGTGCCCAGCTGAGGGAGCTGGAATCGATTGCAACGATCGAGCGCAAGGTGCGGATGCCGATGCGCGATGGCGTCCGTCTGGCGACCGACATCTACCGGCCCAGGAACGCGGCCGGACCCGTGCCGGCGGTTTTCGTCCGCACGCCGTACAACTTCAACTGGTGGGACACACGCAACGGCCAGCCACGCGATGTATCCGCGATGATGGATGCGGTTCGCAGGGGCTACGCGTACGTCGTGCAGAACGAGCGCGGTCGTTTCTTCTCGGAAGGCGACTGGGACATCCTGGGCCCGCCGCTGACGGACGGCTACGACGCGATCGACTGGATCACGAAACAGCCGTGGTCGAACGGCAGGGTCGGGACTCTCGGATGCTCGTCGACGGCGGAATGGCAGATGGCCGTCGCGTCACTCGACCACCCGGGCCACGCGGCCATGAACCCGCAGGGATTCGGCGCGGGCGTCGGCCGTGTCGGACCGTACTTCGAGCAGGGCAACTGGTACCGCGGCGGCGCCGTCCAGATGCTCTT
Organism: Longimicrobiales bacterium; assembly: GCA_035513345.1. Taxonomy (GTDB): domain Bacteria; phylum Gemmatimonadota; class Gemmatimonadetes; order Longimicrobiales; family RSA9; genus DATKCF01. The sequence continues at coordinate 11,279 of DATKCF010000163.1, forward strand.
CATTGCGTGGCTGTACGGCGTGCAGAACACACAGAG
>DATKCF010000164.1:0-5065 GCA_035513345.1 Longimicrobiales bacterium
CCTTGATGGCGTGCGTGTTCTGACCGGAGACGGTCCACACGACGGTTGCGTAGATATCAATGGCTTCAGCGGCCCTGAAGGTGCCACCGGTCGTGAAGAGCAGGAAGTTCGCGCGCGCGACCCGGTCGTGAAATGCGAAGAACTCGTGGAAATGCTCGTCGCGCGGCAGCGGAAACTCCAGCCCACCGTGGGTGCGCTGCAGGGCGGCCGCCGCCGTTGTCATCAGACGCGGCACCAGGGCAACACCAAGCTCCACGTCCGCACTGCTTCGGTCGATATACATGTTCTCGACGCGCTCGACGATGGCGTACGAGTACTGCCCCTGGAGGTACGCCGCCCTCGAGCCGATCGCGACATCGCGCCCAACGCCGAGCCCGAGCTGAAGGGCCTTCAGGTGGCGACCGGGAGCGGAGTGCCCGCGCGTTTCGTACAGGTGAGTCGGCAGGATCGCGCTGACCACGGGCGTGATCGCCCATGCTCCATGAGACAGGAGCTGGTACCGCAGCGCGATACGCGCATCCTGCAAGGTGCTGTGATACTGGCCCGTATCGACCGGCCCGTGCAGCAGATCGTTCCCTCTGTACCTGTTCGCCACCCACGCGACCTTCACGTCCAGCGCGAGGCGCTCCTTCAGCCCGTAGTCCATGCCGAAGAGCCCCGTATTCCCGCGGATTTCAGCAGGATTGAACGGTTGTCCGCTCCGATCGAGATGCGTGTCGGAGAAAAGGCCTTGATAGGTGATCGAGAGAGTGCCTTCACCCGGCGGGGGGAGCCAGGCCTGCGCCGTGAGGGTCGCCGGAAACACCAGGGCGGCCGATACGGCTGCGCAGGCGATCAAGACGTTCCTGCACATGGCCAGGGGGTCGGTCGCTGTTCGAAGGTCAGCGGTCCGAAGCGTTCACCGCGTTGCGACCGAGTCTCGATTCCATCACGCGGTCGATCTCGGCGAGCGCCTCGTGCTTCGTCACCGGTAGCTTGAGCACGTGGCCGTATTCCTCCTGCATGCTCACCAGGACCGCCCGGCTCGGCTCGTGTACGATCGGCAGAATCTCGGGTCTCGAGGGCGCGGCGGACGCATGCGTCCTGAGCCTTGGGGCATCATTCATTCCGGCGATCACGATGTCCACCTGCCCCGTCGCGAGCGCTTCTGAAAAAGCCGCGATGGTCGTCACCGCATGGAATCGATGTCCTGCACGTTTCAGCGTGGTTTCGAACTCCTTCACCGCCGAGGGCTTGGATTGGCCCGGAACGAAGAAGAGGATGGTCGAGGGGTGGACGGCCGCGTAGCCGCTGAGCCGGGAGCTCCGTCCGATGCGAAGGAACTTGTCTCCGCAGGCGCTCAGGTCGACCGAGGCCACGGTAGACACTGCTGCGACAACGCCGAGAACCATCAGACGGTGAAGCATCGGAACGCTCCTTCGCACCTTTGGCTGAGAACCTATGCCCGGTTACCTGCCGATGTCAAGGAGCGACTCGTCGCAAATCATGGGATTTCTATGGGGACCGCCAGAACCGGCGTCCGGCTCCGTTTGCCAGAGACAGCCCGTCGAGCAGCCATAGATCGCCACGGAGCCGAAACGTTGACGTGATGGCCCTGCCGTCGGCCGCCAGCGCAAGACCCCGTACCGGACGATTCACTGGCGCCGACGGTCCGAGATCGGCCCGCAGCCGCACGCTTCCGGTCCGGATGTCCACCGATATCAGCGCGAGCCGCAGATCCTCGGTTTCCTTGATGCCGACGACCTCGAATCCATCCGTCGACCATTCATGGACGAGCCACTGGTCTTCGGTCAGAATCTGCTCCTGCTGGCCGTCGGGTGAGACCAGCAGGAAAGCATCGGTGGTTTCCCAGGTAATCCACTCGTTGCGGGGTGACCAGCGGGGCGTGGCATTTGCCACGCCGTCGCTTCGCAACACCTCAGGCGGCTCACCGCTCCCGACGCGAACCTTGACGAGCGACCACCGCTCGTCCTTCCACTCGGCAAAAGTCATCCACTGTCCATCCGGCGACCAGGTTGGTGCGCCGTGGTAGCCTTCCCGTGCCTGTGGCATGAGCTCCACCGGCGGCCCCCCGGCTACCTGGGCATACCAGATCCTCAGTGGCCATATCGGCCGGCTCCCGTTGCGGAGAAACGCAATCTGCTGCCCATCGGGCGAGAACGTGGGGGAGCTCAGCAGGATCGTTCGGTCGCCGCCGAACTCTTGCTGGGTGATCACCGGGCGATCCACCCGCCCGTCAAGGCTCTTGAGCCAGATCTCATCCTGCCCGCTGCGGTCTGTGACATAGGCGAACAGGCTGGGATCGACGCGGGACCACGCCGGTTCGGATTCGTTTCTCGCGCTCGCAAGGAGCGGCTGCGTGTCGCCACGCTGATCAATGGCGACGAGGTCGTAATCCCCCTCGTCTTTCGTAAACACGATCGGTCCATTGGAAGATGCGGAAGGGTAGTAGTAGCTCTCCGGACTGCGCGTGAGCGCCCAGGCGCGATCCTTCTCGAGGTCGGCCAGCCACAGGTCGGAACCTGGTGTGAAAAGCGATACGGCGCCAAGCACGACGTGCCGGCTATCGGGCAGCCAGGAGAAACTGCTGACGCGCGGCGCCACTTCCGACCACGCCTGCAAGCGCCGGACGGGCTCGCCTCCTGAGAGTGGCAGGACCCAGAACTGCCACCCGCGCTCCTCCGGCGGAAGATTCAGGCTCAGGGGCACCGCACACAACCCGAGCTTCCGCCCATCGGGCGAGAACCACAGCGCGCCTTCGACGAAGCGCAGCCCTTCGAACGGCTGATATCGTCGCTTGGCGGCTTCGACGGCCTCGTGAATGAGCTCGCCTCCGGGAGGCGTCGAGAGCCAGAGTGCCGCCGTGCCGACGACATCGGCGCGCTCTTCATCACGCAGGAACGCTACCGTTCGGCCGTCGGGTGAAATCGCCGCCCGGCTGGCATTCTCGAGGACCGGTTGTGGCAGGCCTCCGGCTGACGGAATCGACCAAATGCCGTCTCTGTCGCGCATGCGCGACACGTAATAGATTCGGCGGCCGTCGGGCGACCAGAACGGATGTTTGCAGTCGTACGGCGCATCAGTGAGCCGGGCAGCGACCGGGGACGACAAGCCACGGGTGAAGATCTGCAGGACACCATTGACGTCGGCGGCATACGCGATCGTCTGGCCGTCGGGCGAGAATGCCGGAAACCCTTCGTAGGCGGGATCGGTGGCGATCGGACGGAAGCGCAGCCTCGACGGGTCGAACGGCTGCGGCTCGGCCGTCGTTCCCCAGGCGAATGTGCCGATAACGAGCGCGAGGAGCACGCCCGCGGCAGCCAGGCTGCGGCGTCGCGGCCATAGGATGGGCGGGACGGCTGCCGCAGGCTCCTGCAAGAGTGACTCGGCCGCGCGATCGCGGAGCCTTCGAAGGTCGCGGTACAGATCGCTCGTGGCCGCATACCGGTCGCCGGGCTCTTTCGCGAGACACCGCTCGATGATCCAGCGCAGGAGGACTGGGAGCCGTGCCGGCGGTCGAACGATCGGCGGCAACTCGTCGTTGATGATCGCATCGAGAGTCGCGGCGGGCGTGTCGCGCGGGAACGGGTGACGGCCGGTGGCCATCTCATGGAGAATCAGCCCGAACGAGAACTGATCCGAGCGGAAGTCGATCTCGGCGCCGCGGGCCTGCTCGGGGCTCATGTACGGGACCGTTCCGGCGAGCAGGCCGGATTCGGTCACGGTCTGCTCGCCGGAGCTCACCGGCGCCAGAGCCGCACCGGGCCCCTGGAACCCGCCTGTCCGCGCCAGCCCGAAATCGACGATCTTCGCGCGTCCCGTGCGCGCGACGACGATGTTCTCCGGCTTCAGGTCACGATGCACGATGTTGGCGTCGTGCGCGGCAGCCAGCCCGTCGGCGATCTGCGCGGCCAGATCGAGCAGCCGCGCGAGCGGCAGCGGTCCGCGCCCGATCAGCTCGCGGAGGGGCTCACCGTCGATCAGCTCGGTGACGATGTACGGCCTGTCGTCATCGACGGCGGCATCGAAGACGGCGACAATGTTCGGATGGTTCAGGGCACCGGCAGCCCGCGCTTCGGCGACGAATCTGCGCACACGGTCCGCGTCGGATTCGTGCGTGCCGCGCAGAATCTTCAGCGCTACCTCACGGTGCAGCCGCGGATCCCAGGCGCGGTAGACCTCCCCTCCGCCACCCTTGCCGAGCGGGGCCAGGATCTCGTACGGACCGCACGAGGGTCGCAAGCCTGAGGCGGCAACTTCCATGGGAGCCCATCTTACCCTCAGCGTCCCATGTGTTGGCTTCTATGGCTATGTTCGAGCGGGCTCGAGCTCGACCGGATGAGCTACGGAAAGGGCTTCCTGAGCGCGCCTCCTCCTGTGCCGGAACTCACGTGCGCACGGTTTCAGTCGGCGCGGCAGGCGGCGGGGTGCGGAACGTGATGACCACCGATCCGAGTCTGATCTGATCACCATCCGAGAGCGATACCGGTTCCGACAGACGCTCACCGCGTAGATACGTGCCGTTCTTGCTCCCGAGATCCTCGAGCGTGGCGTGCGATCCTTGCAGCGTGATGCGCGCGTGATGACGTGACACGCCGGGCGCCTCGATCCACGCTTCCGCATCGGGCGCCCGGCCGAGGACCGTCCGTGCCTCCGTCAAGGGGATCTGCCGCTTCTCCCACACCAGCCAGTACCTGACGGGCGGCTTCTCAACGGGTGCCGCTCGGCCGGTGCTGACCGACCCGACGAACCAGTAGCCGAATCGGTGCATGGTGCGAACGTAGCGCGGATCGTCAGCCGGGTCGCCGAGCGCGCGTCTGATCTCGGCGACCAACGTCGCGAGATTCGTCTCCTGAACGTACGTCGAAGGCCACAGCTTCTGCTGCAGCTCGGCTTTCGGGACCGCTCGCGAGGCGTTCTCCACGAGCAGCGTCAGCAGGTCGAAAGCCTTGGGCGAGAGATGCACCTCCTGCTCGCCACGTAAGAGGCGGCGTGTGCTCGAATCGAGCGTGCACTCGTCGAACCGATACGTCACGCCGCCTCCACGACTCCAGCTCGGTTGTCC
>DATKCF010000165.1:0-56148 GCA_035513345.1 Longimicrobiales bacterium
CTCGCGCGAAACGGCAAGGTTCGCTTCGGCTTCGGTGAGACCGGTGGGACCGGTGCCGCCGCCGGGCGGGTGTCCGGCATCGACGGCAACGAGCAGACCGGCCAGGGGACGGTCCGGATCGATCGCGGGCGGACGCCGCACAGTCACGACGAGTGCATTCGTCGGATCGTACGATGTCGCATACCCCCAGACGGGCTCCGTTAGATCGATGTCCAGTACGAACTCGCCGGTCGCGGCCTGACTCCACGCCGCGCGTTCGACAAGCGGATCGAGACCGCCGTACTGCATGAAGTTCACTTGACTCGTCGCGCCGTAGACGGTGATACGAAGCGAGCGTTCATCGCCGTCCACGCGAAACGGCAGGCGAGTGTCGCTCATGATGCGCACATCGATCGCATCCGCGCGCGGCGTCATGCGCACACCTGTTATCGATGCCTCCGGCGCCGGCGTACCCGCAGGCATCAAAAGGATGTCGCCCGCCGGTGCCCATGCGGACAGCGCGTCCGTCAGGCGTATGCGATACATGCCGTCGCGCTCGGCATCGATGCGCAGCCGCGTTCCCGAATGCCAGAACCAGTGGAACGGCCCGCCCCGACCCGGCCGGCCGCGCGCAGTCCAGTCGGATGGTGCGCCGTCCGGTGCACGCACGACACCCGTCCGGATGACCGGCTGCGGCAGCATGACGACAGTCGCGCGCAGCGGCATGCGGAACGTATCGGAGGCGACGACAAGCTCGAACGTTGCGTGCGCGGAATCTGCCGGCACGTCCAGGCCGAACAGACGTGGGAACCGCGTGTCCGGATCCGCTGAAGTCCAGCCGCTGTCGAGTGTGACAACGCTTTCGTACCGTGCAACGTCGCGCGCGACCGCTGCCCTGGCCGTGCCAGTCCGGAAATCGGCCGCCGCTGACGTGCCCGTGTCGACGATCGGCCGTTCGATCATGGGCACTCGCCGGCCGTCGGGCAGCACGAGCGCGGCACGGCCGCCGCCCTGTCCCGCGAACGCGACCACGAGCGGTTCGCGCGCGGGCAGCGCAATCGCGCCGCGCGGCTCGTCGGAGCCCGGCACGAACGCTTCGCCGGTTGCGAGCGCCGGAACACGTGGCAGCACGACGGTCCGTTCGAGACTCACGGTATCGGAACCCTTCGTCGCATCGAGTCTGTACACGCCGTCCGGCGGAACGGGCAGGAACGCGAGCCACGCGCCGTTGGGCAAGACCGGAACGTGCGTTCCGTTGACGCGCAGCCGGGCGAGGCCGCTGCCAGTCGCGCCGAAGATGAAGTTCGAGTCGGCTGCCGTGATGGCCAGGCTGTCCGGCGGATAGACAACTGTCAGGCGGAGTGGTCCGTCGACCGAGTCGACTGCCGGCAACGCAAGCGAGGCATCGACGGGGATCGGCGTCGGCAAATCGACTGCGGGACCGCCACCACACGCGGCTGCCGCAACCGCCAGCAACCACGGAACCGAGGCGCTCACACCACGCCGGATCCGGCCACCGGCAGTGATCATGGAATCAGGTCGTCGCATTCACTGTACCTTCCGGAATCGGGCTGCCGCCCGCGGGTGTACGAAGTGCCCGCAGCCACAGGAGCCCAACGGTGGCGGTGACGCCGGTTCCTGCCACTACGCCCCAGCGTGCGAAGAGCAATCCGCCGATGCAGAACATGAGGCCGAAGAGGATCATCATGCCGGCCAGCACGCGCAGGATGTCGCGCTGCAGATTCTGGATGGGCTCGATGCCGGTCTTCTCACGGAAGTGCCGCCAGCCGGGTCCGCCGGGCCGGACGCGGCGGTAGAAGGCTTCCAGTTTTTCGTCGCTCTCGGGTTTGGTCAGTAGCAGCACGGGCACCCAGACGGCGAGGCTGATGGCGGTAGTGACCATGAGTCGGACACCAAAGTCGTCTATGCGCAGGTTGTACCACGGATTGTTGACCGATGTCACGAACCCGACAATGAACCCGGCGAGCATTGCGGCGAGTTCCGCCCACGCGTTCACTCGCCACCAGTACCAGCGCAGGATGAGGACGACGCCGGGGCCTGTGCCGACCGCGAGGATGAGTCGATACACGGCTCCAATGCTGGTCGACTGGAATGCGGCGAACCCGGCGATCGCTACGACGAGTACGGACGACAGCCGCGCGGCAAGGACGAGTTCCTTCTGACTCGCGCCGGGACGGAAGAAGCGCGCGTACAGATCGTTCGTCATGTATGACGCGCTCCAGTTGATCAGCGTCGAGACCGTGCTCATGAACGCGGCCAGCAGTGACGCGACGACGAGACCGAGGACGCCTACCGGCAGGAAGTCGAGCATCAGCCGGGGGTAGCCGAGTTCCCGGTCCTCGAGTTCGGGATAGATCACTACCGCGACCACGGCGACAATGATCCACGGCCACGTGCGCACCGCATAGTGCATCAGGTTGAAGAACCATGCCGCCTTTTCCGCGTCGTCCTCGGTGCGCACGGATGACAGGCGCTGGATGAACTCGCCACCGCCATCGGACCGGCGGAACGACCACCACAGGATGGCGACATACGAGAAGAACGTGGCCGCCGATATGCCGGCGGCTCTGGACCAGCCGACGAGCGAGCCTTCCCCGAATGTGAGCGGTGTGAAGGACAGTATGTCGAATTGCGTGAGTGCCTGTGCCTGCTCGCGCATCGCGCCGAGTCCTCCGACATGCGACACGGCGAACACGGCGACAATGATGGCGCCGACCATTGCGAGCACGAACTGGAAGAAGTCGGTCGCAACGACGCCCCACAATCCGGCGACGCCCGCGTAGGCCAGGACAAGTACACTGACGGCAATGATGGCCCACAGCTTCCCCGAATCGCCCAGGTCGAGGCCGAGGCTCGGGAAGATCTGGAGCGCATCGACGACCTTGACCATCGCGAGCATCGCGTAGCCGATGCCGATCGAACCGATTACGACGGCGAACAGGAATCCCTTGACCGCTCGCAGTGTCGCCGCGGGCCGGCCACCGTACCGGATCTCCGTCAGCTCGTTGTCAGTCACGATCTCCGCGCGCCGCCAGAGCCGCGCGAAGATGTAGATCATGATGACGTGCGCGATCGCATAGCCCCACCACTCCCAGTTGCCGGCTATGCCGCGGTTGCCGACAACACCAGCCACGTACAGTGGCGTATCGATCGAGAACGTGGTGGCGGCCATTGATGTCCCGGCAAGCCACCACGGCAGTGTTCGTCCACCCACGAAGAAGTCGACAAGGCTGCCGGACCCGCGGCGAGCGAGATAGAACCCGATCGCCATCGTGCCGACCATGTAGAGGACGACAATGATCCAGTCGATCGTGGTCACGGCCGCCTCGCCGATGCGGCCGTGTGCGCGGTGGATGGCGCGTCCGCGGTGGACGCGGATGCGTCGGCGGTGGACGGCGGCGCCGCACCCGGCCGCCAATAGTCCGTGCCGCAGGAAGGTAACGCAGTGTTGCCGGCCTGCTCCTGTGTCGTGTTCGCTATCGTGTCCGCTCCCGCCAGGATGCCGAGCACGAGCGTTCGGTCACGCGGCGATTCGTGCATGATGCAATACGCGGTGATGCGGCCGAGCACGGCCGGCGCGAGATACGCCTGCGAGAGACCGTCGAGATGATCGAACACGAGATGTCGTGCGCCGGCTTCGTTCGCCGTGCGGATCAGCTCACCGGGATCGGGCGTCATCGGGTAGTTGCGGCCCGGGTGCCCATCGGAGATCACGTAGAACAGCCGCGGCTTGCGCGAAAGGATGGGCGCGCCAACCGGCAGTGACTCGCCGGCCCATTCACCGACATCGAAGAAGTCGCGCCACGCGGGCACCATGCAGGGATAGCGGTCGCCGCCGCGGTATTGGTACATGCACGTACTGCTGAATCGCATCGCATCGAGTTGCGTCGGTATTGCGGCCAGCATGACCACGATGACGGCGGCCACGCCGACGGGCACGCCCGCGCCGTTGCGGACCCGGTCCGCGATGCGCGAGGCGCCATCGGCCGCGTAGTAGAGCAGCAACGGCAGGGCCGGGAGCAGGAACCGCTCACCGGACCAGACGGCGGGCCAGACGAGTATGAGCCCGATGTAGAGGACCAGGAACAGCTCCGCGAGGGATGGTTTGCGCATGCGTCTGGCCCAGCCGTAACTGGCGGTGGCGAGCGCGCCCGCACCGACGACGAGCCCGATGGCGCCGGTCGTGCCGGTCAGCAGGATCGGCAGGTGGATCGTGACGTACTTCGTCGCATTCTCGAGGATCCGGTCGAAGAAATCGAGCGGACCGATGCGGCCGAGTTCGGGAGCGTACGGATTGACGAACCAGAACTGGCTGACATAATCGACACCGCCTTGAGAGCGCGCGCGCAGCCACCACCACAGGGCGAAGGGCAGGATCGCGGCCGCGAAAACGGCCAGCTCTTTCCAGCGCCGGCGCAATGTGAGCCAGCCTGTGACCGCGAGCACGAGCGGCAGCCCCGCCGACCGCGTGAGGTACGCCAGGACGATGGCAACCACGCCGACGGCGAAGAGAGCGCGCCGACCCTTCGCCACACGATCGAACGCCCAGATCGCGAGCATCGTCAGGAACCAGAATGGCACGTCCGACAGGATCCACTGGCTCTGTTCGCGAACGCCGGGACTGAATGCGAGGATCGTGGTTGCGCCGAGCGCGATCAACGGACGCTTGCGGCCGAGTATCCAGAAGAACGAAAGTCCGACAGCGGCGACCGACATCAGAACGATGACGAACTTGAGTTGCGTCCACGGCTCGAGTCCTATCGCCATCGACAGTGCGAGCATGGCGGGGAACGCGGGCGGATACTGCGTGTGCAATGGCTCGGCGGGATCCCACAGGCTGAGCAGTGCGCCGCGTTCGAGCAGCGACCGGCCGAGCGTGACGTACGCCGCGCTGTCGCCTCCGGTGTGAGGCTGTGGCAGGAACGTGAGCAGTGCGAGAATCAGGTGGACGGCGGCAAGGAACGCGGCGAGCGGGAGCGCGTTCTTCGTCACGAACCTGGCCAGGCTGCGGCCGGCCGGATCGACGGGCGGTTCCACGCGTACGCGAATCGCGCTGCGCCGCCTTCGCTCCGCTCGAGTGCTCATGCCGCTGTCGGCGGTGTGGACTCGGCCGCCAGCCAGCGGGCGGCGGCCACCTGCATCACGGTCTCACCGCCCCACGCGGCAACGACGTTGCTGCCCGGCGACTCGGCCGCGAGCCTGGCGTGCGCGAACAGCATCACGACCGCGTCCGGCCGGCGAGTCGTGGCCTCTTCGATCGCGCGTTTCGCCTGCATCGACAGGCCCGGCCGCCCCTTCCACGCCCGGATGTCGGCGTACACGGCAACGACGGTGGTGCGTGCGCCGTCCGGTTGCCGGACCGGGCGTGGATCGAAACCGGCAGAACGCAGTGAATCGATGAACGGATCGCGTGATGGCGGCGGGTACGGCCCGCCCAGATCGTCGTCGACGGTCAGCACATCGAAATCACGCGGCACTTCGACGTTCCCGCGAACAACGTGGATGGCTCGCTGCGCGACAGTGCCTGCCCACTGTGCATCGGTGGTGCGATCGACCCGCGAACCCGTGCGTCGTGGTCCGGTCGCCGCCGCGACGATGCGGTTGTACGCTTCGAGCGCGGCGGTCCTGTCCAGCGTCTTGCCGAGCTGACCTGTGAGCGCAGCCTCCGCGGCAACCGGATCCGGAGGATAGAGCAGGACGTCGCAACCCGCGTTCACGGGTCCGATCATTGCCCGGGCCTCGCCTTCCCCGAGGATGCCCTGCATGATGAGTGCGTCCGTCATTACAAGCCCGCCGAACCCCAGCTCTTCGCGCAGCAACTTCCGGACTATCGCTGATGACGCCGTGGCCGGCGAGCCCGTCGCATCGAGCGCGGGGTACGCGACGTGCGCGGTCATGATCGCGTCGGCGCCGGCCAGGATCGCGGCGCGAAACGGTGTCAGGTCGAAATCGAGCGCATTGCGGGCCGCGTCCACGACAGGCAGGCCGGCGTGCGAATCGTCTTTCGTTCTGCCGTGTCCGGGGAAGTGCTTGGCGCAGCAGCGCGCACCCTCGTCGCGGCAACCCTCGACCCATGCGGCAACGTGGGCGGCGACGCGTGTCGCGTCGCTGCCGAACGAGCGGGTCCCGACGATCGGATTGTCGGGCTCGATGTCGAGGTCTGCGACGGGCGCGAGCACCCAGTCGACGCCCAGCGCCAGCGCCTCGCGAGCAGTCAGCGCTGCGGCCAACCGCGTCACGTTGAGGTCGTCGAGATAGCCGAGAGCCGCCAGCGGCGGCAACTGTGTCGCGCCGCGGAACTGCTGGCCCGCGCCTCGCTCGAGGTCCGAGGCAATGAGCAGCGGCACCATGCTCTGCTGGCGCAGCTCGGCGGTCAGGTCCTTGACCACAGCCGCTTCGCCGCCGAACAGGACGAAGCCGCCCGTGCCGAGCGCAAGAGCCCGTTCGATCGCTTCACGCTCGTGCTCGAAGCCCGTGTCGTTTCGCCAGCGCAACGCCGGCGCGAGCAGCCGCGCGAGACGCATTACCGTGCGCCTTCGTCGAACCGGCCGGGCGTCCTGCTGCCCAGAATGCGCGGCCCGCTGGCGCCGGTTGCGGCGGGAACGTTGCCCGGTATGCCTTCGATATGGGCCCACGCGAGCGCCGCGAACGCGACCGCCTCCTTCGCGTCCGGATCGATGCCTGCCGCCGATCCCGGCACGACCGGCACGGGCGTCAGGAGCGCGGCGATGCGTCTGACGAGGTGCGAATTTCGCGCGCCGCCGCCCGTGATGATCACTTCATCGACGGCGAGCGGCATGACGAAACGATGCATTGCATCCGCGATCGTTCGCGCGGTCAGCTCGGTCATTGTGGCAATGAGGCCGTCCCATTCGCCTGCAGTGGCGGGTGTGTTGCCGCTGACAATGCGTTCGACGTACGCGCGGCCGAAGCGCTCGCGCCCCGTCGAGCGCGGCGGCTCGAGTGCAAGGAACGGATCCTCGAGCATTCCGGCGAGCAGCACTTCATCGACGGCGCCGCGCGCGGCCCGCTCGCCATCCGCGTCGTATGCGTCTTCACCACTTGTCGCGATGTCGACTGCGGCATCGATCAGTGCGTTGCCCGGTCCGGTATCGAACGCGAGCAACGCGTCGTCCGACCCTCGCGGCGGAACGCGAGTCAGGTTCGCGACGCCGCCAATGTTGACGAGAACGCGTATGGTGTCGCTGGCGGCGAAGAGCAGACGGTCCGCGAAGGGCACGAGCGGTGCGCCGTGACCGCCGGCGGCGACATCGCGCGAACGGAAATCCGAGATCACGTCGATGCCGGTCCGCTCCGCGATGGTGGCCGCGCAGCCGAGCTGCAAGGTGGCGCCTCGAACGCCGCTCGCCGGCGGGCGGTGCCACATCGTGTGGCCGTGTGAGCCGATCGCGGCCACGTCCTCGGTGGCGATGCCCGCTTCGGCGCACAGCGCGAGCACCGCTTCGGCGAACCATTCGCCCAGGCTCGCGTTGATTTCGCACAGCATCGCAGCATCACCTGTCTCGATGGCCTGCCGTATCGCGCTGCGCTGGCCGGCGCTGTAGGCCACGGACCGGAACGCCTCGATCTCCCAGTGCAACGTCGCGGCACCACCATCGAAGCGTACGACGGCCGCATCGATTCCGTCGATCGACGTACCCGACATGAGGCCGATCGTGCGCACGCTCACGACTCGTCCGGCGCATCGGTCACGTCGCGGATCACGCCCGCGGCGTCGGCCAGCCGCGTCCGGGCCTCGGCCGCGCTCACGCCGGACCGACCCATGACGATTGCCGTTTTCACCTCACCGGCAGCGCCATCCAGGAGAGCCGTCGCCGCGTCGCGGTCGAGCCGCAGCGTCTCGATGAGGATGCGAACGGCCCGATCCCGCAGCTTGTTGGACGCCACCTTGAGGTCGACCATCAGATTGCCATGCACCTTGCCCAGCCGGACCATTGTGGCGGTCGAGATCGTGTTGAGCACGAGCTTCGTGGCCGTACCCGCCTTCATGCGTGTGGAGCCCGTTATGACCTCGGGTCCGACGACCGGCGCGATCACGACGTCGTACCTTTCGATCAACTCCGCGGACGGCTCGTTGCACAGAAGGAACCCGGTCCGCGCGCCAAGCCGCTTCGCGTACGCCAGCGCCGCGTGCACGTACGGCGTCGTTCCACTTGTCGCGATGCCGAGCACGAAGTCGGCCGGCCCGACGCCGCGTGCATCGATGTCGCGTTCCGCCGCCACCGTGTCGTCTTCGGCACCTTCAGTCGCTCTGACCAGCGCTTCGGACCCGCCTGCGATGATGCCCTGCACGAGTTCAGGTGCGGTCCGGAACGTGGGGGGCATCTCGGCCGCGTCCAGGATTCCCAGCCGTCCGGACGTGCCCGCCCCGACGTAGATGAGGTGGCCGCCAGCGCGCATGCACCCGACGATCAGATCGATCGCGCGTGCAATGTTCGCGCGCTCGAGGCTGACCGCGATGGCGACACGGCGGTCCTCGCGGTTGATGAGGTCGACGATGCCCAGCGTATCGAGTTCATCGATCGCACCGCTGTCCGGATTGCGCTGTTCGGTCAGCCGCGGGTCGAGTGGTTCGGCGTCCATCACTCCCGTTCTTGCCCCGTTCTCGCGTAACCCGGTACATTGCCGCCGCTTAACTTATCCGGGCCGATCGCCCGCGACTACCCTGTCCAACGTCGAGGGATGGATGCAGTCCCGCCCGTGCCTGTTCGTGATGCTCGCAACGCTGTTCGCCGCCTTGCCTGCCGGGTCCCACGCCCAGGCCCGCGCCGTGCCGAACGACCGCCTGACGCTCTCCGCATGGGCCGGCGGTTTCACCAACTCGGGCGGCTTCTCGCACGGCGACTCGTTCTTCCAGTTCGATGACGGTTCGGGCTTCCCGGGCGACCCTCTGTTCGGCGGCGCCCTGCGGTACGGCGTCTCGAGCAGTCTCTCGCTGGGCGTGGAAGCGTTTGTCTCGAGCCCCGACTACATCGAGTTCGATCGGGACAATGGCACCGAACTCGGCCGCGGCACCGCCGGCCTGTTCGGCCTCATGGCCAGCGGCAACATGACCGGCGCGCCCGGTCGAATCAGCTTCATCCTGAGCGGCGGCGCCGGCATCTTCTCGTGGGACATCGACGAGATCGGCGGCCGCACCACGGACCTGGCGCTCAATTTCGGCGTAGGGATCGATTACCGCGCGGCGAGGCGGATCGTGGTGTTTGGTGACTATGGCTGGTGGTGGGTCTATCACGAGAAGGACGAGAACATCCTCAGCAACACCGTGCGCGTGAACACGTTGCGGGCTGGAATCCGGATCGTCCTGTTCTGATCCGCTCGCGGGCCGGAATCCGGATCGTCCTGTTCTGATCCCCTGACGGCCTGGCCCTCGACCGGACAGGGCCCGGCTCAGTTCACGATTTTCACGATCGAGACCGGCGTCTCCGTTCGAACGACCATGGCGCTGCCCTTCTTGAGCACGGCATCCACGTCGGCCGTCCCCATGGCGATGGCCGTGCCGGCGACCGCCCCTGCCACGGCTCCCACGATGGTCGATCTCGTGTCTCTGCCGATCACCTGGCCGAGGATCGCGCCAGCGGCCGTCCCCACCGCGACCTTGCCGACCTGCTCGGCCGTGGATTCGCGCGACACACGCTCCGGATTCGCCGAAACGACCGACGCTTCCAGCGGATAGCTCTCGTCGCCGAACGACACCGCCTCGAATGCTAGACTCAGAACCGCCGTTTCGCCGACACGGCCTGACTTCTGGACACCCGTAACTCGCCCCCGCAGCGTGGCACCCGCCGGAATCAGCACAGTGCCGTCCGCATCCAGGATATGCGACGTGAGCGTCGCCGTGAAAGCGTCGCCTTCCTCGTTCGACCGCGTCGACAGCATCTCGTTCAACGAAAGCTGCAATGTCGTGCCGACGGGTACGATCCGCGTTACGAGGACCGGCTCCGGCTCCTCGGCCGGCTGTTCCGGCGCGATCTCGGGCTGCGCCGGGGTCGGCGGCTGTGGCTGCCGGCCAGGCACGGGCACGGGCATGACGGGGAAGATCGCCACGGGCGAATCCGGCCGTTTCACCAACGGTTTGATCGCTATGTCCTCGAAAGTGGCCGGCCCTGTGTCACCCCTCAGCGCCAGCTCGATTTCCCGGTCCGTTTCCGGCCGGGCGCCCGAAGAACGGACGGCGTCCCCGCCGCAGGCACCGGCGAAGGTGACCGCAAGTGTCAATAGCGCACCGGACCACGACCTGTGCATGTGCATCCACTCACCCCCTGACGAACCCCGGCCTGTCGCCGTCGATGATCCGTCCCTAAACTACTCGTGAGCCATTGCGGCTCCGCCCCGCTGAGGGGCAACGTGCGTGCCAGTACTGGACGTCCCGGTTCATCCAGCTTCGGACACCCGGCCTCACGGCCTGAATGAATCCACTTCGAAGAGTTCTTCCGTACGCCAGGCGGTATCGCGCGGGCATCGTTGTCGGTCTGGTTCTGGTCGCCGTGTCGAATCTTGCGGGCGTGGCCATGCCGTGGCTGATCGGCCGCGCCATCGACCTGCTGGAAGCGACCGGCGTCACACTCGCGGCCATTGCCGGGTACGCGGGCCTGATCGTTGGCGCGACAGCGGTCAGCGGCGCCGCGCGGTTCGGCATGCGGAAGCTGCTGAACAGCGTCAGCCGTCGCATCGAGAACGACCTGCGCGAGGACGTGTTCGAACACCTGCTCCGTCTCGACGCGCGCTTCTATGGTCGCATGCCGACCGGCGAGCTGATGAGCCGACTGACCAACGACACGCAGGCCGTCCGGATGGCGATCGGCCCGGGCGTCATGTACATGGTCAACACGCTCGTCCTGGGCGTTCTCGCCGTTGCCGTCATGATCTCGTACGACCTGCGGCTGACGCTGCTGTCCCTGATCCCGCTTGTGTTCCTCGGACCCGTGATGGGCTACTTCGGCAGGATCATCCATCGGCGGTTCGAACGCATCCAGAAGCACTTCGGCGTGCTGTCGACGATGGTGCAGGAGAACCTGAGCGGCGTCCGCATCGTCCGCGCCTACACCCAGGAATCGGCGCAGGAAGCCGAGTTCGACGTGCTCAACCGCGAGTACTTCGATCGCAACATGTCGCTCGCGCGGACCTCCGCGATGTTTCATCCGCTGCTCGCGATTCTGACCGGCCTCGGCGTCCTGGCCGTCCTCTGGTTCGGCAGCCTCGATGTCATGGCCGGACGGATCTCGGCTGGCGACTTCGTCGCCTTCTTCTTCTACCTCGCACTGCTCATCTGGCCGATGATCGCGATCGGCTGGGTGGTCAATCTGTTTCAGCGCGGCGCGGCATCCATGAGCCGTATCGCCGAGATCCTCGACGCCGATCCCGCCATCGTCGAGCCCGGCGAGCCGGCAGCAGTCGCTACGATCGAGGGCGACATCGAGTTCCGCGACGTCTGGTTCCGCTACCCGGGCACCGACCGCGATGTCCTGTGCGGTGTGACGTTCCGGATCCCGGCCGGCGCCACGGCGGCGATCGTCGGACCGACCGGCGCCGGCAAGTCGACGATCATCGCGCTCATGACCCGGCGCTACGACCCGACGCACGGCCAGGTCCTGCTGGACGGCACACCGCTCGACCGCATCCCGCTCGATACACTGCGCGCCGCCGTCGCACTCGTGCCGCAGGACGCGTTCGTTTTCTCCGAGACGATTGCGGACAATATCGCGCTCGGCCTTCCGCCGGGCGCTGGCAGGGACGGCCGGATCGAAGCCGCCGCCCGCGTCGCCCAGCTCGATGAGGCCATTGCGGTATTCCCGCTCGGCTTCAAAACCCGCCTCGGCGAACGCGGCGTCAACCTTTCCGGCGGCCAGCGGCAGAGAACCACACTGGCCCGCGCACTGGCCCGCAACGCCCCCGTGCTCATCCTCGACGACTCGCTGAGCGCGGTCGATACGCACACCGAGACCGCGATCCTCGAAGGGCTGGGCTCCGTCTTCACCGGCCGTACCGCGGTCGTCGTCAGCCACCGCGTCAGCGCGGTCATGAACGCCGACACGATCCTCGTCCTCGAGGCTGGCCGCATCGTCGAACGCGGCCTGCACGCCGATCTCGTTGCGGCCGGCGGCCTGTATGCGACGCTGCTCCGCCGCCAGCTTCTGGCCGAACGCCTCGAGGCCGAGCCGGTTGCCGCCGATTCCGACGGCACGATACGTTCCCTGTGATGACGAAGAGAATTCTGCTTGTCGATGATGAAGCGATGCTGCGTAGCGCGTTCAGGTCGCTGCTCGAGTCATCCGGCTACGATGTGAGCGAGGCTGGCACCGCCAAGGAAGCGATCGAGCGGGTCCGTACCGATCGGCCCGACCTCGTCTTCCTCGATCTCGGCCTGCCCGACCGACCCGGTCTCGACGTCGCCCGTCAGATCATGAAGGAGTCCGACGTGGCCGTCGTCGCACTCACAGGCCGTTCGGAGCTCGGCCTCCTGCGCGCCTGCCGCGACGCAGGCTTCGCCGGCCACCTGATCAAGCCGGTCAGCCCGAGCGACCTCGTGCGGGGCATCCCCGGCTGGCTCGGCGGCTCGACTACAGGCGATCGAGCAGGAAATCCGGCGTGAATCGTGCAAAGAACGCCGACAGCGCCGTGAACCTGCCGGTCACCAGCAGGATACCGACGATGACCAGCAGCACGCCCGACGCCTTCTCGATGGTCGGCATCAGGTGCCGGTACTTCTTCGACACTCTGAGGAAGTGACTCGTGCCCAGGGCCACGAGGATGAAGGGCACCGCCATGCCGAGCGAGTAACCGACGAGCAGCGTCATTCCGCCCCACATCGTTTCCCTGACCATGGCCCAGGTCAGCAACGTGGCAAGGACGGGACCGATGCAGGGAGTCCAGCCGGCGCCGAAGGCCAGGCCAGCGCCAACAGCGCCGAGGTAGCCCTTGGGCGACGAGGCGAGGTGCAGTCGCTTCTCGCGGAGCAGTGGCGTCAGGCGGAAGACGCCGAGCAGGTGCAGGCCGAACAGTACGATGACGACACCGCCGATCCGCGCGATCCAGTCCTGGTACTGGCGGAACATCTGTCCGATGAGCGTCGCAGATGCACCGAGCAGCAGGAATATCAGGCTGAATCCGAGCACGAAGAAGAGCGCGGGCACGAGCACTGCTCGCCGCGACGGCACGTCCTCCATCTCGTCCAGGGACATGCCGGTGATGAAGCCCAGGTAGGCCGGAACCAGTGGCAGTACGCAGGGCGACAGAAACGAAAGGAGCCCGGCGACGAACGCCACAGCGAGTGATACCGAATCCATGTCGTCTCGAATCAGGCGGATCCGGCGTGCGCTGTTCCGCCTTTATTATCGGGTCAAGTACTTCCCGTTCGCGCGTGAACGCCGCGTTCGCGAACAGGGCGGTCATCGTGATTTCATTGTCATTCAGCTCGACGCGCTCAGCCACGATGATCTGCTGCACGCCGTACGGCAAGGCCGCGCACCCCGCATCCGCCGTCTGATCGAGCGCGACGGCTGGTCCCTTCGCAAGTACCCCGCGGGCCTGCCCAGCGCCACGCCCGCGGCCCAGGCCGCCATCTTCTACGGCACGAAAGCCGGTATTCCTGCGTTCCGCTACTACCTGAAGAAGGAGCGGCGGATGATCGTCGGATCGAGGCCGGCGGACGTCCAGCACATGCGCGACACTCTTCCCCAACGCGGGATCCTCGAAAACGGTTCCAGCTACACGAACATCTTCGACGGTGGCGCCGACCGTGCGGCATTCACGCTCTCGGCGCAGGAGGCCCAGCCGCTGCTCCAGAAGATGGGCGGCGGCCGGGTCGGCCTGCTGGCCCTGCTGCACCCAATCCGCATGGCCCGCATGGTGCTCGCCGGATTGTACGAGTACATGCTCGAGGAATGGAACCGGCTGATCAGCCAGTTCAAGGGCCAGTCGACATACTACTGGTGGTACCTGCCGCTTCTGCACATCGGGACCGATGTCGTGCTGCGCGAGCTTCAGACGCTGGCCGTGCTGCTCGACATCTACGTCGGCGTGCCGCGCATCTACACGACGTACAACTCGTACGACGAGTTTGCTCACCATTTCGGCCCGCGTTCGCGTCCGGCGCTCGCAAGTATCCGCGCGATGGACCGCCGTGTCGCCGAGATCCTGCGGATGGTGCGCCGGCTGCCCGACCGCGACTACGACGTCTACATCATCAGCGACCACGGCCAGACCGAATCGATACCCTATCGCGTCGAGTTCGGCGAGACTCTCGGTGATACCATCATCGCCGCGGCCCGTCACGGCGTGCTGGTCATGGCGGGCACGGGCGACTACGCGCCCGAATCGCGCGATGCCATGGCCTTCCTCGTGCGCGAACTCGAAGAGGTCTCCGCCGAATCGAATCCCGCAACCCGCGGCCTCGGCCTGCGGCTCGGCCTGTGGATCCGCAAGCACTACGGCCTGTTTCCGCTCGTCGCCGAGGTCGTGCGCGAAGCGGCCGAAGCCCAGCTCGTCGTCACCTACTCGTCGTCCCTCGCGCACGTCTACTGGACCCAGCCCGACGATCCGGTCGCGTTCGATGACATCCGTGCGGACCCCGATCGACGCGGGCTCCACTACTTCCTCGTCGCGCACCGCGGCATCGGCGTCGTGATCACGCGCATGGTCGATGGCGCACACGTTGAATCCATGGCGGGCCGCGCGCTCGTCACGCCCGATGGCGACCTCGAGATTCTCGCGGGCGACAATCCTCTGCGCGACTACGCGGAGTCGGTCGTCGAACTGAAGGAGATCGCGCGGCTCGCACAGGACGCCAGCGCAGGCGACATGATCCTGTTCGGCGCATACGACCCGGACTCCGGCAGGTGCATCTGCTTCGACGACCAGGTCGGCGCGCACGGCGCGATGGGCGGCCGCCAGTACTGGCCATTCACCCTGACGCCGCCCGGACTGGTGTCCGACGATACCCGCATCGACGATCCGCTCGACCTGCACCAGATCTTCCGCCGCTACGACGTCGCCCCTGCCGCCGCGCCCGCCACCACCTACGGCGACTGAGACGCCGGCGATCGATGCCTCACGCGCGCGGCCCGCGACTTCGCTCGAGCGCCGCTCAGCCCCGGCCGCGGTTCCAGTAGCCGACCATCTTGTACGCCAGCTTCGCGACCAGGAAGTCCGGCGCCTGCAGGCCGGGTAGCGGCGCGAGTTCCACGATGTCCGCCGCAACGACCCGCTTCTCCGCGAAGACTCGCCGCAACAGCTTCATGGTGGGATACCACGTGAGTCCGCCCGGCTCGGGCGTTCCCGTTGCAGGCACGAGTGAGGGATCGAGTCCGTCCACGTCGAACGTGATGTAGACGGTATCGCCGAGCGTGTCCAACACGCTGTCGATCCACGCGTCGCCCGTGTTGATGTCATCGGCGAAGAAGACGTGGATGCTGTCGTGACTGCGTTCGACTTCGCGTTCCTCGCGCGTCAATGCCCTGATGCCCACAGCCGTGATGTCCACGCGGTCCATCACCCTGGCCATGACCGATGCGTGCGAGTACGGCGACCCCTCGTACTCGGGTCGGAGATCCGTGTGCGCGTCGATCTGCAGTACGCTCAGCCGCGTTTGAAGGCGGTCCGCCCACGCCAGCACGGGCACGCTCGTGATCGAGTGCTCGCCGCCGAGCATGATGATGAACCGGTCCTCGCCCTGGTCCAGCACAGCGTCATACGCTCGACGCAGCTCCGCGATCGCCTGCTCGGCCCCCGCGCGGGTCAAAGAAAGCGGCGGCAGTGTCGCGATCCCGACTTCGTACGGCTCGGCGTCAAGCTCGTGATCGTACAGCTCGATGTACCGCGAAGCCTCCAGAATCGCCCGCGGACCGTGCGACGTCCCGCCGCCATAGCTCGTCGTCGATTCGTACGGAACCGGCAGAATCACGACCGACGCCTTGCCGAAGTCGCCAGCCACCTCGTCAAGCCCCAGGAAGCTGTGCGGCAGCTCCCACGCCAGCCCCGACAGCCCGTCCGGAACGCTCATCCCTGGTCCCCCCTCGATCGTGCGGATCGGCTGCCCGCGGCCCGGCGTATTCGCGTTCCGTCGGTTCGGCATTGCAGGCGACCCCGTTCGTTCCTGTTCCCCGCGCGACCCGGACCCCGCTGCCTGCGGCCGCATCCACGGCGCGCAAAGATACGACGCCGCCAGCGCCTGGCCAACGCGCCGCCACCTGGCCGCCACTTGAGTGCGGGCGCCCATTGCCCCAAACTTCCAGCCTTCTGAACCTGCGGGGGGGAATGGCCTGGACGATCGACGACTCGAGTGAGCTGTACAACGTGGACGGCTGGGGTGTCGGCTACTTCGGCATCAACGCAACCGGGAACGTCACCGTACACCCGACGCGCGATCCCGAACGCGGCCTCGATCTCTACGAACTGGCCATGGATCTCGAAGCGCAGGGCGTCGGACTGCCCATGCTGCTCCGCTTCTCCGATATCCTGCGCACCCGGATCGAAACACTGTCAGAGAAGTTCCAGGCCGCCATCGAGGCCTACGATTACGAGAACTCCTATTCGATCGTCTATCCCATCAAGGTCAACCAGCAGCGCCACATCATCGAGGAGATTGTCGCATTCGGCGAACAGCACGGCGTCGGCCTCGAAGTCGGCAGCAAGCCCGAACTGCAGGCCGTGCTCGCGCTCTCCGACCGCTCCGACCATGTAATCGTCTGCAATGGCTACAAGGACGAGGAGTACATGCGACTCGCCCTCATGGGACAGAAGCTCGGACACACTGTACTCATCGTCCTCGAAAAGCCGAGCGAAGTCGATACGCTCATCCGCGTCGCCAACCAGATGGACGTGCTGCCCACCGCCGGCGTGCGCGTGAAACTCTCATCCGCAGGCGCTGGTCGATGGTCCGAGAGCGCTGGCGAAAAGAGCAAGTTCGGGCTGACCGCCGCCGAACTCATGCGCGTTCTCGACAGGCTGCGCGCCGCCGACCGCATCGACATGCTGCGCATGATGCACTTCCACCTCGGCTCCCAGATCCCCGACATCAGACACATCAAGATCGCCATGGCCGAGGTCGCACGCTTCTACATCGAACTGCGCAAGCTCGGCATGCGGATCGAGTACCTCGATGTCGGCGGCGGCCTCGGCGTCGACTATGATGGCACGCGCTCCACCGGCGCGGCCAGCGTCAACTACTCGATCCGCGAGTACGCCAACGACATCGTCTACACGCTCGCCGAAGCCTGCCGTGAAGCCGAACTGCCCATGCCTCACATCATCTCCGAGTCCGGACGCGCACTCACCGCTCACCACGCGCTCCTGCTCATCAATGTCATAGACGTCGAAACACAGATCGCCGAACCACCCGCCGACATCGACGACGATGCCCACGCCGTCGTCCATGAACTCGCCGGCACTCACCGCGAAATCGCTCTGCGCAACCTCCGCGAGTCGTTCCACGATACCACCTTCGCCAAGGACCAGATCCAGCAGCTGTTCAATACCGGCGTCGTTTCCCTCGCCGAACGCGCAATCGCCGAACGATTCTTCCTCGCCAACATGAACCGGATCCGCGAACTGGCCGTCAAACACGAAGAAGAGTTCGAGGACATCCTGCCCGAACTCGATGCCATACTCATCGACCGCTACTTCTGCAACTTCTCCGTCTTCCAGTCGCTGCCCGACTCCTGGGCCATCGATCAGCTCTTTCCCATCCTGCCCATTCACAGGCTCGGAGAAGAACCGACTCGCCGCGCCACACTCCAGGATGTCACCTGCGACTCCGACGGCAAGATCGACCAATTCGTCGGCTGGCGTAAGGCAAAGACCAGCCTCGAGGTCCACACCTTCGACGCCGAACAGCCCTACATACTCGGCATCTTCCTCACCGGCGCCTACCAGGAGATCCTCGGCGACCTCCACAACCTCTTCGGAGATACCAACGCCGTCCACATCCGACTCACTCCCACAGGCTACGAAGTCGGCGACCTCGTCCACGGTGACACCATTACCGAAGTCCTCAACTACGTGCAGTTCAATTCACAGGACCTCGTCGCCAACTTCCGCCGCAAGGTCAACACCGCATCAGGCCTCTCCCGCACCGACGCCAATGCTTTCATTGCGGATTACATCGATGGGCTGGCCGGTTACACGTATCTGGAGGGTAATCGCGAATAGAACTCGTTTCTGGTTTCTGGTTTCCGGGGCGGGTTTCTGGGGTTCGCGCTGGTTGGGTTCGCGGGGCTGGTTGAGTTCGCGGCGCTGGTTGAGTTCGCGGCGCTGGTTGGCGCTGGCTGGGTTCGCGGCGCTGGTCGGGTCGCGCGGCTGGCCGGGTCGCGGGGCTGGTTGGGTCGCGGGCCTGGCTGGGTTCGCGGCGCCGGCCGGGATGGCTCACCCCTGCGTCGGTGGTTTGCCCTCGCCCGAATCCCGCCACGTGCGAACCCCAGAAACCAGCCCTGGAAACCAGAAACCAGGAACGTTCTGAAACGTGCTGGTTCGTTCAGATCGTCTCAATCGGGCACGTCAGACCTTCCCACTTCAGCTCCACGCCCTGAGCCTGGCATTCCGCACACAAACCGTAAATCTGGAGACGATACCGCGCGGGTTGGAATCCGTGGCGACGCGCTTCTTCCTCGTGAATGCGAATCAGCTCCGAGCTCTGGATCTCCGCAACCTTGCCGCACTCCGTGCACACGAGGTGCTCGCGTACCGGATTCTGCCCGAACAGATGCTCGTACCGCTTGAAGCCCTCACCGAAATCGTGCTCCTCGACCAGACCGCTGCGAACGAGCATCTCGAGCGTCCGATAGATCGTTGCCTTGCCGATCCGTTCGTCCCGCTCGCGCAGCAACGTCTCGATGTCCTCGACCGATAGATGACCCGACGAGCCGAACACGACTTCCGCGATCGACTCGCGCTGCTGCGTCACGGGCAATCCCTGGTCGCGCAGGTACCTGCGGAACAGATGCACGAATGACACGTACCGGCCTCCACCGGGCGATTAATCGATAATGATTATGGATAGCCGAAATTGGGCGCCGCCGCAACCGCGCGACGCGACGAATGCGTAACGCGAATCACGACAAGCGGTTCGGGACGGTTGCGCGAGCTGCTGAGCGACGGAAGTCAAAGCTGCTGGCCGAGACCAGCGGGTTGGTCGGAAGCGGGCGGCGGGGCGCCGAGCTGACGGAGCAGTTCGTCCCACGTGTCCCTGACGCCGCCGATTTCGACGGTACGCGGCGGGTCGCGGGTGTCGTCGCCGAGTCTGCGGAGGACGCCATCGACCACGCGCTGGAGCGTGTCGACGGGAGCGGTTGCGTACTCGTGCATTTCCTGATTGACGGTGGCGCTGCCGCGGCGGTCGCGTTCGACGAGCCAGCGGACGGCGCCGACGCGACGGCGTTCGCTGTGGTCGGGATCGAAGGCGGAGATGACGACGACGGTGCTTTCGAGGCCGGCGGCGCGGCGTGTGGGGAAGAGCCAGAGCGAGTCGATGGTTTCGACGGGCAACTGGCGGGCCAGGCGGTCGAGGAGGGCGTAGAGAGCGCCTTCGTCATCGATGTTGGCCCACTTCGGCGTGGTCATGCGTGCTCTGGTGGCCGGAGGTTGCGGGCGTTCGAGTCGGTGATCTCGTTTTCGACGAAGAAGCGCAGGACGTGGAGGAAGTCCTGGGCGTTGGTGATGACGCCGAAGGCCTGGTGTGTTCCGCGGTCCTTGAGCTTGGAGACGACGAATTCGGACGAATCGACGGCGATCGTGGCGAGTGGCCGGATGGAGCCGTCGTGATCGACAACGAAGGACGGCAGCATGTTGCCGAAGCCGATGGAGTGGAGCGCGGTGGCGATCATGATGGCCATGGTTGCGCGCTTTGCGTGTTCGCGCATCAGCTCCTGTGCTACGACGATGTCGCGGATCGTGTCTGGCAGGGGGCCATCGTCGCGGACGGAGCCGGCCAGGATGAACGGCACGTTCCTGGTAACGCAGGCGTGCATGATGCCATCGGTGAGGATGCCGTGCTCGACGGCGGTGGCGATGGAGCCTGCGAGCGCGATCTGGTTGATGGCGCGCATGTGGTAGCCGTGCCCTCCGCGCACGGGTCTGCCGCTCTTGTCCATGCCGAGGGTAGTGCCGAGCAGCGCCTGTTCGATGTCGTGGACACCGATGGCGTTACCACCGAGCAGAGCCTGGACGAAACCGTTGTTGACGAACCACGTGACGAGGTCGCGGCCGCGCGAGTGCAGGACGGCGGGACCGAGCACCCAGACGATGTAGCCGCCGCGGTCGCGTTCGGAGAGTAGCATGCGCGCCATTTCCGGATAGTCGACAGGCTTCTCGCGGCTGACCTCGGACCGCATGAACGCGAACTCGCCGGTGGCCGGATCGATGAACCCCGTGCTGTTGACGAAGATGCCCTCGGTCCCGTCCTCTGCGGATCCGACAGCCACGTTCTGGCCTTGCCGAATGTAGCGGCCTTCGACGACTTCGATCGAGTTGTCGTCGTTCAGCACGATGCCGGCGTCCATGCGGGGGAACCGCGGCAGGCGCCACGTGCCGTCTATCCTGACGTACGTCGGCAGATTCGTGGTCGGAAAGAAATCAATCGGCAGCACGCCGTCGGCGGGTGCCGGGGCGAAGCGGGCGTCGGGCGCGCCGGTGAGTCGCGGGTCGGTGAAATCGGGCGGTCGGTATGCCTGCACGGTCGCGGCTCCGGTTCAGCTTGCCGGAATCTGCGCGGCGCCGGTGGCTGCATCAGCGTCGCGCAGCGAACGGCGAACCGCGTCGAGCACTTTCGGCCGTACATCGTCGATGGGCGAGGGCACGAGCGCACCACTCGCCTTGCGGTGCCCGCCGCCGCCGAACTGTCGCGCGATGGCGTTCACATCCGTCGGCCCGCTCGACCGCAGCGAGACTTTCGTCGAGCCGTCCGCCGTCTCGCGGAACAGGAGTGCGACATTGGAGCCGCGCACGGTGCGTGCGAGATCGACGATGCCGTCCAGATCCTCGTTCGACGTACCCGTCTCCTGCATCGCGCGTCGCTCGATGGTGATCCACGTGATGCCGAGTTCGTCGTCGTGCTCGAGCTGGCCCAGCGCGCGCTCCAGCAGCCGCATCCGCTTCAGCGGTACTGACGCGAACACATCGCGGTAGACCTGCTCGGGGTCGACACCCATGGCGACCAGCGCGCCCGCCACACGATGCGCCCTCGCCGTCGTGTTCGAGAAGCGGAACGATCCCGTGTCCGTAACGATCGCGGTGTAGATGCCACGTGCGATCGGGCCCGGCCACGGCGGCGGATCGCCCGCCACCACGAGGAGATCGTGGATGAGTTCGCCCGTCGCACACGCTGTCTCGTCCTGGATCGCGATGCCGTCGATGCGGTCGTCGGCCGGCATATGGTGATCGATCACCACCACTTTGCGGCCCTTCAGCCCGCTCGCAAGGCGACCGATCCGGCTGCGCTCGCTCGTGTCCACCACGACCAGCGTGTCCGCCTGCTCGAGCGCCGCCTCCGTGCGCACTGTGCCCGGATCCACGATCCACGACGGATCCTCGATCAGGTGGCGGTACAGGCTCGGGAACGGTGTCGGGTTCGTGATCGCGACGCGCTTGCCCTGCCTGACCAGCCACGATGCCAATGCCGCCTCACAGCCCGTCCCATCGCCATCCGCGTTCACGTGCGTCGTCAGCGCGACACTCTGCGCCGATCGCAGCGCTTCGAGTACCTTCGACAGTGGTCCGTGGCGCCGCTCCGGCACCATCACGGGTCCGCTCGTTCCATCCGTACCGCCTGCTCCAACGTCAGCCATGCCTCTCGCGCCCGTTCCCTCAGGTCGTTCAGCGTCCCATCGTTGTCGATCACCCGCGTGAGCGCGGGCAACTCCTTCATTATCGCCTTTTTTTGCTCCGCCGGCATCTGTGCCCCGATCATCGCCTTCGCCTGATCAGCATCCAGCCCGCGAATGCGCACCAACCGGTCGAGCCGGATCTCCTCGGGCGAGTCGACCAGCACGATGGCGTCGAACTCACCCTGCATGCCGACCTCGAACAATAGCGGTATCACGTGGGCGACGATGGTGCGGCCGGCGTTTCGCAGGACCTCTTCCCTCTCGTCGCGCAGCCGCGCGATCTCGGGATGCAGGATCCTCTCGAGAGCGCTCCGCTTCCCGTCATCGGCGAACACGATGCTTCTCATCGCCGCACGATCGAGCGTGCCGTCCCCGGCGATCACACCTTCGCCGAACTCCGATCGCACCCGGTCCAGCCCCGGCGTGCCCGGCTCGACCGCAACGCGCGCAAGGTCGTCCGAATCGATGATGGGCGCACCCTGCCGCGCCCATTCCTCGGCCACGGCCGACTTCCCGCCCGCGATGTTCCCCGTCAACGCGACCCTGAACAGGTGCCCTTCCGCGGAAAGAGGAGCCCGATGAAGAACGCGGTCTCGACCAGGGTCACGAAAATAACGACCTCAGGTCCGACCGCGCGCAGGAATCCGGTGATGTCGGTTGGTTGTGTCTTCCACTCGTTCTCGTCAGAGCGTAATCGACTTCTTGATGTCGTCGTCGGTACCGCGCTCGCCATCCTCGCCGACGGACCCCACCGTGAGCACCGTGCCCACCTGAATCAGATAGTATGGATGCCCCCAGGGGTCCCGTCCACGGTTCTTCGTTACGACCCTCGCCTGCAACCAGGACTGTAACGTGCGCGCGTTCGGAACCTCCCGCCCTTCGGTTTTCGACTGGATGATCTGGTCCGTGATGAAGCTGATCTCGGTCTGCGTGTTGTAGCGCTGAATCGGCGTAACGGCCCAGTCGCCGAGCGGGCCCATGCGCTCGAGGGCCGGGCGTGCCGCCAGGACCATGCGCACCCGCGTCGGCTCCCACGCCCACGCGAAGCCGAGCAACACGATGGCGATCAGTATGTTCTTGATCATGCGTCCTGCCTCCGGGCATACCCACCCCGGCGCCCCTCGTGTTGCCCTTGCGCCGGTCGGTCACCGCTGCTTCACCCGCGTCATCCACCGTGCCCAGCGCAGGTAGCGCTCGAGCGCGGCGGCATCCGTGACGCCGTCCGCGTCGCCCCATGCCGTCTGCCACCGCCACGCGACGTAATCCGTCGGCGGAAATGGCAGAAACGGAGGCCGGCGATACCAGTCCGCGGACCGGAACCGCCACGCGGTCCTCACCATCAGGAGGCCAAGGCGAGGATGTACGATCGCCATGCCCACCAGGCGAAGCAATGTGGACCTGCCATCCATTATCGACCGACTGCCGTGTGGCCTGTACGCATGCGTCGTTCCATGTCATCGGACCCGCGGTTGGCATGTACCCCGCCGCGCGGGTATACTATCGCGGTGTCGGCGGGTACGCGAGCAGGCTTCGCTGTTGCCCGCAACTGGTTACGACAATTGAGTTTCGACGGATAGACCGAATGGCAACGAAGACCCGGACGAAGGGCCGCGCCAGCGGCCGGTCGATCGACGACGACACGCTCCTGCGCTTCTACCGGACCATGGTCACGGCCCGGCGAACCGACGATCAGGAGATCCTGCTCAAAAGGCAGAATCGGATCTTCTTCCAGATCTCCGGAGCCGGACACGAAGCCATCCAGGTGGCCATCGCCGACCACATGCGGCCCGGTTCTGACTGGGCGTATCTCTATTATCGCGACCGTGCCCTCTCGCTCGCACTCGGGATGACGCCCTACGAGCATCTGCTCCAGGCTGTCGGCGCCGAAGCCGATCCGTCGAGCGGCGGCCGTCAGATGCCGTCGCACTGGGGACACCGCGAGTTGCGCATCGCCAGCACGTCGTCGCCCACGGGAACGCAGTTCCTTCAGGCCGTCGGTTGCGCCGAAGCCGGCGTGCGTGCTGCGCGCGATGATGCGATGCGCGACGCGATCGAGGCATTCGAGAACGATGAGATCGTGCTCGTCTGTTCCGGCGAAGGACAGACCTCCGAAGGCGAGTTCTGGGAAGCGCTGTCGACCGCATCCAACCTCAAGCTGCCCGTCGTCTTCCTCGTCGAGGACAACGGCTACGCCATCTCGGTGCCCGTCGAGGTCAACACGCCGGGCGGCAGCATCAGCCAGCTCGTGAGCGGATTCCCCGACCTGCTCATCGAAGCGGTCGATGGCTGCGACGTTCACGAGAGCTGGGCCGCAGCCGGCCGCGCCGTCGACTATTGCCGCGCGCGCAAGGGGCCGGCGCTCGTGCATGCCCGCGTCGTGCGGCCGTACTCCCATTCGATGTCCGATGATGAGCGGCTCTACCGCACCGAGGAAGAGCGCAACGATGATGCCGAACGTGATCCGCTGACCGTATTCCGCCGCTGGCTGACGGACAATGGCATCGCCGATGGCGACGCGCTCAGCGCGCTCGAGGACGAGGTCGTGGCCGGCATCAAGCAGGCATCCGACGACGCGCTGGAACAGCCGCAGCCCTCGCCGGACACCGCGATGCTGTACCTCTACTCGCCCGATGTCGACCCGTCATCGAGCGACTTCGATACCGAGGACAGCCCCGCGTTCCGCGGCGGCGAAACCACCATGGTCGACCTCATCAACGCGGCGCTGCGCGACGAGATGGAGCGCGATCCGCGAATCCTCGTTTTCGGTGAGGATGTTGCCGACGTGACCCGCGAAGCCGCGCTCGAGAATGTCAAGGGCAAGGGCGGCGTGTTCAAGTGCACGTTCGGGCTCCAGCGCAGATTCGGATCCAACCGCGTGTTCAACGCGCCACTCGCCGAAGCCAACATCGTCGGCCGGGCGGTCGGCATGGCCTCACGCGGACTCAAGCCGGTCGTCGAGATCCAGTTCTTCGACTACATCTGGCCGGCCATGATGCAGATCCGCGACGAGCTGGCCACCATGCGGTACCGTTCGGCCGGCGCATGGGCGTCGCCGGTCGTCATCCGGGTGGCCTACGGCGGCTACCTCAAGGGCGGTGGCATCTACCACTCGCAGACCGGCGAAACGCTGTTCACGCACACGCCCGGCCTGCGGGTCGTGCTGCCGGCCACCGCCGTCGATGGCAACGGGCTGCTGCGAACGGCCATCCGGTGCGACGATCCCGTGCTGTTCCTCGAACACAAGCACCTCTACCGCCAGGTCTACAACAAGGGCATGGATCCCGGTCCCGACTTCATGATCCCGTTCGGCAAGGCCAAGGTCGTGCGTGAAGGCACCGACATCACCGTCGTCGCCTGCGGCGCACTCGTGAAGCGCTCGCTCGACGCAGCACGCATCGCCGACGAGAATGGCATCAGCGTCGAAGTCATCGACCTGAGAACGCTGCACCCGCTGGACATGGATCGCATCGCGGATTCCGTCAGGCGAACCAACCGCGTCGTCATCGCCCACGAGGACTCGCTGTCATGGGGCATCGGCTCGGAAATCGCCGCGCGCATCGCAAGCGACGTGTTCGAATGGCTCGACGCACCCGTTCGCCGCGTCGCTTCCCTCGATACGTGGGTCGCCTATGCGCCCCAACTCGAGGACCGCATCCTGCCCCAGGTCGACGACGTGTGGACCGCGATTCGCGAGACTGCGGCCTACTGACCGCTACGCACCTGCCTGACTCCCGCCCGCGATCACGAGCATGACCGACCTGCTCTTCGCCCGCTCGCTGATGGCGATGTCGCTCGCGTTCCACATCATCTTCGCCGTCATCGGCATCGGCATGCCACTGCTAATGGTGATTGCCGAGGCGAAATGGATGCGCAACCGCGATCCCGCACTCCTCGATCTCGCCAGACGCTGGGCGAAGGGTACCGCGATCCTCTTCGCCGTCGGCGCCGCGTCCGGTACCGTGCTCTCCTTCGAACTCGGCCTGCTCTGGCCCGAGTTCATGCGCTTCGCCGGCGGCATCATCGGCATGCCGTTTTCCCTCGAAGGCTTCGCGTTCTTCACCGAAGCGATCTTTCTCGGCCTCTATCTCTACGGCTGGAACCGGCTCAAGCCTGCCGCTCACCTCGCCTGCGGCATCGTCGTCGCACTCAGCGGCATCGCATCCGCCGCCTTCGTCATCGCTGCCAACGCATGGATGAACGCGCCCGTCGGGTTCACGCTCGAGAACGGCATCATCACGGATGTCGATCCGATCGCGGCCATGCTCAGCCCCGCAACATTTCCGCAGGTGCTGCACATGACGATCGCTGCGTATCTCGCGACCGGCGCGGGCGTCGCCGCCGTACACGCGTGGTTCCTGCGCGACGAACCGGCCAACGCGTTCCACAGGCATGCTTTCAACATCGCGATCGGCATCGTGATCGTCGCCGCACCGCTCCAGATCGCCAGCGGCGACCTCATCGCGAAGATGACCGCGAAGCTGCAGCCAGCGAAATTCGCGGCAATGGAAGCGCACTACCACACCGGGTCACGCGCGCCGCTCATCATCGGCGGGATCCCGGATGACGATGCGATGGCCGTCCGTTGGGGAATCGAGATCCCGCTCGTGCTGAGCTTCCTTGCCGGCGGTTCGGTCGACACGGAGGTGCAGGGCCTCGATGCGTTTCCGCGCGATGAATGGCCAAACACTCGCATCGTGCACCTGGCGTTCGACCTGATGGTCGCCTGCGGAATGGCGCTTCTCGCACTGGCCGGCTGGGCCGCGATCCGGCTTATCCGACGAAGACCGCTCACCGGCTCGCGCGCACTGCTCAACGCATGCGTCATTGCCGGCCCGCTCGGTTTCATTGCCATCGAGGCCGGCTGGTTCGTCACCGAAGTCGGGCGCCAGCCATGGATCATTCAGGGCATCATGCGCACCGAGGAAGCAGTCACGCCCATGCCCGGTCTCGTCGTGCCGTTCGTCGGTTTCGCGCTGATGTACCTCCTGCTTTCCGTTGTCCTGGTCCTCGCGCTGCGCTCGCAGTTCCTCGAGACCTCGCCGGCGAAACAGGTCGACGCATGAGCGTCGAGACCATTCTCGCTCTCGTCATACTCGCGAGCCTCATCTTCTACGCGGTGTCGGGCGGCGCGGACTTCGGCGGCGGCGTGTGGGATCTGCTGGCGTTCGGACCGCGCGCGGAACGCCAGAGACAGGCGATATCCGACGCGATCGGCCCGATCTGGGAGGCCAACCACGTCTGGCTGATCCTCGTGATCGTGGTCGTCTTCACCGCGTTCCCTGCCGCGTTCGCGATCATCATGACGGCGCTCTACGTCCCACTGATGCTCGTGCTGTTCGGGATCGTGTTGCGAGCATCCGCCTTCGTGTTCCGGAAGTACGCTTCGGCCGATGCCGCGACGTATCGAAAGTGGAGCGCTGTCTTCGGCGCGTCGAGCCTGCTCACGCCGTTCCTGCTCGGTCTCTCGCTCGGCGCGCTGGCGTCCGGCGAGATCCGCGTCGTCGACGGACTCCTCACCACCGGCTTCCTGGCCGGCTGGACCGGCGCATTCGCCATCGGCTGCGGCATCTTCGCACAGGCGCTCTTCGCGTTCCTCGCCGCAACGTACATGACCGTAGAGACCGAAGGCGACGACGCTCTTCAGAGTGATTTCCGGATCCGCGCGCTCGCCTCGGGATTGTCACTCGCGCCCATCGCGCTTGCCGTATTCCTGCTCGCGAGAACCGGCGCAACCGCCATCTTCGATGCGCTCACGGGCGCATGGGCGCCGCCACTGCTCATCGCGACGAGCATTGCCGCGATCGGCGCGCTCTGGTCCCTCGCGACCGGCCGGTACCGCGTCGCCCGGATCGCCGCCATCGCGCAGGTCACGTTCATCATCGCCGGCTGGGGCCTCGGCCAGTATCCCTGGCTGATCGTGCCGGATGTCACGTTTGCCGATGCTGCCGGACCGCCGCGCACACTCCGCATGCTCGTGTGGGCGCTCGCGATTGGCGCGCTCCTGCTGTTCCCGTCCTTCGCCTACCTGTTTCGCGTGTTCAGGCCGGGCGCGGGCGGGCGGCCTGATCGAACGGACGCGTGACGCACACTGACGCCGCGGATCCGGCGGAGGCAGCCGTCCTGCACGAGCGGACGAACGGCTGTTGCACGCAGGGGACGCGATGGGGGCGGAGGACGCTGGCTGTTCTTCCGGCTTCCGGATGGCGCCGACTCCGGGCAGGCAGCCGGACATTCTTTTTGGGGGCTCTTCTGGTCCTGACCAGGTCCCGGGTGCTCAGTTCAGGATCCCCGGGGGCAGTCGACACCCACACGGCTGCCGAACGTCTGCCGGCGATCCCGGCGCGCGGGTGCGCGTCGACCCCTGCTCCGTCGTGAGTTCAACAACAAGTAATCCGTCCCCGTGCTCCGCTCCCTCAGCGTCCCCAGCGTGAAACCCCGAGCGCCGGATGTCGGAGGCGGCCGTCAGCCGGTCCTGGCGATGCGATCGATCGCGTCCACCACGACGTCGAGTTCCGCGATCGTGTTGTAGATGTGGGGGGACACCCGGATGAGGCCGTAGTCGTATTCGCTGATCACACGCGAGCGTATGCTCACCATCCCGTCCGGCGTGCCCATGTTCGAGAGCCGGCGCTGAACTTCGAGCGATTCGATGCCGGGCACACGGAATGAGACCATCCCGGCGGCTCTCGTGTCATCCGCGACGGACACGATGTCGATGCCGCGCACGGTGCTCAGCCGGTCGAGGAGGTGGCGCCTGAGCTGTCGCACACGCTCCGCGACGCGGTCGATGCCGATCGCTTCCTGAAACGCGAGTGCCGCATCCAGTCCGGCCAGCCGCGACTCATCGAGCGTGCCAAGATGGTTGAATCGATGCGCGCCAAGCGACGTATCATCCCAACCGCCCGACGCCAGCGTTGGCCACAGCCGCGTCCGCCATTCCTCGCTCATCCAGAGGAACCCGGTACCCTGCGGCGCCAGCAGCCACTTGTGCGGTGACGACGCGTAGAAATCCGGTCCCAGCGATTCGATGTCGACGCGCATCATGCCCGGCGGATGCGCGCCGTCGACCACGGCAATCACGCCGTTCGCGCGGCACAGGTCGACAATGTGCCGGACCGGCATGATCAGCCCGGTCGTGAACGTCACGTGCGACACCGAAATCACGCGCGTCCGCGGTCCGATCGCCGCAGCGAACACGTCCACCAGCTCGTCCTCGCCGGACGGCGTCATCGGTAGAGGCAACTGGCGCAGCGTCAGCCCGTGCCTCGCTGCCACGAGCTGCCACGGGCAAAGCCCACCAATGTGCTCGTGGTCGGTCGTAAGAATCTCGTCGCCCGCCTCGAACTCGAGTCCGTTCGCGACGAAGTTCATCGCCTCCGTCGTGTTCCGCGGAAACGCCAGGCCGGCCGGATCACAGTTCACGAATACGCCAAGCCTTGCCTTCAGACCGTCCCAGTCCGTTCGCGGCGGATACGTCATCGCCACCTGGCGCGTGTGCTCGATCACTGCATCCACCACAGCCCGGGGCTGCGGCCCGAGCGTGCTCACGTTCAGGTAGATACGATCCTCGGGTATCAGGAACGCCGCGCGCACCGCCGGCCAGGGATCCTGTCCCGCCGCCAGCGCGTCGAGCCTGATGCGCAACGCGTCCAGCTTTCGCGGCCAGGCCAGCCCCGCCGCTGCAGCCATCGTCGTTGCTACGAACCCTCGCCGATCCGTCCCTGACACCCTGGTTGCCTTTCCTGCCGTTTTTCCTGATCCGGGCCCGGCATCACACGGTCGGTCCGGCGCGAACCCCTTCGCAAGATAGCGTACGGCCCTTGCGTTCCCCACTCACCCGGCCATTCTACGTCGCTTACGTCAACGTCTGCCCTCGCCTCTGGCCTCAGCGTCGGCTCTGACATCGGACCACGTATGCTATTGCTCACTCGGTTCCTTCTCGAGTACAGCCGACGGGGCGCGGTAGCCCTGACCGCGCACGAGATCACATACGGCCGTGCGGACCGTCGCCTGCCGGCCACGCTCTATCGTCCGGCGGGTGCGGCCAGGCTGCCGGGCTGGGTCGTGCTGCACGGGCTGACCGCCACGGGCCGCGCACACCCGTCGCTCGTGCGGTTCGCGAGATCGATAGCCGCCGCTGGCAACATCGTGATGGTGCCGGAGATCCCCGAATGGCGGGACCTCCGCGTCGCCCCCGCCGTCACGCACGAGACCATCCGCACTGCCGTTCGCGAGCTGCACGATCGCGACGACACCGATCCGGACCGCATCGGTCTGTTCGGCTTCTCATTCGGCGCGACACAGGCGCTGATCGCGGCCGCCGACCCGCACGTGCAGGGCCTGATCGCCGGAATCGCGGCATGGGGCGGCTACGCCGACCTGCACCGGCTCTTCGTCTTCGGCATGAGCGGCCAGCACGAGCTGGATGGCCGCGAGTGGAAGTTGAACCACGACCCGTATGGCGCCTGGGTCATGGCGGGCAACTACCTCACGGGCATTCCCGGGCACGAGAACGACGGCGCGATCGCGTCGGCGCTGCACGAGATGGCACTCGAGGCCGGCCGCGTTCGCGCCTACGCATGGGAGCCGGTATACGATCCGTACAAGGTCATGTTGCGCTCCCGCCTCGAGCCCGGACAGCGCGAGTTGTTCGACCTGCTCGCACCGCCATCGGACCGGCCGCCTCGCGATGTCGAACGGCTGCGCGGTCTTGCGCATCAACTCGCGGACGCCGCGCTGCGCGCCGATCCGCTCCTCGACCCCTCGCCGTTCCTCGATGCCGTCGGCGTCCGGATCGTTTTCGCGCACGGCCGCGATGACCGGCTCGTTCCGTTCAGCGAGACCGTACGGCTGTCACGCGCCGTGCCCGCCGAGTTCCGCGTGTCGTGCACGATCACATCGCTGTTCGACCATTCCGGCCGTCGCAATCGCGAATTGAGCCCGGGCGGCGTGGCGATCGAAGGCGTCCGATTCATCCGCGTGCTGCACCGCATCCTGCACCTGATCCGAGGGCGGAAAACACACCGGACCCCTCCGCGGACCCGAGGGTAGCACCCCTCGACGCGACCACGGCTGCGGCCGTGCCAACGAAACGGAATCACCGCGATGGACTCTCCGTCAGTACCGGTCTTCCTGGCCGGCCCATTTCCTGTTCTGCACACGTCCCGTATCAGTGTTGCGGAACGCGAGGTCGAGCTCGACGTGGGCCTGCTCATTGCCGGCCTGCCGAGCATACTGGCGTCCGCGCGGTTCCCGCTCGACGAGACGTGGGACCGGATCCGCGGTGCGCTCGACAGCGGCAACGCCCGCCTCGGCGTCGCAGGCGTCGTGCACCACGAGGAAGCGCATTTCGGCGGCGAGGAAGCGTTCCCCTCGGCCTACATCGGCCTCGAGTGCGCGAACGGCGAACGGCTCGTCCTCTCGCACATCCGCGCGCTCGACGCCGCGACAGAGGCGGAAGCCTACGCTCGCGATGTGATGGATTCGCTGCTCAAGGGACTGACGCCCGAGGAGCTTGGCATCGCCATCGACGACTGACACGAACGCGGCCGAGCCGACTCGCCTCACTCGCACGTCACTCGCACGCCGGCGCCGTACTCTCCGGTACCGTGGTCAGAACGACCGCCCTGGCTACGATCGAGCCGAATACGCCGGTGCCGTCGCCGCGCACGCTCGGCACGCGCACGAGACCGGATGGATTGAAGTTCGCACCGCGTACCCAGTTCACGTAGTTGCGATCCGCGGCGGCAACGACCACGCTTGCGCGCACGCCGGGCGGCAGCCCATCCCGGATCGCGAGGAGCGCATCGGCCACGGCCGGATCCGCACGGTCGAACAGACCGAATCCGGTCGGGAACGCAAGGGTCGTGTCCTCGCGGCTGATCGACAGACCGAGCAGTCGAAGCGGTTCGTCTTCCAGTTCGATGCCCTGCGCCGCGAGCGCTTCGGCAAGCCCGTTCAGACCGGCTTCCGTCACGTACACCCAGGCGTCGCGGGCCGGCGTCCAGCGCAGATCGATCGTCGTGCCGGGATCCAGGCGACACACCGCATCGGACGGCGTACCGATCTCGAAATCGCCCGGTACTGTGGTCGTCCCCGTCAGCACGCTGCCATCACGCAGCGTGATACGCAGCGAATACGTCGAACCCGCCAGGATCGCGACCGCGTCGCCGTCCTGGATGTAGCACGTGCCGTCGACCGGGCCCATCACGTCGTCGATGCAGTTGCGCGCTGGAACCTCGACGAATGTCATCGCGCGGCCCGCCGCATCTGACACTTCAATGGCCGCGCCGGACACGACGGACGCCTGACCCGAGCCGATCGTTCTGTAGAGGAACGCCCGCTGCGGAGCCGTATCGCCCGCACGCAGGACAAGCTCGGCGATCACGATGTCGTTGCCGTCGGCCAGCGACGTCTCGGTCAGCGAGCAGCCGGCTGTGTGAAGTGCCAGCGTCAACACCAACACGGGAACGGCCGCCCGACAGGCGATGCTCACTCGCCGTCCCGTGGCCGGAGCGGCGGCTTCCCTTCCGCCGCATTGTCGAAGAACCGTGTCGTCGGGTATGCCAGGTCGATGTCGTCATGCTTCGCGAACGCGCGCAGAACGTCCTCCCATATGTCCTGCGCCGATCCCCGCCGGCGCCGCGCGTCGCACAGGTACCGGATCGTGAGCACCACACCGCTGTCGGCCACGCTCGTGTAGACCGTCGGCCTCAGTGTCGAGTAGAAGATCATGTAGTGCCGGCTCGCGGCCAGGATTTCACGCTCCGCGGCCTGCGTGAACTGGCCGCCGCGTTCGTCCGCGATCTCGTGCAGGATCTTCTTTGCCTTTTCCCAGTTGCTCTCGTACGTGACCTGCACCGGAAGCTCGTTCCAGATGTACGGAAAGCCGCGCGTATAGTTTGCCAGCGGCGTCGTGAACACGACGCCGTTCGGTATATGTATCAGCCGTCCCGTGCTCTGGTCCGCGTCGACCCAGTTGCCGATCTCCAGGAGCGTGAACTGGAACAGCCGCTGATCGATTACATCGCCTGCGTTGTTGCCGATCTGGACGCGATCACCCACGCGGAACGGCCGGCGCCACAGGATGAACAACCAGCCGGCCAGGTTGACGACGGGATCCTTGAGCGCGAGCGCCAGGCCGGCACCGACCAGACCGAAGAACGTCGCGAGCGAGCCGACACCCGCGAACCAGAGGCGCCCGATCGCGAACAGTCCGATCACGGCCACCGTGTACGTTACCGCCTTGCGCCAGTAGTACTGAGTGCGCGCGTCGGTCGCGCGCCGGCGAACGGCAAACAGGATCAGCCAGCGCAGGCTCATCAGCAGGAAGACCAATGCCACCGTCTTGATCAGGTTGCTCTCGAAGACCGAGAGTCCGCCGATCTGCATGCGCAGGGCACCCAGCAGGCCCGCTGTGCTGTCCGTGGCCTCGCCTGCCTGCACGCGAAACAGTCGGAGTGCGCTCATTCGCCCGCCATCAGAAGGAGAATTCCGCGCCGAACGTCGGCAGCAACGGGAACATCGACACGCCAGCACGTTGCGGTGGTGACGTGTTGTACTCGTAGAAGAAGAAGAGCGGATTCTTCCGGTTGTACACGTTCAGGACGTCGAGGTACAGCGTGAGTTCGCCCCAGCCCGTGCGAGATGTGCGGCGGAAACTCATGTCCAGACGGTGGTAGTCGGGATACCGCTCGGCGTTGCGCGGTCCGAGCACCACGCCGATCGGGCCGTCGTCATCGACAGTGTCCGGCGTGCGCTGGCCGTCCGACAACCGGTACGTGTACGGGATGTATCCGGCGACGGGGCGCGTGTACGGCAGCCCGCCACCGTAGTTCCAGCGCAGCGCGCCTCGCACGTTCCACGGCAGCGATGCATCGAGCATGACCTCGAGGTCGATACGACGATCGAAGATCGGCGGGTACTCGACGCCAGGCGGGGGATCCTCACCTGACGTCGTGTCCGGGAACCGGCGGCGCACGCGCAGCCACGACAGCGCGATCGACGGCCGGATGTCATCGCCATCGAGCCGGACCTGGAAATCCGCGCCATACGACCGGCCGTTGCCCGCCAGCAGATCGTCGAACGGGTCGTTCGGGTCATCCGCGAAGTTGTTCGTGGCCACGCCATCGAGCCTGCGGTCGTAGACTTCCAGCGACGTGAACCAGTCATCGCCGATGAATGCCTCGATACCGGCCAGTACCTCGTTCGAGATGATGCGTGGCGCTCGGTCGCCGGAGAGCACCCACACGTCGATGCCGAGCGGCAGTTCCTCGTCCCGAACAGAGTGCAGGAACTGCGAGTAGCGGCCGACTGCCGCCTTGATGGCCACGTCGCCACCCGGCAGGAACCGCTTGACCGCCAGCCGCGGCGCCCAAACGACAGCGGGACTTCCACCACCCAGCGCGCCCTCCGACCACGCGTCGACCCGTCCTCCCGTTTCGATCAGCCAGTCGCCGGGATCCCACCGCACCTGTCCGTACACGCCCGACAGCCAGCCCGCATCACGGCCTCGCCTGAACTCCGTGCCGCCCGTCTGCGCCAGATTGTCGTAGGCGACACGGTCCGCCGAGAATCCGGCGCCGAACAGGACGTCACCGACGGGCAGATCGAAGTCGACGCGCGTCGTGAACTGGCCGATGCGGCTGCGAAAATCGGTGTCGCCGAAATCCGGGAAGCGGATCGCCGTCGCGAACCGCGAATAGCCGACCCTCGCCTCCATCGTCCGGCCGCCGCCCATCGCCGATGCGTAGCGCAACCCGACCACATCGTTGCCCCACGTCCAGCGGATTCGCAGAGGAAACGAGTCGGACGCTGAAAAGTCCAGGACATCACGACCCGTGTACGCCGTGAATGTCCAGCGGGAACCGTCCTGTGTCCAGCCTTCCGCGAACGCCTGAAGGTCAGTGAGGTGGTATGGGAACTCGAAGAACGGACGGAGCACGTGGTCGAAATACGAACGGCGCGCTGACACGCGTGCACGAGCGGTGCGCAGGCCCAGCGCGCCCGCCACGCCCTCCGGCACCTCGAATCCGAGTGCGGACCTTGCAGCCAGGAGCGAGATCCCTCCATCCACCGTCGTACCCGCACCCGATGCGTCGCTCTCGACACTCAGTACCGACGACACGCGGCCACCGTAGCGCGCGGGAAACCCACCCGCGAGAAGCTCCGCCCTTGAAATCACATCCGCGTTGAACACACTGAACAGGCCGCCGAGGTGGAACGGGTTGTAGATCGGGAACCCATCGATGAGGATCAGGTTCTGGTCGGCCGCGCCGCCACGTACGTTGAAGGCTGAGGTGTAGTCCGAAGTCGACACGACACCCGGCAGAACCTCTATCGCTCTGAGGACGTCCGACTCCGCCACGCCAGGCACGAGTTTCAGTTCCTCGCGTGTCAGCTCGCGCGCCGTTGCGCCCGCATCCCGTTCGAACCGGGCACGCTGCCTGTCCACCTCGACCACCACGCCACCAATCTCGATCGCTCGCTCCTCGAGCACGATGTCGAGTTCCATGTCGCCCTGATCGGCGACCAGCTCCCGCGAGTATTCCGCGAACCCCAACCGGACCACCTCGATCGTGTACAGTCCCGGCGCCACGGCCGGCACGCGGAACCGTCCGAGATCGTTCGTCTCAGCCGCCCGTACCGTCGTGTCCGCCGCGGCCCTGAGAAACACGGCAGCGCCGCTGACGCCTCGCCCTGCCTCGGTCCGTACCCGGCCGGAGACCGTAGCGCTCTGGCCGGCCGCCGCATCGAACAGGACCAGCGCCAGAACGAGCGCACCGGCCGCTGCCCTGCCGGATCGAATGTCGGTTCTGCCCACTGCTGCCACGTTCCTGTCCTCTCCGGGTCCTGCCTTGCGACTCGCCACGGACCCGGCGGCCGCGCGCGAAGGCGTCACGCCGTGCTACGCCCCGGGCTTCCGGCACGGAGCGCCGTTCGCCAAGTTACCTGAGACGAATCGCGACCGGCAAACGGAAACAACCGCCGGTCCGATGGCGTACTGTGATGAATCAGGAGGTATTACGACATGTTCGAAATGATTGGACTCATCGTGGCGGGTGCCGTCGCCGTCGGCGGCTATGTAAAGACCCGCTCGTTCGTCAAGCGTCGGTTGCGGTACGTCGATGGTGTTCAGAAGAGCGCGGTACCGGTACTCGCCGGCGCCGCCGCCGTCATCGTTGCCGCACCCGTCGTCGCTCTTCTCCCCATCGTCGGCGCGCCCGCCGCGCTCGCCCTCGGAGCCGGCGTCGGTTTCGGCACCCGCGCGGGCGTTCAGGACATCAGGAACGGAACGGACTGAGCGGACGCCGGTCCCCGGCCCAGCTCAGAACGGGAAGCCGGCACCCGCGTAAACGCCGGTCCTGCCCTCGGCTCTCACGACCGTGATACCAACAGTGTTGCCGGGCGACAGGAACGCGAGCCACATGCCGGCGCCCACCGAGCGGTGCCACCGGCCGGAATCCTCGCCGGCAAGCCAGACCCGGCCCGTGTCGTGGAGTACCTTTACGCCGACATCCGCGGGTACCAGCAGCATCATCCGCGCGAGCTTCACCCTCACTTCCGTATTGACCCATGCGGCGGCGTCGCCCGCGTACCGGTGTTGAACGCCGAGCCGGACCGTCTCGCGGTCGCCAATGAACGCGGCGTCCGCGTACGGGTAGCGGCCCCACACCTTGCGGCCGCCGAGCCGGAACGCGAGCGTCGGCCGCGACAGCGCCGGCAGAGTCACGTACGCCGTCGCGATGGCCTCGGCTTCGCCGAAAGTCGATTCGACATCGAGCAGGCGGGGGTGTACGCCGCCGCCCAGGCGCAGCCACACGCCTCGCGTGGCCGCCCTCGCACGGTCGCGACCGTCCAGCTCAATGTCCGCGTACAGACCGACCTGCCGGAACGTGCCCCAACCGTAGGGCGAGGTCTGCGCAATCAGGCGGTCCTCGTTGGCTTCTGTCTCCGTCAATCGCGCGACCGGACCGACCGAGACCCGGCTCCGGCCTCGGCCCAGCGGAAACACGACGCGCGATTCCAGGCTGAACACCCGCTGGTCCACCTTGAACCGGTCCTCCTCGCCTTCGTCCGTCGTTTCGTTGCCGAAACCGTAGAATCGCAGAACGTCCAGTCCCGATCCGCGACCGGACAGCGTCCACCGGATGCCCGAGTTGCGCCGATGAACATCCACATCGAACTGCGCGCGGAATGCGGCGGCCGCCAGTCCGACCGAGCCTGTGAGCCGAATGCGTGATCGATACGGCCATGTGCGGAACCCGTACGTGAACTGCTCGGCGGTGATGCCGACCAGAAGCCCGACATCAGGGGCGAAGCCGAAGAATGCCGGGAAACGGTAGTGCATCCCCCAGTCACGCGGCGGCTGACTCGGCGGGTACTCCGGTCCGCGGTGTTCGTACGGTCGCTCATCGACACGGGTGCCCGGCCCGCGGATGAACTCATTGTCGCCCGATGTGTCGTAGAACCGTACTCCACCGGACTCGTCGATGAGCACGTCGTCTGCACCGCCACCGAGGATCCGGATGGTGATGCCGCCGCCCGACACGCCCGTCACTCGCGCACTGTCGGCGCCGCCGTGCAGATCGAGACGGAACTCGGCGGTCTCGCTGGCGAGCAGCGTTCGCTCGTACACGCGCACATCGCCGTCCGGCGTCCGCGCGTTGACAACCACGTGCAGTTCATCGCTGGACAAACGCGTCAGCAGCGCGACCTCGTCCGCATCAGTCGTATGGACTTCGACGACACCGGCCAGCAGTTCGTAGAAGTCGCGGGCGAAGCGACGCAGGCCATC
The DNA here is from genome assembly GCA_035513345.1 of Longimicrobiales bacterium. GTDB lineage: Bacteria > Gemmatimonadota > Gemmatimonadetes > Longimicrobiales > RSA9 > DATKCF01. The sequence continues at coordinate 37,633 of DATKCF010000165.1, forward strand.
CCGCCGTGCCAGCAACGCCTCGCGCAATGTCTCGCCCGTGATCCGTGCGTGCTCGGGCGGCAACGCAGCAACGGCGAGGTCCAGGACATCATCGGTGAGTGCGGCCTGGAGCTTCGCGGCCACTGAATCCCATGCGGGCCATTCGAGGCCAACGAGCAACCGGCGGTCGAGTTCACGGCCGTTCCACATCAGGCCGAGCGCGGACGGATACTCCCGGCCGAAGCGCACGAGTTGCGGGTAGGTCTCTCGTGCCAGGGCAACGAGCAGTCCGTCGAACCGCACGAACGCCTGGTCACGGTCGCGCGGGATCGGGTGCCACAGCGAGTCGCGCGTCTCGCCGAATCGTGCCCACCGCCACTGGTCGCGATGCCGGTCCCAGTCGCCCAGGAACGCATCAAGTAGACGAGCTGACAGGAACGCCCGTTCGTCGATCCGCTCCAGATCCTCCTCGATCCGTTCGAACAGCCGGTCCGTTCCGATCACGAGCGTCGCACCGAGAAAGCCGGGCGCATCACCCGTGCCCTCGTTCGGCCGGACCTCGATTGTACCGAGCAGCCCTGCGAAGTCCTCGCGGAACTCGCCCAGCCGCGCATCATCCGGCATCACGTACAGCCGTGGGTCGGCATGCAGGACGCCGACCGCCTCCAGGAGTGGCGCGGCAACCAGGGCGCCCACCGGATGCGCCGCACCGATCTGGTCCTGTACGACATCGTCAACCAGTGTCTCGCGCAGATCCGGTGGCAGGATCGAGCTCGGATCCTTGTCCACCGATCGAAACACGTACTCGATGCCGTCCGCACTCCTCAATCGAAGCGACTGCGTCTGCATGCCACCGCCGCGCTCGGTCGGTGTCAGCCCGCCCGCCCAGGTCGCCAGGTCGATCACCGGCACCCGCAATGCCGTCGTCCACAAGTGCCGGTTTCCGGAACCGAGCAGCCACCGATGCAACGCTCCCGCTTCGTAGCGCGCACCGGGCGTGACGGTCACCGAATCGGGAGCTGTCTGCGCCGCGAGCGACGACGCAGCCGCCGGTAACGCGGCTGTCAGCAACGTCGCCCGGACCATGCGACGCAGCGCCTGTTTCATCGGAGGAACGCCGAATAGGGTTCGGAACGGCCACCTTCGGCATCAACGATGACGACGGCGAGCCTGACTCGGCCATCACGTTGCACGTCGAGCCGGACGTAACCGCTGCCGCCGCCCGCGTGGTAGATCGTTGCCGGCCCCCGCGTGACGGGGCCGACATGGCCGTAGATGCCGGCGCCGCTCACGACATCGACGCGTCCTCCGCCACCGTCGAGAATCTGGATGGCATGTTCGTGGCCCGCCGCGTACACGAGTGGTGCCGAAACGGCGAACACCGAGTCCAGCACTTCCAGCATGCGCCGATACCTCGGCCCCGACACGTCCTGGTTGGTGATGCCGTGCGTTCGCGCGAATGGATACGCCGAGCCGATCACCGGCAACGGGATCCACAACCACGACTTGAGATCGGTCAGCGGAAACACGTGCTGGCGCAGGTTGAAGAACCCGCCGTGTGCGCCATACGTGACGAGCGGATGGTGGCCGGCTACGATCGTGGCCCTGCCGTCCGCCTCCAGCAGGACGCCCAGCGAATCGAGCACTTCACTCGCCGACCGCGTCGGACAGTCCGCCAGCGATACTGGCGAATCGAACGCGCTGTCCAGCCACCACTGCGTGTCCAGCAGTATGAGCCGCGCAACCGCGCCGACATCGATGCCGACCGGACCGGGACACCCGTTGCCGGGCACAAACGAAACGCGACCGGAACCTCGATCGGTGCCGAACCGTTCCGCCTCGATCACTCGCGCGCGGCCGCCGCTGCCCGCGAAGTTCCAGTCGTGATTTCCTGGAATGAAGATGCCGGTCGCACCGCTCTCGAGGACGGCGTCGACTTGCGCGCTCAGCCGCCGTTCCGCTTCCGCACGTCCGCCTTCGCCCGGCTGCGGCATGCCTTTGGGGTAGATGTTGTCGCCAAGGAATACCACGATGGAAGGCGACGACGCCGACGCCAGCTCCTCGACCAGTGCCCGCAGCACCGGTTCGCGCGACGCGTCCGGCGCTCCGGCATCGCCGATCAGGATGATCGACATCTCGACTCCAGTGGCCGGTCCCGCGCGCGGAATCGGTTCGCGAGGCGGCGTAACACACGATATGGCAAGAACCGCGGCAGTTCCCGCACCAATGCGAGCGGCCCTGCCCATCCGAACCGGCACCATGCTCCTGCTGCCCCTCCGCGCTCCGCCGTTCCTGCGAATCCCGTGGGCGCGAAGCGTACCGGAACGGCCGACGCAGGTCAATCCGGAACTGGACCGGCCGGCTCGACTACACCAGAGATTCCCCCGCCTGGAGGTCGAGGAACTCGTTGACAACGTGTTCGTCGAGGTGCGTGCCCGCCTGTTCGCTCAGATGCCTGTGCACGCGGTCCGCCGGCCACGCGTCACGATACGGACGCCGCCTGCTCAGCGCATCCCACACATCTACAACCGCGAAGATGCGGGCAGTCAACGGTATCGAGTCACGGGCGAGGCCGTACGGGTATCCGTGCCCGTTCCACCATTCGTGATGAAACAGCGGGATGTCCAGAGCAGGGCGCAGAAACGGAATCGGGGACAGCAGTTCATACGCATGTACTGGATGCTGGCGCATGATGCCCCATTCGACCTCGTCGAGCGGCCCCGGCTTCAGCAGAATGCTGTCCGGAACAGCCATCTTGCCGATGTCGTGGAGCAGCGCACCTCGCCGGACGTGCACCAGTTCGGCGTCGCCGATGCCCATGCGCTTCGCAAGGCGAAGCGTCTGCAGCGTCACGCGCTCGGAATGGCCCTCCGTCTCCATGTCCCGCAGTTCGAGCGCGCGCGCCCACCCTTCGAGCGTCAGGTCGTACGCACGGGCCAGCTCGGCGTTCGACCGTTGCAGGTCGCTGAACATCGACGCGCTATCGATGGCGATCGCCGCATCCGCCGCAAGCGCCTGAAGGAACTCGATACGATCGTCGCCCAGCTCGACAGCCGCCCGATGAAACACCTCCAGCACGCCGCGAATCGCTCCCTTCGCGGTCAGCGGCACCGCCGCGTGATACCTGAACGACTCCTTGTGGATCAGATCGGCACGGACGAACGTCGACGTATCCATTGGATCGGGCGTCTCGATGAAGCGACGTTCACGAGCCGCTCGGCCCGACGCTCCCTCACCAGGCAGCAATCTCGTCTTCGTGATCTCGTCCGTCCGGAACCCGCGACTCGCCGCGTGTACGATGTAGCCCGTCTCACGGTCGAAGTTCAGCACAGCTGCAGCATCGACGCCGAGCTGGCCGACAACGTGATCCAGGATCACGCCCAGTGTCAGTCGGATTTCCGGACTGCCCGCAATGGCGAGATCGATGGCCCGCAGCGCGTCCAGTCGTCGCAACTGCTCGCGAACCCGCATGCCGGCCGACTCCGCCACCGCGCGCGCAGACTCGGCTTCCTGAAACAATCGCGCATTGTCGAACGCCAATGCCGCGCGGCCCACCAGGTCCATTGCGCGCGCCACGTCCTGGTCGGCGTAGACGCGGCCCGAGTCGCCGTACGCGATCAGCATCCCGCCAATCGCGTGGCCGCGAGCGACCAGTGGCGCCACAATGACCGATCGCGTCCCCAACCGTTCCATAAGGTCGAGCTGGGTGGCGTCTGTTGCGTACTGACGCAGCCGCTCCGCTGTCAGTGCGTTGATCAGCCTCGGCCGGCCCGTGCGCAGTGCTTCGCGTACCGGGTGCGCCGCGGACACTGAAACGTGATCGGCCTGAAGCCGGTGTGCCACATCCTCCTTCAATGGGTCGCGGTGTCGTACCACCTTGCGCACAAGCCGGGCGTCCGGCTGGAGCACGTACATCGCCGCCCAGTCCGCCATGTCGCCAACGGCCAGCCTCGCCGCGGTCTCCACGACCTCCGACGGATCCAGAGTAGCGGACAGAGCCTCCGTCGACTCCGCCAGGAACCGCGACCAGGAAGCCGACATTTCCGCTTCCATCCGGACCGCATGTTCGCGGATCAGCAGTTCGGCGCGCGACCGGTCCTGCCGCTTCGACTCCGTCAGGTCCTGAAACACACACGAATAGCCGATCCGCTCACCACCGGTTCCGTACAGTTCCGTCAGCGTGAGCCTCACCCAGACAACAGAACCGTCGGCGCGCTTGCACCAGGCGGTCCGCTCGATGGGAACGGTGCCGGCCTCGGTCGGCCATTCCCATGCGTCATCCTGCTGCGCCAGGAACTCGCCGACATCGCGTCCGACCGCCTGCGATTCCGTATATCCGAGCGTGGCCAGCGCACCGGCGTTCCACGTCGCCACGCGACCGTCGTTGTCCGCCGCGAAGATCGCATGGTCGCGAACCTGATCGACCAGCAGGTCCTGAAGCTGCTTCGTCCTTGCGAGCGCGCCCTCCGCCCTCGCCCGCCGGCGCACCTCTCTGGCTGTAACGGCATAGACCAGACCGCCCGCCAGCACGACCCAGGCCCAGCCCTTGTAGGTCTGAATCTCGGTCAGCAGGGCGGGGTCGCTGACGATCGACGCCACGGCTCTGTCGGACACGAGGATCCACAGCGCGCTGACTACGGTGAACCACACCGCGACGCGCACAGCGACCGGATCCCAACGTTCCATCGTTGACCCACCGAGTGCTTTCTGGATACGAGATAGTCGATCGACAAGCCGGCGGCCGGTCGCAAGCAGGTGCCATTGTCGCTCGCTATCCGCCGATCAGCAATGCGTTTCCGCTCAATGTATCGAGCATCAACGCCTGGCGAATGAGGATTTCAGCGTTGAGGCTCGACCCGGAACGCAACCTCGCCACTCACGACGTGCCCATCCCGCGACATCGTTCGCCAAGCAACCGTCCACGTGCCGGACGGCCCAGCTGTATCGACGGCCGCGATGAGGTGTTTTCCGTCTTCGGCATCGGCGGTGACCTTTTCGAGCCTGCGTGTTTCGCCCGCCACAGTGACCTGGATAGTCGTGACCCGTACTGCCGGCTCCTCCGAAAACCACAGGTGGATCTCGCGCGGTGGTGCCGCCACGACAGTATCCGCGGCCGGCTCTGACTTCAACAGCCTGAGGTGGCGGTCCGCCAGCGTGACTTCGTCCGGCGTCGCATTCTCGATCGATACGAAACCAGCGGCCACGGCAATGAGCGCCGCGAACACGAAGATCCGGCGAAAAGCGGTCATACGGCGTTCCTTGTGTTTTTCGTCTGTTCGTGAGTCCGCAGCGTCATGGACCCTTCTGGCTACCCCCCGCGCGGCGCCCGGGGTTCCTCAGAAGACCGTGTTCGTCCGTCTGAACCTCACGATCCACAGGCCCGAGTTCAGATCGGACGTGATGATGTTGCCCTTGAAGATCTGTGCGCCCCACGTCATCGACCAGTTCGGCGTGATCGCGTCCGGACTCGCCGTCCGGTAGACGCCCAACTCACGGCCCTGCCGGTACAGGTCGCCGCGCAGCTCGCCGGACACGTCCAGCACCCGCAGGCCGGCCTGGTAGTATCCGACATACAGCAGGTCGTCCTCCACCCAGAAGTTGTGCGCGCCCGATTCAGGCACCTCATATCGCGCTACCTCGACCGGATTGTCGGGATCGGAATAGTCGACAACATGGATGTAGCCGCGCGCCTCGATTGGCCTCGATGCGTCCCAGTCGGACGGGAAAATCTCATCTCCGATGAACAGATAACGGCCGTGCCGCCACGCCGTGTGAGTGTGACCGGCCGGGTACTGGAACCGGCTGACGAACGCTGGCTCGCGCGGCGAACCGCCGTGCGTGCCCGCACCCACATCGAGCATGATCAACCCATCATCCCAGTACGACAGGTACGCGTAGCCGTCCTGCACGATCACGTCGTGCAGCGACCGGTCCTCGTTCGTCAGACCCCAGCGCCCGACTTCGCCAGGATTCGAGGGATCCGAGATGTCGATGATCCGGATGTCGCGCGTGCCGTTGTGCACCGCGTACAGCAGGTCGGTTTCGCCGTCGATCCAGACGTTGTGCACTCCGCCCGTCAGTGACTCCGAGTACTCCGACAGAATCGTCGGGTGCGCCGGCGAGCTGAGATCCAGAAGAACGATGCCGTTGCGCCGTGTCGATGCGCCTTCGCGTGTCAGCACTCCGATCCGGTTGTTCGGATGGATCTTCACGTCGTTGATACGGCGAGCGTCGAGTTGTACCGAGTCCGTCAGAAACGGGGTCGACGGCTGTGTAATGTCGAACACCTTCGCCCAGTCGTGCATGTACGTGCCGATGATCGCGTAGTCGCGGCCGTCGACGCCCTCGAACGCCCACGTGTCGCCCGCGTGATGGCCGACCGTCAGGCCGTGTCCGATCCGCACCATCTCGCCGTCGTTCACGCGCGGCTCCACCTCGAAGTTCTGGCGCTGCACAACCGCAGGCCCGACGTACGCCGTGATCGTGTGCCTGCCCGGTTCCCAGGCGACAAATGCGCCCTCCGGTCCGTCCGCGTCGATCTGTGCGCCCGGCCCCTCGACGGACCACGCCGGGTACAGCGGCCCCACCTCTGCGCCGTTCGAGTCCGTCCCGACCACCCGGAACCGAACAACGTCACCCGTCCTCGCCGTCGTCCGCCCCGCGTCGAGCCGGTACGACGTTGCAGGGTTCTGCACGACCGCCACGCTTGCGCTCGCACTCACGCTACCGGCACGTACACGCAACGTCGTCGACCCCGGCACGATCGCTTCAACCCGACCCGTCGCATCCACGGTCACGATGTCGGGCCGGTCCGATTCGAACGTCACGCCCGCGTCCCCCAGAACCTCGCCCAGCCGGTCCCGGACTTCGACGTGGACCGGCACGCCGGTGCCCGCCAGCACACGGTCGGTCTCGAGCCTGACCGTGACCTCCGCCGGCGGCAGCGCGGGTACCGTGATCACCGCTTCGGCGCGCCGCTCGCCCGCCACGGCGATGATCCGGGCCGTGCCAGGTCGAACAGCCGTTACCGTTCCGGCCTCGTCCACCGTCGCGATCGTGGGATCGGTCGAGAACCAGCGCACGGCCGTGCCCGCCAGGTCCGGCGCCACCAGGCGCAGCGTCCGTGTCCCGTCGACCTCGACCTGGACGCGGGCGGGATCGATCGCGACCTGCGCCCGCGTTTGCTGCGGGATCGCGATCACGGCGAACAGGACGAGACCGAACGTTGGACGCATGGCGAACTCCGGTGAAGCGTTTGCTGATTTGACTCTCAATCAGACGATATTGCCGTACCCGCTGGTGTTGCAAGCGGCGCCGCGGCAGCCGCACGCAGAATGCGCGACGGCCGCGATCACGAGAGTGGCGGCGAGTCGAACCGGTGTCGCCTTCAATGAGACCACCCGCCGTACGCGATCGATGTCAGTGCCGAGCCGCTCCGCCGGTCGTCCCACGTGATGGCGATGCGGCCATCGGAGAGTGCGGCCAGTTTCACCTGCGAGGGCGGACGGCCGCTCACGCCGGATGGTTCAGGACGGTTTGCCGCGCACGCCGACGATGACGATGACGACGCCGAGTCCGAGCGCCAGTGCAGCGGCCCACGTCGGGATGGCGAACTCCCGTTCGGTCTCGGCCGTGGCCTCGATCGGACCGATGTCGAGGATCGTTTCCTCGGTCGTGTACGAGATGCCTTTTATCGCCAGTGCGATGCCACCGGCGACGATGAGCAGAATACCGATCAGTGTTGCGGGGTTCATTCGCATGGTTTCCTTCTCATTTCGTCAACGGGTTCGTTTCACTCGAGGCAATGTCCGTGCCGCGGGGAAACGGGAACATGTATGACGTTGGCGCTGTAACCTTTGCGCGACACCACCGAATCAGCGATTATCCGGCTTCGCCGCCGGCCCCATGGACCCGACGTACGAGACGATGACCCGCACAGACCCCGCTGACGGGACGTATCGAACGCCGTTACCCGGCGCCCGCCTCCTGTCGGGCATCCTGCTCACGCTGGCCGTTGGCGCGTGCGCGGAGGTCGAGCAGTTCGCCGGGGAGCTGTTCGACTTCGACACGAAGACGCCGCGCGAGCGTTACGAGGTTCGCCTGGACCGTGCCGGCCTGGCCGGAACAGCACTCGCCACGGACTGGCGGGCTGCGGGCGAACGTGCACTCTCGGAAGCGCTCGTCATCTCCTCGCCCCATGTCGAGGAAGGCTACCTGCCGCCCGGCGAACCCGATGCGCTTTCGTTCCGCGTCGCGCTGCATCGCGGCCAGGAAGTCCGCATCGACATCTCGCTGCATTCGGACACGGCGACGCTGCTGTTCATCGATGCGTGGCATGTCAACGCGGACTCGGTGACGACGTACGATCACATCGAGAGCGCGGACAGCGGCGCGACGTTTCTCGAGTTCGAACCGCGGCGCGATGGCGACTACGTGATCCGCGTTCAACCGGAGCTGCTGCGGGGCGGCCGGTTCACTTTGTCTCTGCAACTGTCGCCGACGCTCGCGTTTCCGGTCGAGGGCGCTGGCGATCAGGACATCGGCAGCGTGTTCGGCGATGTGCGCGATGGCGGCGTCCGCAGCCACCACGGCATCGACATATTCGCTGCGCGCGGGACACCTGCGATCGCGGCTGCGGCGGGTACAGTGTACCGCGTTCGTGAAACACCTGTCGGCGGACGGGTCGTGTGGCTCCGCGACGAGCGTGGCAACCGCCTCTATTACGCGCATCTCGACAGTCAGTACGTGACCGATGGCCAGCGCGTAATGTCCGGCGATACCATCGGCTTCGTCGGCAACACCGGGAACGCGCGGACGACGCCGCCGCACCTTCACTTCGGCGTCTACAGCCGCGGGCCGACGAACCCGTACTGGTTCGTGCATCAGCCACGCGGCTCGGTGCCCCGTCTGACTGCGGACACGACACGACTCGGCGAGTGGGCGCGCACATCGACGGGCGAGACCGCGTTGCGCAGCGCGCCGGACACGCGCGCCGGCAGCATTGCCGGATTGCCGTTGCATACGCCGGTTCGCGTGATCGCCGCAGTCGGCGACTGGTACCGGATCCGGCTGCCGGATGGCGCTTCCGGCTTCCTGAACGCGCGGCAGCTCGAGTCGCTCGACGGTGCGGTCGGTCTCACTGCCGCAACCGAGAGCACCCCGATCCGCGCGCGGCCCGACTTGTTGGCCGACGTCATCGCCGAGACCGAGCCCGGCGAAACGCTGGCCGTGCTAGGCAACTACCGCGACTACCTGTTCGTGCGGCAGTCGGACGGCGGCCGTGACGGCTGGATCGCGCAGTGACCCTGCCTCGCTCCGCGTGATAGCTGCGGCGCGACTTCCGGAACGGACGAGCGACGTCCTTTCGGCGGTCAGCGCACGGTTGCGCGGGCCCAGTCCCAGCTTTCCAGACCCGACCGGTTGACGGCCTTGACCATCACGACGTCGCCCGCGTTGACACCTTCGATGCGCGCGGCAGCCGTGCTCGACCGCATTGTGTTGCGCGTCGGTTCGGCGTCCGGACCCCAGGCGACAATGTACCCGGTTGCATCCGACTCCACGGCCGGCGTCCACTGCGCTGACACGGTACTGCCCGAACGCTCGAGCACGAGGTCGTTCACCCGCGACGGGCTCGACGCGAGCACCATGAGCGTCGCGGCAGTCGTCTTCGAGACTTCCGCGACGAGCTGCTGATCGATTGTTTCGAGAACGTCGTGCGTCTGGTGGTAGTGCGGGTTGCCGAGGATCGGGTACGAGCCGATGCCACCCACGATGTCGCCGTACGCCTCGTAGTACGCGGCGGCGTCCGTGCTGCGGTAGTATCTCGCGTCGTACGTGATGAGGTTCGTGAACAGGAACGCGGCCGCGTGCTGAAGGTCGCGGATGCCCGCGTTCGAGTAGCGGATCGTGTTGTCGAGACGGTTGTCGTTGCGGTAGCCGACCATGTCGTTGTTGAGTGCACCGATGACGCGCTTGCCGCCCGCGACAGCCAGTCGAACGTACTCGCGGCTGCCGAGCAGGCCCGCTTCCTCGCCCGTGAAGAACGCGAACTCGATGGTCCGTGGCTCCGGATGGCCGGCCATTGCGCGCGCCGCTTCCAGCAGTGCGGTCGCGCCGGACGAATCGTCGTCCGCACCCGGGCCGCGCTCGACCGAGTCGAAATGACTGCTGACGACGTAGACCAGGTCCGGGTCGACCGTGCCCGGCAGCCGGGCGATGACGTTTGCCGTTCGCACGCCCCTCGCCTCGAACCACTGCAGCTCGGGCTCGTAGCCGAACGAGCGCAGCTGCGCTTCGTAGTACTCGATCGCTTTCGCGTTGCCGGGCTGCGTGATGAACTTCGAGTCGAACTGGAAGACGTCGTTCGCGTAGCGGTAGATGCGCGCAGTCGAGATGCTGCCGACCACATCGGCGACTTCGGTCCGGATCGGGCCGAATGCGCGCTCGCCGAATGCGCGCAGCTGCGTCTCGGCGGAGAGTGCCGCATCGATGCGCTCGAGCACGTCGGCCCTGGATACGGTCGCGTTCAGATCCATGACGTACAGCCCACGCTCCGGCGAGATGGTGTCGCCATCGCGATCGGCCACGATGGCGACCTTCGAGCCATCGGGCGAAGGCACCCATTCGTACTCGGGCGCAACGGTGCGGACGGTGTTGTTGTGGTGCAGCCGCGTTCTGCCCGGCGTTCCCGGCAGCGCCGCCAGCGCCGTGGCCGCCGCCGTACCGTCGGGCTGCGCGGCTGCCGCGAGGTCGTACAGGTACGAACGGCGGTGACGTCCTTCGCCGATCAGACCGAGCAGTCGATCGTTCGCAAGGAAATGCGGTGACAGATCATGCTGGATCTCGCGCGTTATCTGGAACTCGCCGGTACCGTCGGCGCCGATCGCGTACAGCTCCCAGTCCTCGCGCGGCATCATCTGCCAGGCGACACGGCTGCCGTCAGGCGACAACGCCGGCGCGTTGACCGGCAGCGTCGTCCTGCGTACCGCGCGCGGCGATGCGCGGCCATCCGTGTCCGCGACCGTGATCAACGTCTCGTCGCCCTCCTCGCTCAGGTACACGACCGCGCTGCCATTGCGCGAAGCCGATGGCGAACTGCCTTCAAAGCGGCGCGCCGCGCCCGTCGCGAGATCGAGAACGGCGAACGCGCCACGACCCATGCCCAGCATCAGGCGCCGTCCGGCGATGGACTCCGCGGACGTGAACGCGCCAATCGAGCCGAGCGGCATCATCGATGCCGGTGCGCCGCTGCCCGTCACGCGGTAGACCCGGTCGCCGAGCGGCTGCCCGCCTCCACGACCACCGCCCTGCGCGGGATCCGCCGGCTGGCCGGCGGCCTGGCCGATGACGTACAGCTCCCCGTCATCGGCGAAGGCGAGCGCGCCGCGCGAAACCGGCGGCGCCGTAACCTCCTGCTCACGGCCGTTGGCCAGATCGATGAGCACGATACGCGCGTTCTCGCGCTCGATCCGCGCCGCTTCCGTCCTCGCGCGATTCGCGCCCTGCCCGTCGCCCGCGGCCTGCAGCCGTGCCGCTTCCGCGTTTGCCGCACTCAGCTCCGGCAGGTCGGGCGACGCGAGATACGCCGCTCGCGAGCCGTCCGCGGCAAGAACCAGCCCGCGGCCCGCGGCCTGCGCCAGCACGCGGCCGTTCTCGACTTCCACGACCCGCGTCACCCGGGCATCACCCTGCCCCGTCTCGAACGCCAGGACCCGACCATCCCGGCTCCAGCGCGGCGATGCTCCGTCCGACGTCAACTCGACGGAGCGGTACCATTCGCCCGTGAGCAGTGCCGCCGGCTCAACCAGCGCATCGCCGCCCGGCATGGACAGCGCGCGCCGCAGCTGCTCCAGCGCCCGCGGATAGTGACCCTCGTCCCAGGCGACGTACGCCGAGTCGAATACGGCGCGCGCGTCCTGGGCGCGCGTAGCCGCGGGCAGAAGTGCGAGAACGGGCATGACGGAGAGAATCGCGAGTCGCTTCATGGTCGGATCAGGTTGCGTGGGTCGATTGGTACGCGTCTTGTCCTGGAGGCCGCGTGTCCCGGAGGATAGGTCTGTCCGAACGGACCGGGCAAGCCTTGGCGAGGAGAGCGAACGTGTGAACAGGACAAAGGCTGTCCGCATCGAACGGTACGGTGCTCCCGGCGTGCTCGTCGACCGCGAGATTCCCCTGCCCGATCCGAGACCGGACGAGGTGCACGTCGAGGTGGAGGCGGCCGGCGTCAATTTCGCCGATCTGGCGATGCGGGCCGGGATCTACGCGACTGCGCCGAAGCCACCGTTCAGCCCGGGCTTCGAGATCGCCGGCACCGTGGCCCGGGTCGGCACCGACGTCCACGACTGGCAGACAGGTGAACGCGTCGTCGCACTCGTGCGTCACGGCGGCTACGCGCGAGACATCATCGTGCCCGTGCGCAACCTGGTGCGGCGGCCGGCGTCCCTGAGTCCCGCGGAAGCGGCCGCGGTGCCGGTCGCGTTCCTGACTGGATGGGTCGCCCTTTTCGAGAGCGGACGGGCTCGGCCGGGAGAGACCGCGCTGATCCTCGGCGCCGCTGGCGGCGTCGGCACCGCTGCGACACAGCTCGCCGTACGTGCGGGGCTGCGTGTGATCGGAACCGCGGGCACAGCCGCGAAACGCGAGTTCGTGACCCACCAGCTGGGCGCTGCCGCCTGTTTTGACTCGCGAGGCGACTGGGAAACCGAGGTAAGGGCCTTCGCCGGGAATCGCGGCATCGATGTCGCACTCGATCCGATTGGAGGCGAGGCAACCTCCTCCTGCCGGCGCCTGCTCGCGCCGCTCGGCCGCATCGTCTTCTACGGTCTCAGCGACGCCCTGCCCGGCTCGAAGCGGAACTGGTTCCGGATCGTGCGCGCGTACCTGCGAACGCCGCGCATCCACCCCTTCTCGCTCGTCGAGGCGAACGCCGGCGTCCTCGGCATCCACCTGCTCCACCTCGGGCAGCAGGAGACAGTCCTGCTCTCGGCGCTCGAGGAGATCCACCGGGGCATCGCGGCCGGCGAGCTCCGGCCCATCCTCGACCGGACGTTCCCCCTCGATGCAGCCGGCGCGACTGCCGCCCACACGTTCCTGCACGAGCGGCGCAACCTCGGGAAGGTCGTGCTGACGCGAGAGTCGACGTCCCCGGGAAGCTGACCTCCACGTAGACGATGGTGGGCGGCCAGGCACCTTCCGGACGGGCGGGACACCGTTCCGGCGGGTCACCGGCGCCCGGTCGGCCTGACCGCCGCCCGATTGCAGGCGACCGCGGGTGCATAACGGCCGCCGGTGTGGCGGTGTCCTCGGGCGGCCGCACGTCGTGCACGTCCATGCCGTGGTCGCGCACGGCATACGCCAGGGCTCACCGCCTCGGCCGCAGCCTGCCGAGGGCCTGCAGGTCCCAGCGGATCTGGAGCGGCGCGAAGGGTGCCAGCAGCTGCTGTCCCCAGATGTGGCGGTCTTAGTTCCGCGTGCCGTCGCCCGTGGACGTCCGCCCTCGCACAGCACCACACCGTCCTGGCCGAGAGCGTCGAACACGAATCGTACTCGCCATCGTGATGCTCGCTGCACGCGTACCGCATTGCGAACGGCTGATGCACGACCACGGCATCGATCGCCGTGCCGACGGCGCGGGCGGTGTCGGCCCGGCCGGCGCTGGCGCATGGCTGCATCCGGCCAGCAACGCAATCGCGACGGTTGCCAGTACCTTCAGCGGGTCAATGACCATGTGCTCTCGGTGAGCTCCGTGTGCGGAATCGAACGCGCCTCGAGGTTCGACGATCAAGGGAGACCTGCCTCCGCGGCATCCGCCGCGGCGGGCCGGTCACGGGTTCTCGCGCACGGCCGGCAGATACTGCGCGGGGATCGGGTTGTCGCGCCGTTCGCTGTCGAAGATCCAGCTGGTGATCCACCAGCGCGCGCCGTCGTGGTACAGCTGGATGGAGTTGATGCCGCGCGTGAAGGGTGCACCGTCCGGCTCGCGGCTGGATTCGTAGGTGCTCCACACGTGGGCGATGTTGCCGAAGCGGTCGATTCGCCGGTGGACCTCGCGCTCGTAGAACCCCGTGGTGCGGGTGCCGCCGAACGACTCGTGATATTCGTCGAGCGTCATGGTCCGGATCGACCGCTCGCCGCCGGGCCGCACCCCGGTGATCGCAACGAGTGCGTCCGGGCGGTGCAGCCAGGCGTCGCGGGCACGGTCGGGCGCCGTGCCGGCGGGTCCCGAGATCACGTCGTAGTAGGCCGCGAGGATGCCATCGAGCGTCGCGACATCGTCCGCGGGCCGATCGGCAGCGCTCACTGACGGTGTGCTCTGCGCATGGCGACCGGGCCTGAGCCAGCGCTCCAGCCACGCGAGCAGTCGCTCGAACGAATCGTCCTGTACCGATGCCTGGCGCAGGGAATGGCCCTCACCGGGGTAGCGCACGAACTCGGTTGGCACGCCTTCGGCACGCAGCGCGGCATGCAGCAGCTCGGCCTGCGCAATGGATACGGCCGTGTCGTCCTCGCCGTGGATGATCTGTGTCGGCGTGGTGATTCGTGCCACGTAATGGACCGGCGACTGGTCGCGGTACAGCGCCGGCAGGCGCCATGGCGGTCCGCCGAAGTACTCCTCGAGCTGCGGCGCACCCTGTCCGTAGTGGAGCGTGAGGTCGTACACACCGGCCCCAACGGAGCCGACGGCGAAGCGGTCGCTGTGCGCGAGCATCCACGCGGCCAGGTAGCCGCCATAGCTCCAGCCCGTGAGCGCCAGTCGCGTCGGGTCGGCGATGCCATCCGCGATGAGACGGTCGATGCCGGCGTGGACATCCGCAGCGGGCCCGCGTCCCCAGTCGCGCCGGACCGCACGGCGGAAGCGCTCGCCGTATCCGCCGCTGCCGCGCGGGTTGGGCATGAACACGGCGTAGCCGCGCGCCGCGAGGTGCAGGTCCTGGTACGGGTCGAAGAACGCGAGGCCCGGAAACGAGAGGTTGTATGCGCTCGCCGGTCCACCGTGCATGATGGTGACGAGCGGGAACGGGCCGCTGCCGAACGAGGCCGGCGGCCGCAGCAGAAGACCCTCGATCGGCGTGCTGTCGGGCGCGAGCCAGTTCATGCGCTCGGCGCGCGCGAAGCCGCGCGCGGCAAACCCGTCGTGGAACCGCGTCACACGCCGTGCCTGTGCCTCTCCGATCCGCACGGTGAAGATCTCGGGTGGCAGATCCAGGGACGACACCTTGTAGGCGAGGCGGCGGCCATCGGCGGACAGCGAATACTGGTAGGTGACCTGATTGCGGTCGGCCGGGACGGTGACACGTTCGGGTGGACCGCCGTCGGCGCGGATGCGGAACAGCGGCGCCTGTACGCCGTCCGTGACGGCGTACAGGATGTCGCGGCCGTCCGCGGACCAGGCGTGCAGCAAGGGATCCTCGAAGAAGCCGCCGCGGTCGTGGGCCGTGCCGATGTCGCGCAGTGAGGCATCGCCGGGGTGAATCACGGCCACGCCGAGATTTGCGAGCAGACCCGAACGGCCGAAGCCGCTCACGAACGCGATCGTGGAACCGTCGGGTGACCAGAGCGGTGCGCGATCGATGCCGGGCCGGGTGACGAGCGGGGTCTCCGCGCCCGTCGCCGGATCGACCAGCAGCAGATCGCTCTCGAGCCGCTCGTAGAACCCGGGCCGCTGCTGCGTCGAGACCGCGAGCCGGTCGCCAGCGGGCGACCAGGCGAAATCCAGACCGAAATAGCCGCGCGCGGTGACCTGCCGCACAACACCGTTCCGCGAATCGCACACGAAGACGCCGTCACCTGGCGAAGGCTGCTGCTGCGCGGTTGCCGAGCCGGCGCGCGCTGCGAACGTCAGGCGCACACCATCGCCCAGCCATGCGAATGCGCGCGCGCCCTGGGGCAGGGTGCACGCGATGCGCGGCTCCGCCCCCGGCCGCACCGTCCACAGCGCGGTGCCCGATCCGTCCGCCGCAGCGAACGCGATTGCCTCGCCGTTCGGGCTCCAGCCGGCGACCGTCCGCACGCCCGCCTCGCGCGTGATCGGTACGGCTTCTCCACCATCGGCCGGAACGCTCCACAGCTCGGATGACGCGCCGGTTGCGCTCAGCAGATAGGCGACGCGGCTGCCGTCCGGCGAAATGCCGAGCCACGGCGTCGCCGGCAGCTGGCGGATATCGTCGAGCGTCGGCAGCGTCTGCGCCCGCATGGGCGAGGGAGCAGTGACACAGAAGAGCAGTGACATTGCTGGTGCGATGCGCGGCCACGCCACGGTCCGGGCCGCTGCGCGTTCGTTCCACAACCTCACGCTTCCGCTCCTGTCGTCGGTCATCGTTCGTCCGGTCCGCGCCGCAGGATAGCGGGCGCCGCCGCGCTCAGCCAAGCCGGCTGGTGTGAGCCGGACTGCGGGCGGTGCGACTGGGATCCTGGCCTGGCCGACCGGCGGGCGGTTGCGTGCACGGTACGCGTTCTCCAGCCGGACGCGCGCACAATCCGCTTCGCAACGCGGCGTGGCCGGTTCCGATCACGCACCTGTCGTGCGCAACCCGGGCGCGGGTAGCGTGGGCGCGGTCGACCGAATCGTGCCCCGCACCGTGGAGCTGCATATGCCGCTGCCGTACTGGCTGCTGCTCGAAGCCACCGTTGCGTCCGCAGCCGCCGTACTGACGCCTGCCGACCCGTTCCCCGTGCCGCGGATCAGTGGACCGATCGCGATCGACGGCGTGCCCGACGAGCCGGCGTGGCAGGAGATTGCGCCGCTGCCCATGGTCGGGTTCGCGCCCAGTCCGGGCGCGGAGCCGTCGGAGCGCACCGTGATCCGGCTGGCGTACGACGAGCGGTACCTGTACGTGGCCGCGGAGCTGGGGATCCGCGACGGCAGCCCACCCGCCGTCAACACGTTCACGCGCGACCGGTGGGCCAACGATGATCTGGTGGAGATCGTGATCGACTCGTATCACGATCGGCAGACAGCTGTCATCTTCAGCGTGAATCCGGCGGGAACGCGCATCGACGCGCAGGTCACGAACGACGGCGAGGCGACGTACGGCTTTCCGGTGGACGCGTCCTGGAACGCGTTCTGGGATGCGGCGGCACGCCGGACGCCGGGAGGCTGGAGCGTGGAGATGCGCGTTCCGTTCTCGAGCCTGCGGTTTCAGGTGCGGGACGGTCGGGTCACGATGGGCGTTATCGTGCGCCGGTTCATCGCCCGGACGAACGAGACGGTCACGTTCCCGGCGCTGGATCCCCGCTGGCGGCTCGGGTACAACAAGCCATCGCAGGCGCGTGAGGTCACGTTCGAGGGAATCACACCTGCGCGGCCCGTTTACATCTCGCCATACGCCCTGGCAGGCGTGCAGCGCAGCACGGGCGCCACCGTCGTGGGCGAGGGCACGCGATCGATGAGAGAGGTAGGCGGTGACCTGCGCTTCGCTCCCGCGGCCAACCTGAACGTCGACCTGACGATCAATACCGACTTCGCGCAGGTGGAAGCGGACGACCAGCAGGTCAATTTGACGCGCTTCGACCTCTTCCTCCCCGAAAAGCGCCAGTTCTTCCTGGAGCGGGCCGGGCTGTTCGACTTCAGAACCGGCCGCAGCAATCGCCTGTTCTACACTCGCCGCATCGGCGTAGCCGGGACCGACCGCGTTCGCATCACCGGCGGCGGTCGTGCGGTCGGCCGCATTGCCGCGTGGGAGACGGGCGCGCTCGTGATGCGCACGGCCTCGTCGGACGCAGGTCCGGCAGAGACGTTCGGCGTGGGCAGGGTCCGCGTGCGTGCACTGAACGATGCCTCGTACGTCGGCGGCATCCTGACGACGCGGTCGGGCGGCGCCACGTCCGATGTGACCTGGGGGGTGGATGGGCAGTTCCGCATCGATATGCGGCGCGTGCTGGCGGCGAGCATCGCGCGCAGCGGCAGCAGTGACGGCAGCCATGACAGCGCGGCCGGCTCCGTGACACTGGAGGACGGCAACCGCGACGGGCTCGGCTACCGTTTCACGCTCAGCCATGCCGGCGCCGGTTTCGATCCGGGAGTCGGCTTCGTGCCGCGTAACGATTACCGGGAGGCCGATGGTCAGTTGACCTGGGGCATCGTTCGTGGTGCAGGATCGCGAGTGCTTCGGTGGGGGCCGCTCGCCGAGGCCACGTACCTGGTCCGGCACACGACCGGCGAGATGGAGACGGCGCAGCTGTCGGCGGGCGGCGAGGTGGAGTTCCGGAGCGGGGCGATGGTGCGCGGCGGCATCGTCCGGACGCTGGACCGGCTGGACGTGCCGTTCGCGATCCACGACGACATCGTGGTTCGCGCAGGCAGGCATACGTTCACGTGGGGGCGTATGTTCGCCATGACGGCGCCGGCGCCGGCACTCGCCACCAGCGTGTTCGCGCAGGTCGGCGGCTATTTTGATGGCCGCATCGCATCGGCCACGTTGTCGCCGCGGCTGCGGTTGGCGCCGTTCGTCGAGCTGAGCTCGGACCTGGAGGCGTTCCGCATCACATTGCCGCTGCGGGAGCAGGTCTTCGACGGTAGCGTGATCCGGCTTCGGGGCC
>DATKCF010000166.1:0-27968 GCA_035513345.1 Longimicrobiales bacterium
GGATCTGCCCCCACGGAAACCCCCACCACCCGAACCGGGGAACAAGATCCCGACGTATCGCGTTACAGACAGGCTGATCCATAGTGAGTGAGAACTTGTAACCCGAGAGGATCATGTCCGGCACATCGACCCCCGAACTCGAGCAACTCCGCTTCCCTGTCGGCAGGTTCGATCCGAAGGGCAGCTTCACTTCGCATCAGCGAGCGGAGGCTCTGGACTCGATCGCAACGACGCCGGCCCGCATGCGGGCAGCGGTGGACGGCCTGAACGAGGACCAGCTCGACACGCCGTACCGCGACGGCGGCTGGACCGTCCGCCAGGTCGTGCATCACGTGCCGGACAGCCACATGAACGCGTACATGCGGTTCAAGCTCGCGCTCACGGAGGACACGCCACTCATCAGGACGTACGAGGAAGCGGCGTGGGCACGGCTGGCCGACTCGCGTGATACGCCGATCGACGTGTCACTGTCGCTGCTCGACACACTGCACATCCGTTTCGACAAGGTCCTGCGTGCGATGAGTGACGACGACTTCCAGCGCAAGCTGCAGCATCCGGAATGGGGCGATCTCGATCTCTCGATCATGGTCCGGTTGTACGAATGGCACGGCCGCCACCATGTCGCGCACATCGCGTCCCTGCGCGACCGCAACGGCTGGTAGGTTCGTCACCGAAGTGTGTTGAGCGCTCGAATGCCAACAGACTTCGGTGACGAGCCACTTCAGCCTGAACGGATAGAGCGCGTCAGCCGAATCGCCGGAGAATCGATGTCGCGTGAGCAACGTAGCTCGCGCCGAAGAGGTTGACGTGAACGAGGACGTAGTAGAGCTGATACAGCGGGCAGCGTGATTCGTCGAAGCCGGGCTCGAGCGGCCGAACCTCGTCGTACGCATCGAAGAAGGCCGTGTCGAATCCACCGAACAGTCGTGCCATCGCCAGGTCGACTTCGCGGTGACCGTATGATGATGATGGATCGATGAGCGCGGCGGTTCCATCGGCCATCACGTGGACGTTGCCACTCCACAGGTCGCCGTGCAGCAATGACGGACCGTCGTGGTTGCCGGTGCGTAGCAGCGAATCGGCATTGGCGGACAGGGCGTCAAAGGCGAGTCGCGCGGAGGCATCGAAGAAGCCATGCCGTGCGGCCAGTGTCCACTGCCGGTCGAGCCTTGTCATCCAGAATGATGCCCAGTCGTCGGAACGCGGGTTCGCCTGGGGCAGCGAACCGATGTAGTTGTCGGCGGGCCAGCCGAACTGGTCGGCCGTGTTCGTGTGCAGGCGACCGAGCTCGCGGCCGAGCGTTTCCCATGTAGCGGCGCGCGGGCGACCCGGCTCGAGCCATTCCATCAGGAGCCAGTCCGGTCCGTTGGTGAGCACGGCAGGCACGCGGACGGCACGCGCCGCTGCGAGTGTCCGCAGCGAGCGTGCTTCCTCGGCGAAGAAATCCGGTGGCGCCGATCCGCCATCCGCCCATTTGACGAAATGGTGGTGGCCCACATCGGTCACGATGCGGGCGCCGGGGCTGATGCACCCGCCGCCAACGGCGGTCGCGGATACGACACGGGTCTTCCGACCCTCGATCTCAATGAGATGGTTCTCGACCGCGTTCCGGATCGACGCGGGCACGGTCATCGCCTTCACCAGCCCCGTTCGCGTCGGATCTCGGCGAGCAGACCCTCGCACGAGCGTTCGACGATCTCCTGGACGCGCTCAAACCCGCGGGCACCGCCGAAATAGGGGTCGGGCACCTCGAGATCGCCGGCCGCCTCGACATCGAACTCGCGCAGCATCCGGATCGGCGCGTCGACGCCGACCTGCGCCGCGAACCGCTTCAACTCGGCGAAGTTGTCGTTGTCCATGGCCAGGATGCGGTCGAACCGCTTCAGGTCATTGACCGTCACTCGCCTGGACACGCTGTCGAGTGTGATACCGCGGCGGCGAGCGACCTCGATCGTTCGCGGATCCGCGCTCTCGCCATCGTGGTATCCGGAAGTGCCCGCCGAGTCGATCTCGAATCGGTCTTCGAGGCCTGCATCGCGGATCAGGCCGCGAAACACACCTTCCGCCAGCGGTGACCGGCAGATGTTGCCAAGACAGACGAAGAGCACCGAGACAGGCGACATGTCGCGTTCCAGTTGTTCCTCCCGCATGTTATCCGTTGTGCCGGCTGCCCGCCGGACGTCATTGCACGAGGGACCGCCCACGGCGAAGCGGGTCCGGACCTGCCGGCGGATCCCGGCGCGGCCCGCAAGGTAATGGGAAGCATGCTTCAGATCACCATGCGACGACTCGTCCTCGTCCTTGCGGCCGCGCTCCTGGCGCCCGCTGGGTCGGCCGCGCAGCGTGTGATGGCGCCACGTATCGACATCGATACGCTGTCGATACGCTACGACACGCGTGTCCTGTCGCACGACTCGATGCGCGGCCGTGCGACCGGCGAACGCGGATCGAGGCTTGCCGCCGCGTACATCGTGGAACGGTTGCGGGCCATGGGCCTCTCGCCCGCAGCAGGCGCTGGGTACCTGCAGCCCGTGCCGCTCCGGCAGGCCAGGCTCCAGCCGGAGTCCCGGCTCCGGCTGCACACCGGACGCGATTCCGTGACGTTTCTACCGGGCATCGACTTCGTGCCCGGGTCGGGCACGGCGTCCGCGTTCCGCGAGTTCGAAGGACCCGCCATCTTCGCGGGCGTCGGTGCGAACGCGGCGGACGCTCTGCGCGATGTGGATGTCGCCGGCCAGGTCATCGTGCTCGCCGGGCCGCTGGGCGAGAACGCGGACTCGCTGGTCCGCGCATGGACCGCGGCCCGTGCCGCCGGCCTCCTGCTCCTGATCACGGACCCGGATGTATTCCAGGCGATCGCGCTGAACCTCGGCCCCGACCGCTTCTTCGTCGACGCCGAGGTCGACGAGCCAACCTGGCAGAACCCGCTGCCCGCACTATTTGCCGGCGGTACCGTCGCACGTATGCTCCTGGCCGGGACGCCCATCCCGGATGCCGCCATCCGCGGCGACGCGTTCAACGCGCTGCCGCTGCGCTGGAATGTCGACGCCCGCACAGCCGTCGCCACCGACGACGTCGACGGCTCCAACATCGTCGCCCTCGTACCCGGCTCCGATCCACGACTTCGCGACGAGTATGTCCTGTTCACGGCACACTACGACCATCTCGGTGTCGGTCCGCCCGAGAATGGAGACTCCATCTACAACGGCTTTTCGGATAATGCCGCGGGCGTTGCCATGCTGCTCGCCATGGCCGAACACACCAGGCGCGAGCCGGCCGCACGATCCGTCGCATTCGCGTTCTTCACCGGCGAGGAGCGCGGATTGCTCGGATCGTCCTTCTTTGCCGCGTTCCCGACGCTCCCCCTCGAACGCGTTCGCGCCGTTATCAACCTCGATGGCGGGGCACCGCCCGTGCCACCCATCTCCTGGCGCATCGCCGGCGGCCTCGGCACCGACCTCGGCCGCATCGCCGAGACCGTCGCTATCCGCAACGGCTGGACCGCGAACCTCACCGACACGCGCGCCAACTCCGACCACTGGCCGTTCCTGGCCCGCGGCGTTCCCGCCATCTTCGTGATCCCCGGCAACGACTGGGAGAACACGACCGCCGCCCAGCGTGATTCCCTGCGCGAACGCTTCGACCGCTACCACCGCCCCGGCGACGAGTGGCGCGAGGATTACCCGTTCTCCGGGCTCCAGCGCTACGCAGCCTACGCACTCGCCATCGGACTCGTGGCCGCGAACGACCCCGAGAGCGAATGAGCAGACGACGAGACAGAATGAGCGGACGACGAGACCACAGGGTTCCGGGGGCATGCATGTTGGCGCTCGCGTACCGGGCCGGACGGGACAACGCTTGTAATTTCACCGCGGAGAGCGCTGTGAGCGCAGAGAACGGATCGTGGGCGGCGTTCCAGGCTGACATGTGGCATCCCGGCGTGGCAAGGATTCGGAATATCTTGTTTTCGTGTCGCACGGGATGGGTGCGGCGCTTCAGGCCAGCCTGTTTCAGCCTCCGATTCCCCGAAGCTCCATGCCCCCGGCCACACCGGGGATCTGACCGGCCCAACAGACGGCCAATTCCCCGCTACTCCATGCCCCCCGGCCACCTCGGGGATCTGACCGGCCCACAGACGGCCGATTCCCCGAAGCTCCACCCCCGCCGGTCACCTCGGGGATCTGACCGGCCCACGGGCGGCCGATTCCCCAAAGCTCCAGCCTCGCCGGCCACACCGGGGATCTGACCGGCCCACGCCCGGCCGATTCCCCAGGTTCCATGCACGCCGGCCAGCCCGGGGATCTGACGCCACAGCCGACCAACTCAGTAAACCATCGACATCCGTAAAAATGAAAAATGAACCCGGCCCACCGCCGTGACGCCTCACCGAGAACATGTCGTTCTCAGCGCTCTCCGCGCTCTCCGCGGTGAAAAAAAATCCGACCACGTGCGCCCACCTGGAAACACGAACGCCCTGTAGTCCGTCAGGACCTCAGGGCGCTCGATTCTTCCACTCCAGCGCTCTAATTCAGCAGGGGCTCGATCCGCTCGGCAAAGCTGGTTCGGGCACGATGCAGCCGACTCTTCACCGTGCCGAGGTTCACGCCGGTAATGTCTGCGATCTCCTCATAACTCTTGCCCTCCAACTCACGGAGCCTGAACACCAGCTTGTGATGCTCGGGCAGCTCCTCGACCGTCTGTTCGACGATCTCCTGAAGGTACCGCTTCCTGTACTGGTCGTCCGGACGACCCGTCGAATCCTCGAACTGCAGCGGCCGGTGATCCGGCTCCCAGTGTGTGGTCAGCTTCTGGAACAGCACCAACGGGCTCCGCGACCGGTTCCGCAGTTCGTTCTTCGCAAGGTTCGAGCAGATCGTGTAGATCCACGTCGAGAACTTCTTGCTCTGATCGAACCGGTGAAGATGCCGCGTCACGCGGATGAATGCTTCCTGGACAAGGTCCTCGGCCCGGTCCCGATCGCCCGTCTTGCGCCAGATGAACTGAACCAACCGGTCACGGTATCGGTCGTACAACTCCGAAAATGCGCCAGGCACACCGTCCAGGTGCGCGGCTACCAGCTCGCTGTCTCCGATATCCGGCAGATTCGCCCTGCGCTTCCTGATCGTCGCAGTAGCCAATTCCTCGCTCCTCCCGCAAAAAAGCAATGAACGGGGGCCTCAGGCATCTATGTCCTGGCCACCCCCGTCCGTCATGGGCACCGACGTCTTCAACTCACACAGGTCCGGCAATCATTCTCCGGACTGCAATTTTCGTTCTACAAGGATAATGTTCCGGACCCGGTTCCGAAAGAGCCTCGACACCTCTGTCGCACCCCTGCCGACACCGTTTGCACGGTCGTAAGTGACTGAAAACAATCAGTTTATCGGCACTTCTGTCGTCGATCGCCATCCTGCTGCCGATTCGGCAGCTCAGATGGCCGCATCATAGTGGCGGATCCGGACGCCGCGGGCGGCAAGCGCCTCGATGTACAGCGAGGCCGGGACGGCCGTGTCTGGCGTTCGGACGCCGGGGCCGCCGACCTGGCCGGCGGCCTGGAGCTGGCCGGTGATGGAGAGGGAGTAGCCGGTACAGCGTTCCATGGCGCTGATGCCGTGTTCCTCGTCGAAGAAATCGACGAGTTCCCATGTGATGCGGCGGCGGGTTCCGGAGCGCAGGCCTTCGGCGGTGATGCGGAGTGCGACGAGGTCGCGGCCGGCGGGCCGTCGCAATCTCGGTTCGACGCAGGCGATGAACAGGTCGCGCGGACTGACGGACAGGCCGTTGACGTCGACAGGTTGGGTAGTCAGCAGGCCGAGTTCGCGGATGGCGCGCATGATGTCGGCGTGACCGGGGTAACGGAGCGTCTTGTACTCCATGAGTCGGACCCTGCCCTCCCATGTGGAGGTGAGGGTGGAGAGGCCACCGGCGGTATGAAAGGCTTCGAGGCTACCGACAGGCTCGTCGAAGTTGACGGGCTCGACATCGGAGAGTGCGTCGACCTGGTGGCGATCGCCGTCGCGCAGTATCCAGGATGGGGTTGTGTAGTAGTCGAGCACGCCTTCGAGGGAGTACACGATCTGGTAATTGAGCGGCGGCGTGGGGTGCTGGGGCAGGCCGCCGACGAACATGCGGACGGAGTCGGTGGTGTCGAGGGTTGCCATGGCGGCGGCGGCAAGGATGTTGACCATGCCGGGAGCGAGGCCGCAGTCGGGTATGACGCTTACGCCACCTTCCCGGGCGTCCGGGTCGAGTTCGATCTGGCTGACAACGATTCCGGTATTGCCGCCGAGGTCGCAGCAATGGACGCCGGCGTCGATGGCGGCGCGGGTGATGTCGAGGTTGAAATACCAGGGCAGCGCGTTGAGGCACGTGGACATGCCGGACATCGCGGTACGGACCTGTTGGGGGTCGCGGGCATCGATTTCGACGCGTTCGAGCCGGGGATCGTCTGCGAACGGCTGAAGGAACGGTGGCAGTGGTCCGGTCCTGACATCGGCGAGCCTGACGCGCTCGACGGCGGAGTTCTGGAGAAGGTCGTAAGCGCAGGCGGAGCCCTGCAGCCCCCCGCCCATCACGAGCATGTGCATCATGCCTCCATCGGGGATCGAAGCGGCGGCGGATCGGGGTGTTCGAGGAACGGATCCGACCTCGCCGGCAGGAGTGTGGAGCGAGGCTGGCACGGCTGTCAAACCCGGTGGTCGGGAGGTTGAGTCGAACTTGACGCCTCTGTCGTGCATGTCCACCTTTCCGGAGCTTGCGGGACGGGCCGGACACGCGAGGAACGAGTACGAGGAACGAGGACTGATGAGTCGATTCACCGAAGACGAGATCAAGCAGAAGGTCAAGGAAGGCTACATCCTGGAGTCGCCGGACGAGATGACGGAGGGCTACCGCAAGGCGCTCATCGTGCAGCTCCTTGTCCAGGCTGACACGGAGCTGATGAGCGCGCCGGCGTACTGGATGGCGGCGCAGGACGCGCCGTCGACGAACACGATGGTATCGGCGGTGGCGATCATCCAGGACGAGATCGCTCACGCGAACATCGCGTATCGCATCCTCGAGGACATGGGGCTGGACAAGGAGCAGTTGATCTACGGGCGTGAGCCACACGAGTTCAAGCATCCGTACGGTTTCGACCAGCCGCTCGAGAGCTGGGCGGAGCTGGTAACGGCGAACGGCTTCTTCGACCGTGCCGGCATCACGCTGCTGAGCGATGTCTATCGGAACACTAGCTATGGTCCGCTGAAGCGGGCGCTCGTGAAGGTTGACCTCGAGGAGACGTTCCACCTGCGTCATGGCGAAGTCTGGATGAAGCGGCTGTCGAAGGCGGGCGGTGAAGCGAAGGAGCAGCTCCAGCGCGCGGTCGACTGGATGTTCCCGATGACGATCGAGTGGTTCGGGCTGCCGGACGAAATGAAGCGACACAGCGGCCAGCTCGAGTATCGATTGAAGGGTCTGACGAACGACGAACTACGGCAGGTATGGATGTCCGCGACGGTTCCGCTCTGCGAATCGCTCGACCTGGCCGCGCCGGCGCACTACGACGATGTGGCCGGCAGCTATGTGCTCGACTATCCGTTCCCGTGCGAGTACGACGCGGACGCGAAGGAATGGGACTTCGCGTCGGGTCAGATCGGCTGGGACAAGGTGTTCGAGCGCTGGAAACGACGCGGACCGATGAATGTTGAGTACGTCGAGTCCGTTCGCCGCAGCCACTCGCCGCTGCGCGACATGATGGCTGCGTGAGATGCCGGATCCGAAGCTGAAACGGGAGCCTGGCAGTTGACCGACGGAAAGACCGGGGCGACGACGTCGCCTGAAGTGCCCGGCGCCGATCCCGCGACCGCGTCGCTCTGGGCAGCATTGCGTGAGGTTCGTGATCCCGAGCTGCCGGTCGGCCTGGTCGATCTCGGGCTGGTCTACGCGATCCGGCGTAAAGGCGGGACCGTGGCCGTCGACCTGACGTTCACGGCGACCGCGTGTCCGTGCATGGACTTCATCCGCGACGATCTGCGGGACCGCCTGATGGCAGAGCCGGACGTGGAGGCGGTCGAGATCAACGTCGTCTGGGACCCACCGTGGACTGTGGATCGGATGACGGCCGAGGGACGTGCAGCGCTGCGCCGCTGCGGCGTGGCGGCCTGAGTGGAGCGCGTTGGCTGATGGCCTACCAGACCGTTTACGAGATCTTCGCGCGCAAGAGCCGGGGCGAACCGCTGCGCCATATCGGCAACCTGAACGCGCCCGACGACGACCTGGCGAAGGTCTACGCGTACGAGACCTACGACGAGGAGAAGTGGTTCGACATGTGGATTGTCGCGCGCGACCGGTTCCACGAAGTCTTCAATCGCGGCGACGCGGACACCTCGTCCGCTGACGGGGGGGCGTGAGGTGGCGGACGAGCTGAGCAGCGAAGTACGCGGTCCGGTCCGCGACCTGATTCTCGTGCTGGCCGATTCGAAGCGGCTGCTGGGTATGCGGTATGCCGGCTGGATCCTCGGCGCGCCCGAGCTGGAAGCGGGCATTGCGTGCGCCAGCATGGCGCAGGACGAGTGGGGCCACGGCCGCCTGCTGTACGCGCTGCTGAAGGATTTCGGCGAGGATGTCGACGAACTCGAGCACGGCCGTGAGCCGGGCGACTACGCGAACATCGAGGTCCTCGACAGTGCGCCCGGCACCTGGCACGATCTCGTCGCGTGCAATGCTCTCGTCGATGGCGCACTCTCCGTTCAGTTCGAAGCGTTCAGTGGTTCGTCATACCCGATGCTGCGGCAGCGGGTGGAGAAGCTTCTCGACGAGGAGCGGTTCCACGCGGCGCACGGTGCGGCCTGGCTCAGGCGCCTCGCAGCCGGTGGCGACGACTCGCGATCGGCGATGGCGGACGCGATCGAACGCATTGCACCGGCCGTGTTCCGCTGGTTCGGCCCGGATTCGGACCGATCGAAGGCACTGGTCGATTCGGGTGTCGCGGCCGCGGCGGGCAGCGAGTTGCGCAGACGGCTGGCCGAGCGCATGGCGCCGTTGCTGGCGAGCGCGTTCGATGGCTCGCCGGTCGGTCTGACCGAACCGGCGTTCGACGGCTTCAATGAAACGACTCGCCGCACCCGGCCGGACGGACCGGACGCGGCGACGATCCGGCAGGTCCGCGGCGACAAGAATCGCGCGTTCCTGATGGACTGATGGCCGAGCAGCAGCACGACGCCGCCGAGTTCGGCCTGCCCGAGCACCCTGCCTGCCCGTTCTGTGAGGGCACACAGACCCATCTGATGTCACCATTCGGACCGCAACTCTCCGTGGCCACGTACTGGTGCCGCTCCTGTCACACCGCGTTCGAGTTCATGAAATGGACGGCGGGCCGGCCGTCCGCCGATCGCTGAACGTCGAATGCCATGCGACTGCTGCACGGTCGGGCTGAACGACATCTTTGGTGAGCGCGTCGCCCGCCACGAAGCCAGACGATTCAGACGAAGCGGTCTGCCCGTGCGGTCGCGCCGACTGCTCGACGCGATCGAGTCGGCGATCCCGCTGAAGGGCACGACCTCGCGCGAGGTCGGCGCCGGCGTGGGCGGTTTCACCATCACACTGCTCCGGCACGGCGTTGACAGAGCATCGATTGTCGACGCCGTCCCGGCATACGTCTCGGCCGCCCGCCGCATGGCCGATGAGTTCGGCGTGGCGGGCCAACTCGATATCGAGCTGGCCGATTACGTCGTCCGCGCGGCCGACCTGCCGGATGTCGATCTGGTCGTCATGGACCGCGTCGTCTGCTGCTATCCCGTCTGGCCAGACCTTCTCGCTGCCGCCGCAGCCGACGCACGCCGCGTGATCGCGCTGACCTACCCTCGCGATGCCGCCTGGGTACGCTTCGGCATCGGCGCGATCAACCTCCTTCAACGCATCCGCCGCCAGCCGTTCCGCGTCTTCGTTCATCCGCCCGCCGAGATGCAGCGGTTCCTGACCGATCGCGGCTTCCGGACCGCTGTCGCAGGCCACCGCGGTCCGTGGGAGGTCCTGATCGCCGTTCGTGCCTGACCGACTCTTCGCGGTACCGCCTTCGCCCTCCCATGACTCAGTCCAGAAAGTACTCGACCACCGATGGCAGTCCCTCGTCGAGCGAACGCGGGTTCCAGCCGAGCGTGCTGACGGTCGCGTCGTACGCGTGCACCCAGCGCAGGCCCGCCGAAACCGCGATCGATTCCCTGCTGATCGTGAAGCTCGCGCCGGTCGTGCGGGTCACGGTGTCGAGGAGTATGCCGGTGCCGAGCGCGAGCCAGGTCGGCATGCGCAGAGGCGGCGGCCGGCGGCCGGCCAGCCGCGCTACGCGGATCGCGAAGTCGTTGACGGTCGCGACCTCGCCGCCCAACACGAAATGTGCCGCGGCAGCGCCATGGTCGAGTGCGGCGACAATGCCGGCCGCAATGTCGTCGACATGTACGTACGAGTACCAGCTCGGCCGCATGAGCAGGCCGGGAACGCGCCCCCGAACGATGTCGTTCACGAATCGGCCCGCCGGGCCCGTGTCGCCAGGGCCGTAGCCGAATGCCGGACTCACGATCGTGACCGGAGTGCCGGCTTTCGCGGCGGCGCGGGCCAGGCGGTGCGCGTCGGCCTTCGTCCTGTGATAGACCGACGGGTACGGCCCCTGCCACTCGCGGTCGGGGTCGCCCTCGCCGTTCGTCGCCGGTCCGAGAGCCGCAGTGCTCGACACGTACACGGCCACGGGCGTCCGGGCCTGTGCAACGGCGTCCAGGAATGCGCCGGTCCCGCCAACATTGACGCGCTCCATTTCCGTGGAATCGACGACACCGATGTCGTACAGTGCGGCGATATGGATGGCGGCATCGGCGCGCTCGAGTCCGCGGGCCAGTGCGACAGGATCGGCGAGGTCGGCGATGATGAGGTCGGCGCCGGCGGCTTCGAGAGGACCCGTGTTCGACGATTCGCGGACCAGGCAGGCAAGCGTGTCGCCGCGGCCGGCGAGCAGGGCGGCGACGCGGCTGCCGATCAGCCCGGTCGCGCCCGTGAGGAAGACGTGCAAGTCAGATCGCTGTCGGGCGTGCGATCAATGCCCGGGCACGGCGAACCAGCCGATCCCGATCAGGGCCCGGCCCTCGCCCGCATCCTCGCCGGAAATGACGACGTCGAGTTCGCGCGTAGTATCCAGCCTCGACTGTGTCGCCCTGCCGCCCGTCGCACTGTGGCCGATGATCGTCACGATGCGTTCGTCGGCTGCGGGCGAAACGATCGTCAATGTCCGGCCCGGCGATAGCTCCTTCATCGACGGTGAACCGTCGACCAGCCTGAGGCGGAGCAGGTGACCACGCAGGGGCACCGCGAGCGAGTCCGAGACCCGGAACCGGAATGCGCCGCGTAAGGCGGCAGCTTTCTTCGTGTCAGCCATGCGAACCGTTCCTGCGGAGTGCGCGGTCGGCCGGTCCCGAGTGATACGCGGGTTCGACCGGATCGCGCGGACAGGGTAGTGCGGGTCCCGGCCAGCGTCAAATCGTCCTTGACTTGTGTTGGACTGCGGACTAGCTTCGACCCCGGTTTCACTGTTCCGGACGAGCACCATTCTGGCACCTGTGTCTGCACCTACTCGATCGAGGGATCCGCGGTAAACATCGCGGGCGTCCCTCGTTTTTTTCAGCCCAGTCAAACCATTCACACCAAGGAGTTCGGGCGATGGCTCGTGTCAACGGCACCGTAAAGTGGTTCTCGCAGGAGAAGGGGTACGGATTCCTCCAGCGGGAGGGTGCGGCGGACGTGTTCGTCCACTACAGCTCGATCGATGGCAGCGGTTTCAAGGTGCTGTATGAAGGCGAGCCGGTGGAGTTCGATGTAATCGAGGAAGCGAAGGGCCCGAAGGCGGCCAACGTCGTGCGGCTGAACCCGCCGGCGGCGCCGCCGCGTTCGCCTCGGCCCGGATCGAGCGGCCCGCCGCGTGGCGATCGTCCTGACGGCCCGCGGGGTGGAAGCGGCGGCTTCAATCGTCGCGACGACTATTAGTGGCTCGTCACTGAAGTCTGTTGGCATTCGATGCTCAACACACTTCGGAGACTGGCCAGCAGCCTCGGGCTGAAAGATCCATGGCGCCCGCGGGCCGGCAACGGTCGCCGCGGGCGTCGTGCATCGGAGCTTGACCGCGGCTCGAGCCCGGGGCAAAACTGCTCGCCATGACGGAACGGAATGAACTGGAGCTGGACGCGGAGACGATGCGGCGGCTCGGGTACCGGGTGGTCGATCTGCTGGTCGAACGGTTGGCGAATCTCGATGGTTCGCCTGCCTGGCGAGCGGGCGATCGGGCCGAACTCGAGCGCGCGCTGCGACGGCCGCCGCCTGATTCGCCGGTCGACTTCGACGTCATCCTCGAATCACTGGCCCGCGATGCGCTGCCGCACGGCGGCAGCGTAGACCATCCTCGATTCTTCGGGTTCGTGCCTGGCTCGCCGACGTGGCCGGGCATTCTGGGCGACCTGATCGCCGCCGGCTACAACGTATTCCAGGGCTCGTGGCTGGGCGGGTCGGGCGCCAGTGAGATCGAGTTGATCGTGCTCGACTGGTTCAAGGGCTGGGTCGGCTACCCCGACGACGCGAGCGGACTGTTCACGTCCGGCGGATCGGCGGCGAACCTGACGGCGATCGCGCTGGCCAGGCAGCTCCGGTTTGGCGGGCATGATGACCGTGCCGTCATCTACATGTCGACCGAGAGCCATTCCTCATGCGACCGCGCGGCCCGGATCCTCGGGTTCCGGCCCGACCGGGTCCGGCGTCTTCCAGTCGATGACGCGTTCCGCCTCGACCTGGACGCGTTCCGCCACGCGGTCGCGGCCGATCGGGCGGCCGGCCTCGAGCCGTTCTTCGCGATCGCGAACGGCGGCGCCACCAGCACGGGCGCGATCGATCCGCTTCGCGGTCTGTCGAAGTTGTGCGCCCGGGAGCAGGTATGGCTGCACGTCGACGCCGCGTATGGCGGCTTTGCCGTGCTGACCGACCGTGGCCTCTCCGCGCTCGACGGACTCGGGCTTGCCGACTCGATGACGCTCGACCCGCACAAGTGGCTGTACCAGCCGTTCGAAGCCGGTTGCCTGCTCGTCCGCAACGGGCCGGACCTCGAGCGCGCGTTCCGTGTCCTGCCCGACTACCTTCAGGATGCGGCCATCGCCGAGGGCGACAACCGCGAACAACCCGTCAATTTCATGGACCGCGGCATCCAGCTGACGCGATCGGCCCGCGCGATCAAGGTCTGGATCTCGCTCCAGTATTTCGGCGTCGATGCGTTCCGCGCCACGATCGACCGCACAATCGACCTCGCGGCGTTTGCGGAGCAACGGCTGCGCGCGTCCGGACGGTTCGAGATCCTGAGCCCGGCCACGCTCGGTGTCGTCTGCTTCCGCCGCATCGATGATGATGGCGGCCGCGTTCGCGACGAGGCCAGACTGGATGCGATCAACGCGCAGTTGCTGCGCCGGTTGTGCGACAGCGGTTTCGCGCTCATGTCGTCGACGCGCGTGCGGAACCGGTATTCGCTGCGCTTCTGCATCCTCGGCCACCGGACCCGCCGGGCGGACGTGGAGCGGACGATCGAGTGGCTCGAGAACTCGCCTGTCACGACCTTGCCGGAGGCCGGCGGGGTTGGACCGGTACCTGCATCCGGCTAATGTATCGGTCATGACAATACCAACCCGGAGGGGGTAGAGAAATGGCCGAAATCACGTGCTCGCGCTGCGGCCGACCCGGTGAGCAGCTCGACCGGGCCCCGCTGCGCAACGAGCTGGGCGAGCGCGTTCTGGCTTCGATCTGCCGGGCCTGCTGGAGTGAGTGGCTACAGTACCAGACTGCACTCATCAATCACAACGGGCTCGACGTCCGCGACAAGCCGGCGCGCGAGTTCCTGACCGCCAACATGGAGGCGTTCCTGTTCCGCGCCGGGAAGCCGGAAGAGATCGATACATCCCAGCAGGGCAAGATCAGCTGGTGAGTCCGAGAGACGGCATGCGACACCCCGTCCTGCTTCTGCCCGGCTGGAACGGCCGGGCCCGCGAGATGGCGAGGCTCGAAAGCTCCCTGATCGCGCACGGCTGGACCGACGACTGTGTCGAGGTCCTCCGGTTCCGCAACGTCTGGGGGAGCAACATCGAGCACGCCGTCGAGATAGCCGATGCGGTCGAGCGCCTGCGCTCACGCGGCCGGACCGACCGCGTCGATGTGGTCGCTCATTCGATGGGCGGGCTTGCGACCCGCTGGTACATGGCCAACGGGCCGACGCCCACACCCATCCGCCGTGCGGTCTTCATTGGCACTCCCCACGCCGGCACGTGGCTGGCCTGGGTGGCCTGGGGCCGGGGCGGCAGGGAGATGCGGCCCGGCAGCCAGTTCCTCCGCCAGCTGGACGACGCCGGTATCCCCGACGACGTCCGGACGTACACGATCCGCACCCACTTCGAGACCCGCGTCTGGCCCCCGCGCAACGCCATCCTCGACGGCGCGGATGATTTCCATGTGCCATTCACCACGCATCCCGGCCTGCTCCGCAACCGGACCGTCCTGCAACACGTCATCGATTGTCTGCATCACCCGATCACAGACTGAATCGGCGTCGGACTGGTTTCAGGTGCCGCCCCAGAAACCAGCCCCAGAAACCAGCCCCAGAAACGAGTCTCTCTCTCAGGGATAGAAAACGTGTCTCTCTCAGGGATAGAAGTTACGGGCCCACGCGTGGGACTTGAGCCTGATGCGTGAGGATGGGTCCAGCATTCCCATGTCGGACGCCGCGGCATTGTCGCGAACATGGTCGGGATTCGTGCTTCCCGGTATCACGGTGGAAACGGCGGCGTGCGACAGGCAGAAGCGCAGCGCACCCTGCGCCATCGACTGTGAGCCCGACTCCAGAAGCGGCCTCAATCGTTCGATTCGGCGGACTGTTTTCTCGAGGCGGTCGCCCTGGAAGTAGACCCGCCGCATGTCGCCGTCGGGGAACGTCGTGTCCGGTTTGAACGTGCCGCCGAGCGATCCTTCATCGAATGGCACTCGCGCGATCACGCCGACATCGGCGGCCTGCGCCGCGGGGAACAGTTCGGCCTCCGCCGACTGGTCGAATACGTTGTAGATGACCTGCACTGTGTCGACGCGGCCGGACCGGACAACGCCTATCGCGCCCTGTGGTTCGTGGTCGTTGGCCGAAACGCCGAACGCGCGGATGACACCTTCTTCGCGCAGCGCACAGAGCGTTTCGTACCACTCTGCTTCGTCCGTCCACCGGTCCGTCCAGACATGCAGCTGAAGCAGATCGATCGGATCGCCGCCGAGGTTGCCCATGCTTCGCAGAGCACAATCGCGGATCCAGTCGGCAGGAAACACATCGGCGACTCTCGAATGGGGACTGGCCGGCCATTGCCAGTTGAGCGGCGGCACCTTGGTGGCGACATAGAGGCGGTCGCGTTCGCCGGCCGAGCGCAGGGTCTGGCCGAGCACACGCTCCGACCGGCCATGTCCGTAGGCGAGGGCCGTGTCGAAGAAATCGACGCCGGCGTCCAGCGCAGCCTCGATCGCCGCGCGGCCGGCATCGTCACTGATCTCGCCCCACATCGTGCCGCCGATCTGCCAGGCGCCGTACCCCACTTCGGACACCCGCCAGCCGGTCCGGCCAAGCGCACGGTTCAGCATCGCCGGCAATTATCGGGCGGCCGGCCGGTCCGCCGCAACCGTGTCCCTCATAATGGAGGGCGACAAGGCCCGGACTCGCCCTCGACCCGCTGCTGCAGCGTTCGCGCGAACGGCTGTACGTCCGGTCTCAGGCGGTCGTGCCGCGGATGTACTCGCGCAACTGGTCGTTCTCCGCTTCCGCGCTGGCGCGGCACGCGTTGACGAGGTCACCGATTGACAGGATGCCGGCCAGCCGGTGCTCCTCCATGATCGGCACGTGCCTGACGCGGTGTCGCGTCATCAGGTCCATGACGTGATGCAGCGCGTCGGTCGCGACCGCGGTGATGAGGGTGGCCGTCATGACTTCCGCGACCCGCTTGATTGCGAGAAGGGCAGGATCGTTGGCGGCCAGCCGGAGACCGTCGCGCTCGGTGATGATGCCGTGGATCTGGCCGTCCGAAACCACGACCAGTGAGCCGATGTTGTGGTGGACCAGCAGTCGCATGGCCTCGAGAACCGTGCGCTCCGGCTCGATCGTGATTACGTCGCGACCCTTGTCCCTGAGGATCTCGTTGATGGTCATGGCGGGCCTCCTGTCAGCGCGAGTGGGTTCTGGCGAGGGCAGGGACCGTCGGCCCGAAATGGGGGGGCAGCGTCCCCGACCTGCAATAGGTGTCACGGGAGCGTGTCGGTCAAGCGGATCCGCAGGGCGCCAGCCCGGCGAGCTTGCCGGCGCCCGGTCGATCACCGACTGACGGAATCGTGCCGCACCGTGTCGCATGCCGCTCGACGGACCAGCCGCCCGCCTGTATCTTGAGGCTTCGTGCCTCGCCGAAGCGCGACGGCTACGCCAATTCTGCGATGGGATTGTCCAATGCAGGTCAAGCTCGCCCTGCTCGCTGACTACGCGAACGTTACGGGCGAAGGCAAGCTCAATATTCTCGGGATCTTCGACCGCATCACGGTCCAGCAGATCCCCGTGGTGCACCCGCAGATGCACCTGATCCTGCGGCTGGAAGCCCATTCGACCGAGCGGAACCGGACGCACAACATCGAGATCCGGCTGCATGATCCCGATGGCGAGACCGTGTTCGAGGTCAAGGGCGACATGTTTCCGCAGGGCACGTCCGTGCTCTCCACATCCACGAACCAGATCCTGACGCTCAACAATCTCCAGCTCGCGAAGACGGGCGGCTACAACTTCGTTGTCTTCGTCGACAACGACCTGAAAGCGGAGATACCGCTGGGAGTCGAGCAGGCCCCCGCCGCACCGGCCGGAAGCGGCAAACCCAATTGATGGCCGATTCGCGAGTGTCGCGCCGGGCCGGGGTCCGACGTGCCTCGACCGAACCCCCTCGAGCTTCGACGCAGGAATAACAATGGAGCACGCCCTGTCCGACCCCCAGACACTGACGGTCCGCACGGCACTCACGGCTCGTAACTCGCAGGGCTCGCGTGCGGTCAGGCGGATGCTGCTCGCGGCCCCTCTGCTCCTGGCTCTGGCGCCTCCCGCTTCCGCGCAGACCTCCGTATGCGACGCGGCGGCGAACCGGTTCTGCGCCGAAGCCGCTGCCATCGCGGCCCGGCTCGATGTCCGCAGCGCGATGGAGTGGATCGACGCGGACAACCCACGCGCCCGCGCCGACCTGATCCGGCTCACCGAGATCGCTGCGCCACCGTTCGGCGAGGAGGCCCGCGGCCGGGCGTTCGCCACAATGCTGCGCGAAGCCGGCGCCGACTCCGTCTGGACGGATGCGGTGGGCAATGTGCTCGGTCTGCGGCGAGGCAGCGGCGGCGGCCGCTCGCTCGTCCTGTCCGGTCATCTCGACACCGTTTTCCCCGAGGACACGGACGTCACCGTCACGGTGCGCGGCGACACGCTGTTCGCGCCCGGCGTAGGCGACGACACGCGCGGACTGATCGTCGTGCTGACCGTGCTGCGCGCGCTCGAAGAAGCCGGTATCGAGACCCGCGATGATGTGCTCTTCGTCGGAACGGTCGGCGAGGAAGGGCTGGGCGACCTGCGTGGCGTGAAGCACCTGTTCCGCGAGGATGGTCCGCGCATTGACGCGTTCATTTCGGTCGACGGCGGCGGCGAGGGCGCAATCACCAATGGCGCGCTGGGCTCGCGTCGCTATCGGATCACGTACGAGGGACCCGGCGGCCACTCATGGGGCGCGTTCGGCGCCGCCAGCCCGCTCCATGCGCTCGGCCGCGCCATCGCGCTTTTCGACGACGCCGCCGCCCGATTCACCGCAACCGGCCCTCGCACCAGCTACAACGTCGGCCGCGTCGGCGGCGGCACTTCCGTCAACTCAATCGCGTTCGAAGCATGGATGGAAGTCGACATGCGATCGGAGGACCGCGCTCGCCTCATGAGCATCGACACCATCTTCCTCGATGCCGTGCAACGCGCTCTTCGCGAGGAGAACGCCGACCGCAGAAGCGGCGATGCGCTCACCGTCGATGTCGAGCTTGTCGGCGACCGGCCGTCCGGCATTGCCGACACCTCGCTGCCCTTCGTTCAGCGCGTGCTGGCCGCGACCGCCCACCTCGGCGATGAACCGGATGCGCGTACCTCTTCGACCGATGCCAACATCCCGATATCGCTCGGCATCCCGGCCGTCGCGATCGGCCGTGGCGGCATCTCCGGCAACAGCCACGCGCCCGAGGAGTACTGGGTCGACCGCGACGCCGCACGGGCCGTCCAGCGCGCGCTCCTGATTTTGCTGCTGGAGGTTGGACTGCGAGAAACTGCGAGTTAAGGGCGAGAAATCGATTCTGGGGCTGGTTTCTGGGGTCCGCGCGAATCAATGAGACCGGCGCCGGTCGGCATTGACCCGACATGACCTGCGCGGCGCGGCCGCTGACGCCGGCACTCTCCACCCGCGCACCCCAGAAACCCGCCCCAGAAACCAGCCCCAGAAACGATTTCTCACCCGAGATAATCGCGCTGCACCTGCTCCGCCACCCGATCCGCAAGCGCCATGATGGTAAGATAAGGATTGATCTGTAACGCATCGGGGAAGAGACTCGAGTCGGCGACGCGCAGCCACGGGATGCCGTGGACGCGGCCCCACGCGTCGGCCACGGAATCCGAAGCGTCGCGGCCCATGGCGCATCCGCCCATCAGATGGGCGGCCGAAACCGTTGTTGTGCCAGGCAGGAAATGGCGGGCACTGATCCGGTCCTCGAGGCGATCCGATTCGTGTTCCTCGATCACGTGCGGGTTTGCGGCGGGTGCGTGGACGCGGATGGCGCCGGCGGCGAAGAAGATGCGGGCGGCCGCGCGCGTGGCGCGCACCATCGACGCGATCACGTCCGGC
This sequence comes from Longimicrobiales bacterium, assembly GCA_035513345.1. GTDB lineage: Bacteria > Gemmatimonadota > Gemmatimonadetes > Longimicrobiales > RSA9 > DATKCF01. The sequence continues at coordinate 18,969 of DATKCF010000166.1, forward strand.
GTGAACCGGTAGTGCACGACGGGCCGGCCTTCGCGGTCGATGGCGATGCGGTTGGCGGCTGTAGCGCAGTCGCACGCCAGCACAAGGATCATCTGGAGTCGCGGGAACGCGCGCATCATTGCCGTGTGCGCTTCACCGAAGCCTGTCAGGTTCTTCGCGGTAGTGAACGGGAAGTACATACAGGTCTCGAGTACGAAGCCTTCGTCGGCCGCGCGGTCGACGAAGAAGCTCTTCGGGTGGCCGACATCGTTCGTGATCGCGCTCTGGTGCTCGGCAACGAGAATGTGCGCGGGGTGGCAGGTGAAGCCATGACCGAGCCGCGGCAGGCGAGAGCCCAGGCCCGACCGCAGCAGCAGCGCGGTCGAGCCGATCGAGCCGCCGGCCACGACAATGAACTTCGCGCTGATCCGGTAATCGCCGCTCAGCCACTCGGATGGCTCGCCTTTCGAGCCGTCCGGCTTCGCGCTCACGCTCGCAACAACGGCACGCTCCTCGATGCGCAGAGCCCGCGCGCGCGTCACAACCTCGACGCCCGCGTTCTCGGCGGCGGGAAGCTGCACACGGTTCGTGCCCTGCTTCGCCTGATTCGGACAGCCCAGGTTGCACAGGCTCGAGCCGCGGCAGCCACGCAGGTTGACCGGGAACTGTTCGCACGCGAAACCGACGCGGTGGCAGCCCAGCTCGAATAGAGTGTTGTTGTCGTTGAGCCGGTCGCGTTCGAGCAGGTGCACATTGTTCTGTTGCGCGTACACCCTGCTGCGGCGCGCAATGTCGGCGTGATCGAGGCCGGGCACGGCCCAGTCACGGATCACGCGTTCGGGCGCGGTCAGCGACGTGCCCGTGTACACAACGGTCGATCCGCCATACACGCGGCCGAATGCCAGCGTCATCGTGCCGTCGGCCGTCAGGAAACCGCCGCCGTCCTCGTAGAGCGCGGGCGCCATGTCGAGTTCGTTGCCGGTGAACTCATCCTCGCGCAGGCGGGGCCCCTGTTCGAGCACCAGGATGCGCGCGCCCTGCGCCGCCAGGCCCGCCAATGCCGAAGCGACAGCGCCGCCACCAGCGCCGGACCCGATGATGACGATGTCGCGTTCGATCCCGGTCACAACGGCTCCGCCCGGGCCGCGTCCCCGGCGGCGCCGCCGCGAACGGCATCCCAGCCGTCCCGTGTCGCGCCATACCCGATTGCGTTCGCGGCCGCGCGCCGCCCGTAGTAGCCCATCAGGATGAGCGTACGAAGCCCCCAGAACCCCCGGCGCACAAGAAGCACGCGCGACCGCTCCAGGCTGGACAGCACGCGGGCCCGGCGACCGGGATCGAGCGAGCCGAACGTGCGGCCGAACCGGGCCGCCGGCAGCCACCGAATCACCCGCAGGAACGTCGCCAGCTGGCGACGCATGTGCTCCGGCCGTGCGGCCAGCGCAGTTTCTACTATCGTCTCGACGTCTCGCCAGCCGGCCTCGTCGAGCGATGCGGCAGCCGGAACCACGGTGCACGCCACAGCCCTGAACGTCGGCCGCGACCCGGCCAGTACCGGTGCGACGATCGAAACGGGCAGGTCGCCTGGCTGAGTCATCCCGGAATGTATGATGGAAACGTTTCTGGGGCTCGTTTCTGGGGTCCGCGCGGATCAGTGAGACCGGCGCCGGTCCGGCCTCGCGGGAGGCGAGCATGGCCCCTGCACGGCGCGCCCGCTGACGCCGGGACCCTCCACCCACGCACCCCAGAAACACGCCCCAGAAACCAGCCCCAGAAACCAGCCCCAGAAAACGATTTCTCCCCAATAGGAAAGGGCCCCACCTTTCGGTGGAGCCCTTTCCGACTCTTCAGACTGCTGTGAAGAGGATCAGGTAGCCGTGATATCGATCGTCTGCGGCGTACCCGTCGAGATGATCGCGGAACCAGTGCTGTGGACGCCGACCGCTACGAGCGGCAGACCTCCAAGCGGCCAGCTCAAGTGACCGTTGTGGAGTGCAGCACCGTCAGAAGCGGTGAGACCGGTGACAGTCCACGTGTTGCTGTACGTCCACGTCCGCGTCGTCGTGACGGTGTTGTCCGAAGCGCTCGCCGCGCCGACGCCGATCAGGTACCAGCGCAAATTCACTGGATCCTGGTAGTAGAACTCAACGCGGATGAACGGGTTCGCGAACGTAGCGTTCGGACCGGTCATCGTTGCGCTCAGCACCGTGCTGGCAGGCGGCGTAGCGCCGCAAGCAGCGGCCGTGCCCTGACAGACCTGCGGGGCCGACGGTGCCTGGTGAATGAAGTTACCGTGGGCCACGTCAGCCGGTGCGAAGATCGTCGGCGCAATCACCGACAGCGCCGGAATCGCACCACCCGCCGCGAACTGAACTGCCGGCGTGATGTTGACGAACGCGTTCGCCGTGTTGGTTGCGATGTCGAACACATTGAAATCGACCCGCGAAGCCTCGTTGACCACGCCACCCGAACGGCCGGTGGCGAGGTTGGCCTCCACGGAGCGGACGAAGCCGCCGATCGTGAAGTTGCCGGTCGTCGTGCTGACCAGACCATCAGCCACGCCATAGGCACCGAGCGTGACGTCAGGATACTGGAATACCGGGCCAGCACCGTACGTGAGGAACGGCTCGATCCAGCCGAGGTCGACGTTGTCCGCCAGACCTGCGCTGAAGGTGACATTTGCGCCACCCGGCAGCGAGGACGGACCAGCGATACCACCGATGACCGGCGGCGTTACGTCGTTCAGCGTGATGCGTTCGACGCTGGGCTTGCTGAAGTTCGTTGCCTGGTCGCGGACGAAGGCCGTAAGCTCCCAGTAGCCTTCGCTCGTGCCCGGCACCAGCGTCAGATCGACGTCGATGACGCCGTCGTCAACCTGGTAGTTGATCGCGCCGCTGCTGGTCGTGCATGCAACCTGACCAGCCGCCGTCGGATCGACCGGCGACTGCGGTATGTAGCATGTCGAACCCGCAGGCGTCGTCTTCTTGAGCTGGACACTCACCGGCAGAGCGCTGAAGCCCGACGGGCCCACGCCTGCATCGGAGAAGCTGATCGTCCAGGCCGGGTTGAGCGCGATGTTCGTGCTCATGTTCGGCGTGACATTGTCCACCGTGGCCGTCGGATCGGTCGAGTCGACGCCAACCAACTGCGCGCCTGTCGCCGAGTTCTGGCCGACTCCTGCCGTGCTCGCGAACTGCGTACGGCAGTTCTGGAGCGCGTCACACGTGGTGGCCGACGCGATGAAGCTCGGAACGACCGTCTCCGGAAGATCCTCGCCGGTCGCGACCGGAATGAGGCTGCCTGGCTCACCCGCCATGAACGTGACGGTCGGGCTGCCAACGCCCGCATCTACGTGAGTGAAGAATCCGGCACGCGCCGCAAAAATGAAGGCCGGCGTGGCAGGGTTGCCCGAGATGTAGCAGGCAAGCGCCGGAGCGCAGCCCAGCGTCGCCGGGGTCAGATCGAACAGTGTAATGGCCGGGGCCACGTTGTCCCAGTTGAGCGGCGTGGCAAGCGGCATCTGGTTGGCCGGAACCGCGCCAACGCAGCCGAGATTCAGCGGTACCGGGGTGTTCTCCGTTACCACGCACGCCGGGCCGCCAGCACCACCGGCAGTGACCGACGCAAGGCTCAGAACGACACCCAGGGGTGTGGCCGGTGCGCCTGTCTCCAGCAACTCGATCCGGGACAACGCCGAGCCACCACTCTTCTGAAGCACGAGCTGGAACCCGTCGGCCGGCGTATTGTCCGTGACGACCTCCGGGTCGCTGCCCGTGTTTGTCAGCGTAACGCTGGCAATGTCGTTCGCCGGATCGTTGTTGTACTTGACGCCCATGGCAGTGACGTGAATGTCACCCGTGTACCACGCCAGACCGGTGGCAACGTTGATCGCCATGCCGGCGCCGGTCGGATAGTTGAGGCGCGAGTAGATGAACGGCACGTTGTTCAGCACGATGTTCGTGCTGGTCGTCGCCGTGATTGTGCCCTGTCCCCCGACCACCTGCGCCGTCACCGTCGTCGTACCGTTCGGGTAGTTGCCCTGTACGGTGCCGACAATGCCGAGCTGCGTGCGATCGAACTCCGCAGTGTTCCAGCTGGCCACGAGGTCGACCGCGTTCTGCGCCTCGTCGACGGCCAGTCCGAGATCCACACCCGTGAACGACTGCGTGTAGATGACTTGGTTGTTCGCCAGGATCTCGACACGGTCCACGAAGGTGCCCACCGGCACCTCGAGGTTCAACGTGATCTCGATCTGGCCGGCTACGTTGTTGATGTTGACCGGTACGTTGGTCGCGCCCGTCGTGATCGACTTGATGCTGATCGACGGAGGAACGCCGCCACCAACGGCCTCGACCGTGACAACCGCGGCAGCCGATACGTTGGGATCGGCTACGGCCGTCGCGCGGATTGTCGAGGTGCCCCGGGCCACGCCCGACACCGTCACTACGTTGCCATTCGCCGAAACCGTGGCGACCGACGTGTTCGACGATGTCCATGTTACGCTCTTGTCACCACCCGTCGCGCCACCAGTGACCTGGGCGACCATCTGACCGCTCTCGCCCTCTTCGATCGTGATGGCTGCGGGCGTCACGCTGATCTGCAGTGCCGGTGCGGGCGGATCGGGGATGACAATATCCGTCTTGTCCTCACACGCCGTCGTACCCAGTACCGCCAGACTCAGCGCGAGTCCGAAAAATGCTGACCTGTGTCTTACCATGCGACTCCTCCCTCAGGGTTGATCTGTTCGAAACGGCAGATGGAAAAACCCACGGCGACTGTCCGATTCCGCTGAGCGTCATGCCGCTGACGAGGGCGGTTTGCGCCGAACCCGGGTTCCCGGAGGATCCATCTGAGGCGATCCAAACCCATGTCCGTCGTGACGCTGCGTGGAAAAGGTGAAGCCGTGTCGTGCATGCCGGGCTGACCCGGGCCTAGCAGGGAAAGATAGCCCGCACCCCGATCGAGTGCAAGGCAGTTACCCCTGCTACGTGGTCGATTCCGGTGTACGGGGAGAACACCTCGACCCCGCGAGACTGCACAAGGCGAGGCCAAGATGCTCGCCGATGTCCTGGATGTCAAGGTACCTCTGTGGTAGTGAATGCTCGGCCGCCGCCGTTGGAATCGAGTATCGGGTAGGGGCGCGAACACCTTGAGGCAAACGTTTCTGGGGCGGGTTTCTGGGGCTGGTTTCTGGGGACGGCTCGACGGTCGCGGCGGGCAGGGCCGGGGGTCAGCGGACGGCGAAGGCTTCATCGGCCGGGTGGCTGGAGAGGTTGGCTCTGGCGTGGTTGCGGGCTTTTCGGGCGAGGAGTGCGGTGGCTCTGCGTCGTGGCATCGGTCGGGCGAAGTAAAAGCCCTGGGCCAGGTCGCAGCCGAGGGCGGTCATGATTCGGGCCTGGGCGGCGGTTTCGACGCCTTCGGCGACGACATCGAGGTGGAGTTCCCGGCCGAGCGCGGCCACGGCACGGACGATCTCGGTGTTCTTGCCGGCCTCGCCGATGCCGGCAATGAAGGAGCGGTCGATCTTGAGCACATCGATCGGGAACCGCTGGAGGTATCCGAGCGAGGAGTAGCCTGTACCGAAGTCATCGATCGACAGGCGGAGCCCCATGTCCTTGAGCATGCGCAGCTTGATGGCGCTGGCGTGCGGGTCAGCCATGACGGCTGTCTCTGTGATCTCGAGGCCGAACATGGTTCCGGGCAGTGCGTAGCGGTGCAATGCTTCGCGGATGCCCTCGACGATGGTTGGCTGCTGAAGCTGTCGCGGCGACAGGTTGATATGCAGCCTGATGTCGGCTGGCAGGATGCCACGGTCGCGCCAGCCGCACGCGGTGCGGCAGACTTCATCGAGGACCCAGTCGCCGAGCGCGCCGATGAGGCCGGTCTCCTCGGCGACGGCCACGAAGCGCGTGGGCGGCACGGCGCCCAGCTTGGGGTGCTGCCAGCGCAGCAGAACCTCGAAGCCGGTGACGGTGCCATCCGACAGGCGGACGAGCGGCTGATACACGGTTGAGAGCTGGTCGGACTCGATGGCCCTGCGCAGCTCAGTCTCCATCTCGAGCTGTGCGACGGCTTCGCGGTGCATTTCGACGTCGAACACCTCGGCCCGTCGGCGGCCGGCCGACTTCGCGCGGTACATGGCCGTGTCCGCGTCGCGCAGCATGTCCTCGGCGCGGTCGTAGTCGGCCGTGCTCGTGGCGATGCCCATGCTGGCGCTGATCACGATCTCCTGACGGCCGACGTGGAACGGCTGGTTCAGCATTTCGCGGATGCGGTCCGCCGCCCTGAGCGCATCGTGCAGATCGGCCAGGTCATCGAGGAGGATGCCGAACTCGTCGCCTCCGAGCCGGGCCACGGTGTCGACCTCGCGGACGGCCAGTTTCAGTCTGCGTCCGACATCGGTCAGCAGACGGTCGCCGGCCACGTGGCCGAGGCTGTCGTTGACACGCTTGAACTGGTCGATGTCGAGGAACATGACGGCGAACCGGTAGTCGCCGGGCCGGCGCCTGCCCATGGCGACGGCGTGCTCGAGCAGTTCGACGAGGTAGGCGCGGTTCGGAAGACCGGTCAGCGCATCGTGCGATGCCTGGTGCAGCAGGCGAGACTCGCCTCGCCGGGCGAACAGGCCGAACCCCGCGACCAGCAGGTTCGTGAACGTGAGCGCGACCGCCAGCGCGATCACCGTCTGCCAGCCCGCGGGCTGGCCGTAGCCCAGGCCGAACAGCCGCTCGCCAGCGACCAGCATCGCGGCGCTCGCAGGCACGACGATCCACGCGCCCATTTCGCCCTTGCGGTACGTTATGAACGCGACGGGCAGGACGTGCAGCCACCAGAGCAGATGAGAGGGTGCGCCCACGAAGGGCAGAAGCGTCGGATGAGCGAACGGCAGAAGGAACGCAATGGCGAGGAGACCGGGGCCGGGCGGGCGGATCCGGATCTGCTGAGCGCGGGATGCGCCTGGCGTTTCCATGGTTCCGATCGCTCCGATGCACTCCATCCGTGGTGGTGCCCGCCTGCCTGTCCTTCGCCTGCTGAGTATCGACTGGACGTCGGCCGCTCATGAGGCCGATGGGGCGAACAGGAGAGCGCGACGGATGCCGGTCCGGGGCGTCAGAGGAAGGGCCCGCCGTCCGAACCGGACGACGGGCCCACATACATCGGTGAACCGGAGCAGCGGGCTCAGCCACTCTCATCGGTTACGGTCCTGAGCGCACCGCGCGAATGCTTCTTGAACCAGTCCCTGAGGTAGAGCTGCGTTCGCAGGAAATTGGACGGATTCGAGCTGGTCCCGTGCCATTCGTCGGCGAATCGGACCATGGCGGTCGGGACCTTGAGGACCTTGAGCGCCTGATAGAACTCCTCCGTCTGGGACATCGGCGTGCGCAGATCGTTCTCGCCGGTCATCAGCATGGTCGGCGTGGTCACGTTGCCGACGTACATGAGCGGGGACCGGCGCAGGTGCTCACTCGGATCCTCCCACGGGTAGTGCTCGAAGTTGCGATACCAGTTCGGTCCGTCGGTCGTGCCGACGAAGCTCATCCAGTTGATCACGGGGCAGTTCGACGAAGCGGCGGCGAAGCGGTTCGTGTGACCGACGACCCACGCCGTCAGCACACCGCCGCCGCTGCAGCCGTACACGAACATGTTCTCCGTGTCGATGTAGCCGCGTTCGATCACCTGATCGACGCCGTTCATCAGGTCATCGTAGTCGTTACCGGGATACGCGTTCTTGATCGAGTTGCCGAACTCGCTGCCGTAGCCGGAGCTGCCGCGCGGGTTCGTGTACAGCACGACGTAGCCGTTCGCGGCGTGATCCTGGTAGCCGAAGTTGAAGCCCGTGTTGTACATGCCGTGCGGCCCGCCGTGGATCGACAGGATGAGCGGGTACTTCTGCGTCGGATCGAAGTCGGGCGGCTTGACGATCCAGCCCTGGATCCGGTAGTCATCGACGGACGAGTACCAGATTTCCTCGACTTCGCCCAGCTTCTTGCCGTGCAGGATGTCGGCGTTGACATCCGTCAGCTTCGTGAACACGGTCGGATGGCGAATGTTGAACTTGACGATGTCACCCGGCTCGTGCGGGTCCGTACGCGTTCCAATGACCGTGCCGTCGGCCAGGATCGCGCTGACGCCAAGCAATTGCCTGCCCTCGGTGACCGCGCGCACCTCGCCGTTCAACGGCGCGAACCACAGGTTGCTCGCGCCTTCACTCGACGCCGTGAAGTAGACGCCGGAGCCGTCGCGTGCCCAGATGAGGTTGCCCGGTGAACGGTCGATGTTCGCAAGCATGCGCGACCCGCTGCCGTCGATGTTCATGACGTACAGCTCGGAATCGTCGTAGGTGTAGTCGCCGAAATCGTTGCCCGTGTAGGCGATCAGGCGGCCATCGGGCGATATGACGGGGCTGCCATCCGGACCCCGGCGGCTCGTCAACTGCGTGACCTCGCCGGACTCGATGTCGACTGCGTAGATCTCGGACTCGCGCCAGACGTACTCGGCATCCTCGACGCGCGGACCGGACGAGAAGACGATCGTGCGGCCGTCAGGCGTCCAGTTGGGCGACCCGGCACCCCACTCGTCCCTCGTGATCTGGCGGGGTGTGCCGCCATCCGCCGGTACCACGAAGATCTGCGTTTCGCCGGCCTGCGTGAAGCCCTGCCGGTCCTGCCGGTAATCGAGGCGTTCGACCACGCGTGGCGTAGCCGTCCATGTCGCGCCGCGTGGCCGCATGGCCGTCACCTGGCGCTCGACAGCCCAGCTTTCCTCGCGCGGCACGAACTGCGTGAACGCGATCCACTTCCCGTCCGGCGACCATGTGATACTGCTGGGCGAGCGCGTCAGACGCGTGATCTGCGTCGCGGCGCCCTCGGCGTCCATGTACCGGACGAAAATCTGCGTACCATCGGGCTCGCCGGATGCGGTGTAGGCGATACGCGAACCGTCCGGCGACCACTGCGGCGACGACCCGTCGAGCAGCTTGCGCGGCCTCGAGCCGTCCGCGTTCATGATGTAGAGCGACGA
>DATKCF010000167.1:0-6243 GCA_035513345.1 Longimicrobiales bacterium
GCGGTGGATGGTGGCACGATGCCCTTCAGTCGCATGTACGTCACCATGTTGCCGTAGTGCTCCCAATCGTGCGCTACGTTGAACGTGAGCACCCACAGCCGTGTGTTGGTCTGCTGGAAGAAGGTGACCGACTCCATCGCCCTGGCGTCCGTCATCGCGTACGCCTCGTCGCAGTAGGCGAACGCAGCCTTCACCGCCGCGACCAGTTCGGCCTTCGACGTCAGCTCCTCCGCGTTCCCGGAACTCGGGCTCGAACCACCGGTCGCGCCCGAGCAGAACATGTAGCTGGCGTTCGCGACATGACCCAGCAGCTGGCCGAAGCTGCGCACTTCCGGCGTCGGCTTGAACGAGTAGTGCTCTTCGGGGACCTTCTCGGCTGACGCGATGATCCAGTTCTTCGCCATATCGTACAAGGGCTTGACGGAGTTGACGGACTGGTTCTGCGCCGCCGCTGGCGAGGCGAATGCCAGAACGGCAATGACGGGGATCAGCTGGCGAATCTGCATGCGAGTCCTCCATTTGGGGGCACTGGGGGTTCGGACCGGGTCGGATCCCGGTTCCGTAGGGTCACTCCTGGTCGGCGCGCCCGACGCCCGAACACATTGCCGCGCGCGATGATCTTGCCAACATTCTGTTCACCAGAAACGTCTGCATCCTGTCGGGCCGGTTCCTGACCCGTCAGTGGGGGGCGAGGCTGGCATACCCGGCGGTCGCCGAAATGGGTCCCGCGCGGCCGCTGATTCCGATCCATTCCCTGAACTCGGGGCACGATATGTCGCAACCAGGATGGACAACCGTCCGCACCATAACGCTGCAGTCGCTTGCCGTCACGCTCATCGCGGGTTTCGCGGCCTCGGCGTGCGATCGCACGGAGCCGGTCGAGCTGAACGAATACGGAAACCCGATGTCGGTCGAGCCGAGGCCGACGGGTGCCGAAATCGACATCGAGGATCTTCAGACCCGGCTCTACGCATTCGCGCACGACTCGATGATGGGCCGTCAGACCGGCCGCGAAGGCAACATGAAGGCCACCAATTACATCGCCCGCGAACTCGAACGTCTCGGCATCGAGCCCGGCGGTGAGAACGGTACATACTTCCAGGACCTGCCGTACGTCGTGCGCCGCTACACGTCCGGTTCGAGCCTGTCCGTCGACGACCAGGCGCTGGGCTGGCTGACCGATTTCGTCGCAACGCCCGGCAACGCGCCGAGTGCGCCGATCGGCTCCGCTCAGGTCATTTTTGGTGGTATCCTGGGCGATACCACCAATGCACTCTCCGCGGAACAGGCAGCCGGCAAGTTCGTGGTCCTGGTGCCGCCGCCGGCCGGCCAGCGAGGCGGTCGGGCTGGCGGAGGCGGACGCGGCGGACGCGGCCGGGGCAATGTGCAGCCGAGCCCGCTCACCGAAGCTGCGGCGGTCGCGGTGATCAATCTCGACGACCTCGACATGGCCGATCGGGCGTTCATCAACGACCCGCCGGGCCGGCTCGACAACCGGTCTGCGGGTGCGCCAGCGCCCGAACCGCAACAGGCGAACCTGCGGCTCACGACGTCGGCGGCCGAGCTGCTGTTCGGTGCGCCACTCGCCTCGCTCACGCCGGGCGCGACCGGGCGCACGGTCGCGGTGAATCTCGAGTTCGTGGAGCGGCCCGTCCCGGAATACGGTCGCAACGTGATCGGCATAATCCGCGGCAGCGACCCGTCGCTCGCCGGCCAGTATGTCGCGATCGGCGCTCACAACGACCATGTCGGCTACAACACCAACCCGGTCGACCACGATTCGCTGCGCGCGTTCAACTCGGCTGTGCTCGCGCTGCAGATGGCGAGCGGCGACCTCCAGCAGATCACGCCTGAACAGCGGCAGACCATCTCGGTCAACGTGGACAGCCTGCGCCAGTTGCGACCGGCCCGGCTCGACTCGATCCGAAACGGCGCCGACGATGATGGCTCTGGCTCGATGGCCGTGCTCGAGATCGCGGAAGCCATCGCGCTCGCCAGCGAGAAGCCTCGCCGCTCGATCCTGCTCGTGTGGCATACCGGCGAGGAAGGCGGCCTGAGCGGATCGCGCTGGTTCACTGACAACCCGACCGTACCGCGCGACTCGATCATCACGCAGCTCAACATCGACATGATCGGCCGAGGTCGCGCCGAGGACATCATCGGCGGCGGCGACAACTACGTCGGAGTCGTCGGTTCGAAGCGACTGTCTGTCGAGCTGAGCCAGGCCGTGGTCGAGGTCAATGACCGGCAGCCATCACCGCTCGTGCTCGACTATCGCTTCGATGAGGAGACGACGTGGCCGGGCTACAACAACATCTACGGTCGCAGCGATCACTGGAATTACGCGCGACACAACATCCCGATCGCGTTCTTCTTCACCGGCCTGCACATGGACTACCATCAGGCCACGGACGAGCCCCAGTACATCGACTATCCGCACTACGCGAAGATCACGAACTACATCCATGATCTCGCAATCGAACTGGCCAACCGCGAGAACCGGCCGGCAATCGATCAGTCGACGACGGAAGGCCGGTGAACGCGGAGGCCCATATCGCGAAGCGGGCGTGACAGGCGAGGCTCGGCCGAACCGCGGCGAAGCGATGAAGCGGCGAATGTGGTACGGGCGCCGCCTCGGGGTTCGCGATTGGCCGATCGCCCGCGTCCGGCGCGGCCGTTCGGACAATCGCGGAGCCGATCTCGCGGCGTTTGTCCGTTGGGCCGGGCCCAGCGCGGCTAAACGGACAATCAACCGACGGATCCACGTCCATGCGGCTTACCGCGAGCCCGGTAGCTGCTCGTCCGTGGTCACGCGCGGCCGGACCGGACCGTTGTCCCAGTCCTGTACGCTCGAGATGTTCGGCATGCCCCAGTTCTCGCCGTTCCATCCCTGGAAGCCATCCATGCGGAACGCCCAGAAGCCCGTAGTCATGTCGCTCGCGACGATGAGGCCGTCAGCATTGCGGACATCCACGCCGAACGCGCCGTTGCACTTCTGGTCGCCGCACATGCCGACAGCCGGCGGTCCGGGATACGTGTCCCAGAAGCCAACCGTGTACGGATTCGCCGGGTCCATCATGTTGAAGACCTGGACGCCATCCTCGTAGCCCGACACGAACACGAACGGCCAGCGGACCTCGTGGTTGTGCGAGAGATTCTGCCAGTTAGCCGTCCATGCACCGATCGACCGGTTGATCGTCCGCTGCTCACCGCTCTGGCCAGGCCGCAGATCGAAAATGCGCAGTGGCGCATACTGGTGCTCGACTTCACCAACCGCGAACGCACCATCCGGCGTAGGCGTGAACGTGTGCCCCCACGGTACCAGCGGCATACCGGTCAGCGAGAACATGTGCTGCGGCTCCGCCGGGTTCGTGATGTCGTATACGTGGTAGCCGCCCTTCCCGCCACCGTAGAACTTGTCCTGCCCGCTGGCCGGGTCATACGCCGCGTACATGTCGTGGTAGCCCGTACTGCCGAACACTCCCTGCGTCCCCTCGGGCACGGGCACGCGCCCGACCTGGCCGCTCTCGCCGCGGATCACCCTCGACATGTCGTACACATGCGCGAACTCCGAGTTGGTCGTCGTGATCAGCAACGGCCGGCCATCGGAGTGCTTGTACATGAAGATGTTGTGGAATCCGCCCGGCACATCCGGCTCGCGCATGCGGGCGACTTCCCTGAGTGTACTGACGTCCGGCAGACCCGTCACATCGAAGACGATCGCGCCCAGATCCGAGTCCGGGCCACCGCCGCCAAACTGCGTCGACTGCACCAGATAGTATCGGCCATCGTGCTTGAAGTACTTCGCGTCCATCATGCCCGTGCCCTGGTGCAGCTCCGCATTCTCGATGCGCCACCGGTGCAGCACCTTCGCATTCGACGGATCCGACAGATCGATGATGTCGAACCCGTGAACGAACATACGGCTCACATACGCGAACGGCCGGTCGAGATCCTGTTCCAGCTCGAGGTCGCTGACACTCAACGGCTGCCCGAGCGGCACATGCGACAGCACATGGAAGTTGCTGCTGCCTTCCTCGCCAGGAGGACGTGCATGCGACTGTGCGTCCGCGGCCGCAGGCGCGACACCCAGCGCCGCCATGAGCACCAGCAACCAGCCCTTCATCGGCTTCTTCATCAATCATATTCTCCGGTGGGAGGAACGGTCACCTCAGTTTTCAGCATCGTGCTCGGGGTGAGGGCAGCGTTTCCAGCGAACTTCATCACCGCGGAGAGCGCGGAGAGCGCTGAGCACAGCGACTGCGGGTATCATGTCGAACAAAGGACCATGCTGGCCGTGGTCAACACGCGCACCGCAAACGCTGCATTCTGCCTTGCCTTGTCGATTTGTTCTCGCTTTCCTGTTCTTCGTCTATCCTGGTCAATCTCTTTGTCCTGTTCTTGTATCTTTTTTCTTTTCTTTTTTAGAAAATATATTTCTTTGTCGATTTATTCTGTTCCCTCAGCGCTCTCCGCGCTCTCCGCGGTGAATTCCGTCTCGAGTTGCGGGCTCCACCCGGAACACGAATTTCATGCCGGTCTCGAGGTGCTCGGACACATGGCAGTGGACCATCCAGTCCCCGGGATTCGACATCTCGACCAGGAGATCGACGACCGAGCCGAGTGGAATCACTGCCGTATCCTTCCACACGAAGTTGGTGTTGCGAACACCGTCTCTTTCCAAAACGAGGAATCGCTGGCCGTGAATATGGATCGGGTGGTGCATTGGGTGCAACGAGTTGGGCTGATTCGACACTCTCACCTTCACGACGTCGCCGACCGTGAAGCGCCACTGGATGTCCATGTTGTCGAGGCCGGTCGCGACGTCACGGAGGAACCACGTGACGTTTGCGCCGGTCGACATGAAGTTCATCATCGGCATGGCGTCGTTCCACTCCATCGGGTGGTAGTAGAACGTGTCGATCGCCATCATCTGCAGCATGCCGAGGGGCATCGAGCCGATCTCGACGCCCAGCTCGACCTCGTGGTCGACGGCGCGATCGAACTGAGGGCGGTACCGGTCGATGTCGGCGACGACGGCGTGATTGACGCGCAGGTTGTCGAACGCCGGCAGGTGGCTCTCCGGTGTCGCCTCCGACGAGACCACGATCGTGCCGAGCGTGTCGACGGACGCGTAGAACCGGCCCAGGAAGTGGTCGATGGCCTGGACGCGGTTGGTCAGCGTCACCGTGCCGGGCGAGTCGAACAGGACTTCGACGATGTAGCGTTCGGCGGGCGCAATGACGATGCTGCTGACGAACGCTTCGCGCTCGTACAGACCGACATCCGAACCGATCACTTTCACGCGTGCGCCATCGAACGAGAGGTTGAAGACGCGCGTGTTCGAGACATTCGTGAAGAAGTATCGCACGACGTCGCCGCGCCGGACCGCGCGTTCGAGTTCCGGCTCGCCGTTCATGAGCATGACGTTGCCGAACCGGCCCATCAGCGCGTGTGTGGCGCGTTCACGGCCGTACGGAAAGAGACCGGTCTCGTCTATCAGCAGGTCATCGAGCATGACGACCTCCTCGTCGTTCACCGGATTGAAGTACTCCGGGTCGGGCGACGTGACCATCATGTTGCCATAGAGGCCGAGGTCCTGCGTGATGTCCTCGCGGTGGTGCGGGTGATACCAGTAGATGCCCGCATCCGGGAACCGGATCTCGTACACGAACTCGCCATCGGGCGGGACCACGTCCTGGGTGACGCCGGGGACACCATCGAAGCGATTGTCGAGGCGCAGGCCGTGCCAGTGAACGGTCGTCGGCAGTGATGTCTCGTTGCGGAACCGCACGATCACGGTCGCATTCTGTGTCGTCCGGATCAGTGGGCCCGGGTACTGTCCGTTGAAGCCGTACATCACGAATGTGCGGCCGTTGATGGTGCGCCGGACGAGGCCGGCTGTGAGCGCGAGCGTATCGCCATCGACCAGGTCGACGATCTTGCGGTATGCGGCCGCGGGCAGCGACATCGGGTCGATACCCGCGCCGGGCAGGAAGGCACCGGGACCGGGCTTCGAGAAGTCGATTCCCGGGAGCATCGGCATGGTCATGTCCATGGGCGGCATGCGCCACGCCATCGGGTCCGTGCCGCCCATGACATGGCCGGCGTGGGCTCCGGGATCCTGCCCGTGTGCGGAACTCGAAGTGGCGACGGCACCGAATGCGGCGATCAGGGCCGCGGTACGCACGGGAATCACCGAGGGCTGGTCTCGGGCGTACCCGGACCGAAACCCCAGTCCCG
>DATKCF010000168.1:0-48690 GCA_035513345.1 Longimicrobiales bacterium
CTTAGCGCGTCCGTGTGCGCTTCGAGCGCGTCCGTCCCGTACTCGAGGGCGTACTCTACGCGCAGCGTCTTCCATGGCAGCTTGCCCGGCTTTCGGACGAGCGTGAAGCCGAGTCCCAGCTCGACGGCGAGTGGTGCGCCAATGATAAAGCCGCGTGACTCGATCGCGACGATGCTGTCCGCACCCGCGTCGCGATAACGGTCCGCGAAGTGTCCGATGATGTCGCGGAAAAGCGGGCCATCCGAAAGCGCGGGCGCGATGTCGCGGAACAGAATGCCCGGCGTCGGGAAGTCCGGGACGTCACGCACGCGTTCGCGCACCCGCCGCGCGAGTGCGTCACGGCTCATTCTCCGCGTCCGGCCAGGAACCCCGCGGCGATACTGGCCAGCAGCGCGTTGAACCGATCATCGCCGGCCTGTGCGCGGTTGAGCGCGGACGTTCCCTCTTCGCGCAGGTTGGCGGCGAATGCTTCGAGCCGTTGGACGAGGTCGGATACGGGCGATTCCGACTCGCCCGGTCCCGAAGACCCGACACTCAGCACCGGGCCGCCGAACGGCGACGTGGGTTCAGCGTCGAGTTCCGCGGCCTTCTCGTCGGTGAGGTCATAGCCGCGCAGACCGGGCGCGTCGACTGGCGGGCCGGCGGCATCCAGGGAATCCGAGAGCGCCTGTCCGAGCGACTCCCACTCCGCGTGAGCGCGGGCAGCGCGCTCGGTCGCCTCCGGCGACGTGGCAGCGGGGCCGAGATCCCACGGACTGATCGGCGGCGGCGTGTGCCGCAGTTCGCGCTCGGCCTTTTCGTCGGTCGGTACAGCCTCTTCGGCGGGACCCGCGTCGAATCCTTCCTCGCCCTCGATGACGAGATCGTGGGCCGGTTCGGTCTCGGACTCGAGTACGATCTCGGCGTCCGGAGCCTCGAGGGCCTCGTCCCACGGCGACGATTCATCCTCGCCGTACCATGTGACGCCTGGATCCTCGCCTTCTTCGCCGAGTGCGTCGGAGCCGCTGAACGCGCTATCGACCACCGACGCCGCTTCGTCGTGAGTCTCGAAGCTGCCGGCCTCCACGTCGAGCACGAAGGTATCGTCATCGCCGCTGTCGAACTCGGCGTATCCCGACAGATCGATCGTGACTTCCTCGGCAACCAGCTCGTACTCGACGGTTTCGTCGTCATCGATGGCTGCGTCGAAGACATCGGCCATCGGCGCGTCGAGATCGTCAGCTGGCGGTGCGGTCGGCGCATACAGCGGCGAGGCACCAACATCAACCGGCGGTGCGTCCGCCGCAGCCGTGCGAACGGCTGGAGCGAGGAGACCTGACAACACGGGCGGCAGCAGCATCAGACCGCGCGCCGCGGCCGATTCCATGTCGGCCGCACTGGTCCGCGCGGGCGGAAACGGAACAGCTTGCGTCGATCTCAACGATTCACGGTTCATGGTGCGTCCCTCCGGCGGGGGCCGTCACGACCCCGAAGCAGGTGCCAGACGCGGAACGTAGCCGGCATCCCGGACGCCGGACAGTGCGGTCAACGCCACAGCCTGGTTCCCAGTTCGAAGCCGACAATCACGTTTCGCGGGGGTGCCGGTTCGAAGTATCGGCCACCGAAGCCGTTCACTACGACCGAACTGTTGTAACGAGTCGACGTGATGTTGTTGATGGCGACAAATGGTCGGAACCCGGTCGAGCCCAACCGCGTGTTAGCGCGTACGCGAATGTCGAACACCGTGGCCGCGTCGTTCGTCGCCGTATTCGCGTCATCGGCAAAGTACTCGGCCGAGTGGTCGGCCTCGAGGTCGATGCGGATCGCGGGCACGGGCACGATCTCGATGCCGGCGAACACATGGTGGCGGGGCACGCCCGGCAGGCGGTTCCCTTCGTGCTCGGCATCGGGATCACCATCGTCGACGAACACGAAGTCGTTGAACGTCCATGCCACACGGGTGGTGTGTCTGCCGAACGAGCGGGCAGCGGACAGTTCGATACCGCGATGGCGCGACTCGCCGGCGTTTCGAAAGAACTCGCGGCCGTCGCCGTCCTCGACCTGGAATGGCAGAATCGTGTTGCGAACGGTCATGTGGTAGGCCGCAACATTGAGAGCGACGCCGGCTGCGCTGCCACGGAATCCGGCTTCGAGACTTGTGGCGCGCTGCGCGTCGAGGTCGACATTGAAGCCGCCCGGACAGCAGGTTTCGCCCGCGACTGGTGGCGCGTTGATCAATTCGGTCGTGGTCGGAGTCTGGAACGCGGTGCCGACGTTCGCGTAGAGCGTCGCAGCCGGCAAGGCGGCCCACGTCACACCGATGGTCGGACTCGCGGCTGAGAGGGTGCGTTCTCCGGAGTCGTCACGGCCGTCGGCCAGGAAGTGATCGGACGTTTCGAATCGCACGGCATCGAAGCGGATGCCGGCCAGCACATCGACGGTCGGCGCGATGCCGAGGAGCGCTTGCACGAAGGGCCCGGCATTCGATACGCGGTCCGTCTGGTCGCGAACGAGATTGGTGCCGCGGGTGCCGCCGTCGTTGTTGTACTCCTCGCGCCCATCGGTCATCCACTCCACGTCGATGCCGGTTGTGATCGCGATCCTGCCGTCCGCTCGTTCACCGCTCCAGCTCGCGCGCACGCCACCGCCCCGCCGGTTCAGGTCGATCCACGCGAACGGCAGTGCATTGTCGACGGTGCGGCCCAGGCCGTAGAGCGCGACATCGAGCTGGTCGCGGCCGATCAACTTCTCCAGTGTCACACCCGCCTGAATCTGGCGGGTCGCTTCGCCGGCGCCGTTGCGCACGTTGTTCGGCCACGCGAGCGTCGGATCCTTCTCGACGGAGTCGCGCGGCAGGGCGCCTGGACTCTCGGCGACAGGACCGTCGAACACGTTCAGGACGACCCCGATACGTGCGTTGTCGCCCACCGGCTGCCGGCCCACGAGGTTGACGACCGTCTGCCTGGCCCGCGAGAAGTCCCGGTATCCATCCGTCTTCATGCGTGACACGGTGGCCGTGTAGCCGCCGCTGCCCAACGGCCCGCCGGCCCTGGCCTGCAGCTTGAAGAACGGATCGAGGCGAACGCCGCCGTGGCCCGCGTCGCCGCCGACGGCCCGGAACTCGGTCGAGAACGCCGATGGCGGCAGTTCCGACACGATCGAGATCACTCCACCCGCCGCATTGCCGTAAAGCGCCGATGACGGCCCGCGCAGAACCTCGATCCGTGCCGCCGTGCCCAGCTCGAGATTGTTCAGGTTGCTCTGGCCGTCCGGCATCGTCAGCGGGATTCCATCGGAAAGGACGCGGATCCCGCGCACACCAAACGCCGCGCGCGAGCCGAGTCCGCGGATCGAGATACGGGCACCGAGCGAAAAGTTGTAGCGGTTGTTGATGTAGATGCCGGGCACGCGGTCGAGCGATTCATCCAGGCCGACGGTAGCCTGGCCGCCGCCGATCGTGGATGCGTCGATGGTCGCGACAGTAACGGGCAGACGGCCGAGCGGTGTCATGCCGCGTGTCACGGATACGCGAAGGCTATCAAGCCGAACCATGGTCGTGTCCTGGCTTGCGGCGGCGGACGCGCCGGCCCCTGGAACCGCGGACGCAGCGAGAGCCAGGGCGGCCGCCGCCAGCATCATCGCGACTGGTCGACGGCGTCTGTCCGCCTTCGCCATCGTGCAGGCGAGATCACTGACGGTGCCGATTCTCACTGCCCGATTGCCGGCTGCCGGCGGCGGTGCCGGACGTACTCGATGATGCCCGGCAGAATCGACAGGAGTACGATCGCCATGATGACGAGCGTGAAGTTGTGCTCGACCGCCGGAATATTGCCGAAGAAGTAGCCCGCGTAGACGAACAGTCCGATCCAGAGGATCGCGCCGGTCACGTTGAACATGGCGAAGCGACGGTACTCCATCGCGCCGATGCCCGCGACGAAAGGCGCGAACGTGCGAACGATCGGCATGAAGCGCGCGATGATGATCGTCTTGCCGCCATGGCGCTCATAGAACGCGTGTGTCTTGTCGAGATGCGCCTTCTTGATGAAGCGGAACCCGCGTTCGGCCCGCGGCGCGAGATACCGACCAACCGAGTAGTTGACGGCATCGCCGATGATGGCGGCTATGGCCAGCAGGAAGAAGAGGATGGCCGGCTCGAGCGAACCGCGCGCCGCGAACGTGCCCGCCGCGAACAGCAGCGAGTCGCCCGGCAGGAACGGTGTCACGACGAGGCCCGTTTCCGCGAAAATGATGAGGAACAGGATCGCGTACGTCCACGTGCCGTATTGCCGAATGATGGCGTCGAGATGCACATCGACATGGACAATGAAATCGATGATCTGGAGAATGAACTCCATCCGTATCCGCCGTCGTGCTGGTGACCGTTGCCGGCTCGAACGCCTCAGTCGGGCCAGCCGAAACGGCCGACCAGTGGGACGAACGAGACCGTAGTGATTTCCTCAGTTTCGACACCTGTATCCGTGTTGTGGAACAGTGTCAGTTTCTGCTCGCGCCGGTCACCGATCGGCGCCAGCAGGCGGCCGCCCGGCGCGAGCTGTTCGACCAGTGCGTCGGGCCTTGATGGCGCCGCAGCGGCCACGAGTATCGCATCGAATGGCGAGTAGCGAGACCAGCCGACCGTCCCATCGCCGACCAGGACGGCGACATTCGTGATACGCATCCCTTCGATTGCGGTACGGGCGCGAGCGGCCAGATCATTGACGCGCTCCACCGAGTACACGTGGTCCACGAGCTGCGCGAGCAACGCCGTCTGGAATCCCGACCCTGTACCCACCTCGAGCACGCGGTGATCCGAGGTCAGGCCGAGCACCTGCATGTACAACGCCTGAAGCGAAGGCTGAGACGCGGTCTGGCCGAAGCCGATTGGCAGCGGCACGTCTTCGTACGCCCTGTGCTGCACCGCCGCCGGCAGGAACAGGTGCCTGGGCACGGTGTCGAACGCACGCAGGATCGCGAGATCCGTTATTCCGCGGTCCGCGATCGTCTCGACCATGCGGCGTCGCTGGCGGGTGAAGCGGGCGTCGTTCAGAGCTTCAGGCCCCACGCGGCGACTCCTTCGAGGAGCTTGTGATTCGTCAGGTCGAGATGCAGAGGCGTGATCGAGACGTACCCATCGTGCACAGCCCTGAAATCCGAGTTGTCGCTTCCCCACCATGTACTCTCGCCACCGCCGATCCAGAAGTACTCCCGTCCCGCCGGATCGCGCGCTCTGGTCAGGGACCCGACGTACGCACGCCGGCCGAGCGTCGTGACGCGCACGCCGCTGACGTTTTCCGGTTCGGTCGCGGGCAGGTTTACGTTGAACAGGGTCTGGTCCGGATAGTCGTCACGCAGGAGAAGCTGGCGCAGCAACCGGGTCAGCAGGTCGGTCCACGCGCCGAGTCTGCCAAAGTCCTTGCCGGCGTACGACACGGCGACCGCCGGGATCCCGAGGATCGTCGCCTCCATCGCCGCCGCCACGGTGCCGGAGTAGAGCACATCGTCGCCGAGGTTCGCGCCGTGGTTTACGCCCGACAGGACGAAGTCGGGACGGCCATCGAGCAGTTCGCCAATGGCCAGGACGACGCAGTCGGTGGGTGTGCCATCGACGACCCAGGCGCCATCGGTCTCCTTCACGCGCAGCGGATAGTGGAGCGTGAGGGAATGGCTGGTCGCGCTCTGCTCGCGGTCGGGCGCGACGACGCGCACATCGCCCAGACTCGCGGCGGCATCCGCAAGAACACGAACACCGCCGGCGAGGTAGCCATCGTCATTGGTGACGAGAATGCGCATCAGGTGCGGGCTGGCGTGAGTATGTCCAGAACCTGTTCGAGTTCGTTGCGGACGAGCGCGGCCGTGTCATGCGTCATTGCCCGGGCGGTGATATCGGGAAGCTTGCCGCTCCTGCGGAGCTGATCGAGCTTCGCGCGAGCGCCATCGACCGTGTACTTCTCCTCGTACAGCAGGTGCTTCACCAGCAGGATCAACCGGATCTCCTTCTTCTGGTAGACGCGGTTGCCGCTCCGGTTCTTCGACGGATTGAGCGGTCCGAATTGCGTCTCCCAGTAGCGAAGCACGTGCGGCTTGAGATCGACGAGGTCGCAGACTTCGCTGATCGAATAGTACTCGCGCTGTGCTACGGGCCGGTCGCGGCCGGTTGTGGACGAGCCGATCGCCGCGTCATCGCGTGAGTCCGGGACCCGCGCGTCGCGCGGCCGGATGCGGTCGGCGCCGACCCGGGGCGCGGGGGGCGGTGCGGGCGGCGCAGCCGCCGACGCATCCATTGCATCGGACGCTTCGCGTTCCCACGGGAACAGTTCATCCTGGTCCGTCCCTCTCGGTGTCATTACCCGAACTCCGGTTTCGGCTCACGCAGCATGAGCGTTTCAAGGACATCCCTTGCCGTCCTGCCCTCGAACAGTACGGCGTGTACGGCTTCGACGATCGGCATCTCGACGCCTTCCCGGCGGGCCAGCGCGTGCGCGCCCACAGTCGTGTCGATGCCTTCGGCCACCATTGTCATCCCGGCCAGAATGTCGGGTAGCGTTCGGCCCTGGCCGAGCGCCACGCCGACCGTGCGATTGCGGCTCAGATCGCCGGTACACGTCAGGATCAGATCGCCCATGCCGGCCAGGCCGGAGAACGTCATCGCCTTCGCGCCGAGCGCTGTACCGAGCCGTGCGATCTCGGCCAGACCGCGGGTGATCAGCGCGGCCGTGGCGTTGTGGCCGAGTCCGAGCCCGACCGCCATGCCGGCCGCGATCGCGATCACGTTCTTGAGCGCGCCACCCAGCTCGACGCCAATCACGTCATCGCTCGTGTATACCCGGAAATAGCTTGTCTGGAACAGGGCCTGCGCGTGCAGCGCGGCCGCCTCGTCGTCGCTGGCGACCGTCACCGCAGTCACGAGGCCGCGCGCGACTTCCGTGGCGAAACTCGGTCCGGACAGGAACGCGGTCACGCACGAATCGGGCAGGACCTCATCCAGCACCTGCGACATCGTGTCGAGAGTGCCCTTCTCGATTCCCTTCGACGCACTGATCACCGTCGCGCCCGGTTCGATCGACGGCGAGGCGGCGTCGATCACCGCACGCACGTGCTGCGCCGGACTGACCGAGACAATCGTGTCGCAACCGGCGACGGCGTCCCGCACCGACGTCGTCGCCTCGAGGTGTTCGGACAACGCGATGCCCTTCAGGTAGACCGGATTCTCCCGACTCCGGTTGATCCCATCGACGACGGCCTGCTCCCATGCCCAGATCCGGACGGGCATGCCCTTGCGTGCAAGCAGGTCGGCCAGGGCCGTGCCCCAGCTGCCCGCTCCGACAACGGCAACAGGTCCGCTCATCTTGCCTCCCCCGCCCGGCTGCCGAAGCGGTTCTCCGTACCGGCGATCAATCTGCGAATGTTCGAACGATGCGCCAGCGTGACGAAGGCCGCGAGCGCCATCGTCAGCCAGAGCACGGGGCCCGGCCCATCGAGCACCGCGACCAGAATCGGGACCAGCACCGCGGCGACGATCGAGCCGAGCGAGACGTAGCCGGTCGAGAATACGATGGCCGCCCACACGGCGAAGCCGATGCCGGCAGCGACCGGCGCGAGGGCCAGCAGAGCGCCAGCGCTGGTTGCTACGCCTTTCCCGCCGCGGAACCCGACCCAGACGGACCAGACGTGGCCGACTATGGCGGCGGCGGCGAACGCGAGCGCCCAGTCCGGCGAGGGCCGGCCGTCCCAGATGTGAAAGAAGGCGGTCGGGAACCAGCCCTTCAGGATATCGCCCGCGAAAATCGGCAGTGCCGGCTTCCAGCCGAGGACACGGTAGGCGTTTGTCGCGCCGAGGTTTCCGCTGCCGTGCTCACGCAGGTCGATGCCGCGCACGAGTCGGGCAACGATCCAGCTCGTCGGGATTGCGCCGACGAGGTACGCGCTGACGAGCAGCAGGACGATCACGTCGTCCTCGTTTCCGAACGCGCTCGCAAGCGAAGCCGGACCGGCGAGCCGGCGAAGTTCCAGCGGGCGCGCAGTCCCTTCCGCAGATACCGGACATAATGGTCCGGCACCGCATTCGGATAGTTGGCGAACACGACGAACGTGGGTGGCGAGGAGGCGGCCTGCGTGGCGTAGAGGAACCGGACGGGCATGCCCCGATGATGAGGCGGCGACACACGGGCCGCCAGCTCGGCGATCGCCTCGTTCACGGCCCGCGTCGGGATCCGCCGTTCCCGGTTGGCGGCCACTTCGATGAGGACGTCGAGCACGCGTTGCACGCGCTGTCCGGTGAGCGCCGACGTAAACACGATGGGCACGGACTCGAGCGACGGCGCTCTCGCCTTGAGCGCGCGCTCGTACTCGACCGCAGTCATGGTCTCGCGCTCGACCAGGTCCCACTTGTTGGCGGCAATGACCAGGGCGCAGCCGCTGCGCCACGCTTTCTCGGCAATGCGCAGATCCTGGATGTGCACCGGCTCCGTCGCATCAATGAGGAGCAGGCACACGTCGGCGCGCCCGATCGTTCGTTCGGTCCGCAGCGCACTGTAGTACTCCAGGCCGGCATCGATGCGGGCCTGGCGGCGCAGACCGGCGGTATCGACGAACACGATGGTCCGGCCGTGATACTTCATCGGCGTATCGATACTGTCGCGTGTCGTGCCGGGCACTTCGCTCACGACGAGCCGGTCCTGTCCGAGCAGCCGATTGATGAAACTCGACTTGCCGACGTTCGGCTTGCCGATGACGGCCACGCTCAGCGCACCCTCCTGATCCGCGACGGCATCGCCATCGGCGAAGTTGCCGATGATGACGTCGAGCAGATCGCCGGATCCCTTGCCGGTCAGTGCGCTGACCGGAATCGGCTCACCGAGACCGAGTTCCCAGAAATCGTGCTGCGCAACCACGTTCGGCAGCGCATCGAGCTTGTTGACCGCCAGCACGACCGGCTTGCTCGACTTGCGCAACAGCTCGGCGACACGTGCATCCATCGGGTGCGGCCCGATCTTGCCATCAACGACGAAAACAAGCACGTCACACTCGGCAATGGCGGCTTCGACCTGTTTGCGGACCGCCGCCGGCATGGGCTCGTTGACGTCCGGCTCCAGACCGCCCGTGTCGACGACGAAGAAATCGCGACCCGTCCAGTCGGCGAGTGCGAAGTTGCGGTCCCGCGTCACGCCTGGCTGGTCGCCGACGATCGCGCGCCGCTGACCGAGGATCCGGTTGAACAGCGTCGACTTGCCGACGTTCGGCCGGCCGACGATCGCGACAACGGGGAGGCCGGAACTCACGGCATCAGCGCGGCAGTGAGTTCGTGCGCTGGCACGACGCGCGCAGGAGCGAGCGCAGCCGCGAGTTCGGCAAGACCGACATCATCGATGAAGTGCGCGTCGTCGTTCAGCGATTCCGCGGGCAGCAGAACAATGTCCGCCTGCGGACCACCGGCCTCGCGCACGGCGTCGAGGATGTCCATGCCGGCCAGTAGTCCCGCGGTCGTTACCGTCGAACCGAAATAGCCGTTGCGCACCGGCAGCGTCCGGATGGCGGCGCCCGTCGCTTCGGCCAGGCGTCTGCCGAGTGGCTCGATGACGCTCGCCATTCGCTGGCCCGTGATGACGGTCACTCGCCGCCCGGAAAGCCGAGGTACGTGCGCCAGCCCGTCTTCGAATGAATCGACGAACCAGCGGACGGCGCCAACGCCGTTCTCCGTGAGCGGCCAGTCATCGTAGTACGCCGCGTCCGGGACCCGCCGGCCGGCGATGAAGAACATCTCGTCAGCGGCATAGCACCAGCCAGTGCCGCGTTCCGCGAGAGCACGTTCCCGTGCTCGATCGATGCTCGTCAGTGCATTGTCCGCGTCCGCAACTGTCAGCAGGCGAACGGGCCGGTCGATGTTGAAACGGGTGAGTCCGACGGGCACGACCGAAAGCGTGAGGATGCGCGGGCCGAGCGCCCACAGGTCGTCGATCGTGCGATCGAGGTGCTCGGCATCATTGAGGCCGGGACAAAGCACGACCTGTGTGTGGATGTCGATGCCGCCTGCCGCAAGGCGTCGAAGTTCGTCGACGATCTCGCCGCCGCGCCGCACACCGAGCGCGGCCATGCGGACGGCCGGCTCGGTGGCGTGAACGCTCACGTACAGAGGCGACAGACGCTGCTCGATCAGCCGCTCGAATCCGCGCGGCCCGAGGTTCGTCAACGTCACGTAGCTGCCGTACGTGAACGACAACCTGAAATCGTCGTCCTTCACGTAGAGCGACGGTCTCGCACCAGCCGGGTTGCCATCGATGAAGCAGAACGCGCACTTGTTGGCGCATTGTCTGACAACGTCCGGCACCGGCACGATGCCCACAGCCTCGCCGGCCGGCTTCTCGATATCGAAGATCGTGCTGCCGCCCGCGTCGGTCGCGATCTCGAGTTCGAGCCGCTCGTCCACCTCGCGGAACCGGAAATCGATCGTGTCGCGAACCGGCGCGCCGTTGATGCGCACAACGCGCGAACCGACTTCGACCTCGAGATCCGCCGCAATGCTGCCCGGCACGACTTCGGCTACCCGTACCATACCCTGCCTTGAGATCGGGGCGGCCGGAATCCGGCGCTCTTCGTTGTGCACTCGGGAGGATCCCAGATCATACCCCGGACCCGTCGATAGGTGGCGGCTCACCGGTACCGGCCATGTCCGTGTCGAACTGGCGTCTTGCCTCGACGGCAGTGAGGCCGAGAGCCTTCGCAGCCGCAATGACATCGTCGTACTCGGGCTTGGCGCGCGAGGCACCGCCCGGCAGTCGGACCCGCTTTCTGCGGATCCGCTGGCCTCGCCATTCCACGACCTCCTCGGTCCGCTCGAGCTGAGGCCGTTCGACCCTCCAGCGGCGGATCCCGATCGTCGAGGTGTTCAGGAACAGCGCGTCGATGACCGACTGCAACGCCGATTCGGGTGCAAGCACCTCGATGCGCAGCCCGGTCCGGCCCTTCTTCATCGAAACCGGCGATGACGTCACGTCCTGCGCGCCCGCCGCGAACACGGCCTCCTGCGCCCATGCCATGTACTCGGGCGTCATGTCGTCGATATCGGTCTGCACGATGTGGAGCGTTTCAGCGCTGTCGCTGATGCTGCCGGCAATCAGGCGCAGACAGTTCGGGCGGTCATCGGGATCGCGCGTGCCGGCGCCGAACCCGGTCGCCTCGAGTGTGAAAGCCGACGGCGAGGGCCGCCCAGCCGTCAGTTCGGCGAGGATCGCCGCGCCCGTCGGCGTCGTGCATTCGCCGGCCAGGTCGAATCCTGTGAGTTCGATGCCATGCAGAATCTCGAGCGTGGCGGGTGCCGGCACCGGGAACCGGCCATGCTCGATGTCGATCCATCCATGGCCCATGGCAACGGGCCGTGTGCAGAACGCGTCGAAGCCCAGTTCCTCGACGCCCGCCATCGCGACCAGCACGTCGAGGATCGCGTCGAGCGCACCGACCTCGTGGAAATGGATCTTCTCGCGGGTCGTGCCGTGAACCTTTGCTTCCGCGTCCGCAATCCGTTCGAAGCAGCGCGCCGCTCGCCTGCGGACTGACTCCGGAGCGGGCGTGCGGTCGACGATCTCGAGCACATGCCGGAGGTGGCGGTGCGCGTGTTCGTGAGGCAGATCGAAGGCGACGCGGCCGCAGGAGATACCGCGTCGCATGGCACGCTCGACGCGAACCTCGACACCCGCGAGCCCGAGCGATGCGACGAATGCGCGCAGCCAGTCGGCAGACAGTCCGAGATCGACGAGCGCACCGAGCGTCATGTCTCCGCTGATGCCGGCGAACGGATCGAATACGAGTACGCGCTTCATCGCCCGGCGGCGCCGCGATATTGCTTTGTCATCGACCACGTCCTCACTCGATGGTTCGTCACGCTTCGCGCCCCCGGTGTTCGGCCACCTGCCGCGCGAGCTCGCGCGAGACGCCGGGTACGGTCGCGATGTCGGCCGGCGACGCCGCGCGCAGCGCGCGTACGCTGCCGAAGTGCCTCAGCAGCGCCTTCCGGCGAGCCGGTCCGATGCCCCGGATCTCGTTCAACTCGCTGGCCAGCGTTTTGGTCTGGCGGCGTTTGCGGTTGAATTCGTGCGCGAATCTGTGGGCCTCGTCCCGCATGCGCTGGAGCATGCGCAGCGCGCGGCTGGTGCGGGGCAACCGCAACGGGTCCGGGCGGCTGACAACGTAGACGTCCTCTTCACGCTTGGCCAGACTGGCGAATGTCACGTCGGTCACGCCGCACACCTCGGCGGCGCGCACGGCTGCGGCGAGCTGGCCCCGGCCGCCATCGATCAGTGCGAGATCGGGCAGCGGACGCTGCTCGGCAATTCGCCTGCGGAAGTACCGCCCCACGACCTCGGCCATCGACGCGAAGTCGTCGTTCCCCCACTCGCCACGGATGCGGAACTTCCGGTACTCGCTCCTGTCCGGTTCGCCGTTGCGGAACACGATCGCGCTGCCGACGACTTCGTCGCCCTGCGTGTGCGAGATGTCGAAGCAGACGGCAAGGCGGGGCACGACCTTCATGTCGAGCGCTTCCTGGACCTCGTACAGAAAATCATCGGCCCGCGTCGTCGCATCGCTGGCCATGACGGTTCGCTCTTCGAGCATGTGTCGAGCGTTCTGGTTCGCCAGCTCGATCAGCCGGACCTTGTCACCCCTCCGCGGCACGTGCGCGTCCACGTGTCTGCCTGCGTGCTGCGTCAGCATGGTGCCGACCAGGTCGCGGTCCTCGAAGTCCGACGGGAACAGTACCTCGCGCGGCAGATCGGCCAGGCCGGCTTCGCCGCGTCCGAACCAGGCGCGCATCGCGGCCGCACGCAGCAGTGTCGCATCCGCTTCGTCGCCGACGTTCGCAAAGAAGTCGACTTCGCGGCCGAGCAGCTTGCCGGAGCGGATGCGCAGTAGCACGGCGCACGCGATGTCGCCATCGCGCGCCACGCCGAGTACATCGAGATCGCGTTCGCGGACATCGAGCGCTCGCTGCCGCTGCTCGATGTTGTCGAGGCCCGCAAGCACATCTCGCAGCACGGCCGCTCGCTCGAAGTCGAGCGCCGCCGCCGCGCCCGTCATCGTCGCCTGGATGCGCTGCCGGACACCGCCCACCCGGCCGCCGAGTACCTCCAGCACCTCGCCGATCATCGTGCGATACGATTCGACGGACTGCAATCCGACGCACGGCGCAAGGCACCGACCGATATGATAGTCGAGGCACGGCCGGTCGGGCGCTTCCCTCGGCAGGTCGTAGCGGCAGCTGCGCACGGTGTACAGCCGCTTGATGACGTCCAGCGCCTGCCGCATCGCGTATACGTCCGTGTACGGGCCGAAGAAACGGCTGCCGTCGTTCGTCAGGCGTCGCGTAACGAAAACGCGCGGAAACGGTTCGGACAGCGTCACGCGGATGTACGGATACCGCTTGTCGTCACGCAACCGGATGTTGAAGCGCGGCTTGTGCGACTTGATGAGATTCGCTTCGAGCAGAAGTGCTTCCGCTTCCGACCCGACCACGATCGTGTCCACATCCTTGACCCGGCGCACCATCTCGATGTTCTTGACCGACGTGGTGCCATCGGTCGCGAAATGGTTGCGGACCCGCGCGCGCAGCGAGTTCGCCTTGCCGATGTACAGGATCTCGTCGTGCGCGTCCTTCAGCAGGTACACGCCCGGCCCTGTCGGCAAGTGCCTGAGTTTCCTGTCGAGCGATGCGGCTGGCAACGTGGATCGACTCCCCGGTAGTTCACTCCGATCGACCGGAGTGGTACCCCGTTCGTTCCCTCAGGCGCCGCGTCGGCGGCCGCCTGACCGCCGCACAACGCGGCTGACCGTGTCGCGCACGCCCGGCACACCCAGCATTGTCGCGATCGCGAAATAGGCCGCGCCGTATGCTGGCAATACGATCAGCGCCACCACGAGCGGCGCCAGAGCGCCGAGCAGCGGGATCAGAACCAGCCGTACGGCTGCTGCGGGGATTGCGGCGGCAATCAGGAGTCGGATCAGAACCGTTGCGCCGGACTCGAGTCCGCCGACCCTGCGTTGCATACCACGACGCAGGAGCGTCCACTCGATCCACGCCGCCAGGCCCGCACCGAGCGCAAGGCCTGCGGCACCGAGCGGCCGGGCGGTCTCGATGTCGCCCGTATTCGGCACGATCTCGAATGGCAGTACGATCGCGTACCTTTCGGCGACCAGCATGAACGTGCCGCCCATGGCCGCCGCGGCGAAAACGCGGATCCCCGCGTAGATCGCGGGCCGGCGAGTGTCCTGAAGCGCGTAGAACGCCGACGAGTAGAGTCGCGTACTCGTCGACGCGAACAGGCCGACGGTGTAGGCGGCAAGAACGATCCACACGATCAGAGTATCCAGGCGCTGGAACTGGCCGCCCTGGTAGATCGCTGCCACGATGACATCACCGATGGCGACGTAGCCGACCGCGCTCGGCACGACCAGTATCGCGATGCCGCGCAGGCCGCTCTCCAGCCTCTGGCGCAGCGCCTCGACAGGCCCGCCGGCCTGGCGCGACATCTCCGGCAGCTCGGCTGCGGCAACCGCCATGCCGAACAGGCTGACCGGCAGGACGTAGAACGTCTGCGCGAAGCCGAGCACGGCGACGGCGCCCGCGAACAGGTACGATGCGAGCACCATGTCGACCCACGCGCTGATCTGCACGACACCGCGGCCCAGGATCGCGGGCCCCGCGTTGTCGAGCACTCGCCGCACTGCCGGCGAAGCGAGGTCGCCGATGCCGAGCGATCGCTCGAGCCGCAGCACCCACGGCAACTGAACGCCCAGCTGGAGCACGCCACCAGCGAACGCGCCCCAGCACGCAGCGACCACCAGGTCCGATCCCGTCAGGGTTCCGCCGAATGCGAACAGGGCCGCGATGATCGCCGCGTTCCATGCTACCGGCGCCGTGTACGAAACGAGGAACCTGCGGTGGCTGTTCAGGATGCCGAGCGCCCATGCCGAAAGCACCAGGACCCCCGTCATGGGGAACATGATGCGCACCGCCCGGATTGTCACCGCCCGCAGTTCGCCGTCGAAGCCGGGGAAGAAGAATCGCACGATCAACGGCGCGAACGTGACGCCAATCAAGGCCAGCGCCGCGGCCGCGGCCAGAAGCAGCGCGAAGACCGTCCCCGCCAGTCGGCCCGCCGCGCGCCGGTCGCGCTCGAGCAGTTCCACGTACACCGGGATGAACGATGCGCTCAGCGTGCCTTCACCGAGCAGGTTCTGAAGTACGTTCGGCATGCGGAGCGCAGCGCGGAACGCAGATGCGAACAATGATGTCCCGAGATATTGCGCGAAGACCCGGTCCCGGATGAGACCGGCAATGCGACTCAGAAGGATTCCGGTCGCGACGATGGGTGCGGACTGCCGGACGGCCGGTCCCCCGGCACTCGACGTCGGGCCAGCCGCGTCCGTGACGTCGCCCGGTTCAGGACTTCCCGTCACCGGGTGGCAGCAATTCTTCCGGTGCCGGGCGTTCCTCGAGCAGGCGCTGGAGGAACTGCGCTTCTTCTTCGAGCCGGTGCACGACCTGCGTGAGGCGGTCGACATCGCCCTCGAGGGAGGCGACCCTGCCCGGCAGCGTACCCGCCTGGTCCTTGTCACCCTCGAGACGCGACGCGATCGCACGGCCGACCTGCGAGTCGAGCACGACAGCCGTCAGCGGTATCAGAAGTGCGATCGCGAGCAACAGCAGCACACCGAGCAGCGCCATGGATTCAAGTTATTCCGCCATCGAGGATTACGCCAACCCATTGCCGGGTGGTCGAGTGCATGATCCGGGCCGCTCACCCCGGCCCGGCAGACGCCAGTCCGACTGTCGCGGATCCGGGATGGCCATTCCGGATTCGCTCACCTTCAACCGCAGTCTACACCCGGCCAGTCGGCCGCCCGGCGGTCGAGCGGGGCATCCATTGCCGCCGCAATGTCGCGAAGCAGGCCCGGACCGTAGCGGGCAAGGTACGGCAGCGCATTGAGGCCGCGTTCCTGCGGTGCGCCATCGGGGTGCAGGTTGAGCGACACTCGCCGCAGCTGGCGGATCTCATCACCTCGCCGTTTCTTGAGGTGTCCGACGATCTTGCGCTCGGTCGTCGCGACATCGATGAGTGCGCGGTTCCGCTTCCCTGCCACCCACTCCCGCAGCGTCGGATCGATGGCCGCGGCGGCGCTCGCCAGCTCGTCGTACTCGCGTTCGATGGTCGCCCGCAGCCGTTCCAGCCCGCCCGTCACCGATTGCGGCAACCCGGATTGCACGACTTCGGTCGTGATCTCGTGCAGCGGCCGCGCGAAGTCGGCCGGCTCGAAGCCGAACTTGTCGAGCAGTCGCCGGATCCGTGGTTCCACGATCGTCACGCCATGTCTGGGAACGACGATCGGCGGTTCGACACCGTGCGCCTTGAACAGACAGCCGATCTGCGCGAAGTAGCTCGCTTCACCGGGACCGGCAACGTACGCAACTGTCGGAATCAGCGCTGACTCGACGACGGGCCGCAGGAACACGTTGGGCGAGAATCTGGCCGGCTCGTCCGCCAGCAGCCGTTCCAGCTCCGCCGACGAGAACGACCGGCGTGTTCGACGGAGCTGCCACCCACGTTCCGCGCGGGTCAGGCGGTCGCGGCCATCAGCCTCGTGCATGAACACGTTGGCCGCATCGTCGGATACCGTGACCTGCTCGTGATAGCCGGCCGCCAGCAACCTGTCGGTCTGCGCACGCAACAGCAGCGCATTCGCCGGCGAGTCCGCCACTTCACGTGCAAGGATCGGTGCCGCCGCCGTCTTGAGCGCCGGGTGCGCTGCATCGATGAGTGCCAGGTCGAAACCGGCGAGCAGGCCGCGCATGAGTGTGCCGAACGCGGCGGCCATCGTAGCGCCGGGACGGTACGCGTCACGCACCAGCCGGCGAAGCGGCGATGAGAACTCCGTGTCCGCGAGCACGCCGGCGAGATCATCGACCACGCTGCCGATCTCTTCCGGCAGCGCGCGTTCGGACATCGGCACGCGCGGAGCATCCTCGGGGTCATCGAGCGCGAGGCGTCGCACATCATCCGAAGCATCAACCACGGCGGTGTGATTGACTTCCGCCCAGTCATGGTCGTCCGACGCGATCCAGAAGATCGGCAGAACAGGCTCGCCGAGCTGTGACTCGAGCGACTCTGCCAGCCGTACCGCCGACAGGATCTTGTACACCGTGTAGAAGGGCCCGCCGAACAGGCCCGTCTGCTGGCCGGTCGTGACGGCCAGACCTCGGCCCGCCAGCACCTCGCGCAGTTTCGATTCGGCCACACCGCTCGTCGGGACGAACGCGTCGGACAACCGTGCGCGCAGGTCAGGCCGCAGCCTTGCATGGACCGCGTCCGCCTTGCGGCGGAATGCGTCCGGATCGCGGAAATGCCCGGCGTAGAACGGCGCGAGTGCGGGTGCGCCGGCAACGAGGTCACGAATCAGGTTCGAGCCACCCGGCCGTCCGATGTGCAGCTCGAGTCCGGTCTGCGGACCGATCACACTGCCGCGCGGCGATGCACTGGCGGGCGCGCTCAACCTTCGCCCTTGTGGTAGGGTTCACGCCGAACGATCGTGCCCGCGCGGTACAGTTGTTCGGCGAGAACGAGTCGGGCAAGGTCGTGCGGAAGCGTCAACGTGGACAGTCGCAGCCGACGTTCGGCCGTGCGCAATGCGTCGGTCGACAGGCCGAGCGCGCCGCCGATCAGGAACGCCGCGCCCGGCTGCGCGCCCGTCGCCATCGCGTCGAGCATCCGCGCCAGCCTGCTCGATGACAACGGGTCACCCGTCCGTGTGAGGGCGAAGATGCGGTGGCCGGACGGCACGCGCTCGAGCGCGCGCTGCGATTCCGCGGCTCGCACGGCCTCGTCGTTGCCGTGCGAGCCCCGTTCCTGACGCACTTCGATGAACTCGAGCGGCCAGTACCGCACTGCACGACGTTCGTATTCGCCTATCGCTTCCGCCAGCAGCGCGCCCGGCTTGCCCACTGCAATGACCGTCAGCTTCACCAGGATCAGGCGTAGATGCCGCGCATCTTGTGCACGGCAGCGACGCGATCGATCGACAACATGTATGCGGCCGTCCGCAGGTTCACGTTGTGCTCCTTCGAATAGCGGACCACGTCGCCGAATGAACGGATCATGACGTCGCGCAGCCGCTCGTTCACAACTTCCTCGCTCCAGTAGTAGCCTTCGCGGTTCTGCACCCACTCGAAGTAGCTGACCGTCACGCCGCCCGCATTCGCGAGGATGTCCGGTACGACGAATACGCCCATGTCGTCGAGGATCGAGTCGGCGTTCGCCGTGATGGGACCGTTCGCGCCTTCGGCGATGACCTTCGCTTTCACGTTCGGCGCGTTCCTGCCTCTGATCACGTTCTCGAGTGCGGCGGGCACCAGCACGTCCGTTTCGATCTCCATGAGCTGCTCGTTCGTTACCGGCTCGCCATGAGGGAATCCCTCCAGGAAGCGATGGGTTCGCACCCACTCGATCGCATCGCTCACGTAGATGCCGTGCGGGTT
Organism: Longimicrobiales bacterium; assembly: GCA_035513345.1. GTDB lineage: Bacteria > Gemmatimonadota > Gemmatimonadetes > Longimicrobiales > RSA9 > DATKCF01. The sequence continues at coordinate 18,500 of DATKCF010000168.1, forward strand.
ATGGACGCCGCCCGACTTGTCACTCAGCCCGACCACCGTCATCCCCTCGTTCTGCAGGAGCTGAGCGGCTACGGACCCGACATTGCCGAACCCCTGGACCGCCACCTTGCTGCCGGCCACGGGGATCCCGAGATGCTGGAGCGCCTCACGGATGACGATCATCACGCCGCGGCCGGTCGCCTCACGGCGACCGCGCGATCCGCCGATCGCGATCGGCTTGCCCGTCACCACCGCGTTCACGGTATGGCGCTTGTGCATGGAGTATGTATCCATGATCCACGCCATCACTTGCTCGTTCGTGTTGACGTCCGGTGCGGGAACATCCGATTCCGGTCCGAGCGTGTCCAGGATCGACGCAGTGTAGCGGCGAGTCATGCGCTCGAGCTCGCCGGTCGACAGACGGGACGGCTCGCACACCACTCCACCCTTCGCGCCGCCGAACGGGATGTCGACCACCGCGCACTTCCACGTCATCCATGCCGCCAGTGCGGTCACTTCATCGAGCGTTACGCCCATGTCGAAGCGGATCCCGCCCTTGGCCGGGCCGCGCGACGTGTTGTACAGCACTCGATACCCCGTGAACACGGCGACCTCGCCATTGTCCATCATCACCGGAATCCGAGTGATGATCTGCTTCTCCGGATTGCGCAGGATCCGGTAAATGCCGGCGTCGAGCGACAGCAATTCCGCCGCCCGGTCGAACCGCTGCATCATCCCGTCAAACGGATTGTCTTCACTCAGGACCGGACCCTGGTCCCTGCCTGGCTGGTGAGCGGAATCCATGTTCTCCGTGCCCGCCTCTAGCGCTCGCCGCCGGTCAGGACGGTATCGCGCAGGAAATGCTCGTTGTCCCGGTAGGGATGGTCGAGGTCGTGATGCAGACCGCGGCTCTCACGCCGCTGTTGTGCGCATTCGATGATCAGTGTTGCCGTCACGCACAGGTTGCGCAGTTCGATGGACGCCGGATCGGCCGGACCCGCCGCGAGTGCGGCCGTGGCGAGGTCGCCCAACTCCGCAACCACTCCGGCCGCCCGCTCCAGACCCGAACGCTCGCGAACGATTCCGACTTCTTCCCACATCACTCGCCGCAGTCGCTCCCGGATCCCCTCAGCGTCGACCGCGGCGTCCGCCTTGGAAAACGCCGGCTCCGCGAACATCGCGGGAACCGGCTCGGTATCGGCTTTCGCCATTTCGTGTTGCACATGCGCGGCCGCGCGGTGGCTGTATACCACCGCTTCCAACAGCGAGTTGGATGCTAGGCGATTCGCACCATGAACGCCAGTACACGCTACCTCACCGGACGCGTACAATCCCGGAATCGTCGTCCGGCCCTCGTAGTCCGTCACGACGCCGCCGCACCCGTAGTGCGCCGCCGGTACGACCGGGACCGGCTCCCGCGTCATGTCGATTCCCCGCCGCGAACACTCCGCCAGGATTCCGGGGAACCGGCTCTCGATCCTGGCCGTGGCGATCGGCGAAAGGTCCAGGTCGACCCACGATTCACCCGACCGCATCAGCTCCGCATGGATCGCGCGTGCCACCACGTCGCGTGGCGCCAGCGAGCCACGGGGATGGACGCCTTCCATCAGCGGCGAGCCGTCCCGTCGACGCAGAACCGCACCCTCGCCGCGCACCGCCTCCGAAATCAGGAACGCGTGTTCCTGGGCCGGATACAGCGCCGTCGGATGAAACTGCACGAACTCGAGGTTCGCCACGTCCGCGCCCGCCCGCCACGCCATTGCAACGCCATCACCCGTCGCAATGTCCGGATTCGTCGTGTGACGGTACACCTGGCCGATTCCGCCCGCCGCCAGCATCACGACCCTCGCCTCGAACGCCACCCACTCGCCATTCGCGTGATCGTAGGCGACGACACCGCGGCAGCGTCCCCGGCCCGATTCATGCCCCGGTCCCAGCACCAGGTCCAGCGCGATGTGGTCCTCGTACAACTCGACGTTCCCGCGCTCGCCGAGCGCCGTCACCAGCGCTCGCTCGATCTCGCGACCCGTCAGATCCTCCGCGTGCACGATGCGCCGGTGCGAATGACCGCCCTCCAGACCCAGCGAGAACTCGCCTTCATTGCGCGTGAACTGGACGCCCCACTCCACCAGCTCGCGTACCCGGTCGGGTCCTTCGCGCACCAGCCCGTCCACCGCTGACCGCACGCACAGACCGCACCCCGCCACCATCGTGTCCCGCGCGTGCAGGTCGACCGAGTCCGACGGATGCAGCACTGCCGCGAGACCGCCCTGCGCCCAGTTCGTGTTCGAGTCCGCACGCCGCTTCTTCGTGACCACCGCGACACTGCCGTGATGACTCACCTTGAGCGCATAGCTCAGGCCGGCGATCCCGCTGCCGATCACCACAATGTCCGACCGCACGTACTTCATTTCGCCTTCCCGCCCACGATCCCGTCCAGCAACGCACCGCCCGACTCGACCACCACGCGCTGCTCCAGGACCCAGTAGCGCGTCGGCGGCAGCAGCCCGCTCAGTTTCACCGCATCCTTCGCCGTCGTCACAACCGGACCGCCAGCCGACGCCTCGAGGATTCGCCGTGCATCGTCCACCGAGAACTCGTGGTGGTCGCGAAACCACATCGTGCCGCTCACTCGCGCACCAGCAGAAATCGCGTTCTCCGCGAACGGCTCCGGCTCCGCCAGTGCCGCCACCGCCAGCACCCTGCCGTCGGGTACCGTCGCCGCTCCGTCGCCGCCGCGCCAGCCCGCCGGCTCGATCGACACGATCGCGACCCGGCCCACGCCCACGTGCCGCTCCGCTTCCGCCGCCACTTCCCGCGCCGTCTCCAGCGTCGCCGACTTCCGCGTCACTACCACCATGCTCGCGCGCCCCAGCGACGCAGCCGGTTCGCGGTACGGTCCACGCGGCAGCAGCCGCACGTTTGCCAGACCCGTTTCCGCCGCCACCAATACGATGTCCGCAACCCTCGCCAGCCGCCGGTGCTGGAACCCGTCATCCAGAATCGCAACGTCCGCTCCCGCCCCGGCCGCCGCCCGCACGGCCGCAATGCGGTCACGGCCGACCACGACCGGGATCGCCGGGTGCCACCGCCGGTGCAGCTCCGGTTCGTCCTGGCCATAGCCTCCATGCACGATGGCCGGCCTGCGACCAGCTTCGGCGAGCCGCGCGGCCAGCCACGCCGCAACCGGCGTCTTGCCTGTTCCGCCCGTGCTGATATTGCCGACGGAGATCACCTCGATTTCACTTGATCTAACTGATAGTAAGTAATTGTCATACATTCTGTTACGTAATGTAACAACAAGCCGGAACAGTGCCTCGGACGGGACCAGGATCGCCGCCGCAACGCGGGTCCAGCCGCCCGCTTCGCCGGACCAGATCCGGCGGTACAGAGGCGCCCGCTCAAACCGCGACATGCGCATCCGCGATGGCGCCGAGCCGGCTCAGCGTGGCCTCGGTTCGTTCACTGATTTCGCGAAGGGAATCCTCGTCGGCATCGCGCGGCACACGAACGGGCTCGCCGTAAACGACATGGATGCGGGCGAACGGCTTGGGCACCAGGAACCGGTCCCAGCCCTCGAACCACCAGGCCCGGCTAGCGCTGGCGGACAGCGGTTGCAGCGCGCAACCGGTGAGTTGTGCGGCAGCCAGAACGCCCGGCTTGAGTTTCTCGCGAGGTCCGCGCGGACCATCGGGCGTAATGGCAATGGATCGACCGTCGCGGGCGTAGCGGATGAGTTGTCGCAGGGCGGGTCCACCGCCGCGGCTGCTGGACCCGCGCACGACGTCGTAGCCCCATCGCCGGGCGAGGCGTGCGATGTACTCGCCATCGGCGGAGGCGCTTATGAGCGTGACGAGGTTCAGGCTCCGGTGGAACCACGTGAGTGGGAGCAGGCGACCGTGCCAGGTGGTGAAAATGACAGGTCGACCGGCATCCCGTTCGGTGTGATAGTGGGCCTCGCCTTCCACGCTGAAGCGTGCGGTTGCCAGAATGCCACCGAGCAGCCGGCCGCCAAGGCCGCTCACCGCGCGGTAGCGGAGCTCTGTTCTGTTCATCCGCGGCCGATCAGATCCAGGGCGATCCGTGCGACGCGTTCGGCGACGGGCATCTCGTCCGGCCCGGCCAGTCTGTTGCGGACGTGCTCGAGGTCGGCGATGGCCCGGCCGCGGGCCGGGTGTGAGGGGTCGACGAACGGCATGATGGCATCGCTGAGCGCTTCAGCGGTGGCTTCGTGCTGGATCAGTTCGGGCACGATGCGATCATCCGCAACCAGGTTGACGAGACCGACGTGCTGCACGCGCACGACGCGACGGGCCACCTGGAACGAGAGCGGACTCATGCGGTAGGCGACGACCATCGGCGTGCAGGTCAGGGCCGCCTGCAACGTGCTCGTTCCGGACTTGACGATGGCCGCCTGCGCGTGGTGCAGCAGGCCCCACGTATCGGCCGTGCGCGGGTAGGCTGTGCCGGCGTACATGGCGTCGGCCAGACCGGTTCCCGCGGCGATCACCGGCTGCACGTCATCACGGAAGCGGTGCACTTCCCTGGCGGCCTCGGCAAAGACCTCGAGGTGTCTGGAGACCTCCTGAGCGCGCGAGCCCGGGAACAGGGCAAGGATCGGCCGCGCGGGGTCGAGGTCGATCGTCTCGCAGAAGGCCTCGTGCGACGTGCGGGCCGGCTCGACATCGAGCAGAGGGTGCCCGACGAAGCTGACGTTCGCGCCGTGGGCGGCGAACAGGGGTGCCTCGAACGGGAGAATGACGGCCAGGTGGTCGACGAGACGGGCCAGGACGCGGGCACGGTGTCGTCTCCACGCCCAGACCTGCGGCGCGATGTAGTAGAGGACGCGCAGGCCTTCGTCCTTCGCGTACCGGCTGAGACGGAAGTTGAAGCCGGGATAGTCGATCGGGATCACGAGGTCGGGCGGGTCGGTGCGCAGGATCCGGCGCACTCGGCGAAGGAGCCGAACGAAGTACGGCAGCCGGCTGGCTACTTCGGCAAACCCCATGACGGCGAGTTGATCCACATGCGCCACGAGTTCGACGCCCGCCGCGGCCATGCGCGGTCCACCGAGCCCTGTCAGTCTGGCGTCGGGCAGGTGCCGTCTGATGGCGGCCGCCAGTTCGCCACCATGCAGGTCACCCGACGGCTCGCCGGCCGACAGAAAGATGGTGGGCGCGGCCACGTCAGACGAGCTTGCTCAGCTCGTAGATCAGGAAGATGACGATCGCGAACGTGATGACAAGCTTCCACAGCCGCGGTGGCCGTGAGGGTCCGCGTCGTTCCTCCTTGCGTTCACGCCATACTCCGATGAGCGACATTCGTCTCGATCCGCTTCACGATGTCGAGTGCGACGGCAAGCGCGCGACGGCCGTCTTCTCCGCTCACGGCCACGGGCGCTTCGCCACGGACTGCGGCGACGAACCGGTCCAGCTCCACCTCGAGCGGCTCGCGGCCATCGCCGGTGAGCGATACGCGCTCGATAATATCCTCGAGTCGGCCGCCGGCGAACGGCCTGCCCGGTTCGAAGGGCGCACCCTTGATCCGCAGGTACTCACCCGACCCACTTGCCAGGTCCAGGCTGATGTAACCCGAACGCTGGAAGAAGCGGATTTTCCGCATCCGTTCGAGCGAAACGCGGCTGGCTGTCAGGTTCGCCACCGCACCGCCCTCGAATTCGAGCCGCGCGTTCGCAATGTCCGTACTCGATGTCAGAACCGGCACGCCGACAGCCGCGACGTGGTTGACGCGGCCCGGTATCAGGCTCAGAACGAGATCCAGATCGTGGATCATCAGATCCAGCACGACGGCCACGTCAGTGCCGCGCGGTCCGAACGGCGCCAGGCGGTGGCTTTCCACGAACAACAGCTCTTCGACGAATGGCTCGACCGCCCGCAACGCGCCGTTGAACCGCTCGACATGTCCGGTCTGGACCATGGCGCCAGAGCCTCTCGCGGCTTCGAGGATCCGGTCGGCCGATTCAAGCGTCGGCGCCAGTGGCTTCTCGATCAGGACATGCACGCCATGCCTCAGCGCCGCCACAGCCACCTCTTCGTGCGCTTCGGTCGGCACCGCGATGACGCACGCATCGACCGTGTCCAGCAGCCGATCGAGCGACACCGCGGCTGGCACACCGTGCTCCGCCACGACCTCTGCCAGTCGTTCCGCCCGCGTGTCCCACAGGCCTGCCACCGAAACACCGTTCATGGCCGCCAGGATCCGAGCGTGATGGAATCCAAGACTCCCGACTCCCACCACGCCGACGCGCACGTCTCGCTCGATCACCGCGCCGCCTCGGCCGCGGCGCTCATACCGTGATGCCCCGCTCGCTCGACTCGACGAACGCAAGGAACCTTTCGACTTCCGCGTTCGGCTCGAACTGCTCGCGGGCCGCGAGGATCGCATCACGCACGTTCATTTCGGACTGGAAGAACAGACGGTAAAGGCGACGCAGGGCCTGGCGTGTTTCCGCCGTGAAACCCCGACGCTGCAGTCCGACGCTGTTCAGGCCGTAGAGGTGCAACGGGTGACCGGCCGCCTTGACGAAGGGCGGTACGTCCTTGCGTACGGCCGACGCGCCGCTGACGATTGCGTTGCGGCCGATGCGCGCAAACTGGTGAATCGCCGTGAGGCCGCCGACGATCACCCAGTCCTCGATCATCACGTGGCCGCCCATGTTGACCGCATTCGCGATAACGACATTGTCACCGATGACGCAGTCGTGCGCGACGTGGGCGTAAGCCATCAGCAGGCAATCGCTGCCGACCGACGTTTCACCGCGCGCGTGGGTTCCGCGGTTGAGTGTGACAAACTCGCGGACCACGGTACGGTCGCCGATGACGGCGCGAGACGGTTCGCCCGCGTACTTCAGGTCCTGCGGATCGCCGCCGAGCACTGCGCCACTGTACACTCGGCAATCGGCGCCGATCGTCGTGTCACGCTCTATCACGACGTGAGCGCCAAGCGCGGACCCGTCGCCGATCTCGACACCCGGTCCGATCACTGAGTACGGTCCGACCGTGACCGCGTTGCCGAGTGAGGCAGTCGGGTCGACAACTGCCGTTGCGTGGATCTCCGCGATCGCCATGCCCCGGCCCCCTCAGCGGTCCACGATGCGGGCCATCATCTCCGCTTCGGCCACGACCTTTCCGTTCACTCGACCGACGCCACGCATGCGACACACGTGCCGCCGGAACTGGAGCATCTCGAGTTCGAACCGGATCTGGTCACCGGGCGTGACAGGGCGGCGCCACTTCACGTTGTCGAGCGACATGAAGTAGACCACCTTGTCCTCGGGATTCTCGATCGCATCCATCAGCAGCAGCCCGCCGACCTGCGCCATTGCCTCGATGATCAGCACACCCGGCATCACCGGATGTCCTGGATAGTGGCCCTGGAAGAACTGCTCGTTGATGGTGACGTTCTTGATGCCGACAATGCGCTTGCCCTGTTCGAACTCGATGATGCGATCGACGAGCAGCATCGGGTACCTGTGCGGCAGGTGCTGCAGGATGCGCTGCGTGTCGATGATCGGTGTATCGGCCGGCCGGCCGCCGTTCGCGGCGAGCTGGCGCGCGAGTTCGATGTTGCCGGCGTGGCTTGGCCGGTCGGCAACGATGTGCGCGCGCACTCGCCTGCCGAGCAGCGCAAGGTCACCAATGACGTCGCCGACCTTGTGGCGTACGAACTCATCGGGCCACCGCAGTTCGCCCGATGCGACGCCTTCGTCATCGAGGATGATCGCGTTCTCGAGTGTCGCGCCGCGGGCCAGGCCACGCGCCTGGAGCGATTCCGCTTCTCGCCTGAACCCGAACGTGCGTGCGCCGGCGAGCGCCCGCTCGAAGCTCGCCGTTGTTACATCGAACGAGCCGAACTGCCGGCGGATCCGCGGGTGGTCGAACTCGATGGTCGCCGAAATCCGCAAACCGTCGAATGCCGTGGCCACGTACGACGCTCCGCCTGACGCCCTGGCGGTTACCGGTCCGTCCGCCGCGAGGTAGCGCGCCGTGGTGCCCTGCGCCTGAACGCCTGCCGCGCTCAGCGCGGCGAAGAAGGGCGCGAAGCTGCCATCGAGGATCGGGATCTCCGGGCCGGCAACGTCGATCTGCAGGTTGTCAATCTCGAGCGCCGCGATCGCCGCCATCAGGTGTTCGACCGTCTGCACAGCGGTCTCGCCGATGGCCAGACTCGTGCCCCGGTCCGTCGACGACACATGATCGAGCCGCGCCGGAATCTGTGGACAGCCGTCGATGTCCGTGCGTCGGAACACGACGCCAGCGTTGTCGGCCGCCGGCCGGAACACCAACTCGACCGCAGCGCCCGTGTGCAGGCCAACACCTTCCAGCCTCGCCTCGCCGGCCAGCGTCTGCTGTTTCGCTTCGCTCATTCCCCGCCCGTCTCCCGCCCGAGCCGCCGCTCGATCTCACTCACGCGCTGCTTCAGTTCCGGCAACCTCGCCACGCCCGCCTGCATCCGCAGCGCCTCACGGTGCGGCCTCGCCGGGTAGCCGCTCCACGTCTCGCCCGCAGGAACATCGCTGAACACACCCGCCCGGGCCGCGATCGTCGCGCCATCGCCGATCTCCAGATGTCCCGGTATGCCGGCCTGACCCGCCAGTGTCACGTACTTGCCGATCGTCGTACTGCCCGCTATGCCGACCTGCGCCACGATGATGCTCCGCTCGCCGATTCGCACGTTGTGCGCGATGTGCACGAGATTGTCGATCTTCACGCCGTCACCGATCTCCGTGTCACCGACCGAACCCCGGTCGATCGTCGTGTTCGCACCGATCTCGACGTCGACTCCGATCACACAGCCGCCGACCTGCGGTACCTTGCGGTGAACGCCATCGACGAGCGCATAGCCGAAACCGTCGACACCCGCGCGAACGCCCGTGTGCAGGATCGACCGGGCCCCGACACGGACACGGGAGTAGAGTGAGACGTGCGCGTGGAGAACCACGTCGTCGCCAAGGACGCAGTTGTCGCCTGTAACCACGTGCGCGCCAATGTGCACGCGGTCACCGATCGCGCTGTCCCTGCCGATCACCGCGTACGGCCCTATCGACACGCCTTCACCGAGCCGGGTGCCATGCCCGATCACCGCGCTCGGATGCACCCCCGCGGCGGGTTCCTTTTCCGGATACAGAACGGGCAGGATCGTGGCGAGCGCGCGGTGCACATCGGGCACTCCGATACGCGGCACGTTCCTGCTGCATCGCGGTTCGAGATCTCGCGACACGAGGATCGCGCCGGCCCGCGTTGCGTCAACGTACCGGAGGTAGCGGGGGTGAGCAAGAAAGGAGAGTTGCGAGGGACCGGCGCGATCGAGGGGCGCGACCCCGTCGATTTCGGGATCCGCCCCCCCGGACCATTCGCCGCCTGTCAGTTCGGCGATTCTGGACGCCCGCATCCGACGGCTCCCGCCGCAGGTCGCCGGCCTACCTGTTCGACGACGGACCGTCGCCGTTTGGCGGCGCCTTGAGTCGCGCAATGATCTGGCTCGTCAGGTCCAGGGTCGTGTCGGCCGATACCATCGCGCCGGACTCCGTGTCGAAGATGATCCCGTAGTTGCCTTCCGTGCGAACGGCCTCGATGATTTGCTCGACGCGCGACATGATCGGGCGCATCAGTTCCTGCTGCCGGTTCTGCGCTTCCTCCCGCAGAATCTGCGCGCGCTGCGCGAACGCCTGTTGCCTCGCGCCGAGCGCTTCCTCGCGACGCTTCTTCTCCTCGGGCGATAGCAGGACCGACTGCCGCTGATAGTCCGCAATCAGCGCGTTCATCGAGTCGTCCAGGACCTGTAGGCGCTGTTGTAGCCGCTGCACCTCCTGCTGGATGGCAGCCTGAGCCTCGACGGCCCCTGGCGTCTCGGCGATGATCGCTTGCGAATTCAGGTACGCGATCCTCTGCGCCTGCGCCGAAGCAGGCGAAGCGACCGCGCCGAATCCGGCCAGTACGATCATCGTTGCGAACGTGTTGCGCATCAATCCGCATCTCCTGCAAGGGTATCAGAATAGCTGACCGAACTTGAAGTGCAGCTGCCAGCCCGGCGGCCTCTTGTCGAATCCGTACGCGTAGTCGAGACCCAGCGGGCCGAACGGCGTCACGATCGTCACGCCGATGCCCGCACCGCGCGCGAGCTGGCTCGGATTCATCGATGCCGGATCACGCCATACGTTACCCGCATCGTAGAACAGCCCGAGCGACATGTTGTCGTTCAACCGGATCGCGTACTGGGCACTCACCCGCAGGTACGCATCCCCGAACCTTTCGGTCAGCGCGATGTTCGGTGCGTCCCGGCTGATATACCCGTTGGGGGTGATTGTCGTTTCGTCGTATCCACGGAGCGGCCTGCCGAACTGTACACCGCCCAGCCAGAACCGGTCGAACGGGAACCGGCTGGCGTCGCCGAACAGTACGCCGGCTTCCGCCGTCAGGCCCAGTGTCAGCCGGATCGGCCGCGCGCCCGGCGCATCGCCTCCGAGCTGGCCCACCGGCACGAACCATTCACCCGTCACCGTATACTTCTGGAAACTGCCGTCGCCGCCGAGGATTCCGCCGTTCAGATCGGCCGCGAGTTCGGCGCGCGTGCCGACCGTCGGGAACAACGGGTGGTCGAGCCGGTTCCGCTCGAGCGCGACCGTGAACGTGCTCTGCACGCCGGGTGGCAGCGAGAACAGCGACGACGAGGTCTCGTTCTCGAACTGCTCGTACGTCGTCCGCGACAACGAATAGCCGAGCGACAGCCGGGTCCACCGGTCCGCGAAAAACAGCGGGAACCCGACCCTCAACCCGGCGCCCGTGCGCCGACGCTGGCCCTCCGAGAATGTGAAGAAGCGGTCGCGTGAGCTGAACAATGAGAGTGAGCCGCTGTACCGGGTCCCCTTGATCGACGGATCGGCGTAGCTTGCTTCGAAATTGTTCGAGTACCGGCCGAACTCCCACCGCAGGTGACCGGACTTCGCCTGGCCGAAAAGGTTGGGCTGGTCGTAGCCCAGGAATCCGGCGACGCCGGTGACGCCACCCAGCGCGGTGCCGAAGTTGACGCTCCCTGTCTGCTTCTCCTTCACAATGAACGTGATGTCGACATCGCCCGTCTCCGGGTCCGTTTCGATCTGCGGAATATCGAGCGGCGCTTCGAAAAAGCCGAGCCCGGAGATCCGCTGCATGCTCTGAATGATCCGGTCGTCACTGTAGACGTCGCCCGGCAGCACCAGCAGCTGGTTGCGGATCACGCTCTCGTGAGTGTACGTGTTCCCGGCGATCCGCACCTCGTCGATGAACGCCGGCTGGCCTTCCTGGATCAGCCAGGTGGCGCGCACCCTCGCCGACGTGGTGTCCGTGGCGGGCACGCGATCGACGACAGGCTGCACGGTCGCGTACAGGTAGCCCTGGTTGCGATAGAGCTGGTTGACTTCCTGCGTAGCGCGGTGGAATGCAACTTCGTCGAAGGCCGATTCGCCCTCGACCTGCGTCGGACCACCGCCGATGCCGAGATTGCTCAGCAGGCCGCCGCGCTCCTGTTCGAAGTAGCGACGCAGGTCCGCGGTCGGGAACTGGCGGTTGCCCTGAATGTCGAAGCTCGCCAGGCGGTACTGCTCGCCCTCGCTGACTTCGATCACGAGCCGGGCCTTCCCCGTCAGCGGATCGACGATCAGCGTGTCACTCATGATCGCGAACTCGAGATATCCGCTTTCCGCGTAGAACATCGGCAGCCGCTCACGCACGTCCGTGACGAACTGCTGTTCGTCGAACGTGCCCGACCGGAACCACAGGAAGCCCTCCGCCTTCGTCCCGAGGACGCCCTTGAGGCGATCATCGTCGTACACCGAGTTACCCTCGAAGTCGACTTGCGCCACCGCCACACGCTGACCTTCCTCGATATCGAAGATGACCCTGCGCTGGTACGGCTGGTCCGGCACTTCCTCGATTCGGTGCGACACGCTTCGTGCGAAGTAGCCCTTGTCCGCGAGCAACCGGCGCACCATGAACTCGGCTCGCTGGATGTTCGACGGGTCCAGCGGCTGCCCTGTGAACAGCGCCGAGGTATCGCGAACGGTCGAGCTGTTCACGTTCTCCAGCCCGCGGAACTCGACGCCCGCCAGGATCGGCCGTTCCTCGACGATCACGCGCAGGCGGACCGGCCCGCCCGGCTCTTCCGACGGCTCTTCGGCTACGAGCTGCACGTCCGCGAACTGGCGAGTACTCCAGAGCCGGCCCATTGCGCGGCTCAGGTCGCTGTACGCGACCTCATCACCGACACGAAACGACAGCACGCCCATGATGCTTTCATCCTGGACGCGAGCGTTTCCCTCGATCTCGATTGAGCCGATCCGGATCATTTCAACGGTCGCGGCCTGCCGGGCTGCAACCGGAGCTGCGGCCAGAACGGCGAGGGCCGCCACGAACGCGGCGGCCCGTGCCTGCCTGCCGATCCGACCGGGGAGAGCGATCAGATTCATGTCTTCGCCGAAGGCACCCTGAATTCGAGTGACTGTCCGTCCTGCGCCACGTCGACTGCGATTTCCTCGTGCGCAGGGAACTCCGACAGCAGGATCTTCTCCGAGAGAGGATCCTCGATGAACCGCTGGATCGCGCGGCGCAGCGGCCGCGCACCGAACTTCTCGTCATAGCCGCGTTCGACCAGGAACTCGAGCGCCGCATCCGTCAACTGCAGCCGCAGGTTCTCCTCGGCAAGCCGGTCACGCACTTCCTTCAGCATGATGTGCACGATCTCGCCAATCTGCGCGCGACTCAGCGGGTGGAACACGATGATGTCGTCAACGCGGTTCAGGAACTCCGGATTGAACGCGCGCTCGATCTCTTCCTTGACCCGTTCGCGCATCGACTCATACGCCGATGTCTCGTCCTGCACGTGGAAGCCGAGTGACCTGCCCCTCGTGATGTCACGGGCGCCGAGGTTCGACGTCATGATGATCACGGTGTTCTTGAAATCGATCACCCGGCCGTAGTTGTCCGTCAGCCTGCCCTCGTCGAGCACCTGCAGCAGGATGTTGAATACGTCCGGATGTGCCTTCTCGATCTCGTCGAGCAGCACGACCGAGTACGGTCGCCGGCGGATCGCCTTCGTCAGCGTGCCCGAATCCTCGTAGCCCACATATCCCGGCGGCGCGCCGATGAGCCGCGACACGGAGAACTTCTCCATGTACTCGCTCATGTCGACACGGATCAGGGCATCGCGGTCGGCGAACAGGAACTCCGCCAGTGCACGCGCCAGTTCGGTCTTTCCGACGCCAGTCGGGCCGCTGAAGATGAAGCTGCCGATCGGACGGTGCGGATCCTTGAGACCGGCGCGGCTGCGCCGGATCGCGCGGCTGATCGCGCGGATCGCCTCGTCCTGGCCGATGACGCGGCCGTGCAGTTCATCCTCCATCCGGACGAGCCGCTCCGTTTCGGCCTCTCTCAGCCGCGCCACCGGGATACCGGTCCACCGGCTGACAATGAAGCCTACATCTTCCTCGTCGATCGTGGGACGGTGCGTCTTCCGCTCCTGCTCCCACTCCTCCTGCTTGCGACGGATATCGCCCTGCAACTCCCGCTCACGGTCGCGCAGTTCCGCGGCCATCTCGAAGTTCTGGTCACGGATGGCGCCGTCCTTTTTCGACGCGATGACTTCGAGGTTGGCCTTCAGGTCGGCGACTTCCGGCGGCGGCACCTGTGTGGCTAGCCTCGCTCGCGCGCCGGCCTCGTCGATCACGTCGATTGCCTTGTCGGGCAGGAAGCGATCCGTGATGTAGCGGTCCGAGAGCTTTGCGGCGTGCACCAGCGTCTCGTCCGGAATGACGATCTTGTGGTGTTCCTCGTAATGCTTGCGGATGCCCTTCAGGATCTCGATCGCCTCGTCCACCGTCGGTGGATCCACGATGATCGGCTGGAACCGCCGCTCGAGCGCGCCGTCCTTCTCGATGTACTTGCGGTACTCGTTCAGCGTCGATGCGCCGACGCACTGCAGTTCGCCACGTGCCAGCGCCGGCTTGAGCATGTTCGACGCGTCGATGGCGCCTTCGGCCGCGCCCGCGCCAACCAGCGTGTGCAGCTCGTCGATGAACAGGATCACGTTCTTGTTCTGCGCGATCTCGTTCATGATCGCCTTGAGCCGCTCCTCGAACTGGCCGCGGTACTTCGTGCCCGCGATCACCGCCGCCATGTCGAGCGCCAGAACCCGGTTGTCCTTCAGGCTTTCGGCCACCTCGCCGCGCGCGATCATCTGCGCAAGGCCTTCCACGATAGCCGTCTTGCCCACGCCCGGCTCGCCGATCAACACCGGATTGTTCTTCTTCCGGCGCGACAGCACCTCCATCACGCGCTCGATCTCTTTCGCCCGGCCGATCGTCGGATCCAGCTTGCCTTCGCGGGCAAGATCCGTCAGGTCGCGGCAGAAATGATCCAGCGCTGGCGTCTTCGACTTCTTCTCGCCCTTCTGCGACGGCACGCCACCACTGCCGCCAGGATTGGACGGCTGCGACGGGCCCACCTCGCTGCCGAGCAGCTTCAGCGTCTCCGCGCGCGCATCCTCGAGCGTCACGCCCAGCGAGTTAAGCACCTGGGCCGCGATGCCCTTCTCCTCGCGCAGCAGACCCAGAAGCAGGTGCTCTGTGCCGACGTACGAGTGGTTGAGCTCGCGTGCTTCCGCCATCGCGTACTCGAGCACCTTCTTCGCCCGGGACGTGTACGGCAGTTCGCCGAGTGCGATCGTCGCCTTGCCCTTGCGCACCGACTCCTCGATACGCTCGTGAATCTGCTCGAGATCGACGTTCAGGTTCGTCAGCACGGCTGCCGCCACGCCCTCGCCCTCACGGATCAACCCGAGGAGAATATGCTCCGTACCGACGTAGTCGTGCTGGAGGCGGATCGCCTCCTCGCGCGCCATCGCCAGAACTTTGCGGACCCGGTCGGTGAAGTTGTAGTTCATCGGACCTCGTCGGTGACGCCGGACCGACCCACGGCTCTAGTCATCATCGTGCTCGGGCGGAGTGTCGGGCTCGACATCACCCTCTTCGGAGAGGATCCGTCGCACGTATTCCGCGCGATGTGCATCCCGCTCCCCGTCGCTGAGCGCTCGTCCTGCCGCCTGCTCGAGGTGAGCGCTCTGCGCATAGATCATGATTTTGTTGAGCGTGTATACACGAAGCCCCGTTAGAAGGTTCATGCTCACGCCGAGCCTTACGCCGGACAGCAGGTTCATCACTTCATCGAAGGACAACGACCGCGCGTAGCGGAGCAGGCCGTACGCCCTCCAGATCTTGTCCTCGATCACGGTGGGCGCGTCGCGCAGCAGCACTCTGCGAGCCCGCGTTTCGTACTGGATCACCCGTGTGACCATCTTCTCGAGGTGCTCGACCAGGTCTTCCTCACTCTTGCCGAGCGTCGTCTGGTTCGACACCTGGAAGAAGTTGCCGACCACTTCCGAACCCTCGCCGTACAGCCCGCGGAACGTCAGGCCGACCTGTGTGATTCCCTGCAGGATCCGGCCGATCTCCTTTGTCAGCACGAGGCCCGGAAGGTGAATCAGGATCGACGCGCGCAGGCCCGTGCCCACGTTGGTCGGACAGCTCGTCAGGAACCCGAACTCCTGGTGGAACGCGAACGGAAGCTGGCTGCCCAGGTCCTCATCGAGGCGGTCGACCGTCTGGTGCGCCTCGCGAAGCCGCAGTCCGGAGACAAGCACCTGCAGCCGGAGGTGGTCTTCCTCGTTGATCATGACGCCCACCGAGTCGCGCGGTCCCACGACAAGCCCGGATCCGCGCGCCGGCGCGCTGTCCCCTTCGCCGACCATCTCCCGTGAAATCAGCCGCCTCTCGAGCAGCACCTTGCGCGAAAGAGGGGCCAGGGCTGAAAGGTCCAGCGTGATGCCACCCTTGATCGCCGACCGCTCACAGGCCCGGCGCACGCGCTCGAATACCTGCTCCCGTTCCAGGTCGCGCATCCGGTTGCTGAACGCGTGGCCTTGCAGGTTCCTCGCCAGCCGGACCCGCGTCGACAGGACGATGTCGGCATGCGGCCCGCTCGCCTCGAGCCAGCCCAGCCCGAAATCCGAAAGCGACGTGTAGTCAATCATTGGCCGCACCCTCGAGAGTGCGAATCTGGTCCCGCAGCTCCGCCGCCCGCTCGAAATCCTCCCGCTCCACCGCCTTGCTCAGCTTGTGGCGCAGCCCGGCCAGTCGCTCCTGCTCCTGCCCTTCGCCCAGATCCGGCGGCAGGTACACCTTGCCCAGGTGTTGCGTCCCACCGTGCAGCCGCCGCAACAGTCCTTGCAGGTTCGCCTCGAACGTCACGTAACAGTGCGGACAGCCCAGCCGGCCCGTCTTCTTGAACTGCTCCAACCGCAATCCGCAGAACGGACATGGTCCGGGCACGGCGGACTCTGGTCCGGACTTCCCGACCTTGGCAAGGAAATCCGTCAGCGGAAAGTTCGCCGCCGTGTCGCCCGGCGGGAGCCCTTTCTCGGCTGCGCACTCCTCGCAGAGGTGCCGGGTGATGGCCTGGTTGTCCTCGATGTTGGTCAGGTGAATGATTGCCTCATTCTGACCACAGTTGTCGCAGACCATTCGGTCCCTAGGCCGGGTAGAAGCTCTGCAGCCGCGCGTCCTTCACGAGCAGGATCCGGTCCGCGCGGTCGGCCAGCTCGCGGTTGTGCGTCGCGACGATCAATGCGACGCCATGCAGTTCACGCATCCGGAACAGCAACTCGTGCAACTGTTCGCTCGTGTGCGTGTCGAGGTTCCCGCTCGGCTCGTCCGCTATGACGACCGCGGGCTGGTTTGCCAGCGCCCTGGCCACGGCCACGCGCTGCTGCTCGCCGCCGCTCAGTTGCGTCGGCTTGTGACTCAGCCGGTGCTCGAGTCCGACTTCCCCTAGCAGATCCGTGGCCTTTCGCTCCGCTTCGGCCGCCGCCACGCCGCCGATCAGCATGGGCATCATCACATTCTCGACCGCGCTGAATTCACGCAACAGGTGATGGAACTGGAAGACGAAGCCGATGCGGCGGTTCCGCACGCTCGCGAGTTCCACATCGTCGAGTGTCGACACGTTGCGGCCATCGAGGAAGACCTCGCCGGCTGAGGGCCGGTCCAGGCCGCCAAGCAGGTGCAGCAGCGTCGACTTGCCGGCACCGCTCGCGCCGATCACGGCCACCGCTTCGGCCCGGGCAACCGCGATCTCTACCCCGTGCAGGATGGTGAGTTCGCTGCCATCCTCCTCCGTGTACACACGGCTCAGGTTCCTGCCTTCGAGCAAAGGCCGGTCCGCGAGCGGCTCCTTCGAGCGGTCGAGGGGCAGTGCGACCGGCTCCGGGAGCGATGCCGGCTCGCCGAGCGGCCTGGACCCGCCGGCTGCCTCACTCATGGCGGATCGCCTCCACGGGCAGAAGCCTCGATGCCTGCCTGGCAGGGTAGATGGTCGCGACGAATGCGACCAGCACGCTCAACGTAACGATCAGAGCGAAGTCCACCGGATCCAGCGCTACGGGCAGGCTCTCGACGAAGTAGACATCGCCGGGCAGCTCGATCAGCTCGTAGCGGTCCAGTACGTACACAAGGCCGAGCCCGCCCAGCGCGCCGATGACCGTACCGATCAGGCCGATCGCAACACCCTGCAGCATGAAGATGCGCAATACGGCTCGCCGCGTCAGGCCCATCGACTTGAGGATCCCGATCTCCCTCGTCTTGTCGGCAACGACCATGATCAGCGTGCTCACGATGTTGAACGCCGCGACCAGCACGATCAGGGACAGGATGATGGCCATGGCCAGCTTTTCGAGCTTCAGCGCCGAGAACAGCGACCGGTTCAACTCCATCCACGTCATGGGGTAGTAGGGCAGGCCCAGGCCGACGGCAAGCTCGTCCGCTACCCGGTTCGCTTCCCACGCGTCGGCCAGGTTCACCGCAATGCCGGAAACCGTGTCAGACGGGAACCCCATCAGGTCCTGGGCCGCCGCGAGCGGTACGTACATGTTCTGGTTGTCGTAGTCGTACATGCCGGTCCTGAACGAAGCCGACACCTCGAACCAGCGGATCGACGGCATCGGCGTACCGCTCACTGGATCGATCCGTATGTTCTCGAGGGAGGCCACCTGGATCGTGTCCCCGGGCAATGCGGTCAGGGCCTGGGCCAGGCCAGCACCGAGCAGGATCGGCGGAAAGCCCGTGATGCCACGTTCGAAGGGCAGCTCACCGGAGCGGATCTGCGCTTCGACCTCCGTCAGCGGCACCGGCGAGATGGCCGGATCGATGCCGTACAGCGTGCCCGCTCTGGCATAACTGCCGTCCACGATGATCACTACGTTGGACATGATGAACGGTTGGGCGGCCACCACGCCTCTGTTCTCGTTGACCCGTGCCAGGACCCGCCGCCAGTCGCCGAAACGGAAGCCCTGGCCCTGCTCGAACACGTACACGTGCGGGTTCGACCCCAGGATCTTCGCCTGCAAGTCCCGCTGCAGGCCGGTCATGACACCGATCACGGTGAGCAGCGCCATCACGCCGAGGGCCACGCCGCCGACCGCGATCAGCGTGATCAGCGACAGCAACCGGCCCTTTCTGCGGGACGCCAGGTAACGTCGGGCGATGTACCATTCGAGCGATGCCACGCCTGCTACTCCGGTCTTAACGTCGGGAACAGGATCACATCGCGGATCGAGGCCTGGTCCGCGACCAGCATGACCAGCCGGTCGATGCCGATCCCGACTCCACCGGTCGGCGGCATCCCGTACTCGAGTGCCCTGAGATAGTCCTCGTCGAGGACCTGTGCTTCGTCGTCGCCAGCGGCCCTGAGCGTCGCCTGCGCCTCGAACCGCTCCCGCTGGTCGAAGGGGTCGTTCAACTCGCTGAACGCGTTCGCCAGCTCCCGGCCCGCTACGAACAACTCGAAGCGCTCGACGAGCGCCACATCGCCTCGCTTCGGCTTCGCCAGCGGCGAAAGCTCGCGCGGATAGTCCGTCACGAACACCGGCTCCAGCAGGTGCGGCTCGACGCGTTCCTTGAACAGTTCGTCGAGCAGCTTCGGCCGCGAGAGCACCGCCGCATCCTCGATGCCCGATTCGCGGGCCGCCGCCCGCAGTTCATCGACGGACGCGCTCGCGCCGTCGATCGCGCCCCACCGACTCAACGCTTCGAAGTACCCCACCCGCGCGTACGGCGGGGAGAAGTCGAGCCTGTGTCCGCCCGACGTGACGCTTCCGGAGCCGGTCGCCTCGCGCACCGCGTACCCGAGCATCTCCTCGACCAGCCGCATCATGTCCTCGTAGTCCGCGAACGCCTGGTAGAACTCGAGCATCGTGAACTCCGGGTTGTGCGTCCGGTCGATGCCCTCATTGCGGAAGTCCTTCGAGATCTCGTAGACCCGGTCCATGCCCCCGACGATCAGTCGCTTCAGATACAGCTCGTCGGCGATCCGCAGAAACAGGTCGATGTCGAGCGCGTTGTGGTGCGTCACGAATGGCCGTGCCGACGCGCCGCCGTACAGTGGCTGGAGCACCGGTGTCTCGACCTCGATGAAGCCGCGGTCGTCGAGGAACCGACGCAGCGCCGTTACGAGCTTCGCGCGCGTCCGGAACACCTGCCGCACCTCCGCGTTGACCGCCAGGTCCGCGTAGCGCTGGCGGTAGCGCTGCTCGATGTCCGCGAACCCGCCATGCACTTTCCGTTCGCCCGGATCCTCGGCCGATTCCTCCTTGCCGAGAGGCAGCGGTCGCACCGATTTCGCCAGCATCTCCAGCCGTGTCGCCCTCACCGTAACCTCGCCCATCCGCGTCCGGAACACCGGACCCTCGACGCCGATCCAGTCACCGAGGTCGACCAGGTCCAGCAGCGAATGCGCGTCCGCGTCCATCTCGCTCGCCCGGAAGTACAGCTGGATACGTCCGCCGCGGTCCGACAGGTCCGCGAACACTGTCTTGCCGTGTCGTCTCATCGAGACCACTCGCCCGGCCAGCCTGACCACCTCGCCCAGGCCGTCCTCAGCCAGTGTCTGCGCCGACTCCGCCGCCTCGTACCGCCGCCGCACCTCATCCGACGCATGCGACACGTCGAATCGGTACGCGTACGGCTCGATCCCGCGCCGGCGCAGCGCCTCGATCTTTTCGAGCCTCGCCTCCCGGACGTACCCCCCGCTATCCTCCATTCCCTCCCGTCAGGCCGCGCCGCGGCTCGCCTGCAGCTTCAGGAACGCTTCGATGAACTCGTCGATGTCGCCATTCATCACGCGCTGCACGTCGCCGACCTTGAGTTCGGTGCGATGATCGTTCACCATCGTGTACGGCTGAAATACGTACGACCGGATCTGGTTGCCCCATCCGATCTCCGTCTTCTCCGCTTCCACTTTCTGCTTCTCGACTTCGCGCAGTTCCAGTTCGCGCTCGTACAGCGCCGCCTTCAGCATCTTCATTGCCGTGGTCTTGTTCTGGAACTGGCTGCGTTCGTTCTGGCAGGCGACGACGATGCCAGTCGGTTCGTGCGTTATTCTGACCGCCGAACTCGTCTTGTTCACGTGCTGGCCGCCCGCGCCCGATGCGCGGTACACATCGATGCGCAGGTCGCCATCGTCGATCTCGATGTCGATCTCGTCATCCACGACCGGATAGACGAATACGCTCGCGAATGACGTGTGCCGGCGCTTCTGCGCGTCGAACGGCGAGATCCGCACCAGACGGTGCACGCCCTTCTCCGCTCGCATGTAGCCGTACGCATGCGGGCCCGTCAACTCGAGCGTCACACTCTTGATCCCCGCTTCCTCGCCCGCTTGCAGATCCAGGATCTCGACCTTGTAGTCGTGGTTCGATGCCCACCGCGAATACATCCGCATCAGCATCTCCGCCCAGTCCTGCGACTCCGTGCCGCCCGCGCCCGGGTGGATCGTCACGATCGCGTCCCGGCCATCATCCGGACCGCTCAGCAGGGCACGGACCTCGAAGCGTTCGATTTCCTTGCGCACCGACTCGACGTCAGCGGCCCACTCGGCCTCCAGCTCGGCGTCCGGCTCCGCTTCGATCATCGCGCCCAGTTCTGCCAGCTGGCGAACCGTCCGGTCGAGCCCGTCCCACGGCTCGACCCACTGCTTCAACTCGTTTACTTCCGCAATGACCTCGCGCGCCGCGTTCTGATCATCCCAGAACCCGGGCTCGCTCATCTTCTGATCGAGTTCCGCTATCCGCGACCGCTTGCGCGCGACGTCAAAGATAGCCTCCGAGCGCATTCACCTTGTCGCGCTCGATCTCGAGGACGGTACCGACCTGCGTTCCCATGTTCGTGCCTCCCGTACATAAACGTCGCGGCCGCCCGGTTCCGGACGGCCGCGATCAGTATACCCGTTTCATGCATCGTGGTGCCCCGCGCGCATCCGGTCCGGGCCGCGTGGGTTCACTCGCGTTGCGAGCCACCAGCTCTACTGGCTTGTCGTCACTAGAACAACTGCTGGCCCTTCGCCAGGATCATGTTCAGTGCTTCGCGAAAATACGGCGTCGACTTCGCCATCGGCAGCCCGACCTGCGCCACGTACTCGTCCCAGCTCTTCATGATCTCGTCACGGAACTCGGTCCTGAGCGTGCCTTCCGACAGGCTCCTGTCGCGACGGTCCGGATGATACGCGACGATGTCCGAAACGATTGCCCGCGCCAGACGTTCGGCGCGCGCGTTCGGATCCTTCGAACCGAGTGGCGTGACACCACCGTCGGCGGTCTGTGGCCGCCGGTTCCGCTCTGCGATCGCCGCGGCCGGCGAGGGTGCGGCTGCGCCGCCGACCTGACCGTAGCCCGAAGAAGCCGGCGACGGAGCCTGTGGCGGCGCTGCCGGCGCAGGCGGCTGCGTGCTCGCCTGCGTCTGTGCTGACGGCTGTGACGGCGGCGCAGGCGACGGCGTCACAGCAGCCGGCGGTCGCACCATGAAGCGGGATCCACAACGTGCGCAGCGCGCGCGCGCGCCGCCTTCGGGGATGCGGCTCGGGTCGACCTTGAAGACGGTCTGGCACTGGGGACAGCGGATGTTCATGACGGCTCGGTCGATGCTTCGAGTTCTCCCGTGGTTCTGATTGTGCGGCCGTAATATGTACCACCGGACGTGGTCCGGCGATCGACCGCGTACACCGAGCCCGGCAGCTTCTTCGCGAACGTCTTCATCTCCGTCGCCAGCTCGCTCACTCTTGCCGTGTGCTCGAACAGGCGGTGCTCGTTCGTGACCACACCGATCGACAACGTCATCAGCGGTACCCAGACGATGTTACCTCGCCGGTCGCGACCGAGGAAGTAGCCAGCGCGCCGATCCTCTTCGGTGTACTGATACGGACCGATCTCGTCGAAGACCTCGATGATCTCTTCGCAGCAGATCCGCATCTGTTCGAGGGGCACGTTGAAGATGAAGTCGTCGCCGCCGATATGGCCAACGAACCCGTCCGGGCTGTTGCCCTTCACAATGTCACGGAGGATGCGGGCCAGAACGCGGATCACGCGGTCGCCCTCGTTGTAGCCGTAGCGGTCGTTGAATTCCTTGAAGTGGTCGAGATCCGCGTAGCACACGGCGAAGACGCCGCCGCGGCTCATCCGCTCGCTGATGTCACGCTCGATCTGGATCGTGCCCGGTAGCCGCGTTGTCGGGTGCACACTCACATCGCGGTCGGCGCGGTGCAGCAGCATCCGCATGCGGAGGATCTGCTCCCGTTCGACCATCCCGCCCGTCAGCACTTCGTCCGCGCCCGCTTCGAGCCCGGAAAGCACCAGATCCTCGCGCCCGGGTTGCGCGATCATCGCGACCGGAACGATCGCAGTGAACGGGTCGCGTTTGAGCTTGCGGCAGATCGCCAGGGCCGCGTCCTCGTTCGTCGTGTCGAGGATCACGCCGGCCGGAAGCGACCGGTTGACCAGCGCATCCACCTCGTCCGGCTCGGCCAGCGCCATTACATGCAGGCTCTGGAGCTGGGCGAATGCCAGTACCACGGGAGGAACCGAACGGCCCCCGGGAGAGAAGTAGACCAGCACCTTTCGTGAGCTCATGGCGTCGGGACCGTCGCGGAACTCCTGCCCGGAGCGGCCGCCAGAAAGTAGCCGTGCCGGAACCTAAGTGTCAAACACGCCTACCTGCGCCCACGGCGTCGTCCGCGATTCCCGCCGCGGACACCGGCGCCTTCGGCCAGAGTGAACTCGATCCGTCGTTCGGCCGGGTCGACCCTCGAGACCCGAATCCGCACGCGCTGCCCGACCCCGAAGCGGCGGCCGGTACGTTCTCCTTTCAGCAGGAAGCGTTCCTCCACCCATTCATAGTAGTCGTCCTCGAGTGCGCTGACATGAACCAGCCCTTCGATGTACCAGGTGTCAAGGAGCACGAAGAAGCCGAACGGCCGGACATCGCCGATCGTGCCTTCGAACGTCGACCCCACGTGGCGTTCCATGAACCGCACCTTCTTGAGCTGGATGCTGTCCCGTTCCGCACTCGCCGCCACGCGTTCCTGGTCGCTCGAATGCGCCGCAATCGCGGCGATACGTTCGTCGTCGTACCCCTCGACACTGCCTCGCCCGACACGTCTGGCCGCGACCAGCCGGTGAACCACGAGGTCGGGATACCGCCGGATCGGCGACGTGAAGTGCGTATAGTGTTTCGTCGCGAGGCCGTAATGGCCCAGATCCTGTCCGTCGTATCTTGCCTGTTTCATCGACCGCAGCGCCAGCATCGTCAGCAGTTGTGTAACGGGCGCTCCCTTTCGCTGATCCAGCAGCTCCTGCAACTGCCCGGGCGAGGGCGTGCCGCGGTACCGGACCATGAAGCCCAGAGCACCGGCGATCTCGCCGAGCTGCTCGATGCGCGCCACATCCGGCCTCTCGTGGATGCGGTAGAGGAACGGTTCGCCTGCCGCCGCCGCCGCGCCGCCGATCGCTTCGTTGGCCGCAAGCATGAAATCCTCTACCAGCCGGTGCGACTCCCACCGTTCGGCTCGCTGGACGTCCACCGGCGCGCCTTCCCCGTCCAGAAACACACGGGCCTCGGGCAGATCGAAATCGAGACTTCCGCGCTCGAACCGCATCTGGCGGAGCTTCCGGCCGGCGTCGCGCAGCCTGAACAGGCTTGCGTCGGTTTCCGCATCGACGGACGGACCGCCGTCGAAGAGTTCCTGCACCCGGTCGTAGGAAAGCCGGTTCCGGCTCCGGATCACGGACTGGGCGACACGGCTGTCCCGGACCGTACCGTCCGCTCCAATATCGATGAAGACGCTGAGCGTCAGCCGGTCCTGGTCCGGAACGAGTGAGCACAGGTCGGATGACAGCGCCTCGGGCAGCATCGGGATGGCGCGGTCGACGAGGTATACGCTCGTTGCGCGGCGACGGGCCTCACGGTCGATGACCGAGTTCGGCCGCACGTAGAAGGAGACATCCGCGATGTGGATGCCGGCCGTCCACCCGCCACCGGCGTGCTGCACGATCGACAGGGCGTCGTCGTGGTCCTTCGCGTCCGACGGGTCGATCGTGAAAGTGACGATTTCGCGCAGATCTTCGCGCTCGCGCAGGTCGGCCGGCCGCAGACCGCGCGCGCGAATGCGCTCCGCCCGCTCCGTTACGGGTGCCGGGAAATCGACCGGCAGCTCATGCCCTCGGATGACCGACAGCACATCGACTTCCGGCGAGTCCACAGCGCCCAGGACCTCGGCGATCTCGCCCTGGATCGCCCGCTTTTCATCGCCCCAGTCCGTGACTCTGATGACCACGACGTCGCCCGCCTTCGCATCACCTTCGGCGCCCGCCGGCACGATCACCTCCCGCATGATCGTCGGATCATCAGGCGTCACGAAACCGAGACCGCCCTTGCGCGTTCCCGCCGGTTCGAAGCGCCCGACAACGGTGCTCCGGCCCCTCTCGAGGATACGGATAACGCGACCCGAAGTCCGGCCCGAGCGGTCGTGACCCTCGATTCGCGCCACGACCCGGTCCCCGTCCACGGCCGACGCCATCCGGTTCGCCGCAATGTACAGATCGTCGGCGCCCGCCTCCGTGACCACGAATCCGTGACCGCGCCGGGACGTCCGCAGCACACCGGTCACCAGCCGGATCCGGCCCGGTATCGCGTAGCGCGCGCCTCGCAGCCGGACCACCTGCCCTTCCGCGACGAGCTGGCGCAGGTGCCGACGAAGCACGCGCCGATCGTCGCTACTGATCCCGAGCGCCACCCCCAGCTCCGACGCGCGGACCGGGTGCGGCGCGTCGTCACGCAGCCAGGCCACGATCCGGTCCGCGACATCGCTCATCGGATCACCATCGCCATGATGCCGCGATCCGCAACCTTGGCACGCGGTGCGCCGTTGGCTCGAACTCGCTGCCGATCCTGAACCGGGACTCGCTCGACCCGCCCTGCAGCCGTCCGATCACCAGCGCGTCCACCGCGCTCACGACGTGGTTGGCCAGCATCAGCCCCAGGAACTGCGTCGATGAACGATACGCCTCATCGCTGCGCCGGATCAGCTCACGGAACGATTGCTGTTCGAGGAAGCTGTCGCCCCACGCCCATGTGAACGTCGGCGGCATCGCGTTGCGCAGATAGTAGGCAAGCGCCTGCTCGTACGGCGCGCTGCCCGGCTGATAGTTGAAGCCGCCCGGAAAGAACAGCGATCGCGACAGTTCCCACAGGTCGCCGTTGAACGTCCGCCCGTCCAGCTCCGGCTGAACGCCCGGCGCCTCGGGATCGGAGTCCCACGTTCCGCTCGCCGCGTAGTGCGTCATCTCTTCGTAGTACTCGAAGACCGTGTCGCGCCGCTCTCCGACGCTGACCCGGCGCGCCACGTACCACGCCAGGTCGCGGTAATCCCTCGCCAGCGACCGCGCCCGCGTTCGCCGTTCGAAGAACGAAATCCAGCCCCAGATCTCGAGCGCCACATACGGTACCCACCGGTCGTTGCCCAGGAGGAGCTGTCCGGCACCCGGCACCACCGCCGACGCGGCCATGGCGAGTCCCGGCTCCAACCGCGCGACCGACTGCGCCGCGAACCATGTCCCGCCGGGGATTCGATCCACCACACTCTCCAGCGCCAGCCCCTCAGGCAGCCCGAGCGCCGGCACCTCGCCGCGCCCGGCTAGCGGATCACCGTCCCCGACCAGCGCCGGCAGCGCCACCAGCCATTCATGGCTCCACGCCGGGCCGCGCAGCACCATCGACCCGCGTTGCTGGAGTCGGTGTACCGACGCGTCAGCCGAAGCCGGATCCGGCGGGAGCGACAGTACCTGTGCCGCAACGTCCGCCGCCGCGAAGACGGCCAGTGCGGCGACGGGCAGCACGCCCGCTGGCGCTCCCCACCGTTTGCGTGTCATCACGAGCATTCTCCGCCAGCGCGTGCCGGATCCCTCCATGGCTCAGAACCGGATCGAGAAGGAAACCTGGATCGGATCGGAATCATCGATCGGCGACGTGACGAACGACTTCGCGATGTCCACTTCGAATCGACCGTAGCGGACGCCGATGCCCGCCGCCGCGCCACCGGTCAGGCCACTACCGCCTCCGTACCCGGCCCGCACGAATACGGTCTCTTCGACGGATACGTCGATGCCCACGTTCAGATGGGGCCGGCCGTCGCGCGGGTTCGTCACGAGGTCGGCCGATGTCCACACGGCGAAAGCGCTGTCCGCCAGAAAGTGATGCCCTGCCTCGTACGCCGCACCGATGCGCAACCGCAGCGGCAACGGCGATGCCTGCTCGGAGTTCACGACCTGGAGCGGAAACCCCAGATTCGCAACTGCCGCACCGAGCTGAAGGGCAGGAAGCGAACGGGGCACGTACTGGACTCCGAGGTCCACGCTATGTGTCGTCGCCGGGACCGACTGGAAGTCATCGCAGAAGCCGCGACAGTCCGTCCGGAACTGATAGAGCTCGTAGCTCACGCCGGCGTTCAGGCCCTCGACGACATGCGTCGCGAAACTCGCCGTCAACACGTGAGCCAGCGTCGCGAACGAGCCAACCGGGATCCCGTTCTGGTCCAGCTTGTCCTGATCGCCGTAATCGATCAGCCGGTAGCTCAGGCCGAACGTACCCGCGACCTCGGACCGGATGATCAGCGAGAACGTGTTGGATTCCTCGATGGCCGTGTCTGCATTGTGGACGACGAACTGGTCGTCGGTCACACCCGCCAGCAGCGCCGGATTCGCGAACAGACTGCCCGGCGAGGATCGCGCCCCGATCGCGTCGCCCAACGCCAGCGCGCGACCGCCGATCGTGAACAGCAACTGAAGGCAGCACTCCGTGGCCGGTGCACCGCCGGTCTGCGCCAGCGCGGGCCGCGCCGGCGCCAGCAGACAGGACAGGACCGCGGCCGCAGCGGTGACACCGGCGGCAGGGCCACGACGGTCGCGGCGACTCACCTGATCCGATCTCCCGGGTGCCTAGAGCGGCTTCGCCTCGTCGATCAGCATGATCGGGATGTCGTCGCGAACCTCGTACTTCAGCCGGCACGACTTGCAGACCAGCTCGTTCGCTTCAACACGGTACTCGAGCTGACCCTTGCATTTCGGACAAACGAGGATGTCCAGGAGCTGCCTGTCCAGCATTGTCTTCGCCTCCGCGCTCGATCGTTCCTGTCAGTTGTCTGCCGGCTGATCCGGTGGTAGCGGATACCCGAGATACTTCAGCGCCCCCGCCTTCCGGCGCCATCCGGGCAGTGTCTTCACCCAGAGATCGAGATAGACATGCTGGCCGACAAACGCTTCGATCTTCTCGCGCGACCGCTCGCCCAGCTTGCGGATCATCGACCCGCCCGTCCCTATCAGGATCCCCTTCTGGCTCACCCGCTCGACATAGATTACTGCGCGGATGTACACCGGGTCGCGGTCCTCGTGATACTCCTCGATTCGAACGGCGGCCGCGTACGGGATCTCCTGCTCGTACTCCTCGAAGATCGTTTCCCGGACCAGTTCCTCGACGAAGAACCGGACCGGCTGCGTCGCCAGATCACCTTCCGGATGCAGGAACGGACCCTCCGGCATCGCGGCCTCGAGCCTGGCCTGCAGTACATCAAGACCCTGCGCCGCGGACGCCGAGACCAGCAGTGGTGTCGTGCCCAGTTCCCGAAGCGACCACGACGTCAGCGTACGGATCGCGTCCGAACCGCCGGCATCGATCTTGTTGATCGCGACAATCAACCGATCCGCCCGCGCACGCAGACCCTGCGTCACCTCCGTCGGCGGCGCCTCGCCCGGCCGCGTCGCGTCCAGCAGCAGCAGTATCACGTCGGCGCCCTCGACCTCCGTGAGCGCCGCGAACAGCATCGATCGATGCAGCAGGTATGCCGGCTCAACCAGTCCCGGCGTGTCAACGAAGACAATCTGCGTGGTCGGCGTCGTCAGAATGCCTCGCACCGCTTCGCGCGTTGTCTGCGCTCTCGGCGTCACGATGCTCAACTTCTCGCCGAGCAACGCGTTCAGCAGGGTCGATTTCCCTGCATTCGGCCGCCCGACCAGCGCCGCGAAACCGGCCCGCGTCATCGCCATATGTTCGCTTGCATCCACAGCTTGCATGTCCATCGAATCTGGACCGGGTTGCGCACCGGCGCAAGCGCGTTTGCCCGCCTGCGACCCGGCATCGCCCACCACGGCAAGCTTCATGCAACGATCGTGCGTAACGATCGTGCCTGCGCATACATTTCATTCGATCGCACTCGACAAGCCGACACTCAGGTCCTGCTGGAGGCCGACTCTGAACTGCAAACCGGCTTCTTTCACTCCCTGCGTCGTACTCTTCGCCACGATCATTGGTGGCTGCCGCGGTGATTCGCCGCCGCGCATCGACGCGCCCGAACCCGCGGTCGATTCCACGCCCGCACCGACCGCGCCCACACTGCCGCCATCGCGTCTCGACGTGCCCGTGAGCGTCGACCTTTCGTCCGTCATCGAAGACCTCGAGAACGAAGTGCCGCGCACGTTCGGTGACATCGACGCGCGTACTGCCCTGGGTTCGAACGATCGCGCCGAGGTCGCGTGGGAGGCCGAGCGAACTGCCTTTCAGGCGGAACTCGAAGGCGACACGGCGCGCCTCACAACCCTCATCCGATATCGCGCCCGGGTCTGGTACGACGCCCCCGTCGCCCCGGAACTGAGTGCGTCGTGTGGCACCGCTGACGATCATGATGACCGGCCCGCCGCGCTCGTCTCCGTCTCCTCTCGTATCCACATCGACCGCAACTGGGTGCTCCGCTCGAAGCTCGGCGTCGACACCATCCGGCCGGCCAGTGATGGTCCCGAGAACGAGTGCCGCATTACGGTGCTCCGCATCGACGTCACGAGCCAGCTCATGGCCGCAGCCTCGAAGCTGCTCGAGACCGAGGCGCCGGCCATCGACAGCACCGTCGCCAGCATCGACATCCGTTCCAGGTTTGACGAGTGGTGGCAGCTCATCAGAACACCCATCGCCCTGTCCGACAGCGTCTGGCTGCTCATCGATCCGATCGGCGTCAGGCGAGGCACCGTCAACGGACAAGGGCACACACTCCGCGCCACCGTCGGCCTCACCGCAACGCCACGAATCGTCGTCGGCAGCCGCCCGCCCGAGCCCACTCGCCCACTTCCGCCGCTCGAGGACGGAACCGTCGATGCCGGTCTCCACATCCTCATCGAGGGCGTAATCGAGTATCCCGCTATCAGCCAGATCCTCAACGACAGGCTGGCCGGGAGTGACTTCAGCCGAGCAGGCCGCTCCATCGTCATCACCAACCTCGCACTCGCCGGCATCGGCAATGGCCGGCTCGCACTGCATGTCGACTTCGATGGCGACGCAACCGGCGATATCTATTTTGTCGGGACCCCGGTCTACGACCCCGTTTCCGGCCTCGTTTCCGTCCCCGACCTCGACTTCGACGTCGCCACCTCGTCGCTCCTCGTCGAAAGCGTCGACTGGCTCGGCCACGAGGAGTTCGTCACATGGACCCGCGACCGCGCCCGCTGGCCCGTCGATGACGCCGTCGCCGAAGGCCGACGACTCCTCCACGAAGGCCTCAATCGCGATCTCTCGCCAACCGTCAGCCTCACCGGCGAAGTCGAGTCCGTCGTACCACTCGCCGTCCTGCCCGGCATCGACGCGCTCCGCGTCCAGGCCCACGCCCGCGCAACGGCCCGCCTGCGTGCTCGCTGAGCGAAACGGGAACCCGCCATCGGCGCGGGCCAGAATCGGGATAGGGGGTAGCCGGCGATCCCGGCTACTCCCCTCCCACACCACCGGACATGCGGGTCCGCATCCGGCG
>DATKCF010000169.1:0-22284 GCA_035513345.1 Longimicrobiales bacterium
CAAACTGATCTCGATCGCCCGCACGGAATCCGACGCGGATCTCCGCAAGACCGCGGTCATGGGTCTGCCGACGAACGATCCGCGGGCCCGCGAACTGCTGCTGGCGATACTCCGCGGGACATAACCGGGAACGCTTGAAGCGGGCGCATAGGGAAGTCCCTCTCCGTCTCCGTGCCCCCTCCCCTCTCCGGCTGTGCAAGCTGGGGCGGGGGCGCGTTGAGGGAGGGGGAGAAGGGTCGGAGGCTGAGGCGGACAGGTGTCGGGGAGGGGGATCGGGGCAGTGAAACCCCCGACCCCCAGGCCAAATCAACCTGCTATCCGCTCATGACTCCTCATGATCGGATAACGACTGGCGGGCTGCGAAGGCTGTCCACCTCGTCCTCCCCTTCCTCCCCTCCCCGCCGGGGCCAGGACCATGCCCATCGCCCGATCGACGACGTTCCAGTTCAGGAACCCATCCGCGGACCGCGGTTCGAGCAGAATGAAGGCCAGGCGGCCGAGCGGCTGATCGACAGGCACGACCCGGGTTCCCGCGGGAACGGTCTCCGTCACGGACTCGTACGAGCCGAAAAGGGTCCGCTCCTGATGGCCCTGGAACGGCTGTGGCGAAACGGAGGTCGAATCGATGCGGAACCTCTCGACCTGCATCGAACGGGCTGACGGCAACGTCGTCGTCCGGACGCCGTGGGCCTCGAGGCGTACCAGCACCTCGGTCAGGTCGGGCGGGATCAGGTATGCGGCCGGCACCCGTTCGGTTTCCGTCGGCGTGTACGTGCCGTACTCCCACATCGGGTCGGGCGTACTCACATCCAGGCGGAGCAGCATTCGCTCGCCGCTGTACGGGTTCACTACCTCGGATACGTCGCCCATCAGGATCGTGACCTGCTCGGGCGACCGCTCCGGCTCAGCGCGCAGGGCCAGGTCCATGCCGACGATCGAGTGCGCATCGGCGGCCGCCGCGGTCTGCCGGATCGCGGACGCATTGCGCATGGCGAACCGCAGCACCTCCTCGACGAAGTATGTCGTTGCGCGGATCCGGTCCTCGAACGTGAGGTACGAGTACGCCTCGCTCAGGATGCCGAACCGGTTGCGAAGGCCGGCGTAGTTGTTGTTGAAGCGCGGCCGGTAATCGAACGTCCACCAGCCTCGTTGATCGCCCTGGCCCTGAAGATTGCCGTAGTAGTAGTAGTCCCAGCCGTACGCGTCGCGAATCGTTCGTGTCACCTCCGGCATCCAGCGCTGGCGCAACAGCCGGACGACAGCGGAGTCCGTGGCCGGGTGCATGGGCACGGAGTACGTGAGGTGGTAGGCGTGTCGCGTCCCGTTCGTCGTGTGCAGATCCATCATGACGTGCGGGTCGTAGCGCGAGAACAGCATGGCGAGCGACCGTGCTTCGGGCGAGTCCAGCTTCATGTGGTCGCGGTTCAGGTCGTAGTCCTGCGCGTTCGGCCGCTGGCCCATGCCGCCGACAGGTCCGTGCTGCGACGGCCGGTTCGTGAGCCGGACACGCTCGTTGCCATCCGCGTTGTAGATCGGTACGACCAGGAGCACGAGCGAATCGAGCAGTTCGGTGCGGCCGCCCTCGGCGAAGTCGCGCAGCAGCATCAGCAGCGACTCCTTCCCCTCGACCTCGCCCGCATGGATGTTGCCCTGCACGTAAACGACGGTCCGGCCTGACGCGCGGACGGCTTCGGGCGATGCGTCCGCAACCCGGCCGACGACGGCGACCGGCAGCGCACGGCCCTCGAACGTGTAGCCGAACGTGTCCACGTGGATGATCGACGGCGCCGCACGTGCGGTCGCTTCGACGAACCGCATCACATCCGCGTAACGCGTCGTCTCTTCGTGGCTCGTCTTCTCCGGTGCGGTCCTCAGCACGTCGGTCTGCGCGCGTGCCGCAGAGGGCGCGCCGAGCAGCGTCGTAAACAGCAGTGTCGCACACAACAGGAACATCACTGCAGGCGACGTCATTCTCCCGACAATTCGTTCGATCACCAGGTTCCTCCCGATCCCGTTCATGGTTCCGGCAACGAAGATACCGCTTCGGATATCTCGCAGCGCAACACGGTGACCGCGCGGCCGCGCAGGTGGACGCGGTCACCGTCGAGCCGAACGCCGACCGTGCCGCCGCGGGCCGACGCCTGGTACCCGCGCAGCTCGGTTCGCCCGAACTTCCTCGCCCAGTACGGCGTCAGGCAGCAGTGTGCCGATCCGGTCACAGGGTCCTCGTTGACGCCGACGCGTGGCGCGAAGAAGCGCGACACGAAGTCGTGGCTGCCGTCTGATGCGCTCGCTGTCACGATAACGCCACGCGCGTCGACCGTGCCGAGTCTGGCGAAATCGGGTTGCACCGCGCGGACCGCCGGCTCATCGGCCAACTCGACCAGGTAGTCCATGCGGTTGCGTGCCACCGCTAACGCTTCGACGCCCAGCGCTTCCAGCAGACCGTCGGGCGCGGCGGCTGCCGACGGCGCCTCGGCCGGAAAGTTCATCACGATGTCATCGCCATCGCGCACTGCTTCGAGTCGGCCCGAGCGGGTTTCGAACCGGGCCGTCGCGGTCCCGGGGAGCCGGCCGGTCTCCCACAGAACGTGCGCGCTCGCCAGTGTCGCATGGCC
Source organism: Longimicrobiales bacterium (assembly GCA_035513345.1). Classification (GTDB taxonomy): domain Bacteria; phylum Gemmatimonadota; class Gemmatimonadetes; order Longimicrobiales; family RSA9; genus DATKCF01. The sequence continues at coordinate 2,619 of DATKCF010000169.1, forward strand.
GCACAGGTCGACCTCGATCGTCGGCGTGAACCAGCGCAGCCGCCAGTCAGAGGCCTCCGGCAGCAGGAACGCCGTCTCCGACAGGTTCATCTCGCGGGCCAGCGCCTGCATCCATTCCGGCGGTCGGGCGACGTCGAGGAGGCAGACTGCTGCCGGGTTGCCGGTGAACGGACGAGTTGCGAACGCGTCGACTGTCAACAGTTGCATGACCGAGGCCCAGGCTGATTCTGAGGTTGGCAGTAGTGTGGCAGCGCAGGAGAAGCCTGTCCAGCAGCGCTCTCGGGTCGGCCGGCCGGGGTACCGGCTCACCGGCGGGGGGTAATTGCGCGAAGGCGGTGCGGTGTGCCATTCCAACGGTGCAGGCGAACGACCTGTCCAAACGGTTGGAAGCGAGACCAGGAAGTGGGGGATTGAAACTGGCGACAGGGCGGAAGCCGGAGGGCGCCGCCGAACAGGACCTGGCCGACGCTGCAGGTGCGGCGGACGGGGACACCGAAGCGTTCGAGCGGCTCTACAGGCGCCACGTGGCACATGTCCACTCGATGTGTCGTCGCATGATCGGCGATGCGGAAGCGGACGATGTGACGCAGGAGGTATTCGTTCGCCTGTGGCGGAAGATCGAGCTGTTCCGGGGCGACTCCGCGTTCGGCACGTGGCTCTACAGGCTGGCAGTGAACGTGATCCTCGGTCGCCGGACGGTGATCGGGTCGTACCGGTCTCGCTTCCCCGGTGTCGACCCCACGGGCTTGCCGATTGCCGGCCGGCGAACCACGCCGGAACTGCGGATGGACTTCGAGACGGCCATCGCGCGGTTGCCGGAGGGGGCGCGGAAAGTGTTTGTGCTGCATGACATCGAGGGGTACACGCACGAGGAGATCGGCACGCTCCTCGACGTCACGGCAGGTACGTCGAAATCGCAGTTGCACCGGGCGCGCATGGCCCTGAGGGAGTATTTCCGCTGAGGCGGACAGGATGAGCATGGAACACTGGACCGACCGGTTGTCGGAATATCTCGACGGCGAGCTGGACGCCACGGCGGCCGCCGCGCTCGAAGCGCATGTCACCGATTGCGCGGAGTGCGGCTCGGCACTCGTCGAACTGCGTCAGGTCGTTGCGGCCGCGGCGGCTATGCCGGACCGGGAGCCGGCCACGGATCTGTTGCCGGGGATCCTTTCGCGGATCAGGGAAGGCGACACGGCTGTGGTGCCCATGCGTCCGGTGGCACGATCGCCGAGGCGGTTCGCGTTCACGGTCCCACAGCTCGCGGCCGCCGCTGTCGCGATCGTGACGCTGTCGGCGGGCGCGGTCTGGCTCGCGATGCGACCCGGTTCGCCGCCGCCCACGGCAGCCGCCACGCAAGCGGTCGGTACCGGGCCGGTCATGGATCCGGAACTGTCGCCTGACGGCCAGATGACGGCCGCGCAATTCGTGTCGGACACGCAGGCAAGCCACGAGGCGGTGATCGGCAGGCTCGAGCAGGCGCTCGACGACCGGCGCGACCAGCTGGACCCGGCCACGATCGACGTGATCGAGCGGAACCTGGCCGTGATCGACACCGCGATCGCGGAGGCGAGGGCGGCACTCGAGAACGACCCGTCGAACGCATACCTGTACCGTCACCTCGACAACACGCTGAACATGAAGGTGACACTACTGAGACGCGCGACCCGTCGCGCGACGACATAGAGGACCAGGCGACACATGATCACAACGACACTACTCGCCGCGGCATTGATGGCGGCGCCAGTACAGCAACTGGACACGACCGTCAGCGTGCGCGGCGAAACACGCGTTGCGCTGGAGAATATGACCGGCTCGGTTGTCGTACGCAGCTGGGACCGCGAAGACGTGCGTATCCAGGCGTCGAATCGCACCGCTGTCGATATCAACGCTGGCGGGCCCGCCGTTCGCATCGAGTCCCGGATGCGCCGCGGGATGCCCGGCCGCATAAACTACGAGATCACCGTGCCCCGCCGTTTCGGCGTCGAGGTCGAGGGTATCAACCTGAGCGTTGAAGTCCACGATGTGACGGGTGATGTCACGGTCGAGACGGTCAACGGCGGTGTCACGCTGAACGGCGTCAACGGTCGCGCCCGCGTCGAAACCGTACATGGCGCGCTGACCGTTCGCGACTCGCGCGGCAACCTCGGCGTCGAGACCGCGAACGGACCCATCACGATCGTCAACCACGAAGGCGACATCGAAGCCGAAGCGCTCAACGGTCCCATCACACTGACGGGGATCCGGTCCGCTGCCGTCGAAGCCGAAACCCTGAACGGCCCGATCGAGTACGGTGGTCAGATCCGCGATGGCGGCCGGTACTCGTTCTCGACACACGCCGGCAACATCACGCTGTTCGTACCGGAAGGCACGAACGCGGCCGTGTCGATCGAGACGTTCGCTGGCGAAGTCGAAGCTGACTTCCCGATCCAGGTCCGACGCATGGGCCGCGGCGAGGACATGTCGTTCACGCTCGGCGACGGTAGCGCACGCATACGGATCGAGGCTTTCGGCGGCCGTATCAGGCTGCGCCGGCCCGAAGGCAATCTCTGATGCCGCCACCGGGCAGGGACACCAGTGATCCACTGACATACCTTCAACCCAGAGGTTGCACCATGAAGCGAATCGTACCGGCCGTGCTCGCCATCGTGCTGGCGGTCGCATCAGCCGCGACGGCGGCCGCCCAGGACTTCTCGTGGCGAGGCCAGCTGGCGCGCGGACAGGATCTCGAGATCCGCGGCATCAACGGCAGGATCACCGCACGCCCCGCATCCAGCGACCAGGTCCGCGTGGTCGCTACCATGGAGGAAGGCCGACGTGGCGACGCCGATGACGTCACCGTCGAAGTTGTCGAGCACGATGGCGGACTGCTGATATGCGCCGTCTATCCCGCGCGTAACAACGACCGTCCCAACCGCTGCGCGACCGGCAATGCCTATCGCATGAACACGCGTGACAACGATACGCGAGTCCACTTCGAGGTCGAGGTGCCCGCCGGTGTCACGCTCGTCGCCCGCAACGTGAACGGCAACATTGATACAGGAGATATCGAGGGTGACGTGCGAGCGACTACTGTCAATGGCAGCATCGACATCTCGACGTCCGGCGCGGCCTCCGCGAAGACAGTCAACGGCAGCATCAATGCGGCATTCGTCGGCCGCAGCGTCACGGACGACCTCGACTTCGAGACCGTCAACGGTCGTATCACCATCGAGATCGATGGCGACATCGACGCCGACGTGAGAGCGTCGACCGTCAATGGCGGCCTGGAAACCGATTTCCCGCTGACCATCCAGGGTCGCTGGGGCCCGAAGCGCATCGAGGGCACCATCGGCAGGGGAGGGCCGACGCTGTCCTTGTCGACTGTCAACGGGGGAATCGAGATTCGGCGGCGATAGCTGGCGTAGGCGCGAACAGATTTTTCTCTACCGCGGAGAGCGCGGAGAGCACTGAGATACCCACGGGTCTGACATCTTCTTTCATCCGCGAGATCGTGGTCGGGGCGACAGGGGTGCGGTCGCGTCGACCACGTTCGCGGGGACGGCTGGGCTTCCGGATTTCTTTTGTTTTTTGGAAAGCTGAATCAAGGACGCTGCTGGTTCGTCGAACCCCAGAAACCAGCCCTAGAAACCAGCCCCAGAAACGAGTTCCTGTTCAGTTCCGCAGGTACCGCAGCACCCACTCCGTCATTGCCTCGAAGTGGTGTCGCGGGGTCTCGCCCCCGGTGAGGGAATGGGTCCGGTTGGCGTAGACCATGAGATCGAACTGCTTGCGAGCATCCTGGAGAGCGTTCGTGAGGCGAAGGGTGTTCTGGAAGTGGACGTTGTCGTCGCCAGTGCCGTGAATGAGGAACAGACGCCCGCTGAGTTCAGCGGCCTTCAGGATGGCAGAACTCTTGTCGTACCCCTCCGGGTTCTCGGCTGGCCTCGCCATGAAGCGTTCGGTGTAGATGGTGTCGTAGAGGCGCCAGTCGGTGACGGGTGCGACTGCGATGCCGGCACGGAACACGTCGCTGCTCATCATGCTGAGCGCCGTCATGAATCCGCCGTAGCTCCAACCCCAGATGCCGATGCGGGACGCATCGACCCACGGTTGGGTGGCGAGCCAGCGGGCACCTTCGATCTGGTCCTGCGTTTCACTGTGCCCGAGGTTGCGGTGGACGATTTTCCGGAACGCGGCGCCTCGGCCGCCCGTGCCGCGGTTGTCGATGCTGACGATTACCATGCCTTGCTGGGCAAGGAGCTGATGCCATAGCCAGCGGCTGCCACCCCACGCGTCGGTCACGGTCTGTGAGCCGGGTCCGCCGTATACGTACATCAGGACCGGGTACCGGCGAGTGGCGTCAAAGTCGGGCGGCCGGATCATCCAGCCGTTGAGCGTGACGCTGTCCGTAGTAGCGAACTGGAAGAACACGTGCGTTCCGAGCTGGTGCTGCTGCAGGCGAGCGGCCAGAACGGCATTGTCGGCGATCACCCGGATCGGGCGGCCGTCAGCCGAGTGCAGTGTGGTGACTGGTGGCGAGCCCGTGCGGGAGTGCGTGTCGATGTAGGAGCGGCCATCGGCGGCCAGCACGACATCATGCCAGCCCTCGCCGGTCGAGACACGACGCATGCCACGTCCGTTCAGGTCGACGGTGTATAGCTGTTTCTCGAGCGGACCCCGTTCGCTCGAGGTGAACCAGACGCGGCCGGCGCCTTCGCTGACGCCGACCAGATCGCGTACATCCCATTCGCCGCTCGTGAGCTGCCGAACGGTCGAGCCGTCACGGTTGAACAGGTAGATGTGGTTGAAGCCGTCACGCTCGCTCGTCCACAGGAACTGCCGGCCATCGCGGATCCACGTGAGGTCATCATCCACATCGACCCACGCGTTGTCGGTCTCCGCGAAGATCGCGCGGGACCGGCCCGACACGGCTTCCGCCAGCAGAACATCGATCCGGTTCTGGCCGCGATTCAGCCGCTGGATGATCAGCTCATCGTTTCCAGCCCACTCCATGCGAGCCAGATAGACGTCGGGATCGCTGCCGGTCTCGACCGTCGTGATCCGGCCGGACGCAATGTCGATGATGCGAATGTCGACGATCGAGTTGGGCGTGCCGGCCTTCGGGTAGCGGACCGGCACGAGTCCGGGATACAGCTGCAGCTCGTCCAGCATCAGGAACGGCTCGATCGGGCTCTGGTCGAATCGCCAGAACGCGATGCGCTGGCCGTCCGGGCTCCAGCGGAACGCGTGGCTGAGATCGAGTTCCTCTTCGTGCACCCAGTCGGTCGTGCCGTTGATGATGTCGCCGCCGCCATCCTGCGTGAGGCGAAGCTCGCGGCCCGCGAACGGGTCCGACACCCAGATGTCGCTGTCGCGAACCCAGGCCACGCGCTGCGCGTCCGGCGAAAAGGTCGCGAACGACTGTAGCCCGCCGGCGCGAGAGACGGGCACGGTCCGGCCCGACGCGCGGTCCCAGACGTAGTACGTCCCCTTCGTGTTGCGGCGCCAGACCCGCTGTGAGTTGGCGAAGATCAACGCACGGCTGCCATCGCGGGACCACGTGAACTCCTCGATGATGACCGGCCCGGACTCGCCTTCCGGTATGAGTGTCGCACCATCGACCAGCCGCTCGGCCGCGCCACCGACGCGCTCGATCCACACGTCGATCAGGCTGTTGCTCCGGACCAGACTCGTCAGGTGCCGGCCATCAGGCGAGTACGTCACACTCGGCGTACCGGCGGCATACTCGGTCGAGAAGATCTGCTCGACCGTGAGCTGGGCGCCCAGCGGTGCGGTCACGCCCTGCAACAGCAGGAACGCCGCGAATCCCGCCATTGTCCGCCCGGCCGGGCGTATCGAGGTGCGTTCTGTCATCGGGTCCGGTCGTGCCCTGTCGGATTCAGTGTATGCGACGACATCGATTTCACTCGCCGGTGAGTGATACAGCGCCCGCGGCGTGACGGTTCGAGTGCAACATGCGGACCGCCGTGTCGCCTTCGATCGAGGGCTGGATGCGGGCTCGCCGGCCAGTTCGCGGACCGTGACTACGGCGAGTCGGCGCAGGCGAACTGCCACGAGTGCGGGCTTCGTGCAGCGCTTCGGATTCGTCCCGGCCGCACAGTGTTTCGCAGGCAGCTGCGAGTTGTCCACCCCGCAGTCGAATCCGGGCGAGGCGAGTCGGCGTCTGAGGATGTGCAGGCGCGAATCGTGGCCGAGGGTGACCGGCGACCCGTGTCCTTCGGGTCACGTCACGGCGAACCGGCACCCGAGGCCACCTTCGCGAACGAGTAGTGATGGAGTCAAACTGGAAGGAGCAGACATCATGCGAAACACGAACTGTTGGGCAGTACTGGCAGCTGCGGGCATGCTGATGGCCGGCCCGTTGGCCACGGCCGGATCACTGATAGAGGACGGCGGTCTGTCGCACGCGGTTGCGCCGAACCCGACGGAGATGGAGGAGCGGGCACGATCGCTGTTCTCGAGCCCGGCACGCTACGCCGAAGCCGCTCGCCTGCTTCTCAAGGCCGCGGACCAGCGCGAGATCGGCGATCCGCAACGCGTGAAGAACCTGTCGATGGCGTCGCGGCTCACATACTACCGTGGCGACACGTCAGAGGCGCTCGCACTCATGCAGCGCGCCGCCGCCGAAGCGATGTCGACGGGTGATGTGCTGGCCGCCGCCCGGGGATACATGGATGGCGCGTTCCTCGCCCACGAAATCGGACAGGTCAGAGTCGCCGAACAACTGCTGAGGAAGGCCGAGCGACTCTCGCACTCGCCACTCATCGCGCAGAGCGATCGCGACGAGATCCGGGCGAGGACAGCGCTGGACGGGCAAGGCGAGATGCGCTGACGACGCAGGCGCCGGCGGAGTGCAGTACGTCCGCCGGCGCCCAAGCCACCGCGCGTTCCGCCGGCGCCCACCACCGAGCGCACTACGCTCCGTCGGCGCCCCAGCCACCACCGCCGGGCGATTGCAGACTGATGATGTCGCCGGCCTGCGCACGGAACGTTGCTTTCGCAGGCAGGCTGCGCGATTCGCCCGCTCGCAGAAGCAGGTTCACGCCGCGCGCGCCGTCCATGCCGCCGGCCGCGCCGCGCGGTCCGCGATCGCGACGTTCGGTGAGAAGACTGACGTCGCCATCGACGAGCAGTTCGACATCGCGGCGGATCCCGTCACCGCCTCGCCGTTGCCCGCCGCCGCCGCTGCCGGCTCGAAGCGAGTACGCGCGGATTCGCAGAGGGTAGGCGTGCTCGAGCGCCTCGACGGGCGTGTTCAGCGAATTACTCATGTGCACGTGTACGCCGCTCAGACCGTCGCCCATGGCGGACGCGCCCTGGCCGCCACCCATCGTCTCGTAGTAGGCGAACGGCCGGCCATCACGCACGTCGATACCGCCGACCGTCAGGTTGTTCATCGTTCCCTGCGATTGCGCGGGCGCCAGGTCGGGCAGCGCTCTGCCGATTGCCAGAATCAGCACATCCGTCACTCGCTGCGATGTCTCGACGTTGCCCGCCGCCACACTCGCCGGTGGGCGTGCGTTCACCAGCGAACGCTCCGGCAGGATCAGCTCGAGCATCGCCATTTCACCACCGCCCGCCGGAAGCGGCTGGCCGATGAGCGCTTCCACGAAACAGCGCAAGACGTAACGCGCAGCTGAAGTCGTGATCGCCGCTACCGCGTTCACTCCACCTTCGGCCTGCGGCGAGGTCCCGGTGAAGTCCGCCGTGATGCGGTCGCCCGCAACACGAACGCGTACGCATATCGGCAGCGGCTCCGTACCGAAACCATCGCCATCGAGCACGTCGTCGGCTTCATAGTCGCCGTCGGGAATGCGTTCGATGCCGTGACGGACCAGCCGGTCCGCGTACGCGAGCAACGCATCCATCGCAGCGCGGACTTCGGCTTCGCCCCGCCGCTCCACCATCTCGAGAAGCCGCCGTTCGCCCGTGACGAGCGCGGCGAGCTGCGCGGCGAGATCACCTTCCCGTTCCTGCGGTGTGCGCACGTTGGCCCCGATCAGACGCCACACGTCCTCGACCCGCTGCCCGCCCCGCATCAGTTGCACGGGCGGAATGCGCAGCCCCTCCTGCCAGATCTCACGGGCCAGCGGCATCGAGCCCGCCGCCATGCCGCCGACATCCGCATGGTGCGCTCGTGCCGCCAGGTAGCCCAGCAGACCGGAACCCGACCATGCCGCCGATACTACCGTTATGTCGGGGAGGTGCGTGCCGCCTTCGAACGGATCGTTGAGAATGACGACATCGCCGGGTGACAACTCGCCGAACGCTGCAATCGCGGCCGTCACACTCATCGGCATTGCGCCCAGGTGAACGGGCATGTGATCGCCCATAGCGACTACCCGCCCTCGCGCATCGAACACCGCGCACGAGTAGTCCCGTCGCTCCTTGATGTTCGGCGAGTACGCCGATCGACGCAGAGCCGCGCCCATCTCCTCGGCCAGTGACGTAAACAGGTGCCTGTAGATCTCGAGCCGGATCGCGTCGATCGGAACAATTGACCTTTGCACGTGGTATCAAACCGGTTATCTTGTGACCGCGAAAAACGGATAACTGCATATCAACGACGATCCATGAAGGATCTGCGCTACTCGAGAAGGGGGCAAGCATTGGCACGAAAACAAGGTCAGCGTAACAAGCGCGAAGCGAGCACGTTCGATCGCGCACGCGACGAGTTGTTCAGCGCCATCCGCCAGTGCGGCGTGATGGACGCCGACGAGAAGGAACGCGAAGAGTGGATGAGCGAAACCCTCGGCTACATGGCCGAGCGGCACCCCGAACTCTCGAAAAGCGAACTCGAACAACTCAGGACGACAGGGCTCCAGTTCTGCGGCCCGGTCATCCCGCACGGGAAGAACCCCACCGCTGTTACGCTCGAAGGCGTACCCGCCACCTGACTGGACGACGGCAGCCGGATGGACCCGGCGCCCGATCGGCGGATCGAGAGCCTCTGCCAATAGATGTGCGAATCGCGGCCTCGCGCGACGTGGGCGGGGACCGCGTTTCCGTTTTAGCCGACCGCGCCACGGACCCTGCCGATTGGCTGCCGCAACGCCAGCACTGGCCCGATCCGTATGATTCGCTATAATCTGGCGCCTTTCCGGCCGTCAACCGCGCATCCGCGGCCCGGCCAGACCTCGGCCGAGTCCACGGCGACACCCGGTGGGAGGTAAGCATGGCCAACAGGAAGAAAGCCAGCTCGGCCCGTTCATCCGCGGCGAAGAGAACCGCGGCCACACGGCCACGCGCCGGTAAGCCGGCGTCGAAGAAGGCCGCCGCCCGCAAGCCGGCCGCCAGGAAGACGGCCCGCAAGCCGGCCGCGAAGAAAACCGCCAGGAAACCGGCCGCAAGGAAGCAGGCCGCAAGGAAGCAGGCCGCGAAGCGGACTGTCCGCAAGCCGGCGGCGAAGACCACGGCCCGCAAGCGGGTGCAGAAGAAGTCGCCGACGAGGAAGACGGCAGGGAAGAAGTCGCCAGCAAGGAAAACCGCAGTGAAGAAGGCGGCCGGCAGGTCGGCCGCGAAGAAGACCGGGACAACATTGAGGAAGGCGGCAGCGAAGAAGACCGTGACGGCACGCAAGAAGAAGACGACGACCGGACGGAAGACCGCCGCCGGCCGGAAGGCCGCGACCCCGAAGGCGGCGTCCGGCAGGAAGTCGGCGAAGGCCGCGCCCAAGAAGAAGGCCGCCTCCCGGAAACCGGCCGCAACGAAGAAGACCGCGCCGAAGAAGAAGGCCGCGCCGAAGAAGAAGGCCGCGCCGAAGAAGAGGGTCGCCGCCAGAAAGCCCGCCGCAAGGAAGAAGGCCTCCGGCGTCAGGAAGACCACACCGAAGAAGAAACCGGCGGCGCGGACGAAGGCCGCGCGGAAACAGAAGGCCGCACCGAAGCGGAAGGCCGCACCGAGGCAGAAGGCCGTCAGGAAGCCGACGGCTGCGCCGAAACAGAAAGCTGCGCCGAAGCAGAAGGCCGTTCGGAAGCCGAAGGCCGCGCCGAAGCCGAAAGCGGACCCGAAGAAGGCAACTGACGCCTTGCCGGCGAAGGCCGCGTCGCGCCGCAAGGCACCCGCGAAGAAGGCGGATTCTCCGCCCGACCAAGCGCCGGCCGCCGGGGCGGCAGCAGCGCCGCCCGCGGGTGGGGACGACGGGGCGAAGTCCACGGCACCGGCCGACAAGCCGCGCGCGAAGCGGTCCCGCAAGTCGAAGGGCCCTCGCTTCGACGACACGGAATCGGGTGCACCAGTCGCGGTCCGCCGCAGGAAGCGCCGTCGTATCGTCGACGACGACGAGGTCGTCGTCAGGAAGGCCAAGAAGAAGAAGAAAAAGAAGAAGCGCCGACGCGATGGGCTGGTGAAACCATCACCGCCGCTCGAAAAGACCGACCCGCTTGCCGACTACCTGGCCGGACAGCAGGTCCCGTGTCCTGTCGGCTGTGGCGGATTCTCCGAGATCGTACGAATCGCCTCACTCCCGACCGGCGAAGGCGAGATCTGGTTCGAATGCCTGAGCTGTGCGCAGCGACGCCAGTTCATTCTGCCGAAAGCGAAGAAGGAGGAGAACGCGGCCGTCCTGAAGGCGGAAGAGGAGGGCCGTGAGATCACATGCCCTCGCCACTCCGTGGCCGTCGGCCTCAGACGACGAGGCCGTCAGTTCGTCTGCCCGTCATGCGGCGTGGTCTTCATGCACACGCCCTGATCGCGAAGCCGCTCGCCACCGGCCGCGGTACAGACATTAGGCCCGGCGCCCACCCATCGGGCGCCGGGCCTTCCTCTACCTGTCCTGCGGCACACCCGCGCGTCGCCGACCGTCCCGCTCGCCACCCGGCTCCAGCCTCGCCATGACGCGACGACTCACAATCGATCCCCGCGGCTCCGCGACATCCATCGTGTCCAGGTACAGCTCCAGCGCTCTGTCCAACGGCACCTCATCGCCAATCGCGTCGAACAGATCGAGCACGTTGCGAACGTGCACTTCGACCAGATCCTCCTCCGCCCTCGCCAGCGAGATGACCAGCCGCCGCCGGCCCGCTTCGCTCAGGCGTCTCCGACGCAACCATCCCAGCACCGAAATGCCCTCCCATTCTGGACCTGCTCTTGCACAATCGGCCACCTGGGGCCGCGCAGGATGCGACCGTCGAGACCGTTACGCCCGGCACACCGGACGCACAGTAAGTCTGAGGCCGGCGGGTAGCCGGTGGCAAGCGGCGATCGATGTGTCGGTCGACGTGGCGGCCGGCCGAGCAGGGGACCACCAGATGTAGGGGTGGTTAGGGACATCGCACCGCATTAGATTGTGGTCGCGTCAGTTGCAGGCCTCAGGACACTTTTGTGTCCATGGCTCCCGGAGACGCTTCAGGAGGAGGCACCGAATGGCCGACTCTCTCCTCAGCTCGGAGGAATACGACGAGCGCGCCCACCGGTTGTATGACGATGGGCGGTACGACACCGCGCTCGCGACGCTGAAGGATGGGCTTCGTCTGTACCCGCACTCGGTCGAGCTGTATGTCGGACTCGGTTATACGCAGTTGGCGCGCGAAGAGTACGTGTGGGCGAAGCAGGCGTTCGAACGAAGTCTGGTCCTCGATCCGAACCACGAGGATGCGCTGATCGGGTTGGGCGAGTCGCTGCTGCGATTCGGCCGGCGCGAGGAAGCGCTGGAGATGTTCGAGCGGGTCCGCAAGGGCGGTGGTGACGACCTCGAGATGCTGATGTCGATGGGTCGCGCGCTGTACCGCGAAAAGATGTACGAGGAGGCGCACCGAGTATTCGATGAGGCGGCGACACTTCACGGTGAGAGCGCCGAAGCGGCGGCGGCTCTGGGCTACACGCTGCATCGGCTGGGCGATGAGCCGGGCGCGCGCCGGAACCTGCGGCGGGCATTGCTGCTGGATGCGTTGCATCACGAGGCGAGGATCTACCTGGCGCATCTGCTGTACGACCGGGGCGACTGGGCGGGCGCTCTGCGCGAGTTCGAGCGGATTCGACCGGCCGAACACTGGGACCTGATCGCGGTCGGGCGCACGGTCGAATTGAAGCGCGCGCTCGAAGGGCTGCAGGCGGGAGACGCGCTGCTGCAGGCGTGGGAAGAGCGTCTGACGGAGTTGGAGCGTGGTGGTGACGCAGTGGATGAGCTACTGGCGGAACTCGAAGCGGAGCACGGCATGCCGTGGGATGGCGAGGGTGCGTACACGCACCGTGTCGTCCTGAGCGACGGTCGCCCGCTCGAGGGAACGTGGTTGGAGATCGTGATCCAGATTCGCGACCTCTACAGCGGTGGCGCCGCCGAGAGCGTGATCCAGTTCATGCGGCGTTGCGCCGAAGAGGAGCGCGAACGGCGAGGTGTCACGCTGCCGGCGGATGATGCGGCATCGTTCGTGCGCGGTGGCGAGCGAGCCGGTCTGTGGCGAATCGAGGCTTGACGCCGGAGCGTGGGACCGCCACGCTCAGCCCGCTGTCCGGACTTCACAGGTGACTCGCCGTGGAACAGGATTATCTCATCGATGACGGCCTGGTAGACCGGCTGCTGGCCGCCCTTGCGGATGCGTTGCGACGAACCCGCAAGGACCCGTTCGGCGCGCCTGTCACCGTCGCGGAGATCTACCAGGATCTGGTGCCGTACCGGTCTGTCCGGACCGCGCTCGGGTTCCAGATGAACGCCGACTACGAGCACACCGTGCTGCGGCTCCTGGCCGGCGAGAACGAGTTGGCGAAGCTCGAGCCGGACGAAGCGCGTGAGGAGTTGAGAAGCGAACTCGACACGCCGAACCCGAACGTCGGCCTCTTTCGCAAGTTCGCGGCCTGTGATGTATGGATTCTCCGCACCGAGCTGACACTCGGCGACGCCACCGACAGCACTGGCAAGCCTGAAGGAATGGCGCCAGCGCCGATGAACGAACCATCGCCGTCGCACGAACCGGCCGCGGTGCACGCTGACGAACCGCTGTCGCACGAACCGGATCCGCCGCGACCAGCGCCGGCCGCGCCGATGTCCGATCTCGAAACGACGCCTGCCTGGCAGGCCGGACAGCATGCGCCGGATCCCGTGGCGCAGCCCGCGGTCGAGCGGGCTTCGCCGGTGGACGCGTCCGAAGACGACCTGCCGGTGCTCGAGCTGGAGACGGAGCTGGTTGGCGAGGAGGCTGGTGGCGAAGCGCCGGTCGACGGCCACAACCTCGAGTGGGCCGAGTCGGTCCCCGAAGGCGAGTGGAGCGCCGCCGAAGGTGAATTGCTCCTCGAAGAAGAGGTGCAGGATCCACCCGACACACCCGATACTACCGTACGACCCGCTGCGGCGGGTGCGCACGAACCGTTGCCACAGCCGGAAGCTGCCGTCATGTTCGATTCGAGCCAGTCCCAGGGTACCGTCGCCACGGCTCACGCCGCGGGTTCGTGCACCTTCTGCCAGGGTTCGCTGCCCGGTGGGCGAGTCGTCCGGTTCTGCCCGGCCTGCGGTGCGGACCAGTCGATGAAGCCGTGCGGCTCCTGCCGCGAGCCGCTCGATCCTGCCTGGAAGTTCTGCATCGGTTGCGGTCAGTCGCAGAACTGACGACACCAGACATCGTAGCAGCCGAGGACCGGCCGGGCGGACAGGATCCGCCGGTCGGCTTTCGTGCGTGGTGGAACGGCCGCCGGTGGCGCTGTGTCGCCTTGACGCTGTTCCGGCCGCGGGCGTATCTTGACGGTCTGCGTTGGAAGGCGATGAGCGGCACGTCCCGAGAGCGGGGCGTGCCTGTTATGTGACCAGGAGGCAAAGAATGCGACGTTTCGTGAGCACCGCCAGCGCGGTTGCGGTGATGAGTCTGGCCGCCTGCGGTGGCGAGGCGGATCCGGGGACGCAGACGCCTGCGGTCGAGCCGGCCCCGGCACAGGAGCCGGCGCCCGCGGCGCCAATGAACCTTCCGGCTGGAGTGACGGCGGAGATGGTCGCCGAGGGTCGGGCGATCTTCAGCGGCGTCGGGATCTGCGTGGCATGCCACGGCCCGGACGCGACGGGAGTCGGCAATCTCGCGCCGGACCTGACGGACGATACGTGGCTGAACATTTCGAGCCGCGACTATGACGAGATCGTGAATCTGATCATGACGGGTGTTGCGCAGCCGGTCGAGGCAGCGGCGCCAATGCCACCCAAGGGTGGATCGAGCATCACGGACGAGCAGGTGCGGGCGGTGGCTGCATACGTCTACACGCTCAGCCAGTAGCACCGCTCAGTTCGGAAGCAACCGGAATGTCGGAAGCGAGCCGGCGTGCCCTGCTGCGGGTGCGTCGGCTCGCGTTCGTGATGACGCTGTGGGCGTGTGGGTCAGAAGCGGAGCCGTCGCCCGTCGTCCTGCATCTGGGCGAAGACACGGTAGTGCTGGCGGTCGGCGCGCGGATCACGGATGTGCACGTTCGGGCGAGTCAGGACGGACGGGAGTTCCTGCCCGCCACAGTCGAAGCACGGCCGGGAGATGTTCTGCGATTCAGTTCCGAGGATGGCGGGCCGCACGCGCTGGTGTTCGATGAGGCGGAGACGGATCCTGACGGCCTCGCGTTTGTTTCGAGTACGGGCCAGCGGCGGAGCCTGCCACTGATGGAGCCGGGCGCCGCGTGGGTCGTTACACTGGCGGACTCGCCCGCGGGTCTGTACACGGTGCGTTGCCTGACGCACGGATCGACTCTGGCCGTCACGGTCGCCGAGGCGGCCGGTCGCTGATTCCTGCATTGCCCGGGATTCCTCGATGAAACGGATCGCCCTGATTCCGGGTGACGGCATAGGCGTCGAGGTCACTCGCCAGGTTGCCCGGCTGATCGACCGGATGCGTGTTGGCGGCACTGCGATCGAATGGACGAAGTTCGACTTCGGTGCCGAGCGGTACCTGCGCACCGGCGTCACCATCACGGACGACGAGATGGCGACGATCGAGCGCGATTTCGACGCGATCTTTCTCGGTGCGATGGGCGATCCACGTGTGCCGGACAACGCGCATGCGCGTGCCATCCTGCTGGGCCTGCGGTTCCGGCTGGATCTGTACATCAATCTGCGGCCGGTCAGGCTGCTCGATGAGCGGCTGTCGCCGCTGCGGGACCCGGGCACGATCGACATGGTGATCTTCCGCGAGAACACGGAAGGCGTGTACGCCGGTGTGGGCGGGCTGTTGAAGGCGGGCACGGCGGACGAAGTCGCGATCGAGGAAGACATCAACACGCGCAAGGGCGTCGAACGCATCATTCGCGCGGCGTTCGAGTTTGCGCGGTCGCACGGGCGGCGGCGCGTGACGCTGACGGACAAGGCGAACGCGATGCCGCACGCCGGCTCACTCTGGCGCCGGACGTTCGCCAGCGTCGGAAAGGAGTTCGGCGACATCGAGCGTGAAGCGGTCTACGCGGACGCGCTGGCGCTCGACCTCGTTCGCCGGCCCGGGCGCTATGACGTGATCGTCGCGCCCAATCTGTTCGGTGACCTGCTCAGCGATCTGGCGGCCGCCCTTGTCGGCGGACTCGGTGTGGCGCCATCGGCCAACCTGCACCCGGGGCGGCCCGGCCTGTTCGAACCGGTGCACGGCTCGGCGCCGGACATCGCGGGGACCGATCGGGCGAACCCGCTCGCGGCGATGCTGACCGCGGCGCTGATGTTCGAGCACATCGGCCTGGCTGCCGAAGCGGTGGCGATCGAGACGGCGGTCCGCGATGCGATCCGGGCCGGCATGGTGACGCCGGATCTCGGCGGAGAGCTGGGCACCGACGCCGTCGGTGAGTGGGTCCGGGAGCGGGCCGAACGCCTGACGCTCGCCTGAACGGAGCCGCTGGACCGACCCGGGGTACACGTTCACGGGTCTCGCGCCCGCAATGACAAGCCAGGAACGCAACTCGAGCTGTGGTGGCTCGCGCCGCCGCATTCCGGATAAACTGAAATGATCGCACCGAAACAGCCACGTGAAGTCCTGTTCCTCTCGGGCCGGCGCACGCCGTTCGGCGCATTCGGCGGGACGTTGCGCGGCTACACGGCTACGGACCTGGGTGTGCATGCAGCGCAGGCCGCGATCGAGAGCGCGGGTGTCGAGCCGGCGGCCGTCGACCACGTCATATTCGGCAACGCACTCCAGACCTCAGGCGACGCAATCTACCTCGCCCGTCACGTCGGGCTCCGCGCGGGCGTCCCCGTCGAGTCACCGGCGCTCACGCTCAACAGGCTGTGCGGCTCAGGATTCCAGGCCATCGTGTCCGGTGCGGAGCAGATCCTGCTCGGCGCGGCGGACGTAGTGCTGTGTGGCGGCGCCGAGTCGATGAGCCAGGCGCCGCACGTCGTTCGGGGCGCGCGCTGGGGCGACCTGCGGCTCGGCGAAGCAGGCGGCAATTTCGAGGACCTGCTCTGGACCGCGCTCACGGACTCGCACTGCGGACTCTCGATGGCGCAGACCGCGGAGCGTCTTGCCGAGCAGCGCGGCATCGGTCGCGAGGAAGCGGACCGTGTCGCATTCGATTCGCAGCAGCGCGCGAAGGCTGCATGGGATGAAGGCAGATTCGAGGTCGAGGTCGCGCCGATCACCGTGAAGGGCCGGAAAGGCGACGTCGTATTCAACACCGACGAGCACATGCGTCCGGACACGACCATGGAAGCTCTCGCGAAGCTGCGACCGTACTTCAGCAAGGACGGCCTCGTCACCGCGGGCAACGCGAGCGGCATCGGTGATGGTGCGGCCGCGACCGTCATTGCGAGCAGCGAATGGGCCGACAGGAACGGCGCGAAGCCGATCGGCCGGCTCGTCAGCTGGGGCGTCGTCGGTGTTCCGCCCGACATCATGGGCATTGGTCCGGCGCCCGCCAGCCGCAAGGCGCTCGAGCGCGCCGGCCTGAAGCTGGACGAAATGGACCTCGTCGAAGTCAACGAGGCGTTCGCGCCGCAATTCGCCGCGGTGGCGCACGACCTCGGGCTCGACCCCGCGAAGACGAACGTGAACGGCGGCGCCATTGCGATCACGCACCCGCTCGCGGCGTCGGGTGCGCGCATCACGATCCATCTCCTTCACGAGCTGCGCAGGCGGGGCGGCCGCTTCGGTCTCGGCAGTGCGTGCATCGGCGGAGGACAGGGGATGGCCGTCATCGTGGAGGCAATCAAATGATGGAAGTGATCGTGCCCGTCGCAATCGTTGCGGCAGCGGCCGTCGTCACAAGCCTGCGAGTCCTGCGCGAGTACGAGCGCGGCGTCGTGTTCCGGCTCGGCAGGCTGACCGCGGCGCGCGGACCCGGCCTCATCGCGCTGATCCCGTTCGGCATCGAACGCATGGTCAAGCTGCCGCTGCGCATTGTCGCCATGGACATCCCGCCGCAGGACGTGATCACGCGGGACAACGTGTCGATCAAGGTGAACGCGGTCGTGTATTTCCGTGTGAGCGACCCGGTGAAGGCGACGATCGTGATCCAGGACTACCTTTTCGCGACGAGCCAGCTCGCGCAGACGACACTGCGCAGTGTCGTGGGTCAGGCCGAACTCGACCAGCTGCTCGGCGAGCGCGACCATTTCAACGACGTCATCCGCAAGATCATTGACGAGTCGACCGACCCGTGGGGCATCGACGTGACGGCCGTCGAGATCAAGGACATCGATCTGCCGCAGGAGATGCAGCGCGCCATGGCGAGGCAGGCTGAAGCGGAACGCGAACGTCGCGCGAAGGTCATCAACGCCGAGGGTGAACTGCAGGCTTCGCAGATGCTGACGCAGGCCGCGGCCGTCATGTCGCAGCAGCCAGCGGCACTCCAGTTGCGGTTCCTCCAGACCGTGTCCGAGATCGCGACCGAGAACAACTCCACGACGCTGTTCCCGATCCCGATCGACCTGTTCGGTCCACTGATCAAGGCGATCTCGAAGCCCGCGGCCGAAACGCCGGCGGCCGAGCCGGTGGAAACGCCATCGCTGCCGAGGCCGAAGGTCGAGTCGATCGGTGCGGGTGAAGCGAAGCAGCGCGAAACCGAGCCGGCTCGCCGCAAGTCCGAGGATTGAACGTTGCGCGCGCCCTGAACGATGAGCGACGACACGAGTGGAGACGACACCAGGGATCTGCCGTCGCGCCAGGTGACGAGGCGCGATTTCGAGGCGGTCATCCGGCGTGCGGCAGAGCTGTCCGCCGATGAAGCCGATAGCAATGAGGAGGCCCTCTCCGAGGACGAGGTCGTCCGCATCGCCACCGAACTCGGTCTGCCGTCCAGACACGTTCGCCAGGCGCTGTTCGAACTGCCGCAGCTCACCGAAGCGAACACCACGCGCGGCGACTACTTCGGCGATGCCGTGCTGACCGCGACCCGCATCGTGCCCGGCCGCTCGCCCGACGTGCTGCGCCGCATCGAGGACTACCTCAGCACGCGCGAGTACCTCCAGGTGGTCCGGCGCCGTGCCGACCGGGCATTCCTCATGCCCGCCGAGGATGCGATCTCGAACCTTGCCCGCGGCCTGCTCCGGCCAAGCAAGCGGTTCTACCTCGCACGTGCTCGCCACGTCGTCGTGAGTGCACGCCCCCTCGATGATGGCAACGCGCACATCCAGATCGCACTCGATCTCAGCGAGCAGCGCAAGGAAGCCATACGCACGGGCTGGATCGCCGGCAGCTTCTGCGGCGTCCTCGTCGGCGGCGCCGGTGTCGTCGCCATCGCCATTGCGGACCTGCCGTCCGCGGTAGCAGTGACCGGCCAGATCATTGCCTTCGCGGGCGGCTTCGCCGGCACTGTTACCGCAGCGCTCGCAGCTTCGCGCGCAGCGTTCCGGTCCAAACTCGCAGGCGCGAAATTCGAGCTGGAAGGGCTGCTCGACCGTGCCGAACACGGCCAGTCGCTCGAGCCGCCGCCAGCACCGTGGAGAAAACGACTGCAGCAGAGACTGCTCGGCCACGGTTGATCAACAAACCATGGAGGATGATACATGCCGGAGATCCGCAGGGTCGCCGTTCTCGGCTGCGGCCTGATGGGCAGCGGGATTGCAGAAGTAGCGGCCAGGGCCGGCTACGAAACGCAAGTCCGCGAGATCAACGAAGAGTTCGCGCAGAAAGGACTCGCTCGCATCCGCAAGAGCCTCGATCGCGCCGTCGACAAGGGCAAACTCGACGTCGTTGAACGCGACACTACACTCTCGCGAATCACCACCACAACCGAGTTGAAGGACCTCGCCAGCGTCGATATCGTCATCGAAGCCGTAACCGAGGACCTCGACACCAAGAACGGCATGTTCGGCGAACTCGACACGCTCTGTGCCGCCGACACCATATTCGCAAGTAACACCAGCTCTCTGAACATCGCGTCCATGGCCGCCGCAACCAGCCGGCCCGACCGGTTCGTCGGACTCCATTTCTTCAATCCCGTGCCCGTGATGAAGCTCGTCGAGGTCGTGCGTTCCATCGCGACCAGTCGGGACGCGTACGATCGCGCCTTCGCCTTCGCTCGGACCCTCGGCAAGGAGCCCGTCGAAGCCAGGGACACGTCCGGCTTCATCGTGAACCGGCTGCTTGTGCCGTACATGCTCGACGCGATACGCTGCCTCGAAGCCGGCCTGGCCACCACCGAGGACATCGACAAGAGCATGACGCTCGGCACCGGCCATCCCATGGGCCCGTTCGTCCTTTGCGATTTCGTCGGCATCGACACGCTGTACTACATCGCCGAGATCATGTTCGATGAGTTCCGCGAGCCGCGCTTCGCGCCGCCG
>DATKCF010000170.1:0-4986 GCA_035513345.1 Longimicrobiales bacterium
GGCGCGTCGACATACGGCGCCCGCCCCACGTCGCCCGCCTCCCTCGTTTCTATCCGTTCAATGCACAGCCCGCCTGCAACCCGGCAAGACCCGCGAACGCCTGTCACGACGGCTGGCCCGGGTCAGGCGGAATGCAATTTCCCGTCGCCGGGCGACACATCGATGCTCGGGTGGACGTCGAGTTTCGTGAGACCGATGTGGACCCCGGCGCCGCCGCGGGTGCCCATTGCCCTGGCGACGCGGGCGTGCGACCGGAGTGACGCGCGGATCTCGGACGCCGGCACGGCGGCGGAGAAGAGAAAACCCTGTCCGAGCGTGCAACCGAGCGACCGGAGCGTCTCCTTCTGGTCCGGATACTCGATGCCTTCAGCCACCGTCTTCAGACGCAGCGTCTCGCTGAGCATGATGATGGTTCGGGCGAGAGCAGCGTCGTTCGCACTGATGGCGACCGAGTTGACGAACGCCTTGTCGATCTTGATCACATCGACCGGAAATCGCTGCAGATAGGCGAGTGAGGAGAAGCCGGTCCCGAAATCGTCGATAGCCAGCCGGACGCCGATCCGCTTCATCTGGCGGAGGCGTTCGAGATTCAGTGCGCTGTCCCGCATGATCACGCTCTCGGTGATCTCGAGCACGAGCCGTTCGGCGCTGAGGCCGGAGCTGCGCAGGGCAGCTTCGAGGTCGTGTACGAAATCCGGGTGTTCGAGTTGCTGGCTCGATACGTTGACGCTCACGGTGATCGGGACCGCAGGAAGCATCTGCTCCCAGCGAGCGGCTTCGAGGCAGGCCTGGCGCAGGACCCACCGGCCGATCGGCAGAATCACGCCGCATTGTTCAGCCATCGGAATGAACACGGCTGGCGGGATGGCGCCGCGGTCGGGATGCGTCCAGCGGATGAGCGCTTCGTATCCCACGATCGATTCGGTCGCCAGCTCGACGATCGGCTGGAACTGGAGTTCGAATTCACCGTTTGTCGAAGCGACGCGCAGTGCCGCCTCCATTTCCGCCCGGTCGACCAGCGCCGCATGCATTTCGGGAGCGAAGACACGGTAGCAGCCCTTCCCGTTTTCCTTCGCGGCGTACATTGCGACGTCCGCATTGCGAAGCAGGTCGTCGGCCGTGTCGCTGTCTCGTGACCAGGCCAGGCCGATGCTCGCACCCACATGGATCGTGCGGTCGTCCACGTCGAACGGTCTGCGCAGACTCGCCACACATCGCTCCGCTACGGCGAGACCGATCTCCTGCTTGGCATCGAGCAGAATCGCGAACTCGTCGCCTCCGAGCCGGGCAACCGTGTCGCAACCACGAGTCGTGTGGAGGAGCCGTCCCGCGACGTCCACGAGCAGCCGATCCCCCGTATTGTGGCCGAACGTGTCGTTCACCGCCTTGAAGTTGTCGAGATCGATCAGCAGGACTGCCACGGAACCGGTTTCGCCGTGCAGCGCCTGCTCGACGCGCTCACGGAACAGGGCGCGATTCGACAATTTGGTCAACGGATCGCGGAACGCGAGGTGCGCCAGCTCCTCGTTGCGGACGGCAAGCTCCTCGTGAGCGCGCTGCAGCCGGCTCGCCATGGCGTTCATGCGATCGCCGACCTCGGCCAGCTCGTCGAAGTTCTCGACGTTGACGCGGTAGCCGAGATCGGCTGAGCCGAAGCGGTCAGCGCCTGTCTTGAGTGCGTCAGTCGCGCCGATGAGGTCACGCGAGGTGGACCACGAGATCGCGAGGAACGCCAGCACGGAAGCGAGCAGGATTGTGCGGACCGCGCGATACCATCGACGATCACTCGCCTCGAATGCCGCTTTGGCGAGTTGAACGCGTGAGCTCTGTGCGCGTATCGCTGCGGGCAGCTCGCGTACGAGCAGCCGGTCGGCGATCGAATCGGCACGGAGCCGCAGCTCGTTCAGGGTATGAACGGGCGTCCGCCCGAGGTCGCGATAGAACGACTGCCAGAAGCCGGCGAGTGAATCCGCGTCTTCCAGGATGCTCACGAGCGCCGGGTCAGTCGTTCCGGCCAGATCGACGAGAAGGCTGTCGCGCCCGGCGTCGACAGCGGCGAACAACCGACTCTTCTCGTCCGGACCCGGATCCTCAGTGCCCGAGCCCAGCAGATCGCCGAGGGTTCGCACCTGCTGCTGCTGGCCGTCGACCCATGCCCTCGCCTCGTTCAGCGTGTTGTGCCGGCCGATCGCCCCCTGCAGCTCCTCCAGGACGACGTCCCGCTGCTGCCCGCTCCACGACACGAGGCCGATATTCACGATCGAGATGCCGACGAGCAGCGCCAGAACCAGCCCGAATCGAGCGCGCAGGCTCCGCGGCCTCAGGGTGATGACGGATCCGGGTGCCATCGTCGCGTCGCCGACCTTCCGCTACGGCGAGCCGTGATGAGGGCGCGACGGATCGTCGGCACGCGGTCCGGTCCGACATCCGCCGGGCGCGCTAATCGTCAGCTCGCCGGTTACCGGATCCCAGTCGAAGGAGCCGGCGCCGGTCCCCGAACCGCCTCCCGGCTGTATGGCATGGACGCTACCATCAGGATGGACCAGCCGGACATCGATGGTCCATTCGCTGATGTCCCACCCTTCCCCTGCATCGAGGCCGAGCGGAATCGTGAGACTCCCGCCGAAGTCGAGCCGGCGCCCGAATTCGCCCTTGACCGACGGGCCCGGCTCCGTAGTGGTCTGGACGCCGCGAATCTCCATCCTGCCGTGGATCATCCGGATCGCGCCCCCGCAGAACGAACCACCACGCGCTGGAACACGGTACTGCACGGAAACCGCGTTGCCGCGTACCCTTTCGTGTTCGCGGACCACGCCGCTGTCCAGGTACACGATCCATTCGTGCGAGGCGTAGGTCCAGCCTTCGGGCAGCCTGAACACGCTGGCCGCCGTGACAGCCTCGCCGCACGACTCGTTCGCTCGTTTCAGCTCGCCGGCGTTCCACACGATTTCCCGGGTGATGGCCCGGGTCGTCGAGACCGTGTACCGGATCCCGAACGGCGCCGGCGGCAGCACGTTGATCGAAAGCGAAGTGCGTTCCGATCCGCAGAATACCAGCAGCCGACGGCGTCGCAGTCGGAGCTCGATGTCGTAGGTGCCCGGCTCCGGCAGCGGGGGCAGCCCCAGGGCCACGGTCCCGTCCCCCTGACCCATGGCGACGACCTCGCTCCGCGTCCCGTCCGGAAAGGCGATGGTTGCCGTGGCCGGTCCACAGGAATCGGTGCTGAGCCCCGTACCGGCGAGTGACAATGTGTCCGGAATGCCCGCCCGCATCGTGTACGGGAACGGTCCGGTCGTGCTCGTTGCACGCACCACCCGCGGCGCGTCCCCGGACCACTCTCGCCCGATTCCGACCATCCTTCGAACGTTCTCGCCGAACGAGGCGAGCAGGTTCGCCACGTCTTCGGGAAGGCAGGTTCGCAACGCGGCCGCGAAGTCCTCCGCAATCGTCAGCGCCACCATGGCCCGCAGCGCGGCCCGTTCCGCGTCGCCATCGAGGTCGCGCGTGGTCACATCGCGTCGATCTCCGATCACGGCTTCGAGGTGGTCGGCGGCCGCACGCACGCTGGCCACGGCCGAGACGGCGGAGTCGCGCAGCGTCGGTCCGGCACCACGAACGATCCCCTCGGATGCGTCGCGCAGCCGTTCGATCACCTGGCCGGCCGTTGCAGCCCGCGCATCGTCGAGCGGATCCTGCCCAGCGACAGGTGCCGCGCACAGCGATAACGCCGTGGCGACATGTCCGAATGCCGCAGAAAATCGTCTCACCCGTCTTGCCTCGTAGACCATTGTATCCCATCGGCCGGCGTACCACCCGTACAGGCCCGGGCGCACGCGTGGCCGTTCGATCGGGGGTCTTCCTGACGTCCCTTTGAGGATCGGCACGATTCGCGCGATTCAGGAGCGCGCAGACGATCGTCGAACCCGGGCCGCGGGCGCTCCCGCCAGGAACCGCTTCAGCGTGCCGGTCGCCCGCTTGTTGCGGACGAGGGCGGCACGGCCGAGGAACGGCACCGGACACCTCGAGCGGCTCCCGCTTCCCTCCTACGTCGGCGTAGTCCCTGAAATCGGCGTAGGCGCGCCGTACATCGCCACCCCTGCTTCGCCAGTAGATCCGGTCGGTTTTCCGCTTCTCAGGCACAGAGGTGGGATAATAGCGAAAGGCCACTTCGCCAAGTTGCGAAGTGGCCAACGCTTACGGAGAGCGGGCGATGGGATTCGAACCCACGACCCTCAGCTTGGAAGGCTACAACGGGGCGCCCGTGGGCGCTGACGGGCGCTCGACTTCATAGGAGAACGGGTCGGGTCGCGGTGGCCTGCGCCGGCCCGCGCGAGCGGGCGCTGTTACACCTTTTGTTACGCCTCTGGGCTCGCTGGCCCTGTCCATGGACTCGGGCTTCCTCGGGGTGGTGCAGCGGGTGCTGGGCGAGCAGCATTTGCCTTCGCCACTGAGGACGAGCGCGCCGATCCGCGCCTGGAGTTCCTCAAGGGAGTGACACTCCCGAACACACTCCCGAACAGCCCGGCCGGCAATCAATGTTCGGGGCGGAAGGTGGTCTTGTGCCCGGTCTTCGCCCCCCGGCCGCAACGCTGCTCCACGTTGACCCGCGGGCTCATTTGACGCAAACTGCGAGATTAGCCGGTGCGGCTGTCAGCCAACGGGGATCCTATGGATCGCGGATCGCGCACGCACCGGCGGACGGCATGCCATCCACACCTCAGCTTTCGCCGGACAACCGTCCGCCACAGCCTGTCAAATGAAATGGGTCCTCGGGAAGTACAATGGCACCGCAACCCGGCTCTCCCACACCCGGACAGCCTCGCCGATCCATCGTCGCAGGCCACACTAGCAGGTTGCTGAAAAAACAGTTGTGAGTATCGTCCCATGGTCCTGAACCACTATTTGCGCGACTATCGGCTGCCCGGAGGCATGCTAGCCGTCGGGTCTGGCCGCTTTGGAAGCGCTTTTCGATGCGCTCCAGAGCCG
>DATKCF010000171.1:0-19083 GCA_035513345.1 Longimicrobiales bacterium
GCCGCATCGCATCGGCCACGTTGTCGCCGCGGCTGCGGTTGGCGCCGTTCGTCGAGCTGAGCTCGGACCTGGAGGCGTTCCGCATCACATTGCCGCTGCGGGAGCAGGTCTTCGACGGTAGCGTGATCCGGCTTCGGGGCCGACTTTCCCTGAATCCGTCATGGTCGGCGGACGTGCTGCTCCAGCACGCCTCGACGCCGAGCCGGTCGAGCGGCAATCTGCGTGTGCATTATCACGTGCGTGAAGGGACCAGCCTCTGGATCGCGCTGAACCAGTCCGTGGCGCGCGCCGTCGCGGGCGTGGATGGTCCGCTGCGGGTAAAGGATCGCACGCTGGTCGTGAAGTACATCCACACGTTCGGACCCTCGTAACGGAGGTCGCGATGGGGGCGCGCGCCGACAACGGTGCGACAGCGGCGGTCGCGGTCACGGCGGGCCGCATTGCGCCCGGGCGCACGCGCATCCTCTGGATCCTGGCGGCCGCGGTCATCCTGACGCTGCTCACGTCCAGCCGCATCGTGATGTCGCTCGAGATCAAGGGCAGCGACGCACCGACCGGCGAGATCCTGGCCGGCGAGGCGCTGCGCTGGGTGCTGTGGCTGCCGGTCGTGCCGCTGGTGCTCGGGCTGGAGCTCCGCCGTGGTTTCGCGGCCGGCCGGCGTGCGTCGGCGATCACGCTGCATGCGTGCGGTGTGATGGTAGTGCTGGCGGTCCAGTCACTGGTCATGACCGCCGCGGGTCGCTCCGCGGGCTGGTACTTCGCGCTGGATTCGGCGACATCGACGTTCCTGATCCAGCTCGTGCACGAGGGTGCCGCCACGGCGATCGTCTACGGCGCCATCATCGCGTATGCGAACGTGCGACGTCACATGAAGGAGCGCGAAGCGCGCCGGACCGCGCACGCCACCCTCGAGACGCGCCTGGCCGAGGAGCGGCTGCGTGTGCTCCAGATGCAGCTGCACCCCCACTTCCTGCTCAACGCGCTGCACGCCATCGGCGGGCTCGTGAGGGACGGCGACCGTGCTACGGCGGTGGAGACCGTCAGCGAGCTGGGGGGGTTGCTGCGCCGATCGCTGCGCCACTCCGAGCGCTCCATGATCACGCTCGATGAGGAGCTGGAGTTCGTGGCTGCCTACCTCAGGATCCACCAGGCACGGTACGGCGAGGGGCTGCGAGTGCGTATCCGTGCATCGGCCGACGCGCGTCTCTGCCTGGTGCCAGCTCTGATCGTGCAGCCGCTGGCCGAGAACGCGGTGCGACACGGAACCGCGCAGGCGTCGGCGGGCGGCTTCATCGAGATCGACGCGCACTGCGCGGGCGATCGGCTGCACATCCGCGTGAGCGACGACGGTCCGGCGCCGGTCGACGGTGAGCCCGAGCCCGGCATCGGCCTGCGCAACACGCACGCGCGGCTGCGCGGCACGTTCGGCGACGATTTCACGCTCACGCTGTCGCGGGCACAGCCGCACGGAACCGTTGCCATGCTCACGATTCCGGCGCGTACGGCGGAGCCTGCCGGTGTCTGAGCCGCGCGAAGCGCCGCTCGGCGTCGTCATTGTCGAGGACGAGGAGCGCGCCCGGCGGATCCTGCGCGGCGTGATCGAACGAGATCCGGCGCTGATCGTCCTGGCGGAGACCGCAGGCCGCGAGGCACCGGCGGTGATTGCGCGGGCGCGTCCGCTGATCCTGCTGCTCGATGTGCAGATGCCCGGGATGGATGGGTTCGCGGTGCTGCGCGAGCTCGGCGACGGCGTACCGCCCATCGTGATCTTCGTCACCGCGTACGATGAGTACGCACTCGAAGCCTTCGACGTCGCCGCCATCGACTACGTCCTGAAGCCCTTCACCGATGAGCGGCTACGCACCGCACTCGAGCGCGCGAAGTCGCGCGCGCGCGGCGCCGGTCTCCAGGCCTCGGCCGACGCCGTGCGCCGTCTGCTCGAGCACCTCGGCGCCGCCGTCCCGGCTTCGCCCCGGCGTCTGGTGCTCCGGGATGGCGGCCGCACTCTGCTCGTGGACCCGCAGTCTATCGACTGGGTCGAAGCGGAGGGCGTCTACGTCCGGCTGCACATGCTCGACGGCAACGTCCTCGTCCGCGAGAGCCTGACCCAGCTCGCGACACGGCTCGAGCCGCACGGCTTCATCCGCATCCACCGCTCGGTGCTCGTCAACATCGGCCGCATCGAGGAGATCGTGCTCCGCTCGCACGGTGACGGCTCCGTCCGCCTCCGCGGCGGCACGGACCTGACTGTGACGCGCACGCGGCGCGCGGCGCTCGAGGATCGGCTGCGGGAGCTGTCGTAAGGCGGGACGGGGCCACACGAAGTGCTGCGGTCGGTCACGACCTGACGGACTCCGGGCACGATGTGCCGCAGGCAACGGATCACTGAGTTCCCGCGCACTGCACCTGGAGCGGAACGTTTCCGCTTGCGGGGCCGCGGCTGGTCTTTACTTTTGCGGCCGCGATCGTGATCCTGGCGGTGGGTGGAGTCGCACCCGGGTGTCACTGGCGATCGCGTTGACGGCGGTCGCGCTCGTCGGTGTCGTCGAGGGCTGATGCATGACGGTCCGATGAGTCATTGTGGCGTGCCGGACGCGACTCGAGATCGGGAGAGCGAACGATGCCAGGGCTTCGAGGGCTGATCACGGGCGTCTCGGCGTGCGTCGTGGTTGTGTGCGGGTCCGACGGCGACACGGCATCGTCCGCGGGTGACTTCCCGACGATCCCGATCGCGGAGGACCTCCGGCTCGACGGCTACACCGAGGACCTGGTGCCGGTGCAGTGGGCTGGTGTGTCGCCGGGCGGCGACATCGCGATCCTGCAGTGGCAGGATCATTCGGTCCGGTTCTACGACACGTCGGGCACGCTTCTCGGCAGCGTCGGGCGGCAGGGCGAGGGTCCGGGTGAGTTCCGGCGGCTGGTGCGCGCGGGCTGGATCGCTGACACACTGTGGATCAGCGACACGCAGCTTCGTCGTTCCACGCTGATCGGGCCGGACCTCGAGGTGGTGCGGACGGTTCCGTACCACGAGATGGCGGAGCCGGCGCCGGGTGACACGGTGCCGGCGTACCAGGGTCCGAGTCCGTACGCGATGTTCGCGGACGGCGGCAGCATCGTCTGGGCGCTCCGCCGCGCGGATGGCATGCCGATTGACGCCGGGACCGGACCGCCGCTGCTGAGGTTGTCGCGCGACGGCCACATCGAGAACCGTGTCGCCGGCATCGCTTCAGACGAGGCCGGCTACGTTTCGTTCAGCGTCGCGAACGGTACGGCCGGGAGCATCATTCCGTTCTATCCGCAACTGGCATGGACCGTGTCGCCGCACGGCATGCGTGTCGGTCTGCTGACGACGGACATGCAGGCGGCCGAACCGTACTTCCGCGTCATCGTTGTGGACGGCAGGGGTGCCCGGGTCGTTGACCGGTCGTTCACGTTCATGCCGGAGCCGATACCCGACGCGGTGCGCGACAGTGCGATCCACGCGCGTGCGTTCTCGCGTTCGGACACGACTGTCAGCCGCGACATCGAATCGGCGCTCCGGGATGCGACGCCGCGAGTCTATCTGTCGGCGACGCAGATCCTGATCGGCACGGACGACCGCATCTGGATCGGCATGCGGCCGACCGCCGATGGCACACGGTGGCGCGTACTGTCGCCGGCCGGCGATCCGCAGGGCGAGATACTCCTGCCGCCGCGCGTCCGGCTGCGTGATGCGGGCGCCGAATACGTGCTGTGTACCGAACGCGACGAGTTCGACGTCGAGAGCGTCGTCCGCTACCGAATCGGCGCCGCGCGCGCGACAGATCGCTGACAACGCGCGCCGTTGGCCGACCGAACGGTGTCAGGACCGGCAACGCGGTCGCGTCAGCCGGTGAACGGGTCCTGGTACGTCACGTTCTCGGGTGCGTCGTCGGGAACGTGGATGATTACCCGCTTCAGCACGGACCGCGCCTCGTGGTCGTTCGACAACGACTGGCTACACGTAATGAAGACATTGGCCGACTTCCACGTGTAGCTCCCGTTCGTGCCGGTGTAACCGTTGCCGAACGCGTCACCGACTTTTCCCAGCCGACGAAAGTGACGAGCCGGTTGAACGCGAACTTCGTCGGGCGTCCATCCTTCGGCGTGCCATCCCGCGAGACGGCGCACACGGTCCCGCTCGTCTCTTCGGCGAACTCGATATCCATGCGCCAGCCGCCGCGCAGCGTTGGTGCGCTGATGGTGCGGTCACCGGTCGTCCCGGACGGAGCGCTGCGCGTCACCAGCGCGAGGTCGCCACCGGCGTTCATTACACCAACCGGGAACGAGCCAGCCGGCCCGACGAGCGTGCCGTCGCACAGGCCGAACGAATTCGAGTTCACGATGTTGGCGTCACTGATCTCGAGGTACGGCAACAGATCGTACGTGTTCTCGACGACGATCTCCTCGCGTGGCTCGGGCTGGATGACCTGCACGAGCGCATCGCCTTCGTAGACGCTGAGGCCACCGAGGCTCTGCCCATCGAGCCCGACCAGTTCCGCGCTGAGCCCCAGTTTGCACCCCGACTGAGCACGGTCCTGAACGTTGAAGATACCGTAGAAGATGAAGCGGAACGTCTCATCGTCGAGCGATGTCACTGACTGCGCCACCACCCGTTCCGGATCGGTGACAACGCCACCCGCGTACGTGACGAGGGCCTCGCCGAGCGCGCTGTTGTACTCGTAGAAGCCGCAGTACGATATGCCTGCGACCGTCCTCGCGTTCACGATGTTGCCGATGTCCGCGCTCAACCCCGTCACCTCGATGGTCAGCGTCGCCGGCTTCCTGTTGTTGAAGACGCGCGGCTCGATGCTGAGGAAGCGCGGCCGCATGCGGTACTCGATCTGTGAGCTGACCGGGTCCGACACGGTGTTCTCGTCATCGCGCATGAGCTGCACCCATACCGTCTTCATGCCGAAGTCCGGGCTCTCGAGCAGGAACGTGCGCGTGATCGGGTAGTTCGATCCATGCAATGATGGACTGGGAATTGAAGGCGAACATGTCGCCGATCGCCTGCCACGGCTCCTGCTGGATGTTCTGCTCGGCCATGCGGATGTGCGTCGGCGCGGCGCCGTCGATGGCGACATCGACCTCGAGTGCGCGGTTGTTCGTCTCTGTCGCATTCTGGTTCAGACGGACGTCCGTGATGCTGAGCAGCCGGCGGTACTCGACGGATGCGCTCGCCAGCGCACCTTCGCCGGCGGCGTTGCGGAACTGGATGTGAATCGTCTTCTGGCCCGGGGTGTCGGGGTCGAGCGAATACGTCGACGCACCCGGGAAGATATCGGCGAGCGAGTGGGCCTGCCCCAGGCTGCGCCAGGTCGCGCCGGCGAAGCTGGCCTGTTCGCTGACACGGACCTGTGTCGCCGCGCAGCCGGTGATGTCCCATGCGATATCGACTTCGCGGCTGTAGGCGATCGGGTCGTCCTGGTTCACCCTGAACGAAGCGATGTGCGGCTTTCCCGGCGGCGGCGGATTCGGGCCGGGCGTTGGCGGCTGGGTTCGTGGGCTGAGCGCGGTGTAGATCTCCGTCGCGTCGTAGCCGGCGGCGTGCATGCCGACCGCGACGTCGCTGCAGCCGAAGCCGCGCTCGACCAGGTCCGCCGTCGCCTGCCCTGCATTGGCACCGGTGCGGCGCAGTCCCGAAACGATGGCCGTCGCCCGCGACCCTGCTGCCCGAGCCAGCGCGCCGACTCGACGCGGCCGCACCCTACGCCGACCAGTGATGCGATGCCGTCCTCGACCGACATCTAAAGTGCCGCCGACGTCGCGAGCGCCGCCTCCTCTGCCCTGTAGCCGCCCGCCCGGATCGCGCGCAGCACGTCCTCGCCGCCCAGACGCAGCGTCGACGCGATCCGCGTGGCGACCCGATCCGCCGGCTCCCGTGCAGCCTTTGCCGTCTTCGCCAGCTCTGTCGCCTGCTCGAGTGGTGTGCCGCGCTGCGCCGCGACCGGCTCGGCCGCCGCCAACCACACCGCCGCAACGAGCATCACGCTCGCTCGCGCATTCATCCTCATCGCTGCCCGTCGTGTCTCGCGTTGCGCCGCGGGCCGCGCCGACTCGTCGGCTCCGTTGCCTCTCTTGCTCTGTTATCGGGGGACAGGCGAAAACCGTATCATCCCGGCGGCCAAGGCGGCCTTGTCGGCGGTGACGGACAGGGAAATCGGCTGCGACCGAGCGGCCGGCGCGGCGATCGCTACACCGGCTCGCGCCTGCTCAGCCAGTCAGCTCCTCGAAGCGTGCGGCGTACTCTTCGCGCAGCCACGCCAGGTCGGCGTCGGTCCGCACGGCCTGTCGCAGGTCCGGATCGAGGTCGAGGGCGCGTTTCAGCTCGTCGAACGCGGCGTTGGCGTCGCGCAGTGCGCAGAAAACGCAGGCGAGGTTGAAGGCGAGTCCGGCGAGTCGGATGCGAGCCCGATCGCGGTCCGGAACGTATCGAGGGCAGCTTCCGCGCGTCCAAGCGCGAGCTGCGTCAGTCCGAGCGCATTGCACACAACGACGTCCGGACCGGCGCAGTCGATGGCGGCCTGGTATGCCTGAACCGCGTCGTCGAGCCTGCCGGCCCGTGCCAGCGCATCACCACTGCGGCGGTGTGCCTGGCCAAGCACGTCCGGCGGCACGTTCTTCCCCATCAGGTCGATCGCGCGTTGACTCTGTTCAACCGCGTCCTCGGCGCGTCCCAGCTCGAGGAGAACGTCGGCATAGGTGCCGCGAACGAGACCCTCGTGTGCCGCGGGCCGGTCCAGCTCGAGCGTTTTCTCGAGCCACCATCTTGCCTGACGCGGTTCGCCGGTCGCGAGCAGCGAGCTGGCCAGCAGGACCTGTGCGTCGCCGTCGTCCGGATTGCAGGCCAGCGCCGACTTGAACGCGACGATCTCGGGCGCGCTGATCGCCGGTGACGGCGTCCCCCTGGCGCTCGGCGGATCGGGCACGCCGCTCGCCGACGCCCACGTGCTCTCTGTGGCCGAGCAGGCCACCGCCCGTGCCGCGATGGAGGGCTACAACCAGGCGATCCGCGCCGAGGCCGACACCCACGACCTCGCCGTGGTGGACATCGCGGGGCTGCTGCAGGAGGTCGCGACGGTCGGCATCACGGCGGACGGTCAGACGCTGACGGGCGACTACCTGACCGGCGGCGCCTTCGGACTCGACGGCGTGCATCCGACGTGCAAGGGGTACGGGCTGATCGCGAACCGGCTCATCGAGGTGATCAACGACGAGTACAATGCGAGGATCCCGCCTGTGCGAATCGACGAGCTCGAAGGTGTCGTGCTTCCCGCGCCGCTCGCGGCCGGTGCCCCGGCGGCGGGCGTGGCCATGCGACACTGGCGCGTGCCGTACCTCGTCACGCGCTGAGCATCCGGCGGCGGCCGAAGATGTCGCCTCGCCTCAGGGCGGGCGGACCCGGTCCTGGCGGGCACGAGTCCGCTCGCGCTGGGCGGTGACGTCGGCCTCCATGGCCGCGCACCACTCGGCGAACCAGTCGTGACGCCGCACCCGGTCGAGCGTCGGGTCGAGCCGCGCGAATCGGAACTGACGCCAGCCGTCGCGCTCGGCGGCGCGGCCGAGCCAGCGCCTCGCTTCATCGGGCTCGCCGCGCAGCGCGTGGATTGCAGCCAGGTCGACCGAGAACCCGCCGAACTCCGTTCCCCCGGCGATCGCCCGCTGGTTCAGCGCCTCGCCCCGGTCGAGCCACGCCGCTCCTTCCTCCAGGTCACCGAGCGCGCCGAGCACATAGCCTTAGGTGCGGGTGGGAGGGGCCAGCAAACGGCGGGGAGCATGCAAGCGGGCGGTGCATCCGGTATCCGGGTCGCCTTTCGCCCCTTCATCGCTCGAAGTTGGATTCGGGGGCACGCCACGCCACACGGGCAACACGCACGATACCCCCCGCGAGAACGTCGATTCTCGCGGGGCTCGGATTGGTGTTGTGCGGCGGTTCTCCGCCGTTCCTGCATGGTATTTCCTACGAGTAGCCGCCCACGTCCTGTTCGGCCAGGAACTCGAGGGGATAGGAAATCCAAACGCCATTTTCGGCGCCTCGGGAACGGTTGCCCGACGCTGTGGGTCTGGTCAAGGACATCGAGCGGCGAGCGCGGCGGGGTGGCTGGGTCCCGCCGGCGGGCACCGGAACGGACCTCCCGGTCAGTCCGCTTTCCAGCTGACTCGGTTCGAGACGACCTCGATCTCTTCGCGGTTCCCCGACTGGATGCGCATGGACAGGATCCTCGCGTCGTGCAGGACTCCGGTGATGAGCGTCCTGTGCCGGTCGGCCCACTCGACGCGCACTGTGCACCGTGTGCCGGAGGCCGACAGGCGATAGATCGCGGCCGTCGCGACATCCGGCGGCTTCACCACCCGGACGGTGACCCGGGGCGGGCCCGGTCCTCTGCTCATGGATATGATCTCGAAGCTGTCGATCTCGATCCAGGATGCGTGACGGCCGGTCGCGGTGCCCCGGATCGGCCCCGAGTCGGGTTCGATGCGCACGTACCAGCGCCCGGCCCCCTTCGATGAGCTACGCGGAATCGACGGAACGGCGTGAACGGTCATGACTATCCTCCTGATGCGGTTCGATACGGGTCGCGCTAGCGGCGCTTCGAGGTCCAGGAACCGTTCAGGTCCGCGGACAGGCCGTTCGTCAACTGCGTCAGGCTCGTGCCGTCGGCGTCCATGATGAACAGATCGAAGTTGCCGGCGCGCGTGCTGTGGAAGAGGATCTGCTTGCCGTTCGATGAGAACGTCGGCTGCGCATCGAACGCGGTATGGTTCGTCAGGCGGGTGAGCCTGGTGCCGTCGGAATCCATCACGTAGATTTCGGCATTGCCCGCTCGTACGCTCGTGAACACGATCTGCTTGCCGTTCGGCGAGTACGACGGGAACCTGTCGGAGCCCGCGCTGTTCGTCAGCCGCGTGAGCCCGGTGCCATCGGCGAACATCGAGTAGATCTCGAAGTCGCCGGTGATGTCGCTCGCGAACACGATCCTGTCCCCCTTCGGCGACCATTCCGGGAATTCGTTCTCCGCTCCGTCGCTGACGAGCGTCGTGATGCTGGTGCCGTCGGCGTTCATGACGAGGAGGTCGCGCTGCCCTCCGACGAAGCTCGTGAACACGATCTGCTTGCCATTGCCCGACCAGTCCGGCTGCCCGGCGTCGCCGAGGTTCGTCAATTGCGTTTCGCCGGTGCCATCCGCGTTCATCGAGTGTACCTCGAACGACCCGCTGCGCGTGCTCACGAAGACGATGCTGTTGCCGTCGGGCGACCAGTCCGGCTCGATGTCGATGGCCGGGTGATCGGTGAGGCGAGTCAGCCCGGTGCCATCCGCATTCATCGAATGGATCTCGCTGTCGCCGGTGCGGGAGCTCTGGAATGCTATGGTTCCCTTCAGTCCTTTGGCCGTCACAGCGGCCGCGAGATCCGTCCCCGCTGGCTCCGGACCCGAAACGGTCTCGGTGCAGGCGAGTGCGAAGGGTGCGAGTGCGACGGTGATCAGCCTGAGCCGACTCATGGAAGCCTCCGTGTACGGGTAACTGTGCCAGAGAGTCGCCACGCGACGCGCGTCGTCCGCGGCGGCCTTCGACTGGAAAGCGACGTGCGGGAACGGAGGGGCCACCGGCTCCCGGACGGGACGGCCGTCCCGGATGGTGTGTTCGGAGCCGCCGTCCTATGTTCTGCGATAGCCTCTGCCTGGCGGCATCGCAGCGCCTGCGTCATCGGTGTGGATCCGGAGCAGGCCCGCTGAATGCTCGATTCGAGACCCCTGCGGGATCGTGACCGATCGGCCATGGACCGTCATTCGAGGGACGACACCGCACCCGTCACGCTGCTTCTCCGCCGCTGGAGCGAGGGCGACCGCACCGTAGAGGACGAGCTGTTCGACGCGATCTACGGCGAGCTGCGTCTCGTGGCCCGCCGCCTCATGCGCAACGAACGGCCGGACCACACGCTCGAGCCGACGGCGCTCGTGAACGAGGCGTACGTCCGGCTGGTGCAGGGCGACACCGACTTCGGCGACCGCCAGCACTTCCTCGCCGTCGCCGCGCGCGTCATGCGGCGGTTCCTGATCGACTACGCGCGCGGCCGCGCCCGGCTCAAGCGCGCGGGCGGCCGGCGGATCACGCTGGATCCGCGGATGATCGAGGCCTCCGCGATGCCGATCGACGTCGTCGCGTTCGATGACGCGCTGCGGAAGCTCGAGGCGGAAGACGATCGCAAGGCGGAGTTCGTGCTGCTAAGGCACCTCGCCGGAATGTCGAACGAGCAGATCGCGGAGCGGGCCGGCGTGTCGACCCGCACGGTGAAGCGCGACCTCAAGTACGCGCGCGCATTCCTCCGCGCCGAGATCGAGGAGACCACACCATGGTGAATCGCGACGGCGAAGTCGAACGCATCTTCCACGAAGCGCTGGACCAACCGCCGGAAACCCGGCGCGAATGGCTCGAGGAGCGCTGCGGCGCCGATCGCGACCTGTTCGAGCGCGTCGAAAGGCTGCTTCGGCACGACCGCGCCGACGACAGCTGGCCGTCACTCGCCGGTGCTGTCGCCGACAATCTGGACGATGCCCTCGGCGCGCCGCGGCCCCAGGACCGGATAGGTCCCTACCGCATCATCGAGGAGCTCGGACACGGCGGCATGGGACGCGTATTCCTCGCGGAGCGCGAGGACGTCGGCAAGCGCGTCGCCATCAAGGTCGTGCGGGGCGCCCTGGCCTCACCGGACCGGCTCGAGCGGTTCCGTTCGGAGCAGCGCATCCTGGCCCGCCTCGAGCACGTGGGCATCGCGCAGCTCCTCGACGCGGGCGTCATGGAGGACGGAACGCCGTACTTCGTGATGGACCGTATCGATGGCCTGCCGCTCAACGACTGGATCGAGCGCGCCGACCTGGGTCTCGACGCCCGGCTCCAGCTGTTCCTGCGGATCTGTGACGCGGTCACGTACGCGCACGGCCAGCTCGTCGTGCACCGCGACATCAAGCCGTCGAACGTCATGGTCACGGCGGACGGCCAGCCGAAGCTCCTCGACTTCGGAGTCGCAAGGCTCCTCGATGACGAAGGCGACACTGCGCTCACCACGACCCACACGCGGATTTTCACGCCGGCCTACGCCTCTCCGGAACAGCTCGTCGGCGGGTCCGTCACGGCCGCGACCGATGTGTGGCAGCTCGGCGTCCTGCTGTACGAGATGCTGGCGGGCACGTTGCCGTTCGATGTCGCGTCGCTTCCACCGCCGGCCGCCGCTCAGATCGTCACGCAGGAAGAGCCACGCCCGCCATCGCGCGCCGCCGCGAAGGGACCGCCCGACGCCGCGCGGTTCCGCCGCCGCCTCCGCGGCGACCTCGACCGCATCGTCCTCAAGTGCCTCGAGAAGGACGCGCGACGCCGCTACGGCTCCGTCGAGATGCTCGCGCAGGATCTGCGCCGATTCCTGACGGGCCGTCCGGTCGCCGCGCGCGCCGGCGGACCGCTCTACCGCACACGCAAGTTCGTCCGGCGACACCGCGTCCTCACGGCCGCGATGATCGCCGCTCTCGCCTGGGCCGGAACCGTGACCGTCCAGAACCGGGCGGTCGCTCGAGCCCGCGAAACCGCCGAGCGCGAAGCCGACATCGCTCGCCGTGTCTCCGACTTCCTCGTCGACCTGTTCGCGCTCGCCAGGCCCACCGAGGCCGCCGCCGACAGCGTGAGCGTCCTCACCATGGTCGATTCCGCCGCCGCACAGCTGCGAGCCGGCGTCGGCGTCGATCCGGCCATCGAAGCCTCCATGAAGGAAGCGATCGGCCGTGTGTACTTCGAGCTCGCGCGCTACGACGAAGCCGATTCGCTGCTCTCCGACGCCGTCGCCACGCGCAGGACCCTGCTCGGAGACGATCACGTAGAGACCGCCAGCGCCATGTACTATCTCGGCCAGGTCGCGTGGGCCAATGGCCAGCTCGACCGCGCGGACAGCCTCAACGAGACCGTGCTCGGCATCCGCCGCAGCCAGCTCGGAACCCGTGATTCCGAGTACCTGATGGCGCTCCAGAACCAGGCCACCGTCCGCTACGGCCAGGCGAGGTATGAGGAGGCCGCCCAGATCCTGACCGAGGCGCTGGCCATCGCGCGCGAGATCCACGACGAGCCGCACGACGACCTCAGCACCATCCTCAACAACCTGGCGAATGCGCTCTGGGCCTCCGGACAGCGCGAGGAGGCTCGCGACATGATGGAGCAGAGCCTCGATGTCGGGCGCGGGATCCACACGGGCGACCACCCCAACATCGCGGTCCGCCTCGACAACCTGGCCTTCATGTCGCTCCAGACCGGCGACCCCACGAGAGCACTCCGGTTCGGTGAGGAAGCGCTCGACATGTACCGCCGCGTATATCCCGGGCCGCACCACAACATGACGTATCCGATGGCCACGATCGCCGATGCCGCGTTCCAGCTCGGCGACACCGCTCGCGCCGATTCGATGCACCGCGCCAACGTTGCGCTCGCGATGGACGTGCTGGGCGAGGACCACCCGGACGCCATCGCGCGACGGTCCGACCACGCCGCGTTCCTGTTCCGCGCCAGCCGGTACGACGAGTCCGAAGCGGTCTACCGCGACGTCATCTCCGCCATGGAGCGCACCGGCAACGAAACGCACCCGCGATTCCTGTCCATGCTGCAATCGTTCGCGACAGTCAGGCAGGCGCAGGGCGACGAGACGGAGGCTCTGTCGCTGCTCGAGCGTGCGTACGAGACCGGAACCGCGTCGCTCGGTTCCGACGACTCCCGCGTGGTCGAGGCCGCGCGAGCGTTGGCGGACGCGCTGCGCGAGGCGGGCGACACCGCCCGCGCCCGAGCCATCGAGGCACAGCTGCCCGACTCCGCAACCGCCTGACGGGCGATTGAGCGGCCGGCGGCCGCGCAGCGCTCACCGACGGGACGCGTTCAGCGTCTTGAGCAGTTGCACCATCGACTTGTGGCCATCCGGTCCCATGGTCGATGGGCTGGGAAGTGCCGGGACGACTCTCAACACATCACCCCGCTGCGGGGCGGCGGCGCGGTGGCCTGCCGGCTGCAGGGGTGTCGGCCCGCCAAGCCGGCGGGGATTCGACGGCGTGTGGGCCGGTCGAACCGGACGGAGCGCCTTCACCTTCGAGGACTGTTCGACCCCGGCGCTCAACGCGCCCAGGGCCTCGCCGAAGGTGGCAAAGAAAGCGCCGTGCTTGACCGCCTGGTCGTGGCTATGCCCCAACACGTCGCGACTAACGACAAAGGCGAACCCGCCGGTCAGCCCGCCCAGATCGCCGAACAGATACTCGCCCTCGCCGAGTTGGCGTACGAGTTGGTCGCGCGGACCTTCGGTGCGGTAGAACGGCACGCCGAAGATCACGGCAATCGGCGTCGGTACCCCCAGCTTGGGGCCTTCGGTCCGCTTGACGGATTGCCATAGGTTCCGCGTGAACTGGATCTCGCGCGGTGTCAGGAAGAACCTCATCAACTGTTCGTCGGCCGAGCTGCGCGGGGCGTAGCCGTTCAGCTGTTGCCGGCGCCGGACTTCGGGGATCACCTGGCCGGTCGCGATCTCGACCGGCGCGAATCCGGAGAACGCCTCGACGATCCACTCCAGTTCGCGGCGCGAGAAGGTCGCCGCCATCTCCGCCAGGAACAGATGGTAGAGGTCGGGCCGCTTCAGCATCATATGAGCGGTCATTGTCTGACGCAGCCGCGCCACGCGGCTTGCGTGCGCCTCCAGGTCATAGTGCCCCGGTTCCATCGCCTTGATGGTCTCCACATCCTGGCTCATCGACCATTCCTCCGAAATGCGAGTGAATAATCCCGGACACGTGCGTGCTGGGAGATGCGACCCACCCGATGTTCGCTATGGAGGCAACGGAAGGCGCCTGATCGAGGACGCCGGCGCGGAGCGACCGCGAGCGGGGCGAGGGCGGCCGCGCGAAGGGGGTGTTGATTCCCGTCCAGCGATGCTGGGCCCGATCGGATCACACGACCAACCTGCACCACGCTTG
Organism: Longimicrobiales bacterium; assembly: GCA_035513345.1. Lineage (GTDB taxonomy): Bacteria > Gemmatimonadota > Gemmatimonadetes > Longimicrobiales > RSA9 > DATKCF01. Next base: position 14,013 of record DATKCF010000171.1, read on the forward strand.
CGCCGATCGCCCCCCCGACCTTGTCATCCGCGGGGACAGGGATGACGGGGCGGCGATGCTCCGTCTGACGCCAACTCGACGGAGCGGTACCATTCGCCCGTGAGCAGTACCGCTGGCGCAACCAGCGCATCGCCGCCCGGCATGGACTCGCTTCATCGTCAGATCAGGTGCGTGGCTCGATTGGTGCGCGTCCTGTCCTCCAGGCCGCTTGTCCCGGAGGATAGGTCCGTCCGAACGGACCGGGCAAGCCGTGGACGGGTTGCCGCAGGTGGCGAGCAGCCGCGAGAGCCGTCACTGCTGCAGAGACCTCATGCAACCTGACCCACGGGATTCCCGGAAGACGCAGAACTGACAACCCCGTTTCGATGGGTGTCGTTGCCGGGCACCCCCTGAAAGAATCGCTGGCAAGGTCCGGTCGGCGAGCAAGCACCCCACCACCTCTCAGCGCTCTCCGCGTTCTCCGCGGTGAAAAATCCGTTCCCTCATGTCCTCGACCCGCCCCACCGCGATCTCACCTTGCGGATGGAGTTGCACGATCGGCACCTTGGGTGGCCGTCCGGTTCGCGGCACGAGTACGAGTCTCACGCCCTCACCACCAACTCGCACGATTTCGAGGACGATGAATCTCACGTTCCTTGGCGCCACCCGCACGGTCACGGGCTCGAAGTTCCTGCTCGAAGCCGGCGGCCGTCGGATCCTGTTTGATTGCGGCCTGTTCCAGGGGCTGCGCGAGCTGCGGCGACGGAACCGGGCCGAATTCCCGGTCGAGCCGTCCTCGATCGATGCGGTCGTGCTGACGCATGCACACCTCGATCACTCGGGCTACCTGCCGCTGCTCGTGCGCAGTGGCTTCGAAGGACGCGTCTACGTCACGCCCGCCACGGCTGACCTGTGCAGGATCCTGCTGCCGGACAGCGGATACCTGCAGGAGGAAGAAGCTGCGCGCGCGAATCGCAAGGGATACACGAAACACGACCCTGCGCTTCCACTCTATACGCGGCTCGATGCGATCACGTCGCTGGCCAGCTTCGATCCGGTCCGGTTCGAAGAGACGTTCGACCTCGGTGGCGGCCTGAGCGCGCGCTTCGACTACGCTGGTCACATCCTCGGTGCGGCCATCGTGACGGTAACGGACGGCACCCGGACCGTCGTGTTTTCCGGGGACCTCGGCCGGCCGCGCGATCCGCTGCTGTTCGCGCCAGCCGTCGTCCGGGAAGCCGACTACCTGCTGATCGAATCCACGTACGGCGACCGCGACCACATTGACGAGGACCCGATCGACCAGTTCGCCGACGTGGTCCGTCGCACTGCTGCGCGCGGCGGGACCATCGTCGTACCCAGCTTCGCTGTCGGCCGCGCGCAGCTGCTCATGCACTACGTCGACCGCATGAAGCGCGAGACAATGATCCCCGATGTTCCGGTCTACCTCGACAGCCCGATGGCGGTCAATGCCACCGACGTGTACTCGCTGTACGCGCGCAATCACAAGCTGACGCCGGCGGAGTGCGACCGGATCTTCGGCGCGGTGCGAATCGCGAATACCGTCGCCGAATCGAAGGCGATCGATGCGAGCAGCGCGCCGAAGATCATCATTTCCGCATCGGGCATGGCGACTGGCGGCCGTGTTCTGCATCACATCCACCGCTTCGCGCAGGACCATCGCAACACGATCATGTTCGTGGGCTATCAGGCGGCTGGCACCCGTGGTGCGACCATGATCGGCGGCGCGAAGGAGGTCCGCATGTTCGGGAAGATGGTACCCATCGAGGCCGACATCGAGATGCTCGACGGCCTCTCGGCGCACGTCGACTACGGCGAGATGCTCGACTGGCTCGCGAAGTTCGAAGCGCCACCCCGCCGGACCTTCCTGGTGCATGGCGAGCCCGACGCGGCAGACGCGCTCCATCGCCGGATCACCGAACGTCTCGGCTGGAACTGCCACAGCCCGGCATACAACGAGCGCGTGTCGCTCGACTGACATCGGCGAAACCAATGGGCAGGCTCGACGTACGTCGTAACCCGGCGCCGGAAGCGATCCGCGAATTCTCGCGCGCCGTCGTGCGCGATGTCGAAGTCCTCGAGGCGATGCTCGAGCGCGGCATGCTCGAGAGTGGTGTTCGCCGCATCGGCGCCGAGCAGGAAGTGTTCCTCACCGATGCGTCGTGGGCGCCCGCCTGCATTGCCACCGAACTGCTCGAAGATCTCGACGACCCTCACTTCAACAGCGAGATCGCACGCTTCAACCTCGAGCTGAACCTGCCGCCGATCGATGCCGGGCCCGCCCTCCTGTCGACGCTCCGGTCCCGTCTCGATGAGTTGCTCGGAACACTCGATGCCGCCGCGAGGCGACGCGGCGCCCGTGTCGTCCTCACCGGAATCCTGCCGACGCTCGTCAAGTCGAACCTCGGCCAGGATTCAATGATGCCGATCGAACGCTACTTCGCACTCAACGAAGCCGTCATGAAGCGCGCCGGCGGCACACTGCGTGTGAAGCTTCAGGGCATCGATGAACTGCAGATGGAACACGATTCCGTCATGGTCGAGGCGTGCAACACGAGCCTTCAGTTGCACTGGCAGGCCGACCCGGACACGTTCGCCGCGCAGTACAACGTCGCCCAGGCGATACTCGGCCCGGTTCTGGCCGTGGCCGTCAACTCACCCATGTTCCTTGGCCGCCGGCTCTGGCGTGAGACGCGGATCGCATTGTTCCAGCAGGCCGTTGATACACGGCCATCATCACCGTACCCGCGCGATCGGCTGCCACGGGTCTGGTTCGGCGACTCGTGGGCATCCGGCTCGGCCGCCGAGTTGTTCAAGGAGAACGTGCTGCGCTACTCGCTCCTCCTGGCGGCGGTACTCGAGGAGGATCCGGCGGCCATTCTCGAGGCAGGTGGCGTGCCCGAGCTGTCCGCGCTTCAGCTCCACAACGGTACCATCTACCGCTGGAATCGCCCGTGTTACGGGATCCTGAACGGCCGCCCGCACGTTCGCATCGAATGCAGGGCACTGCCCGCCGGGCCGACCATCCTGGACGAAGTCGCGAACGCGGCATTCTGGATCGGCCTGATGGCCGCCGGCCGCGAACAGTTCGGTGATGTCAGCCAGCGCATGTCCTTCGATGAAGCCCGCGCCAACTTCATCGCCGCCGCACGGCTCGGCCTCGATGCCGCCTTCGACTGGCTCGAAGGCGAGCACCTGAGCGCGCGCAAACTCATCCGCGGAACCCTCTTGCCGGTCGCGCGTGATGGCCTGTATTCGCTCGGTGTCGATGCCGATGACGTGGATCGTTATCTTCACATCATCGACCGCCGTGCGGAATCCGGAGCGACCGGCGCTCGCTGGCTGATTCGCTCCGATCTCGCTCTGCGCGAGCAGATGGCCCGACCGGAACGACTCACCACTCTCACCGCCGAGATGTCTCGCCTCGCCACCGCCGGTGCACCCGTCCACGAATGGCCCGTCGCAAGCCCGAGCAGCCAGCCGCCGCGCGCCCGCTACGATCGCGTCGAGAACTGCATGACGACCGACCTGTTCACCGTGCGCGAGGATGATGCGGTCGATGTCGTCGCTTTCATCATGAAACAGAAGGGCGTGCGGCAACTGCTCGTCGAAGACGATGACGGCCGGCTCGTCGGTCTGATTTCCTACCGCTCGCTGCTGCGCGTTCTCGTGCTCGGCCACGTCACCCGGCTCGGTGCGCCCGTTCCGGTCCGCGACATCATGGTCTCCGACATCGCGACCGTCGAGCCCGCCACACCAACCGTCGACGCCATCCGCACCATGCGCGAGAACAACGTGACCGCGCTACCCGTCATCCAGGACGGCCGCCTCGTCGGCATCGTCTCCGAACACGATTTCCTGCCGATCCTGGCTCAACTGCTCGGTGACGCCGGATCCGGGTCCTCTGACGAATGAGCAGCAACCAGAAGGCGTCAGGCGCGCTCCGGTCGCTTCCGACCACCTGTGATATCGTCTGACTCGAGCGCGTCGAATCAGGAGGCCGTCGCTCGAATGCATTCCGTCAGATCCGCCGATGGCACACCGATCGCCTTCTGGCGTAGTGGATCCGGCCGGCCACTACTCCTGATTCACGGCGTTATCGCGAGTCACGCAACAACGTGGCGTCTGGTTCTCCCGCAGCTTGCGCAGCACTTCACCGTCTACGCGATGGATCGCCGAGGCCGGGGTGCGAGCGGAGATTCATCAACCTACACTCTGGAGCGCGAGGCCGAGGACATCCTCGCCGTCGTCGATGCGATCGGCCAGGCCGTGGACATTGTTGGACATTCTTTCGGTGGGCTCTGTGCTTTGGAGGCCGCGTTACGCACCGACGTCATGCGCCGCTTGATCCTGTACGAAGCTGTGCCGCTCCGTGGCGCTGACAACTACCCGCCGGACGTCATTCCGAAGCTCGATGCGTTACTTGCTGCGAACCAGATCGAAACGGCACTGGTGACCATGCTCCGTGAAATCGTCGGTCTCGGCGCCACGGATATCGATATGTTACGCCGTGATCCGGAGGCCTGGGCCACGCGGCTCTCGAACACGCGGGCCATGCCTCGCGAGTTGCGCGCAGAATACGAGTATGTCTTCCTTCCGGAGCGATTCACTGATCTGCGCGTCGCGACATTGCTCCTGGTCGGCGAGGCCAGTGCCGCGCGCGAGTTGTCGAGCGCACGAGGCGTTGCGGCTGCCTTGCCGTCAGCGCGCATTCGTCTCCTGCCGGAGCAACAACATCTGGCCATGTATACCGCTCCAGATATGTTCGTCCGTGCGGTACTCGAATTCCTTGCGGAGCACTGAATCGGACTACACGTCCAATTTCGAGGGACACCGGTGCAATTGCGCCCGGAAGTGACGGATGACCCTCAGTCCGCGACGCGGCGGACCCGATCCTTCAGGCTCGGGTGGCTGCGCCACAGGTACCAGCCCGACAGGGTCGCAGCCAGGACGTTCACGATCACGACCTGAAGCCATGTGACCGCGCCGGCGATCTCGTTCGCGACGATCCCGCCCAGCCCGACCGCGTACAACAGCCCCGCAATGAACAGGAACATCACGAGGTACCACA
>DATKCF010000172.1:0-107082 GCA_035513345.1 Longimicrobiales bacterium
GCGCATCGTGATCGCCGGATCGATGCGCGCTGCGCGCAAGGCCGGCAGCCAGCATGCGACGATGCCGATCGCCGCCATCACCACGGCCACCACCGCGTACGTCGTGGGATCCCACGGCGTCACGCCGAAGAGCAGCCCCCGGATCACGCGCGCCGTGAGGAACGCGGCGGCTGCACCGATCAGGAGCCCGATGGCGAGCAGCACGCCGCCCTCACCGAGGATCATGCGCTGCACGTGCGCCGAGTCCGCGCCCAGGCTCATGCGGATGCCGATCTCGTTGTGGCGCGCGCTCACCGAGAAGGCGAGCACGCCGGCAATTCCTACGGCGGCGACGAACACGGCGAGCAAACCGAACGAGCCGATCAGGACGGCGTTCAGCCGGCGAGGTCCGATGCTCTCCTCGCGGATTTGATCGACCGTGCGCACGTTCTCGATCGGCACCGTGGGCGCGTGCCGGCGGATGATGCGGGTGGCGGCCGGGATGAGCGACGCGATGTCACTGTCGGCGCGGATGACAAAGCCGCCGCCGATCGCGAGCATCTGGGCGAAAGGCATGTAAACGGCGTGGCGAGGCTCGGCGTCGAGTCCGCCGTCCCGCGTGTTGCCGATGACCCCGACGACGGTGCGCCATTCGTCGGTGATCGGTGTGAAGCGCAGCACGTCGCCGGTCCATGCAATGCGCCGACCGACCGGGTCCTCGCCGCCGAACAGGCGCTGCGCCAGCGCCTGGTTGATGATCACGACGCGGGCCGACGTCGCGCCATCCGTGGTCGCGAACGGGCGTCCCTCCAGCAGCGGAATGCCTGCGGCGAGGAAAAACTCCGCGTCCGCCGTGCGCAGCTCCGCCTGCGGCATCGCCTCGCCGGCTTGCAGCGTACGCGCTTCCGCCTTCACATCGAAGCGCACGCTCGACCGGCTCAGCAGGGTCGGCGAGCCGACGCCCACGGCGGTCACGCCCGGCAGCCCGGCCAGCTCGGCACGCATCTCACCGTAGCGCTCCTTGGCCGCGCCGTCCGCTGATGGATTGGTCATCAGCTCGGTCGGTGTCAGCAGGCTGACCGACATCGTGAGCACCTGCTCGGTGAGCAGTCCGCTGTCGACATCGGCGAGGCGCATCATGGTGCGCGTCAGCAGCCCGGCGCCCACGAGCAGCACGACCGACACCGCGACCTGCACGACAACGAGGCCGCGCTGCAGCCGCTGACCGCGCTGCGTACCGAACGTGCGTCGCGTGCCGCCGATGATGCGCGCCGCGAGGCTGTGCTCTCGCGGGAGCGACGCGAGGAAGGAGAGCAGCAGCGCGACGAGTGCGGAAAGCGCCAGCGCGAAAGCGAGCACGACGCCGTCGAGCCGGATCTCGCTCGCCCGCGGCGAGTAGCGCGAGACTAGCGACGTCAGGAGCCCCACCCCCGCGGTCGCGAGGGCGACGCCACACACAGCACCGGCCAGAGCCAGCACCATGTTCTCGACGAGCAGCAGCCGCCGGAGGCGGGCGATCCCTGCGCCGAGCGCGGCGCGCACGGCAACCTCGTGCTCGCGCCGCACGCCGCGCATGAGCGTCAGGTTCGCGACGTTTGCCGCCGAGATGATGAGCACGAACGCGGCGGCGCCGACCAGCAGCCAGAGGATTAGCTGCGCGCGCGCGCCGAGCACCTCGGTGAAGGGAATCACCGCGAAGGTGTGGTGCGCCGCCGGATCGTATGCCTCCGGGTGGTCGGCCTGCACGCGCGCGCCGACGGCACCGACCTCGGCGCGCGCCTGCTCGACCGACACGCCGGGCGCGAGCCGCGCGACAGCGTCCGTCATCCGGTGCGTCCGCCCCTCCAGCATGAAGGAGTCCAGGTGGTGGTCGCTGTTCACCATGTTGACGAGCGCCTCGACCCGGGCAGGGTAGAATGGCGCCGGCTCGAGCACGCCGACGACCAGCACCGCGCGGTTGTCGAGGCGAATCTGACGCCCCACGATGGTCGAGTCGCCGCCGAAGCGGCTGAGCCACGTTTCGTGCGTGAGCACGACGACCGGGTCCGCGCCCGGACCGTCATCCGACGGCCGTGTCGCCCGGCCGAGCACCGGGGAGAGACCCATGACCTCGAAGTAGTTGCCGGTCACCAGCCCGACGTCGAGACGCTCCCCGCCCTCGTGCGTCTGAAGGATGAGCGTCCAGGGCGAGAACTCGGCGATGCCCGCCAGCGACGGAGCACCCTGGCGCAGGTCCCGCACTTCGGGCACCGAGAAGCTCATGTCCTCGCCTCCGGGCGTGGCCGTCGAGTGCCGCAGGTACACCAGCCGCTCACCGTCATGGTGCGGCAGCGGCTTCAGCACGACCGCCCGGACCACGCTGAAGATGGCCGTGTTCGCACCGATGCCGAGCGCGAGCGTGAGAACCACCACCGCAGTGAAAGCAGGCGCCCGGCGCAGCGCGCGCAACGCATAGCGCACGTCCGATCCCAGCATCTCGACCCAGGGCATTCCGCGCTGGTCGCGCACCGCCTCGGCCGCCTGCATCAGACCGCCGGCCGAGATCAGCGCCTTCCTGCGCGCCTCGACCGGACTCATCCCGCGACGCACATACTCCGCCGTCTCCATCTCGAGATGCGCTTCCATCTCCTCGCGCAGCTCGTCGTGCGCACGCTCGTGATCGAACAGGCCACGTGCTCGCGCCAGCAGTGAACGGAGGATACGCATCATGCCTCCCGCTTCGGTTGCAGAAACGCCGCAATCAGGTCCGCCGTCTCGTGCCACTCGCGTGTCTCGCGCGCCAGACGCGCGCGGCCGGCCGTAGTCAGCTTGTAGAACTTCGCCCGGCGGTTGTTATCCGACTGCCCCCACTCCCCCCGGATGTCCCCCTCCTGCTCGAGCTTCAGCAGCGCCGGGTAGAGCGTGCCGTAGTTCAGCGACAGCCGCTGTTTGCTCGTTTCCTCGATGCGCCGCGCGATGCCGTAGCCGTGCAGCCGGCCGAGCACGTTGAGCGTCGTCAGGATCATGAGTGCCAGCGTTCCGGGCTTGATCTCCAGCTTGTCGCCCATCGTTCCCTCGTCAGGAATGGTTCTTCATGTGGGTAAGCCATACGAACGGTAATGCACGCGGGTTTCAGGGCGCAATGAGGACGTGGGGAACTGCGCAACCCGCGTCCACTTCGACATACCGGGCGACGGGGTCGTGGGGTGGGCGCCGAATTGCCGGGAAGAGCGCGCGAAATGGCAAACGCGCGGAACGACATCATTGCGTGGGCGGGGGCCTCGATCCTACCTTCCTATGGGTAGGCCATAGGTGCCCCCTTCAACTCCGAACACGAGGTCAACATGAACGGCGTCCCACTCTGGTGTCTGTACGTGCTGGAGCACGGACCATGAACACCCAGCGCAGACAGGCCAGGACGGCGGGGCTGATCTACCTCGTCGTTGCGATCACGGGCATCATCTCCGTGATGGTCATTCCGGCGCGCTACTCGGTGGCGGGGGACGCGGCCGCGACACTGGCCAACATCGCCGCGATGGACACGCTGTTCCGGCTGGGCATCGCGATCAACGTGCTGAGCAGCCTCGCGTTTCTGGTGCTGCCGCTTGCGCTTTACCGGCTGCTCGCACCGGTCGATCGCGAGCTGGCCGCGGCGATGGTGGTTTTCGCTGCGGTCGGCGCGACCATCGGCCTGGTGAGTGCGGTGTTCAAGCTGAACGTGCTGGCGGTCATGGGCGGCGCCCCCTACCTCGAGCCCCTCACGAGCGGTCAGCGCGCGGCGCAGGCGATGCTGTCGCTGCGCGCGTACACCAACCTCAACGTGGTCGCGGAGCTGTTCTGGGGGGTGTGGCTGCTGCCCTTCGGCCTGCTGGTGTACCGCTCGGGCTTCCTGCCCCGCGTGCTGGGCATGCTGCTCGTGGCGGGCAGCTTCGGCTACGCCATCGATGCCCTCGGCCGGATCATTTCGCCTGCATACGCGTCGTCGACGCTGGCGCTGGTGGTCCCTGCGCCGGCGCACGTCGGCGAGATTGGCACGCTGCTGTGGCTGATCATCGTGGGCACGACGCGGCGACGTGCATGAAGCGCTTGTCCGGCGCGCACCGCCAGCCCGACGAATGTCCAGCAGTCAATAGTTTTCGACGACGACGAGTACCGGTCCGCAGTAGGCGAGCGTCTTCGGTATCGTCTTCTGTTGGTTGGACTGTCCCATGCGATGTAGTCACGGTGCTATCTGAGCGTCGCCTGGTTCGTGGTGCGCCGCACATCTGGTGGCTCGTCTGAATGCTGCGGGCGCGATCGCGCCTCACCGCCAGAAGCGCGTCCGCTGGTACAGGTGCGGATCCTGTACCCGCACCACGGGCAGCTCCTGGTGTGTCATCACCCGCATCATGGGAACGCGCTGCCGGCGGGACATGAGCTGTTGGGCTCGCTCGAGGAACTGCTGGCGCTGCTGTTCGGTGAGCATGTCGGGGTCCTGCCCCTGCATCATCCCCTGCACGACCTCTTCCACGGAGCCGGGCGTCTCCTGGAGCACGTGGTCGGCGTACCCCCAGGTGATCAGGTTGTCGTCCGTCTCCGGCTCCATGAGGTAGCTGATCAGATTACCCATGGACTGCGCCGTCGGAATCCAGAACCACCCTTCGCTCACCTCGAGCGCCTCCGTCTGCTTGACCGCCTCGACCTCCTTGAGATAGGCGCCCTGGAAGTACGAGGCGGTACGCACCGAAGTGGCGTGGTAGACCTCCGCGTCGATCGTGGCGGGTCCGGTGAAACGATAGACGGCGATGTCCTGGTCAAGGAGCCGGGGGAGCGCCTCCGCCATGGCCGGGTGCATGAGGTACCCGACCGGACGCGCCGTGGTACGGGTGGGGACCCACTCCAGCCAGACCGGCACGTTCAGTTCCGAGAAGCCGCCCGGCGCAACGGAGTCCGGCATCCAGACCGGCTCGTTCCCCCGGTTCGTCAACTCGTAGTCCAGCAGCACCTCCCCCTCCCCGGCATGGCCCTCGGCGATGGCGCGCATGCGCGAACCGGTGGTGAGCGCGCGGATCTCGTCGCGGCGCTCGGCGGCGACCTCCAGGATCGTCGAGAGCGCGATCACGCCACCGCGGACCTGGTGGTAGTAGCGCTCCTCCTCCGGGATCTCGACCACGGTGCCGTCGCGCATGACCCGCACCGAGTTGCGCGGCGTCTCGAGGAGGATGCCGATCGAGTTGGTGAGCCCTGTGTAGACGTGGTGCTTGCGCGGCTCGACCGAGGTGGATCCCCACCCGCGCACGCCGTCGCGCGTCTGCGGTCCGGAGTAGTCGAAGGCCCGGTAGTCCTCGGCGATCGCCGCTTCGCGGATGCGCGGGAAGATGTTCTCGTACGGCCAGCGACGAAGTTCCTCGGCGGCGGCGGGGTTCAGCGTCCCCTGGTAGGTGATCACGTACGGCTCCGAGCCCCCGTGGTGCCCGTCCACATGGATGTCCGGGGTCCACTCGGTCAGGACCTGCGTGACCATCGCCTGGATTTCCTGCGACTCGAGCTTGATGTAGTCCCGGTTCATGTCGTACCCGGACTCGTTGGTGCGCCGCCTGACCTCGCCGCCGTCCGGGTTCACGAGCGGCACCCCGATCACGATGACGTCGTCGAGCACGTGCCGCAGGCCGCCCGCCAGGAGCTCCTTCGCCACGAGCTGGAAGGACTCCTTGGGCGAAACCTCCCCGCCGTGCACCGAAGGGGCCACGAAGACGATCGTCTTCCCGGAGCGGATCGCGTCCACCGCGTTGACGATCGGCTCGTCCGCGATGGTGATCAGGTACATCGCCCGCCCCTGGAGGGTGACAGTGAGAGGCGTCATCGACACCAGCTCGCTCATCGCGTCGAGTTCGTACCAGAACTCCATGAGCGGCTCGAAGGGGGTCGGGCCGGACCGGAAGTCCTGCTGCTCCTGCCAGGTGCGCGGCAGGTCGGACATCTGCTGGGCGGCAGCGCGGTGCGGTTCACCGAGCGTGCACGCGACCGCCAGCCCGGCGATGGCGACGATTGAGCCGAAGGTGCGGATGGGGTCCGGGAAGCTCGACGTGTTGATCATGGTTTCGAATCGATTGGGGTCGGCGGCGGTGCGACGGGATTCTCTCGTCCGCCCAGAGTACAGCGTCGAACGCCGTCCCGCACCCCCTCGGGCGGGTTTGCGATAGCGTCGGTGTGTCTCCGGTGGGTCTGTCGACCAGGTCTCGCCGCTACGGCGGTCGGCTGGTAACTTGGCGGCGTGACCGATCCGATCGACAGGGTTCGCGCGGCCCTCGCCGGCTCCTATGCGATCGTGCGGGAAGTCGGCCAGGGTGGCATGGCCACGGTCTACCTGGCCAACGACCTCAAGCACGATCGGGAGGTCGCACTCAAGGTGCTGCGGCCCGAGCTGGCCGCCGCCATGGGTGCGGACCGCTTCCTTCGCGAGATCCGCATTGTCGCGCAGCTCTCGCATCCGCACATCCTGCCGCTTCACGACTCGGGCGAGGCTGACGGCCTCCTCTTCTACGTAATGCCGTTCGTGGATGGCGAATCGCTGCGCGAGAAGCTCCAACGCGACGGCGCATTCACCGTCCACGAAACGGTCCGCGTTCTCCGCGAAGTCGCCGACGCGCTTGCCTACGCGCACGGCCGCGGCATCGTGCACCGTGACATCAAGCCGGACAACGTCATGCTGAGCCGGCGTCACGCCATAGTCACCGACTTCGGCGTGGCGAAGGCAGTGAGCGATGCAAGTGACAGACAGCTGACGACTGTCGGTGTCGCGCTCGGCACCCCCGCGTACATGTCGCCGGAGCAGGCGACGGGCGAGGACGACATCGATCACAGGTCGGACATCTACTCGCTCGGCATTCTCGCCTACGAGATGCTGGCGGGCGCGCCGCCGTTCGAGCGGCCGACACCGCGGGCGGTCCTGTCGGCGCACGTCCTCGACCGGCCCGACGCCATCACTACGAAGCGTGGCGAGGTGCCGCCCGTCTTCGCCGAGCTGATCATGCGCGGCCTCAACAAGCAGCGCGATGACCGCTGGCAGAGCGCCGATCACCTGCTGCCGCTCCTCGAGGCGGCCGGCACAACGAGCGGCGGCATGACGCCGACGCACACGCGCCCGCTCGATGCCGCGACCATCCGTCGCGGGTCACGGCGCCGGTTCCTCGGCGCCGCTGCAGGCATCGCCATCGTCGTGCTCGCCGGATTCGGCATCTGGACGACACTGAGCGGCGACAGTCTGCCCGGCCCCGACCGGATCGCCGTGCTGGCGATCAACGACCGGTCCGGATCAGACGCCGAACTGGTCGCGTACCTGCACGATCAGCTCAACGTGGCGCTCGGTCAGGCGACGGGGCTCACCGTGACACCGAGCTCGGCCATCGAACCGTACCGCTCCCAGCCGAAGCCGTCGGCGGAGATCGCGCGCGACCTCCGGGTCGGCGCCCTCGTCGAAGGCAACGTGTTCCGTGTCGAGGACCGCATCCGGATATCGCTGCAGCTCACAGATCCGCATTCGATCGCGCAGCTCTGGAGCGACAGCTTCGAGATCGACCTCAGCCGCCCGCTGTTCGAGGCGGTCGACACCGTCGTGGAGCAGATCGTCGAAGGCATCCGTAACGCGGTTGCCGAATGGACGACACCGTCGTGAGGAAAACGCCGATGATCCGATACGTTCTGGCATCCGGAATGCTCCTGGTCGCAACCGCATGCGACCGCGCCGAACCACCCGCGGAGCTGCCCGAGCTGACCGTCGTGGTCGGCGAGTACACCGGCTCGTCGGGCCTCGGATCGGTGAGGCTGTCGCCCGACCGCACTCGCCTTCTCTGGACGCAGCCGGTCGACGGCCAGGGCGCCGTGTTCGTCGGTAACGCGGACGGCACCAGTCCGGTCCGCCTGACACACGGTGTCTGGGATCGCGATGCGCTCTGGTCGCCGACGGGCCGCTGGATCGCGTACATCGGCGAGGCACCCGACAACGATGTGTTCGTCGTGCCTTCCGATGGCAGCGGCGAGCCGCGACAACTGACCTCCGGCCCCGCCTCCGATGTCACTCGCCTCTGGCTGCCCGAGGACAGCGCGATCGCGTTCATCCGGGTCGCGGTGGGCGCACTGCGGACCTTCGCGGTGCCGCTGGAGGGCGGCGAGCCGCGCGTGCTCGGGCCGGACCTCGCCGGCAACATGTTCGTCACGCCATCGCCGGATGGCTCGCGCTGGACCTTCACGCTGGATCAGAACGGGCAGACGACGATCTGGGTCCAGCAGATCGGCGGCGAACCTCGCCAGCTGACCACCGAGGGTCTCGAGGAGGGCGACGTCAGCATGTGGTCGCCCGACGGCAGTCACGTGGCGTTCGAGTCGCGCCGGACCGGCACGCGTGACATCTGGATTGCCGATGTCGAGACCGGCGATCTCCGTCAACTCACGACCGACGTGAACGACGACCGGCTGCCCCAATGGTCTCCGGACGGCCGCTGGATCGCGTTCGAATCCGATCGCGGTGGACAGGACGACATCTGGATCGTGCCGGCCGCGGGTGGCCAGCCGTTCCGCGTTACGAACGACATCGCCACCGAAGACCATTTGCACTGGGCGTCCGACAGTACGCTGTACTTCACGAGCATGAACGACGATGCTTCGCTCGGTGTGCTCGCCCCCGGCAGCACCGCGCCCACGCCTCTTGCCAGCCTCGCCGGGTCCTTCATCGGGGAACCGGACCTGTCTCCCGACGGCCGGACCGCCATATTCACGTCCGATCGCAGCGGCAATCTCGACATCTGGCGCGTGTCGCTCGATGGCGGGGAGCCCGAGCCGCTCATCACGGGCGCGCTCGACGACCGGACGGCCCGTTTCTCGCCGGACGGCAGCCGGATCGTCTTCATCTCGTACCGCACTGGCTCTCCTGACGTCTGGGTCGTGCCCGCGGACGGCGGCGAGGCGATGCAGCTGACTGATTGGCCCTCCTTCGAGTCGTCACCGGCATGGTCGCCGGACGGCGAATCGATCGTCTTCGCCTCGAATCGCGACACCAACCAGCTCGAGCTGTGGATCATTCCCGCGAGTGGCGGAGAGGCGAGGAGGCTCACCGGCAATCTGGCGGCCTTCGATGTCGACGTCGTCGATTTCGAATTCGGTCAGGACGGCCGTACGATCTACTACGTCGGCCTCAGGCCGACCGCGGACCGCGACCTGTTCCGCGTATCGATCGACGGCGGCGGGCCCGAGCCGCTCGGTGCCAGTCCCTCCATCATTCCGGGCGACCTCTCACCGGACGGGACCCACTATGCATACCCTGCCATCGAAGCTGGGTGGGCGTTCATTGATGTGATCCCGACCGCCGGCGGCCCGCCTCGCCGGCTGACCGAACGAACCGAGCGCGTCTACCACAACGCCGTCCGATGGTCGGCCGATGGTACGAGCCTGCTCGTCCGCGACTACGACTATCCGGCTGACACGTACGATCTGACGCGCGTCACCTGGCCCGGCGGCGATTGGCAGCCGGTCACACAATCGCCCGGCACCTCGGAGAGCCCCGGCCCATCGACGTCGGAAGGCAGGACACTCGTCGTGACGAACGCGATCCGCAGCCGCGTCGTGTCGGCGAATGTCGCTCCGCTGATGCGCAGCGCCGCAACGGCCGTCAGTTCACGCTGAACGACTGCATCTGCTCCGACGACGAAAGTCGGTGACGGTCATTGTGGCACCTCCTGCGGGAACCGCTCGGCAAGTCAGTCGCTCCACGCGCGCGCTCCGGCTCCTCGCCCAAGGGCAAGGTTTTCGTGGACACGAGCGCGTGGTATCCGATCGTGGACCGGTCGCACGCTGATCACGTGCGGCTCGCGGGTTTGTTGCGGATCCGGCTGGGCGGGGGCGCGACGCTGGTGACGACGAATCTCGTGCTGGCCGAGTCGCACGCACTGATCATGCGGCGGATCGGGCGCGTGGAGGCTCGCGCGTTCTGTCGGGCGGGCGGCCGCGCTGGCGGATGCGGTGAGCTTCTCCGTGATGTCGGATCGAGGCATCCGCGAGGCCCTCACGCTGGACGATCATTTCACCGTGGCCGGATTCACCGCCGCCGCCTGAGCCGCCCGCCATTCATCGCCCGCAGTACCACCCACCGGCCCATCCCGCCGTTCCCGCCCCACGTCGCCCGCCTCATGTCGCCCGCCTCATGTCGCCCGCCCCACGTCGCCCGCCCCACATCGCCCGCCCCACGTCGCCCGCCCCACGTCGCCCGCCCCACGTCGCCCGCCCCACGTCGCCCGCCATTCGCAGGTGACGTTGCGGCCTGTTGTGCCGGTGAACAACCATACGTGCGACAGGGCCGGGCACGTTGTGGTTGCGTGCCCGGCCCTGTCACGGAATCATGAGCTGGTCAACGATCGCCGGACTCGTCGGTCGTGACGCGGGTCTGGCCCATGACGTATTTCGCGAACCAATCGGCCTGCTCGCGGTCGAGGAACATGCGGTGGCGCGGCTCACTGATGCCGTGGCCGGCGCGGGGGAACCGCAGGAACTCGACCGTCTTGCCCATCTGCTTGAGCGAACGATAGTACTGTTCGGCCTGCGAGATCGGGACCCGGCGGTCTTCCTCGCCGTGCGTAATGAGCAATGGCGTTGTCACGTCCTCGGCGTACTGGATCGGGGAGAATTTCTCGTAGACGTCCTGTGTCTCCCACGGCGTGCCGCCGAATCCGAACTGGAGCAGGTGCGGAATGTCGGTCTGGCCGTAGAACGAATACCAGTCGGAGATGCCGGCGTGGCCGATCGCGGCCTTGAATCGATCGGTCTGCGTCACGGTCCAGAACGTCATGAAGCCGCCGTAGCTGCCGCCCATGACGGCCATGTGGTCGGGGTCAGCGACGCCCATGTCGATCACGGCGTCGACGCCGTTCATGATGTCGACGTAGTCCTTGCCGCCCCAGTCCTTCACGTTGGCGGTGCTGAACTCGAGCGTGCGGCCCGAGCTGCCGCGCGGATTGCCCTGGAGCACGGCATACCCGCGGGCGGCCCAGATCTGGGCGCCGCTGCTGAACGTCTTCGAGAAGCGGCCGTGCGGCCCGCCGTGCACCTGGAGGATCAACGGGTAGCGCTGTCCCTCGACGTAGTCGACGGGCAGCGTGAGCACGCCGTCGATGTCCCAGCCGTCCGCACCCTTCCATGTGAGTGTGCGTGCCGGCGCGATGTCGTACTCCGACATGCCGCCGTTCTCGCGAAACAGCAGGCGCATGTTGCGCGCGTCATTGTCGGCAATGAAGACGGCGCCGGGATCGGCCAGGCTGGTGCCGGTGATCAGCCACTTCGAGAAGTCGTCGGTCCGACCGGCTACGCCATAGACATAGTCATCATCGGGCAGTACGGCTGTGATGTCGCCGCCGTCCGCGCTGACCTTGTACAGCTTCGACGTCAGACCCTCGGCCGTCGAGAAGTAGATGGTGCGGCCGTCCGGCGACCAATCGATGCCGCCCACGGAATAGTCGAAGTCCGCCGTCAGATTGAGCGGCTGCCCGCCGGCAACCGGAACGACGGCGACATCGGACTGGCTGGCGTTGTGGTTCTCGGTGAGCGTCATCGAGAACGCGATGCGCGAGCCATCCGGCGAGAACCTCGGGGCACGGTCCGGTCCGGGATTCGTCGTGAGCTGGCGGGGTTCGCCGCCCGATGAGGCGATGACGAACAGGTCGCTGTTGTCGCTGCGGTCCGGATCGCCCGTCTGGGTGCCTGTGCGGTTCGACGTGAACGCGATCCACCGGCCGTCAGGCGACCATGTCGGACCCTGGTGGTCGAACTCGCCGGTCGTGATCTGCACCGTGTCGCCCGTTTCGACGTCGTACACGTGGATCTGCGAGTACGTCAGCTTCTTCTCCGCGTAGTACGCGTCGTCACGCTTCTTGACGCGCTCCTCCCACTCCTTCTCGTCCGGCCGGTCCGTGTCGCGCGTGAACGCGAGCTTCGTCCAGTCGTCGGAGAACGAACCGTTCGATGGCGTGTCCTCGTGCTCGATGAACCGCACCGCCTCACCGCCGCGTGCAGTGATCACCCAGAGCGCGTTGCCGTCGTCGCGATTCGACGAGAACAGGACCCTGCCGTCCGGCAGCCAGCGCGGATTGCTTTCGCCGTTCTCCGAGTTCGTCAGCTGGAAGCTCTCGCCGCTCGCGACATCCCACAGCCAGATGTGCGATGTCGACTCGAACGACTCCGGGTCACGCTTCGACTTCGTGAACGCGATGGTCGAACCGTCCGGCGACAACGAATAGCCGCCCCAGTTCTCCATCAGTAGCGTCTCTTCCATCGTGATACGCTTCTTCGCCGCGTCCTGCGCCGCTACCGGCGAGGCCATGGCAAGCGCCACGAACACGAACGTGGCACAACGCACGACTGTTCTCATCAAGCTCTCTCCTTCTGGAGTAAACGGCGCCCTGCAACCGGGATACACAACTGCCGCATCTCGATATGACGTCATCGTCAGTTCCGGATCGCCACCACGAGGCCGTCGCGGATCGGTACGATGCTCGTCGACCAGTCCGTGCTGGTCGTCACCAGTCTGGTGAACTCGCGTATCGCTTCGGTCTGTTCGCTGTCGTCGCCTTCATCGAAGACGCGGCCGCTCCACAAAACGTTGTCGGTGATCAGGACGCCGCCCGGCCGGAGCTTCTGACGGATCACGTCGAGCGACGCGGGATAGGCGGTCTTGTCGATGTCGTTGAACACGAGATCGAAGGGGCCTTCCGCGTCCCTCAGTGCCTGCACGGCTTCGCCCATGGTGTAGCGGACGACGTCCGCGTAGCCGAGCCCCGCCATGTACGACCGGGCGTCGGCAGACAGCTGTTCGTCCCACACGACGTGATCGACCGTACCGCCGCCGTTCTCGGTCACTGCCTTCGCGAACCATGCGGTCGAGTAGCCGAAGCCCGAGCCCATCTCGAACACACTGCGTGCCCCCATCATGCGTGCCACGAGGTAGCAGAAATGGCCGGCGGCCGGTCCGATGATGGGAAATCCGTCGTCGCGTGCACGTCGTTCCATGTTCCGCATGATGAGCGGACGCTCGGGCACGAGTCCATCGAGCATGGCGGCGACGGGTGCTGCGATCAGGTCCACGCGAGATGCACGGTACGGGTGTCGTCATACCGGGGGCGCTGGCCGGGCGGTCACGGCGGCCCTGCGAGGTCAGCCCGGCCAACGTACGAGCGGGCGGCCTGCCGGACAAGCGGCCCGGCTCAGGTGGGATCGCTCAGTCGATCCTGATCCGGCGTATCACGGCGCCCTCCAGGATCCCATGTATGGCATCGAGGTCGGACGTCACTTCACCGAAGACCGTGTACTCGTGGTCGAGGCGCACGTTGTCCGCGAGGTTGATGTAGAGTTGGGCGTCACCGGTATCACGGCCGCGCGTCGATAGTCCGATCGTGCCCCGCCAGTTGCCGGGCAGGCCGACCTCATCGCGGCTGAACGGGCCGTCGCCGGCGTATTCGTTGGCGTTCGGGCTGCCGCCCTGGATCACGAAGTTGGGCGCGACGCGGTGAAACGTGAGACCGTCGTAGTAGCCGGCGCGAGCGAGGCGAGCGAAGCGCCACGCATTGGTGGGCGCAACGAAGGCGAACAGACGGATCATGATGCGCGTGCGATCCTCCATCTCGATCGTGACACGTGCGCGATCGAGTTCCTCGATCTGCTCGAGCGTCGGCAACGAATCCGCTGGTGCCGGTCGAGGCGACGTTGCGGGGCGCTGGCCTGTCCAGCGTTCGACGGTTTCCGAAGCGCGTTCGGAGACACGCGGATCGTAGTCATCGGCTCGTCGTGCGAGCCTGGTCGCGTGCGTAGCATCGCCCTGCTCCGAAAGCCGGTCGATGATGGCGACCCGGGCGTCGCGTTCCGTGTCGCGCCCGCGCTCCGTCAGCCGGTCGAGCGCATCCAGCAGTGCCACGGCCGCCCGCGGATCCTGCGTGCCGGCCAGTGCGGCCGCCGCGGCCTGAAGGAGCTGGCTGTCGTCGGACTCGTTCAGTTGCGCGATGTAGACCGCGTCGGCCACGTGGCCTTCGACGCGTGAGAGTCCGCGCACTGCTTCGGTGCGCACGTTCGCGTCCGCGTCGTTCGCCAGGCGGTGCAATGTCGCACCCGAAAGCGTGCGCATCGCGGCACGGGCCGCACGCATACGAACGAACGGATTCTGTGACTGCTCGAGCGCCGCAATGTGCGGCTGCGCGCGCGCTGGATCGACACCGGCCAGCGCAGCGGCTGCCTGTGCCGGCCGGTGCCAGTCCGCCGTGCGCTGCGCATCGGGCGGCGGCAGTGTGGCAGCGATCGAATCGAGCAGCAGGTTGGCCACGTCGCCGCCGCATCCGGTCGCAAGGCGGTCGATCGCGAGCAATGCAACGTGCGTGTCGGAATCCGATACCGCCCGCAGTGCCGCGCCGCACGGTGGCACGGCATTGACGCGCGCGTCGACGCGCAGTGCTTCGTAGCGGACGACTGGAGACGGATCGTCGAGCGCGGAGCGCACGAGGTTCGCGGCGGTGTCGCCTTCATCGATGGTGGCCAGCCCCGCGACTGCCTCACGGCGTACGAACGGATCCGGGTCACCGAGGATCGAGCGGAGATCGGACGCTGTTGCCCGGCCGGTGGCCACGAGCGTGGCAGCCGCTGCGGAGCGGATCCGTTGCGCGTTGACGGCAGGCGACGCCTCTGTGCTCACAGTATCGGTGGCCAGGCGGCGCAGCGCAGCGAGGCCGGGTTCGCCGATCGCGCCCCGACCGGCCGGCTGGCGGGCGAGGAAATAGAGGCCACGTGCGACACCGAGCTTCAGCGAATCGGTCGATGGCGAAAGCGGTGCCGCGCGCTCGGCGAGTCCCGAGAGCGTCGTGACCGTCAGCGCCACGCCGGCGGAGTCGTCGTGCGGCAGCCTGCCGAGCGACTCGGCCAGGACGCCCAGAACGGCAGGCTCGGTCTCGGCCGTGATCCGGTCGCGCAGTGCCGAGCGCGCCGCCGCGGCGAGGGCCTGCCCGCTGACCTGTGCGAGCGCGTTGGCCGCTTCGGCCCGAACCGCTGGCGAGGGATCGGCGAGTAACGGCATGATGAGTGGGCCGAGCGAGTCGCGCTCGAGTCGGCCGATCGCGCGAACCGCGATGCGCCGGATGACTGGCTCCACGTGTCGCAACCCCTCGACCAGCGGTGTTGTGCCGCCGGCTCCGCGCGTGTCCTCCGCTTCGAGCATGCGTGCCCAGAGCGCTTCGTCCGCTCGCAGCGCTTCGACATCCGAGCCGGGTCGACTGTCGGCGCACGCGGTTGCGAGGAGCAGCAGCACCGTGGCGATCGGGTTGCGGGAGCGAGTCATCGTTTCCCTGTCGTTGGTCGTGGCCGGGCCACCTAATAGACGTCACCGGGTGGCTCCCGTGCAACAGTTCGGACCACCCGCTATTGATGTTCTGGCACACCAGCTCCTGGTTCGGACCCATCCGCTCCCCCATCAGCTCGTCCGGCCCGTTCAGCGCCGGCGCGAGCTTCAGGAACGCTGGCGGCGGCGGCAGCACCTGCTCTGCACGCAGCTTCACCGGAGTGCTCAGCACGATCAGGTAGATTGCGGGCACCGGGAACGGGCTCGGCTCCATCCAGAAGAACTTCCCGCGATCAACGTGATCCTTCACGAGTGCCGTCACCGGACACGGATAGTCCGGACAGCCATATTCGAAAGTCGTACCATCGATCGTCACTGTGGCGGTCGGCGGCGTCATTGCCATGTCCGCCGCGAACGGATACTGCTTGGCCTCGGGCGTGTCGCTGCACGCCGAGAAGAGACGTACCGCCGCGATCGGCCCCGTCGCGTAGCGGAGGTGCTTCAGCATGATTCCTCCCTCACGGTAACCGTAACCGTGTCTCGAGTGTGCGGCGTGTCGATCGTTCAATGACCGTTCCTCCCTCTTCGGAGGGTGCCTGCTCGAACACGATGATTTGCATGGCCGATACCCCGTCGATCCTGCCGATCGGACCGTTCTACCGGGACAATTCGCAACGCCAGCGGCACCACGTTCCGGGACATCTCGCGACATCGCGACGATCCCGTCCACTACACTTGCCCGTCAGCGCATCGAGCGCGCTCCACCGCCCGTGATTTCATGCCACGCCCTTCTGTGGTGGCCGCGCACCGCAGTTGTTGGCGGAACCCTCCACCAACGCACGCGCAGGCTGCTTCATTGGCGCCAGTACATTGGAGTGGCTCGACTTGCGGCATGTCGGGACCATCGGCATTGTGCGGCCGGAAACCGTCGTTTCGAGTCGGCGGCTGGCATGGATGCGAGCCGGTCCGGAGTGTGGTCTGCAACGTTGAGGCGGAATAGACCGTATTGGATCCTACACTGACGGTTCTGCTGTACTCGTCGGTCGCCGCGTTGACGGCGGCGTTCGGCGTTCTGCCCCTGGTATCGGGCCGGCGTCCGCCGAACGCGTGGATGGGGTGGGCGAACGCGTTGGCGGGTGGCCTGATGCTGGGCGTTGCGTACGCGCTTCTGGTGGCGGGACTCGAGGTGGATGCACTCCGGGTGGGAGCGGGTGCGCTGATGGGCGTAGCTGTCGTATGGGGCTCGCACGCGCTGATCGGTACGGCGGATCTCGACCTGAACCAGCTCGACGATGTGCGGCCGGAGTACGGCTACCAGGTGATCGTCGTGAACTCGCTGCACGCTGCGCATGAGGGTGTTGCGATCGGTATCGCGATGGCGGTCAGTCTGCCGTTCGGGATTCTGATGGCGTTGTCATTGGCGGTGCATAACATTCCGGAAGCGACGGTGATGAGCGCAGTGGTCACGCGGCGAGGGGTGAGTATGCGGAGTGCGGCGGTACTGGCGGTGGCAACGAACGCGCTTCAGGTGCTGCTGGCGGTGGTGACGTTCTCGATCGCGCTCGCGGCGCCGGCGTTCCTGCCGTGGGCGCTCGGTTTCGCAGTTGGCGCATTGATCTACCTCGTGCTGGTCGAGTTGCTGCCGGAATCGTATCGCGAAGCTGGCCACACGAGCATTGCGCTCGTGACGATTGCGGCGATGGGTGTTGTCGTGCTTCTGCGGGCCCGCGCCGGATGAGCGAGCTGCATCCGGTCGTGATCGTCTTCGTTTACGCGCTGGTCACCGCTCTGGCCACGGGTCTGGGCGCGATACCGTTCGCGTTCGTGCGAGAACTCTCTCCGCGGCTGGTCGGCTGGGCGAACGCGGTCGCGTCGGGCCTCATGATCGGAGCGAGCTTCGGCCTGGTCGCGGAAGGCACGCGATACGGCAGCCTGCAGACGGTGGCGGGCGGGGTTCTCGGCGTCGTCTTCATTCTAGTGACACAGCGTGTACTCGGGCATCATGAGATCGAGTTCGGCGGCATGTCCGGCGCCGGCGCCCGCCAGATGCTGCTCATGATCGTCGTGATGACGGTGCACTCGTTCTCCGAGGGCGTGGCGGTCGGCGTCGCGTTCGGCGGTGGCGCCGCGCTCGCCACTGTCATCACGGTCGCGATCGCAGTGCACAACATTCCGGAAGGTCTCGCGATCAGCGCGGTGATGCGGCCGCAGGGTGTCAGCGTGCTCAGGTGCGCCGGCTGGAGCATCTTCTCGTCTCTGCCGCAACCGATCATGGCGGTACCCGCGTACCTGTTCGTCGAGGCGGTCGCGCCGGCGTTGCCGTACGGTCTCGGTTTCGCCGCGGGCGCGATGGTGTTCATGGTCCTGGTGGAACTGCTGCCGGAAGCGTACGACCAGAGTACGAAGCCATCGGTGGCCGTGATCGCGACGCTGTCACTGATCGCGATGGTGCTGTTCCAGCACTTCCTGTGAGCGGACGGATCCGGCTGCTCCTCGCGATCGCGGGTGCGCTGGTACTCGCGTTCCTGGTCCAGCGCATCGGCACGGGCACCATCGTCGAGTACGGACGGCAGACAGGCTGGTATGCCGTCCCGATCGTGCTGATCTTCCTGCCGGTCTATCTGTGCAACGCGTTCGCGTGGCATCTCGTCATGGCGGGCTCGCCCGCGCGGCCGCCGTTCCTCCGGACTTTCGTCATCACCGTGGCAGGTTTCTCGATCAACTACATCACGCCGGTTGTCAGCCTGGGTGGCGAACCGTTCAGGATCGCGGCCGTCTCGCCATGGACCGGACCGAGCCGCGCGGCAGCCTCCGTCATTGTGTTCGGCATGCTGCACGCCCTCAGCCACCTTTTCATCTGGCTGACCGCCGTCCTGCTCGCGATCGCCTTCGTGCCTATCGACGCCGTCGCGACCGGCGCACTGCTTGTCACGGGCACCATCCTGCTCGGCCTGATCGTCTTCGTTCTCGGCCGGCACCGGCACGGCATACTCGAGGACCTGCTCGACATCGTGCTGCGCGTTCCGCTGGTGCGGCGAGTCGTGCGGCGATGGGAGCCGCAGCGCGCGCTGTTCGTACGGATCGATGGCCATATCGCCAGGTTCTGGCGACACCATCGAGGGCGCTTCTTCCTTGCCCTCGGCAGCGAGTACGCCGGCCGCGCGATCTCCGTGATCGAGTTCTGGCTGATCCTGATGAGCCTCGGCTATCAGGTCGGTTACGTCGAAGCGTTCCTCATCGGCAGCTTCGCATCCCTGGTGCTGAACCTCTTCTTCTTCGTTCCGTACTCGCTCGGCACGAAGGAAGGTGGCGTGCTGGCTGTCGTCGCAGCGCTCGGCTTGCCGGCTGGCGCCGGTGTCTACGCATCGCTGGTGACAAGGCTGCGCGAGATCATCTGGATCGCGATCGGCCTCGCCCTGATTCCGCTGTCCGGACCCGGCGGACGCGGCGCCCGTACGCGCACCGCCAGACCCACCACGAGTTGAAGGCGACACTGTACGCGACGTTCGCGATCGCGATTCACGCTCCGGGGCGACCGCTCAGAACGTCCACTGGATGCCGAAGCTCGGCAGGCGGGGCAGCAGACCGCTCGTCGACTCGGCCACGATCGCCCGACCATTGCGGATCTCCGAGACGAACGGGACGATCGAGCGTGCGTTCTCCCTGCCATACAGGTTGTACACATCGATCATGAGCAGCAGGCGGCCCCGGCGAGTCAGGGTCTCGCGGCTTACGCGAACGTCGAGCCGATGATACGCCGGGAGGCGAGCCGTGTCGTACGCGCCCCATTCCCTGTTCACGAAGATCTCGCCATCGACCGTATCCACGACCATTGTCGCGGGCGTGCGTGGCCAAGCCGTATGGAACTGCCACGCCGCCGCAAGGTGCCAGCCGCCGCCGGATGCCCACGAGCCATCGATTCCGAACGCATGCCGCTGGTCGCGCGGACCCGGCACATCGACGCCATCGATTTTCTGTTTCGATTCCGATAGCGCGTACATGACCGACCAGTCGAGACCCTGATACGCACGGCGCCGCGCGAACATCTCGATGCCCCTCGAGAATGCCGTCGAAGGTTCGATTCTCGCGCGCGGGCTCGTTGCCTCCGGCAGGAAATCCGCATCGTTGTCGAGATTGACCCAGCGCGGTCGGAGATCCGATTCGCGCCGGTCGAATGCCTCGATGCGGACGTCCAGCCCATTGTTCATCGAACGTTCGATGCCGAGCACGCGATGCTCGGCCCGCTCCGCGGGCGAGAACCCGGTCTCGCCGCTCCATGCCTGAAGCTCGTGCAGCCCGTGCGCCTGCGCATGGCGGCCCCATGCTGCGCGGACCGTCGTCCTGCCATCAATCTCCCACGCCGCGTTGAGCCGCGGCCCCAGCTCCGAATCGTCGGAATGCGTGTGCCGGTCCCAGCGTGCGCCCGCTTCGACCGTCAATGCAGGCAGCGGCCGGAACCGCGCGTCAACCACGCACCTGCATGCGTCGCACCGGGCGACAATGACGCAGTGGTCGTGTCCGCCTCGATGAAACGGCTGCCACCCGCGATCACGTACCTCTCGATCACGGAGTCATGGTCGTACTCGGAGCTTCTGGCCTGTAGTTCGAGGCCGGCCCGTATCATCAGATCTTCGCCGAGATCGATGTCCACGCTCTGGCGCAGTCCGGCGAACTCGTAGGACCGGACGTCGTCAACATCGATGCCGCCCATGAAACGATCCCGCTCACGGCCGCCGCGCCGATCCCACGTGACGCGGCCGAGTGACAACACGGAACGGGAGCGGGTCCGGGACGTAAGTATCCCATCGACGGTCAGCCAGGCGTAGGAGCTGCCGTACGCGCTGACGAGGTCGGGCTGGTCATTGTCGGTCGCGTAGTCGAGACGGTCGCCCGCGTGAAGGATGTGGCCCGCGACCGTGAGCCGGTCGCTGACCGTGTACTCGACCTTGCCGAGAAAGTCGTAGTAGACGGGCGACAGCGCATCCTCCGCGCCACCCAGCGCGAGCGCGAGATCGAGGTATCCACGACGGACCGTGCCGAGCCACGAGCCGCGTCCATCCGCGAACGTTCCGGTCGACGCCGCGCGCACGTTTGTCAGCGACAGACCGAGTGTCGTCCGCGGCCGGCCGGGCGTCGCGTCGCGCGTGCGCATCTCGAACACACCAGCCAGGCGGTCGCCGTACTGCGCGCCGAAGCCGCCCGTGCTCAACTCGACTCCGCCGATCGCGTCGAGATCGACGATCGACAGCGCCGCGTCGATGTCCTTGAGGTGGTACGGCTCGATCAGTTCGATGCCGTCCAGCCGCAACAGCACTTCGCTGTTCGAGCTGCCGCGCACGCCGAACGCCGCCGACAGGTCCGGCCCGATCACGCCCGGCAACCTCGCCACGGAATGGAAGACATCTTCGCCGATCTGCGGCGAGGCCTCGATCTCGGCTCGTGTCAGCGTGCGGCGCGCTGCGACCGTTTCCTCGAGTACGCCGTACACGCCGGGCGTGACAATGATCTCGGCCAACGGCGTCGGCTGCGGTCTGAGCGACACGGCAACATCGACCTCCGTCGCCACGTCGATCCCGAGCCTCGCCTCGTGGTAGCCCGTACGACGCACGAGCAGTGTGTGCGCTCCGACCGCGATCTCGTCCAGCGCGAACCGGCCCGCACGATCCGTCAGGACACGGCGGTGCACATCCTCGAGCCAGACTTCCGCGTCACTGACGGCCATGCCGGTCGCGTCATCCGTGACCGCGCCCCGCACGCTGCGGGTCCGGTCACGTGCCGTCCGTTCCGCGATGACCGCCTGGCCTGAAGGCGACACGAGCACTTCCAGATTCGTATTCGAAAGGACCGCAATGAGCGCTTGCGCCGCCGACATCGTCGAATCGCGCAGTGTGGTGCGCCGGTCGAGGCCATCCAGGTCGTCGCCGAACACGAGGCTCAGCCCGGCCTGCCACTGGAGCGACCGGATCACATCCGCGAGCGCCGCCGCGTCCGCTTCGATCACGACCGGCCGCCGGAACGCCGCATGGCCGTTGCCATCCGGCCGCAACCGTTCGAACGACGGTGTCGCCGGTGTCTGCGCGTTCAACGGCAGCGCAGGCATGACCGCTTCGCCCGCAAGGAGTGCCGCCAGCGCCATCGGCGCAAGGATCCGGAGCCGCAACGTCAGTCCCTCCGCACGTCGATGACGAACGTGCTGTCGCGCGCGGACCACGCCACGCCGAGCGCGATCGACAGCGCGTCGAGCGCGTGCTCCGGCGTAGTCGTGACGAACCGCCCGGTGACGCGTCGGTCGGCGAGTGACGGATCCGCGAGCGACACGTCACGGCCGAACCAGCGCGACAGTTCCGCGACGACGTCAGCCAGCCGGTCGCCATCGAACTCGAGGACGCCGTCCAGCCACGCGAGCCACGCTTCGCTGTCACCTTCGAGAAGCTTGGGCGCACCGGCCCCGGCAACGCTCCCTGCCTGACCGGCCAGCAGCGTGATCGCCGACGGCCCGCTCGACAGTGAAACACGGCCATCGCGTACTGCCACTGTGACCGGCGCACCGTCGCGCGCACGAACCGTGAATCGCGTACCGAGTACCTCCGTGGTCGCCTCGCCGGAGCGCACGCGGAACGGACGGTCCGCATCCGGCTCGACCGAGAAATAGGCTTCGCCAGACAGCTCGAACGCCCGCACCGTATCGCCCACGGCCAGCGCCACCAGCCGGCTCGATGGCGCGAGAATCGCCGTGCTGCCGTCCGCCAGGGCCACCGTATCCCGCTGCCCCGCCGCGGTCACGACCGCCGCGAAAGCGCCAGCCGGAACAGCACGCTCCGCTCCGATCATCCGCCAGGCGGCCAGGCCGCCGACGAGCACAGCCGCAAGAACGGCCGCCCGCCGCAGAGCCGGGACCCATGAACCCCGTTCGCGAACCGGAGCCGCGGTCACGGTGTCGCCCTTGATCCGTTCCCGGACGCGCTGCCACGCCGCGTCGACCTCCCATTCCGATTCCCGACTGTCCCGGCCCAGCGCCGACCGCAGAGCGGCCAACATGGCAGCTCGCGAGGGCTCCGCTGCGACCCAGGCGTCGACTCGCTCGCGCTCGGCCTGCGTCGCTTCGCCGCTCAGCCAGCGGTCGATCAGCTCGTTCGGGATTGAATCGTTCATGACAACCTCCGTCGATGAGACACGCGAGCTGGCCGCAAACCCCGCATCGAAGTCGAACCCGGCGTTGTGCTCGTCCAGCGCTCGTCACGATCCACTAGCCGCCCGCGCCGCCCAGAAGCGAACGCAGCGCGCTCAGCCCGCGGGTGATACCGCTCTCGACCGCCTTGCGCGTGATGCCGAGCGTTTCCGCGATCTCCGCGTGCGTCAGCCCGTCGATCCAGCGCAGGCGAAGCACCTCGCGCGTGCCCGCGCCGAGCTGGTCGAGCGCCGCATTGAGCGCGTCCGCTGATCCGCGTGCCTCGACCGTCTCGGAAGGATCGGGCGAGGGATCGCCCACGGGATGGCGGGATGGCGAATCCAGCAACGCCACCATCGGGCGGTCGGCGCGGATACGGTTCAGCGCCGCGTTGCGGACAGCGCGGTACAGGAAGGCGCGGGCAGACGTGTGGATCCGCAGCGTCTCGCGGATTCCCCACAGGTGCGCGAATACCTGCTGCACCACATCTTCGGCGTCCTCGCGCGTGCGGACGACCGTCATCGCAAACGCGCACAGCCGCCCGTAGTGATTGCGGAACAACGCCTCGAACGCCGCCTCGTCCATCATCGGACCCCTGCCACGCGTGACCGCCGGCGGCCGTTCCTCCACCCTTCGATCGACCCGTTCATTCCCCACCCTCGCTCTTGCCGCTCCCCTTGTCGCGGCGCGCACACGCTCCATATCATGATGCGCGGCGATACCCGCCGTGCAGCGCCCCGCAGTTGGAGACGGAATGCGACCGACCGACACGAACGATCCAGCGTACTACCACCGCGTCGTCGATTGCCAGTGGGGCTGCCCCGCGCATACCAACGTGCCGGAATATATCCGGCTGATCGCGCAGGGCCGCTACAGCGACGCGTACATGCTGAACCGGGAATCGAACGTGTTCCCGGGCATTCTCGGCCGCACCTGCGACCGCCCGTGCGAGCCCGCATGCCGCCGGACCCGCGTCGATGGCAAACCCGTCGCAATCTGCCGGCTCAAGCGCGTCGCGGCCGATCTGCGCGACGATATCACGCACAGGCTGCCGCGGGCCGCCACCGAAAAGAACGGCAGACACATCGCCTGTGTCGGCGCTGGTCCGGCATCGCTCACCGTCGCCAATGACCTCATGCCGCTCGGCTACGAAATCACGATCTTCGAGAAGCTCAGCCGGCCCGGTGGCCTCATGCGCACCAATATCCCGGCGTTCCGCCTGCCGCCGCCGGTACTCGACGAGGAGATCGACTACATCGTTCGCATGGGTGTCGATGTGAAGTACGAATCGCCCATAATGAGCATGAATGCGCTGCTCCAGGAAGGCTACGACGCAGTCTTCGTCGGCAGCGGCGCGCCAAAGGGCAAGGACCTCGAGATCCCGGGCCGCCACGATTCCGACCGTATCCTGATCGGCATCGACTTCCTCGAAGCAGTCCATTTCGGCCATGTCGACTCGATCGAGCCGCGCGTCCTCATCATCGGCGTCGGCAACACGGCAATGGACTGCTGCCGCACGGCGCTCCGGCTCGGCGGCACCGATGTCAAGGTCATGGCCCGTCGCGGGCGCAAGGACTTCAAGGCCTCGCCATGGGAACTCGAGGACGCCGAGGAAGAACGCGTCGAGATCGTCGAGTACCACTCCCCGACGCGATTCGTCTTCGAGGAAGGCAGGCTCGCGGGGATGGAGTTCGATGTCGTCGAATGGTACGACGACGGCGGCCGCCAGAAGGCCCGCACACTCGACACCGTCATCATTCCCTGCGATTGCGTCATCCTCGCGATCGGCCAGGACAACGCGTTTCCGTGGATCGAGCGTGACATCGGCATCGAGTTCGGCCAGTGGGACATGCCCGTCGTCGATCGCACCACGTTCCAGTCCACTCGCGACGGCGTGTTCTTCGGCGGCGATGCCGCGTGGGGCCCCGAGAATATCATCTGGGCCGTCGAGCACGGTCACCAGGCGGCAATCTCGATCCACAACTACTGCAACGGCATCCCGTTGACCGAGCGCGCGCCGTGGGGCATGAATCTCGCCTCGATGAAGATGGGCATGCACCAATGGAGCTACAGCAATTACTACGACACGGCGCAGCGCGCGAAGATGACCCACGTCGACCTGCGCGAGCGCTTCGAGAAGTTGAACATCGAAGTCGAGGTGGGCTTCAACGCCGAGCAGACCGCACGCGAAGTCGAGCGCTGCCTGAACTGCGACGTGCAGACCCACTTCACGACCGAGCTGTGCATCGAATGCGACGCGTGCATCGACGTCTGTCCCGTCGACTGCCTGACGATGACCGCGAACAGCGAGGAACCGGTTCTGCGCGAGCAACTGACCGCGCCCGCCCGCAACCTCCAGCAACTGCTTTTCGTGTCCGACGACCTGCCGCAGACCGGCCGCGTCATGGTGAAGGACGAGGACCTGTGCCTGCACTGCGGCCTCTGTGCCGAACGCTGTCCGACAGCTGCCTGGGACATGCGCAAGTCAGAGCTTCTCATCCCGTACGCGGGCAGGCCCGTACCCACGCGGCGCAGCCCGCAACCCGTTTCGTGAGCCGCGGAACCGACACGGCGGCCGACCTGCGGACCGACACCGGAACATGAAAGTCAACGACTTCGCCTTCAGGATCGCCACGGTCAATGGCACCGGCTCGGCCAGCGCGAACGGCCTGCTCATGCAGGCCATCTTCCGCATGGGCATTCCGGTATCCGGCAAGAACGTGTTTCCGTCCAACATCCAGGGCCTGCCAACCTGGTACGAGATCCGCGTCAACCACCACGGGTACACGGCGAGAACTCCCGAATTCGATCTCGTCGTCGCCATGAACTCGTCGACCTACGATCGCGATGTCGCCGACCTCGAGCCCGGCGGCTGGCTGATCTACGACTCGACCTGGCCCATGCCGAAGGCACTCGACCGACCCGATATCACAACCCTCGGGATCCCGCTCGCCGGCATGTGCAACGAAGCGTTCGAGGGCAGTCGCGAACGTATCCTGATGAAGAACATCGCCTATGTCGGCGCGCTCGCGGCACTCATCAACATCGACCTCGGTATCATCGAGCAACTCCTCGAGGAACAGTTCGGCAGCAAGAAGCGCGCACTGCTCGATTCCAACTACAGGGCGCTTCGCATCGGATACGACTACGCAAGGTCCAGCTTCGACTGCCCGCTGCCGATCCGCCTCGAGAAGATGGCGCCGCCCGATGACTGGATCCTCATCGACGGCAACACCGCCGCCGCCCTCGGATGCGTCTACGCTGGCGCCACCGTCGGCGCATGGTATCCGATCACGCCCTCGACGTCCCTCATGGACGCGTTCCGCGGCTTCTGCGAACGGTTCCGCAAGGATCCCGACACCGGGAAGAACCGTTTCATTGTCGTTCAGGCCGAGGACGAACTGTCCGCCGCAGGCATTGTCATCGGCGCGAGCTGGGCCGGCGCACGCTCGTTCACGCCCACCAGCGGGCCCGGCATCTCGCTCATGAGCGAGTTCATTGGCCTCGCGTACTATGCCGAGGTTCCCGCCGTGTTCTTCAACGTGCAGAGGACCGGACCGTCCACCGGCATGCCCACACGGACCCAGCAGGGCGACCTGCTGCTCTGCGCGTTCGCCTCACATGGCGACACCAAGCACCCGCTCCTGTTTCCGGCAGACCCGCACGAGGCGTTTCATTTCGCCGTCGATGCGTTCGACATCGCCGAGCGCTTCCAGACGCCCGTGTTCGTGCTTTCCGACCTCGATATCGGCATGAACGACTGGATGGTCCGCCGCTTCCAATGGGATGACGCCCGGCAACCGGATCGCGGAAAGGTGCTTACTGGCGAACAGCTCGACGAAATCGCCGTGTTCCACCGGTATCTCGATGTCGATGGCGATCATATCGCCGCGCGTACGCTGCCCGGTGTGCACCCGAAGGGCGCCTACTTCAACCGCGGCTCGGGTCACAACAAGTGGGGCGCCTACACCGAGGATTCCGACGAGTACATCGAGGTCGTCGACAGGCTCAAACGCAAGATCCAGAGCGTGGCGGACGCCGTGCCCGCACCCGTCGTTCGCACGAATGATGGCGCCACGATCGGCATCATTTCGATCGGCGGCTGCGATGGCGCCGTCATCGAGGCCATCGACTGGCTCGCCAACCGCGGCATCCCCACCGACTACATGCGCGTCCGCGGGTTCCCGTTTCCCGACAGCGTTCGCGACTTCATCGCCGCACACGCGATCGTATACGTCGTCGAACAGAATCGTGACGCCCAGCTCCGGACGCTGCTCGCCCTCGAGACCGGCGTCGCCGTCAATTCGCTTCGCTCCGTCTGCCGCTACGGTGGACTGCCAATGAGCCGGAAAGCCGTCGTCGACGGCATCCTCGAACAGCTCGAGCACCCCGCGGCAGGTGCGCTACTCGCCGATAACCACGGCGCTCGAATGGAGGTGCCAGTGTGACAACGTCAATCGTAAAACCCAGGGTCCGCCACCCCGGACTGCCCGTCAACGCCATCGGCCTCACCCGCCGCGACTATGAAGGCTCGATGTCCACCCTTTGCGCAGGGTGCGGCCACGATTCCATAACCGGCGCCATCATCCGCGCGTTCTTCGAGCTCGACATCCCCCCGCACAAGGTCGCCAAGCTCAGCGGCATCGGCTGCTCGTCCAAGACACCCACGTACTTCCTGCGCGAAGCCCACGGCTTCAACGCCGTCCACGGCCGCATGCCCTCGATCGGGACCGGCGCGTCCGCCGCCCGCCGCGATCTCGTCTATATCGGCGTGTCCGGCGATGGCGACTCCCTGTCCATCGGACTCGGCCAGTTCTGTCACGTCATTCGACGTAACGTGCAAATGCTCTATATCCTCGAGAACAACGGCGTGTACGGACTCACCAAAGGCCAGTTCTCCGCGTCCGCCGACATCGGCTCGAAGCCCAAGCGCGGTGCGCCCAATCGCCAGGCACCCATCGATCCCGTCCTGCTCGCGCTGACCCTCGGTGCCACGTTCATAGCTCGCAGCTTCTCCGGTGACAAGGAACAGCTCGTCCCCATCATCAAGGCCGGCCTCCGTCACCGCGGCTTCGCTTTCATCGACGTCATCTCGCCATGCGTCACGTTCAACGACCACGAAGGCTCGACCAAGAGCTACAGCTTCACACGCAACCACATGCGCGAAGTCGTCCACGCCGACTTCGTCCAGCCACAGACGGAAATTTCCGTCAGCTACGCCCCAGGCGATAGTACCGCCGTCACCATGCACGATGGCTCGACCGTCACGCTCCACAAGATCGACAACGATTACGACCCCACCGACCGCGATGCCGCTTACGCCTACATCCGCGCCCGCCAGAACGCCGACGAAGTCACCACCGGACTGCTCTATCTCGGCAAGGGCGCACCCGAAATGCACGACACCGAGAATACCGTCGATACGCCCCTCGCCGAATTGCCCTTCGATCAGCTCTGCCCCGGCTCCATTGCACTCGGCCAGCTAATGGATCGGTACCGCTAGACTGGCTCGTCACGCGGGTCGGTAACGATCCACTGGCTCTTGCGCCAGCGCCGCCCACACCCGAAACTCCCCGGCCAGGGCACCAATCCGCCCAACGCCACAGGAGCAGAAGATGCAGGATCCGTTCGCTTCGTTCTTCTCGACCCGCATGACCCCCATCAAGAACGGTGAAGACCGCCGCATCGAAGCCATCCGCATCGCCGCATGCGCACTGCTCCTCGAACTCGCATACGCCGACTCGGACTTCAATGACGCCGAACGGCTTCACATCGAAGCCGTCATGCGCAGACACTTCAACCTCGACGAGACAACCGCCAGGGAGATCATCGAACTGGCAGACGCAGCCCGCGAAAACGAACCCGATGTCCACCGCTTCGCCGCACTCATCCGCGACAACTACGATATCGGCCAGAAAATGCTGCTCGCCGAGATCATGTGGGGCCTCGTCCTCGCCGATGGCGGCATCGCGCGCCGCGAAGCCTACCTGCTTCGCCGTATCGCCAACCTGCTCGACCTCGAAGCCGGTTACCTCGACCGCGCCCGCAACTCGGCCGCCGACCGCGTCCAGCACTGAGCTGCCAGTGGTTCGGTGACGAGCCACCAGGCCCGCACCCGCCGAGCCGGCCGCCTCAAACCTTCGGAACTTCGCTCATCAGCGCCAGCACGTTCGACTCCGTGTCGCGCATGAACGCCAGCCACAATACCCGGTCCCCCAGATCCGCCACCTCGTGTGGCTCCGATTCGAACTCCACACCACGCGCCTTCAGCACGTCCGCCATGCCCCCGATGTCCGGCACAACGTAGTAGATGATCGACGCCGGATGGTCGAACCGTTCCTCCACCGCCACACCAAGCATCAACCGGATCCCGCTGCAGTCGAAAAACGCCATCCGCGGCACCTCGAACAGAAACCGCATCCCCAGAACGTCACGGTAGAACGCCACCGCACGCGCCAGGTCGTGTACGTTCACCGCAATCTGTCCGATCCGGTCCAGACCACCCGTGCCACCTGCTTCGTCGGTCATCGGTTCACCTCCCTCCAGTCCGGTTGCCATGACACGCTCCGTTTGCCAGCCCTCCCGGCCGGCCGCCAGGATCTCCTTGCGGGCCCGCCCGGTCAGGCCCCGCCGTACCAGCCGACCGGCCCGGGCCCTTGCATTAGTTAGTTAGTGTAACTAAATAATTGGGGATGACAGAATACGCAAGCCACCACGCCGCCACCGCCTCTCGGCTCCATGCCTTCGCCATCCACCTGCTCCGTCACGTCCGCTCCGCCGACGCTGATGCCGGGCTGTCCGCCGCCCGGCTGTCCGCGTTGTCCGTGCTCGTGTTTGGTGGTGAGCGGACGATCGGGGAGCTTGCCTCGGCCGAGCAGGTCAGTGCTCCCACGATGACGCGACTCGTGAGCGCGCTCGAGCGGGACGGGCTTGTCCGTCGCCGCCGATCGGGTCACGACGCGCGTGTAGTGCGGATCAGCGCGACGGCCAGGGGACGCCGAATGCTCGAAGCGGGCCGGGACCGCCGTGTGGTGCTGGTGACGGAGCTTCTGGCCGGCCTCGACGAAGCGGACCGAGCGACAGTGCGGGCGGCACTGGACGTGCTCGAGGGTACCCTCGCGGGCGACTGAGCTCCTGGTGAGAAAATCCGGCTCGGGTCAGCTCGAGTAGTACGCGGCGTTTTCATCGATGTAGCCGGCGGACAGGTCGCAGCCCCATCCGACGGCGCGGCCATCGCCAACGCCGAGCGTAATCGTGATATCGACGGTGTCACCCGCGAGGGCTTCGCGGACTCTGGCTTCATCGAACGAGGCGCGTACACCGCCGATGACGACGGGTGTGCCGTTGATGGACGCGTCGGTCGAATCCGGAACGATGGTGCAGTCGAAACACTTGCCGATGGCCATGAGGATACGGCCGACGTTGGGGTCGGCGCCGTGGGCCATGGTCTTGATGAGCGGCGAATTGATGATCGTGCGGGCGACGTTCCGCGCATCGTCCTCAGAAGTGGCGCCGTCGACGGAAACGCGCAGCAGGCGGGTTGCGCCCTCGCCATCGCGTGCGAGCATCTCGGTCACGCGGACGCAACCTGCGATGAGGGCGGGCTCGAACTCGCTGGCGGGTACGGGACCAGCCAACCCGTTCGCGAGGATGGCGCAGGTGTCGGACGTGCTGGTGTCGCTGTCGATGGAAAGCATGTTGAACGATACGTGCACGGCGCGACGCAGCATGCGGTCGAGCGCCGCCGCGTCAAAGGCGGCATCCGTGAAGATGTAGACGAGCATTGTCGCCATATCGGGCTGGATCATGCCCGCGCCCTTGGCGACCCACGTGATGGTCGCGTTACCGACCCGGGCCGACAGGGCCTTCGGCTTCGTGTCTGTAGTCATGATGCCTTCCGCTCCGACCACGGGATCATCCTGGAGTGCGGCGGCCATGCCGCGCAGTCCGTTCTCGATCTTCTCGATCGGCAATGGCACACCGATCACGCCGGTCGAGCTGACGAGGACGCGATTCTCGGTCGTGCCGGCTTCGGTCGCTGCGGCGGCCGCCATCCGCTTCGCGTTCTCCAGACCGATCGGTCCGGTCGCGACGTTGCTGAACCTGCTGTTCGCGACAATGGCGCGAAGCGTTCCTCCGCGTATCGTCTGTCGCCCGAGCAACACTGGCGCACCGGGGAAGTGGCTGCGTGTGAACACGGCGGCGGCGGCGGCGTCCACTTCACTGGTGAACAGTGTGAGATCGCGGGCGCTCGGCTTCAGCCCGCAGTTCTTCGATGCGCAGCGGAATCCGCGCGGGAACACGGGCGCTTCGTGGAATTGCATGGATCGCGAGTCGTTCAGGTTCGGGTAGAGGTGGTGGACGAGGTACTCCGGCGCCACCTGCGCGCTGCCGGCGTCGGTGCACGACGCGAACCCCGATCACGTGGAATCTGTCACGAAGTCTAGGCGTTCGCGGTGCGCAGCGCCAAGCCCCCCACGGCCCGGGGTGCATCGCGGCGCCCGGGAAGATGATGGGGTCTCTGTGGTTCGTCGTCTGGCCGCCGCAACAATGGCTCGCTATTGTAGTCGTTCACAGGATCGACCGGTGCGGAATCGGGGTCGGGCGTCCCCGTTCCTTCACGAGCAAGGCTCCGGCAGGGAGGTTGCCGTCGAATGGCGAAGCAGGAAGGAATCGAGATGGAGGGTGTGGTCACGGAGGTGCTCCCCGACCGCAACTTTCGCGTGCTCCTGGACAACGGACACACCGTCCTGGCTTACTCGGCCGGCAAGATGTCGAAGTACAAGATCCGTGTGCTCGTCGGAGACCGGGTGTCCCTCGAGTTGTCGCCCTACGACCTGTCCCGTGGCCGCATCACCTACCGTCACAAAGCCGGCGGCGGCCCGCCGCCCCGCTGACGTGACACGAGTCCACGACCGCGCGTGAGTCAGCCAGAGGTGCCGTGCGAGCGGCCCGTCACCCCGAACGATCCCGACGACAGGATTTCTGCGCCTGCACGCTCCGGCCCGAGCCCCGTGGGCAAGGACAGGAACGTCATCATCCGGGACCTGGTCATCTTCCAGATCAAGCTTCTGCTGGATGGCCTGAAGGACATTGTGCTGTCGCCGATGTCGATTGTTGCCGCCGCGCTCGACATCCTCTCGCCGACGAAGCAGCGTGGCAAGCGTTTCTACGCCGTGCTGACGCTCGGTGAGCGGTTCGACAAGTGGCTCAACCTGTTCAACGTTTCAGAACGTGCGGCCGCCCACGAGGAAGGCCTCTTCGGTGCCAGCCGCGCGGGCGCGAACACGCTGCTCGGCAAACTCGAGCAACTCGTGATCGGCCATGCCGAGGATGATGACAGGAAGGACGGCGAGAGTACGGGTGCCGACGACGACCCGCCGGCTGAGACACAATCGTGACCGACGCCTCGGTCGCCAGCCCCGTCGCGCGACACTGGCAACGATCTTGCGCTCCGCACACCGGCAGCCTACATCGCCCGTACGATCATGACATCTCGACTCAGGAGAAAGGACGTTCCCGATGCCACATCCGTTCAAGTTGCCGGATCTGCCATATGCGTTCAACGCGCTCGAGCCGCATATCGATGCGAAGACCATGGAAATCCACCACGACAAGCATCACGCCGCATACACGAGCAAGCTGAACGAAGCGCTTGACGGCCACGCGTCGTTCCAGGCCAGGTCGATCGAGGACCTGCTCCGCGGCATTGACGACGTCCCGGACGCGATCCGCACTGCCGTGAGGAACAACGGCGGCGGGTACGCGAACCACGCGTTGTTCTGGACAATCATGTCGGCCAGCGGCGGCGGCGAGCCGTCGGGCTCAATCGGCGACGCCATCAACTCGAAGTTCGGCTCGTTCGGAGAGTTCAAGTCGAAGCTGAGCGCCGCGGCGGCCGGCCAGTTCGGCAGCGGCTGGGGCTGGCTCGTTGTCGATGGATCCGGCAACCTCGACGTCTACTCCACGCCGAACCAGGACAGCCCGTACATGAAGGGCCACACGCCGATCCTCGGCGTCGATGTCTGGGAACATGCCTACTACCTGAACTACCAGAACCGGCGGCCGGACTACCTTGCGGCGTGGTGGAACGTCGTCAACTGGCCGGAAGTCCAGAAGCGGTACGACGCGGCGAGGTAACAGCCTTCGGGCGGTGACACGCGGAGTCCGGGAAGGGGCGGGGCGGCTGGTTCAGCCGCCCCTCTTCGTGTACAGCCCGTCGAACGCGGCGGACCACGTTGCGCCACCGTCGCTGCTCTGCTGCCAGTACTGGCGCACGCGGTCCGGTGACGTGCCGACCTGCGACCACGTCACCCGGTTCATGATGGTCACGCCGTTGGCACCCAGCGTGTTGCCTTCCAGAACCATCGCGCCATCGACGAGCTTGCCTTCCAGTCGCAGCAGAGCGCCGGCATCGCTGACCCATGTCTGGTGCCAGACCTGGCGGGTCCGATCCCAGATATTGTAGCTCTTCCCGGACATGCCGCCCGCGCCCGTCCACTCCTCGAGCAGAACGCAGTCCTTGAGGATCAGCGATATGCGGTTCTCCCCCGCCCTGTTTCCGTTCGGCAGAGTAACATCCCAGGTCCCGACCCAGAAATCGAACTGCCTGTGCTCCGCCGCACTGCAATCCGGCGGTTGTGGTTGCTGGGCGTCGACGCCGGCGGCGACGGCCAGTGTGAACACGATCGCACCGCACGCCGCTCGCGCCAGGTGCATGGAGTCCTCCTCTGTCTGATCCGGAATCGGTAGCCGCCGCACAGGCGGGGGGCCGTCACTGTGACAACGGACCATCTGACGCGCTCGTGACGCGACCGGTGACGAGCTGCCGCGCGCGCGTGATGGGCAGCTTCCGTCGTGGATCAGCGACCCGCTGGTTGCGCCGCCGCGTCGGGCACGAACAGCGGACGGCCGACGCGATCGATCCCGAACTCGGCTATCAACTGCTGCGCCGCGTCGCCCGTCAGCCAGTCCGCGAACCTCGACGCGCCTTCGGACTGCAACGCATTCGCGACGAGGATCACGGAGTATCGGTTCACCAGCCGTTCGTCGCCGCTCGACAGGATCTCCAGAGCGAGCCGATCGCGCGCGTACCGGAACGAGGCAATGTCGGTGAGCGTGTATGCTTCGCGCTCGGCCGCGATCCCGAGGGCGTCGGCCATGCCGACGCCCGCTTCCGCGTACCAGTCGCCGACCGGGTCCGTGCCGGCCGCGAGCCAGACGGAGCGCTCGCGACGGTGCGTCCCGCTGTCATCGCCGCGCGATACGAACGGCAGGCCCATGGCCGCGATCGCGGCGAACGCAACCGCAGCATCCCGCGTGCCGCGTATGCCGGCCGGATCCGATGGCGGACCGAC
Source organism: Longimicrobiales bacterium (assembly GCA_035513345.1). Classification (GTDB taxonomy): domain Bacteria; phylum Gemmatimonadota; class Gemmatimonadetes; order Longimicrobiales; family RSA9; genus DATKCF01. The sequence goes on from DATKCF010000172.1 coordinate 33,821, forward strand.
AATGACGAACTCGTTGTGCATCACGGCTCGCCGATCCGTGCCGTGACCGTCGTCCATGAACGCCTGTTCGTCGGCCGGGCTGTGCGCGATGATCGCGTCCACATCGCCTCGCCGGCCCAGCTCGAGCGCCTGCCCGCTGCCGACTGCCACGTACCGGATCGACCAGCCCGGATTCGCCGACTCGAATGCCGGCACGAGCACATCGAGTAGTCCGCTGTCCTCGACGGACGTGGTCGTTGCGACGTTGATCGCTTCCGGCGAACTTTCGCCTTCCGCGCATGCCGCGCAAGCCATGACCGCTACGGCCGCCACCGCGGATCGCCACATCGGCGCTATCTCCTGTCGCGGCCGAGCCGAACCCTCGCATCCACTGCTATCCCGCCCGACTCGAACACGACGAAGGGATTGATATCCATCTCGAGCACTTCGGGCCGCTCGCCGACGAGCTGCGATATGCGCTGTATCACTTCGACCAGCGTGGTGGTATCCGATGGCGGCTCGCCGCGCACACCGCGCAACAGTTGCGCGCCGCGTATCGAGTCCATCATCTCGCGCGCGTCGATGTCCGATACCGGCTGCACGCAGAACACTACATCGCCAAGCGCTTCAACGTAGATTCCGCCAAGTCCGAACATCAGCACCGGTCCGAACGTCGGGTCGTGGCTCATCCCGATGATGGTTTCGCGGCCGCCCTTCACGAACTGCTCGATCTGCACGCCTTCGAGGCGGGCATCCGGCGATGCCGCACGGGCCCGTGACATTATCGAATCGAATGCCTTGCGCATCTCATCATCGTCGCGCACGTCGAGCGCAACACCGCCGATATCCGTCTTGTGGACGATGTCGGGCGAAACGATCTTCGCCGCCACCGGATAGCCGACATCCCGCGCCGCCGCTACCGCCTCGTCCGCCGTGCCGGCCGGGCGCGTCGCGATCACCGGAATGCCGTATGCCGCGAGCAGCGCCTGCGCCGCGCTTGCCGGCAGGTAACCGTCGGGTCCGGGCGCGGCCGACAGTGCCCGCTCCGCCGCGTTCGCGTGGACGTCGAACTCGCGGACCGTGCCGATCGGCCTGCTGAGCCACTTGCGCTGGCGGTTCAATGCGGCGAGCGCACGGGCCGCGGATTCCGGGAATATGTAGGCCGGGATGCCGGCTTCGCTCAGTTCGGCCCGACCCTGTGGCAGACCCTCACGTCCCATGAGCACAGCCAGAAGCGGCTTGCCGGGCATGGCCAGGCGAGCCTCGATGATCGCGTTGGCGACGTCGAGCTGGCGAACTCCGAGCGGCGGCACGAAAGCGGCAATCGCAGAACTGACATTCGGATCGCCCAGCACGGTCTCGAGCGCGATGCGGTAGTTCTCGGCCGTTGCCGTCGCGATCATGTCGACGGGGTTCCGCACACTCGCTTCCTCGGGCAGGTCACGACGCAACTTCGCCTGCGTCTCCGCTGACAGTTCGACAACCCTGAGGCCGGCCGCTTCGCACGCATCCGTGATGATGATGCCGGGCCCGCCTGCGTTCGTGACGATCGCGACCGTTTCGTCGACGGGCGGAGTGAGATGGCTGAACGCGACTGCGAGGTCGAACAGCTCCTCGAGCCGGTCGACTCGTATGACGCCGCATTGCGCGAGCAGCGCGTCAGTCGCTGTATCCAGACCCGCCAGCGCACCGGTATGCGACGACGCGGCCCGCGCACCCGCCGCCGTTCGTCCCGCCTTCACCACGAGGATCGGCTTCGAGCGCGTCACACGGCGAGCGATCTTCGTGAACTTCCTCGGGTTCCCGAAGCTCTCGAGGTAGAGCAGGATCACGCCGGTTCCCTCGTCGTGCTCCCAGTACTCGATCAAATCGTTGCCGCTCACGTCCGCCTTGTTGCCGACGGATACGAAGTGGTGAATGCCGATCCCGAACTCGGCCGCATAGTCGAGGATCGTCACGCCCATTGCGCCCGACTGGCTCATGAAGCTCACGTTGCCGGGTGGCGGCATGCTGGGCGCGAACGTCGCGTTCATCATGACGTCCGCGCTCGTGCTGACAACGCCCAGACAGTTCGGGCCGACAATGCGCATTCCGTGGCGCCGCGTGACCGCCAGCAGTCGATTCTCCCTTTCGATACCCTCGCCACCGACTTCCTTGAAGCCGGCCGATATCACGATCACCGCCTTGACACCGCACGCCGCGCATTCCTCGGTCACAGCCTCGACATGTCCCTTCGGAACTGCGATCACGGCCAGATCGATGTCGGCCCGGATCGCGCCGACTGACGCGAACGCCGGTACGCCGTGAACCGCCCTCGCCTTCGGATTGACCGGATAGATCGCACCCGTGTATCCGTGGCGGAGCAGGTTGTCGATGATCATCCAACCGATCGTGGCCGGTGTGCGGCTGGCGCCGACGACTGCAATCGATGCCGGCTGGAAGAACGGGTCGAGCGTGCTGGACAAGGTCGGCTCTGTTGTCAGGGGTTCAGTCGATGGGTTCGACCAGGATCGTGCCGCATATCTCACGGCCGAGCATGTGCGAACGTTTGCCGACGCGAACGGTCAGTGGCCCGTTGAACGGCGCCCGCTCGATCACAGCGATGTCAGCGCCGGGCGTCAGGCCGAGTTCGGCAAGATACCGGAGCGCATCCGGATCGGCATCGCGGACACGGCGCAGTACAGCCGACCGGCCGGCATCCAGATCGGCCAGCACAGGCCAGCTCGCCGCGCGCAACCGTCCGTCAGCCGCCGGGATCGGCGAGCCGTGCGGGTCCGTGAGCGGCTCGCCCAGCAGCTTGGCCATCCGGTCGACCAGGTCGTCCGACGCGGCATGCTCGAGTCGCTCGGCCTCGTCATGCACCCGGTCCCACGTGTAGCTCATCACCTCGACGAGGAACAGCTCGATCACGCGGTGCCGCCGGATCAGACGAAGTGCGCTGCTGCGACCCTCCGGAGTCAGCGTCGCGCCACGGTAGCGGACGTGTTCGACCAGGCCCTGCTCCGACAGTCGCTTCAGCATGCCTGTGACCGAACCGGCCGCGACGGCGAGCCGCTCGGCGATCGCCGATGTGCTCACTGGCCCGTCGCTTTCGCCGAGCTGGTAGATCGCCTTGAGATAGTCTTCGACAGCCGGCGTGGTCATGCGTTTCCTTCGCTGCGGCCCGCTTCGCCGGTCATGGAGCGCGGACCCGGGCGTGGCACCAAACATGCCTGCGCCAACATGGCCGTGCAACCCGGCCATGCTCCCGCTTGCAGCGCGTGCCGGTGAAGGGTCAACTTGCGTGGCATCTCTGCGCCGCGTCCGGATGACGTGGCGCCATTGCTCCGGACGGAATGGAATACGTGCATGAGCGACCCGACGGCCGAGTCACCGATCCTCCACGACGCCTCCGATCGCGTTTCCCGGATCACGCTCAATCGGCCGGCCCGTCTCAACGCAGTCGGCCCGGGTCTCTATCGCGCACTCTCGGACGCGATCGCCACGGCGGAGCGTGACGATGCCGTGCGTGCTCTCGTCCTGACGGGCCAGGGGCGCGCCTTCTGCGCGGGCGCCGACCTCAAGGCGCACGCGGAATCGACAATGACACGCGCAGACCGACGCGACTACGCGCGGGCCGCGCAACGCGCGAACCTCGCATTGCAGCGGTGCGCAAAGCCTGTAGTCGCCGCTGTCAACGGCGCCGCCGTTGGAGCCGGCCTCGAGCTTGCCCTTTCCTGCGATTTCATTGTCGTATCGGAGGACGCCAGGCTCAGACTGCCCGAGGTCTCGCTGGCCACGTTCCCCGGCGGCGCCGTGATGCACACACTGCCCGAACGTGTCGGCGCGGGAAAGGCTCGAGAGATCATCCTGCTCGGCGATTTCTTCTCCGGGCGTGACGCGCTCGAGATGGGGCTCGCCTGCCGCGCCGTGCCCACTGCAGACGTCATGGCGGAAGCGTGCGCGCTTGCCGGTCGGCTGGCCGCGCAGGCGCCGCTGTCGATGTTGCTCGCTCGGCGGCTCCTGCGCAGAGCACCTCGCATGCGCCGGCGTCAGGTCATGGCTGCGGAGGCCGGTGCGCTCGAGCGATGCATGGCAACGGAAGACTGGCGTGAAGGCGTGATGGCGGCCCGCGAGAAGCGCACACCGTCGTACACCGACCGATGATTCCCGAACCCGCGGACGCTCTTCAGGAGGAGAGGACGGCGGGCGGCGGCCTGAGACCGATCCTCGACCCGTCGTCGATCGCGATCATCGGCGCGTCGGCCGACCCCACAAAACGCGGACACCAGGCGCTACGTGCCCTGCTCGAGAGCGGGTTCCGCGGTCGTATCGTGCCGGTTCACCCGGCTGGCGGTGAACTCCTCGGCCTGCCCGTCATCCGTTCGCCGGCCGAACTCGATTCGCCACCCGACCTGATCCTCGTCTGCACTCCCGCATCGGGCGTGCCCGGCGTGCTCGAGGAATGGGGCCGGGCGGGCGCACGCGGCGCGGTCGTGCTGGCGTCCGGGTTCCGCGAGACCGGCGAAGCCGGCGCGTCACTCGAAGGTGCGATCCGTCGCGTAACGGCCGAGACCGGGATCCGCGTTATCGGGCCCAACACGTCCGGCATCCTCAATGTACCGCTCGGCCTGAACCTGATCGGTATCCGCGGCGTGCGCGCGGGCTCGCTCGCGCTGCTCGTGCAGAGCGGCAACATCACTCTGCAACTCGTGACCGAGGCCATGTCGCGGACCGGGCAGGGGTTCACGTACTGTATCGGCGTCGGCAACAAGATCGACATCGGGTTCAGCGAGTACATCGCGTTCCTCGGCGCCGATCCGGCGACACGCGCGATCATGATGCACGTCGAGGGGTTCCGCAACGGCAGCGCGTTCCTCGAAACCGCGCGCACGGTTTCGCCCGACAAGCCGATCGTGCTGCTCAAGGCCGCACGGACCAGGGCGGGCGGCGAAGCCGCGAGATCGCACACGGGCGTGATGGCCGGCTCGTACGACGTTCTGCGCGCCGGACTCCGTCAGGCTGGCGTCGTCGAGGTACATCGGACCGACGAGTTGCTGCACGTCGCCGAAACCCTCGCGACACAGCCGCCGGTCGAGCCCGGCCGCGGCATTGTCCTGCTGTCGGACGGCGGTGGCCATGCGACCATCGCTGTCGACGCACTGCACGACCGCGCCGCGCCACTGGCCGAACTCGGCACGGCAACCCGCAATGCGCTCCGTGCACTGCTCGGCACCGGCGCCGCCATCGCCAACCCGATCGATCTCGCCGGCGCCGCCGACCGCTCACCGACCGTATTCGCCCGAACACTGCGCATCCTCGCCGACGACCCGAATGTCGGCGCGGTCCTCGTCGTCGGCCTCTTCGGCGGCTACGCGATCCGCTTCGCCGAGTCGCTGCTCCACGCGGAGAACGACGCCGCCGCCGAGATGGCGGAAATCGCAGCGCAGAGCGGAACCGCGCTCGTCGTACACTCGCTCTACGCTCGACACCGGTCTGAACCGTTGCGCGCATTGACCGATGCTGGCGTGCCGGTCGTCGAATCGCTCGATGTCGCATGCGCGTGCATCGCAGCACTCACCGATCGCGGTGCGACGTTGCGCCGCCTGGCCGACACGCCCAATGCATGGGCCATGGGCGCGCGCAGGCTCGAAGAAAAGATACGGCTGGGCAACTCGAGCCTGCCCATACCCGGCCTCCGCCCCGACGCCACCGTCGGCGCGGAAGTCACGCGCGCAATCGGCGCCGCACGGGCCGAGCGACGGGCCACGCTGCTCGAGACCGAGACGCGCGCGATCCTGGCCGCGTTCGGCGCACCGCTCGTGCCCGCCACGTTCTGCGCGAACGCGGGCGCCGCCGCACGGGCGGCAGACGACGCACAGACGCCGGTCGCCGTACGCGTGATCTCGCCATCCGTGCCTCACAAGACGGAGGCAGGCGGCGTCATGCTCGGCATCGAGGGCAGACAAGCCGCCGCGGCCGCTTTCGAAAAGATCGTCGATTCGGTGCGACGCTTCACCCGCGAGCGCGACCTGCCCGACGATGTGCGCGGCGTCCTCGTTTCACCCATGCAGCCACACCCCGTCGCTCAGCTCATCGTCGGCGTCATCCGCGATCCGATGTTCGGACCAGTCCTCACTGTCGGCGCGGGCGGAACCGCGGTCGAGGTGCTGCGTGACGTGTCGCTCCGCGTGCTGCCCGTCACCGCCGACGAGGTCCGCTCGATGCTCGCGGAGCTGCGCGTTGGGCCCGTGCTCCACGGCATCCGCGGCAAGCCGGGCGCCGACATCCCGGCAATCGTCGATGCGGCCCTGGCCGTCGCTGCGGCCGCCTTCGAGAATGAGTCCATCGCCGAAATCGAGGTCAACCCGTTGTTCGCATGGCCTCATGGGTGTCTGGCGCTGGACTCGAGAGCGTATCTGAGCCACGGACCGGACACGGCACTTTGAACAGCGCGATCATGATGGTACTCTTCCAGCCATGATCCCAGGTAATGGCAGCGATCTCGTCGATCTGATCCGGTCCTCGATCATTGGCGAGGGCGAAGCGGTCTGCGGCCCGTTCGGGCCGCGGAGGGTGACGTACGCGGACTACACGGCGTCCGGCCAGTCGCTTTCGTTCATCGAGGACTACATCCGCGATGCGGTCCTGCCACTCTACGCGAACACCCACACGGAAAGCTCGGGCACCGGCCTTCAGACCACGCGGTTCCGGGAGGAAGCCAGGCAGCTGATCCGCGAATCGGTCGGCGGGACAAAGGACCGGCACGCGGTGATCTTCTGCGGATCCGGCTCGACCGGTGCGATCGATCGCATGATCGGGATCCTGAACATCCGGATCCCCCACGACCTCGACGTGCAGTACAACCTGAGCGACTGCGTTCCGCGCGAGGAACGGCCGGTCGTTTTCGTCGGGCCGTACGAGCACCATTCCAACGAGCTGCCGTGGCGCGAGTCCATTGCCGATGTCGTCACGATCCACGAGGATCTCAGCGGCGGCATCGACCTCGGCCATCTCGAGGACGAACTGAAGCGCTACGCGGACCGCCCGCTCCGCATTGGCAGCTTCTCCGCCGCGTCCAACGTCACCGGCATCGTCTCCGACACCCGCGGCATATCCGTGTTGCTGCACAGGTACGGCGCCCTCTCGTTCTGGGATTTCGCCGCCGCGGCGCCGTACGTTCGCATCGAGATGGGTCCAGGCGGCGACAATGGCGCTGACGCCCTCGACTACATGGACGCCGTATTCATCTCGCCGCACAAGCTCATCGGCGGGCCCGGCACCCCCGGTGTGCTCGTCGCGCGCCGCGAACTCTTCCGCAACACCGTTCCCTGTGTCCCGGGCGGCGGCACCGTGTCGTACGTCAATCCGGAAGGCCATCGGTACCTGACGGACCCCGAACACCGAGAGGAGGGCGGCACGCCGGCGATTGTCGAATCGATCCGCGCCGGTCTCGTATTCCTGGTCAAGGCGGCCGTCGGAGAGGACCGGATCAGGGAGCGCGAGGAATCGTTCATCCGGCGGGCGATCGCGTCATGGAAACAGAATCCGGATCTCGAGATCCTCGGCAATTGCGAGGCGGACCGGCTTTCGATCGTCTCGTTCGTCGTTCGTCATGACGGGCAGTACCTGCACCACAACTTCGTCGTCGCGCTGCTCAACGACCTGTTCGGTATCCAGTCGCGCGGCGGCTGCTCCTGCGCCGGCCCGTACGGTCATCGTCTGCTCGGCATCGACATCGAGCGGTCCCACGAATTCGAACGCGAAATCGCCCGCGGCTGCGAAGGCATCAAACCCGGCTGGGTCCGCGTCAACTTCAACTACTTCATCTCCGACGTCGTCTTCGACTACATCCTCGAAGCCGTCCACACCGTAGCCAACGAGGGCTGGAAGCTGCTCGACGAGTACACGTTCGATGCGCACGCAGGCCTCTGGAGACACCGCGCGGGGACTGTCGAGCCGCCCATGAGCCTGCGCGACATCCGGTTCGGGCCGAATGGCCTCGTGTACGATCGCGTGCGACGACACGTTCCCGAGACCGCGCTCGCCGAGTACCTGACCGACGCCCGCCGTATCCTCGACGAAGCAAGGCCGCACCCCGCGCGCTTCGATCGGGCCGACCTCACCGCGGACTTCGAACACCTGCGCTGGTTCCCGTTGCCCGGCGAAGTACACTCGCCAGTGGCGGACTGACTTCGACAAGCGGCACTTCGCAGGAACCTGAAGCCGGATCGCACGAACCGTGGCGGCCCGCGCACGTCGAGACCTACTGCTCCGGCTGGCTGCCCGTCGTGGATTGTCCGGCCGGACCGGTCCGTTCGACCCATGCCCGCGCGCTGTCGTGCAACGGCACCGGCGAGGCGAACAGGTTCGTGAGACGGATCTGACCGGCGATCTCGACCGCTTCCCGCAACGCATCCGCGTCCTCGGCCAGGATGTCCAGAACGTGACCGACAACATCGTCATCGAGATCATCCAGCGCTACGATCCAGTTCAGCACCGACACCGTCGGGACCGCCGCGTCGACGCCCGGATAGACGCCCGCCGGGATCGTGGCGCTCGAGTAGTATGGCCATGTCTCCGTCATCTGCTCGATGCGCGGGCCGTCGATCGGCACCAGCCGGATGCGGCCGGTCGTCATCGCCTCCAGGACCGCCGAGGCCGGATAACCGACGGACAGGATCGCCGCGTCGATCGCGCCGTCCGCCAGCGCGGATGCGGACTCCGTGAACGACAGGTAGCGCACGGCAATGTCGTCGTACGCCAGGCCGTACGCTTCGAGCAACTGACGCGAGACCTGTTCGGTTCCGCTGCCCGCGGCTCCGACCGACACGCGCATGCCGCGGAACCCGTCGATCGATGTGATGTTCGCGCCGTCGCGCACCAGCACGTGCGTCAGGTTCGGGTAGAGCGGCGCAACCGTGCGCAGCCGCGTCTGCGGCTGCACGAAGTCCCGGCCGCCGTGGTACGCTTCATGGATCGTCGTGCCGATCGCCATCGCCAGATCGACCTCGCCGCGGACCAGCCGCTGGATGTTCTCGACGGAACCGCCCGTCACCTCGGCGGTCCACGTCCGGCCCGTGTCACGAGCCGTGAGGCGGCTGGCCAGGGCACCGCCGATCGGGTAGTACAGCCCGCCCGTGCCCGCGGTCGCGAGGCTCATGAACTGCCGGCGGGGCCCCGCGTCCCCGTTACAGCCGGCGATTGCGGTCGCGACCGCCAGCATGATGGCGAACAACCGGCAGAAGCGGCTCTTCATCGGTTTCTGTCCTCCCTCTCGTGTCGCCTCAGTCGTCGGAAGATACCAGCCGGGTGCGCGATTCGCCCGGCAGCATGAACGCGGCGACGCCGGCCAGCCCCAGACCGTCAGTCCACCAGCCAGGGAAGATCAGCAGGAACGCCGCAACCGCGAGTGCCAGCCGTTGCCATGCCGGCAGGCGCCGTCTGGCCTGTCCGATGATCGCCGCCGCGAGACCGGTCACGCCGACCAGCGCCGTCAGAACCGCCAGCCCGACCTGCACGGCCGATCCGACCAGCAACAGCGGCGGGCCGTACACGAACATGAACGGTACGATGAACCCGGTCGCCGCGAGCGCCATGGCGGTGCCTGCCGTGCGGACCGGCGGGGAGCCGGCAATGCCGGCCGCGGCGTACGCCGCGAGCGCTACGGGCGGCGTCACGTTCGAGATGCAGCCGAAGTAGAAGATGAAGAGGTGCGCGGCCAGCACGGGCACGCCCAGCGAAACGAGCGCGGGTGCGCCGAGCGCGGCCAGTACCACGTACGCGGCAGTCGTCGGCAGGCCCATGCCGAGCACGATCGAGCCGATCGCGGTCAGGCCGAGCGCGGCGAAGAGATTGCCGCCGGAAACCGTCACGATCAGGTCCGACATGCGCAACCCGATGCCGGTAAGTGAGGCGACACCGACCACGATACCCGCCGTCGCGCACGCCGCCGCCACCTGCACCGTGCTGCCGGCACCGGCAAGCAGCGCCCTGCCGAGTCTGGCCGGATCCGGCCGCGTCTCGCGCCGCAGCATCGCTGTCGCAATCGCCGTCACGACCGCCCAGAACGCCGCTCGCATCGGGGACCGCCCCGCCGCCAGCAGGGCCACGACGACGCCGAGCGGCACGAGCAGGTGCAGCCGACGAACGACCGGCTCGACAGGAAGGTCGCCGCCCCGCGGCAGATTCATCTTCACCGCGCGGAACCGTATCGCCGCGAACAGCGCCGCGTAGTACAGCAGCGCGGGCACGACGGCGGCCAGCGCGACCTGCGCGTACGGTATGCCCGTCCACGTCGCGAGAATGAACGCGCCCGCGCCCATGACCGGCGGCGTGATCTGGCCGCCCGTGCTCGCTGCCGCTTCGATCGCCGCCGCAAACGATGGCTTGAACCCCGCCCGCTTCATCAGCGGGATCGTGAATGTGCCGGTCGTCACCACGTTCGCGACCGCACTGCCCGACAGTGAGCCCATGAGCGCGCTCGCAACCGCCGCCGTCATCGCTGGCGCTCCGCGCATCCGGCCGGCCACCCGCGACGCGAGTGAAATCAGCAGCGCGCCGCCACCCGACATCTCGAGGATCGCGCCGAACAGCACGAACAGGTAGACGAAATCCGCCGAAACGCCGAGCGGAATGCCCCAGATGCCCTCGGCACTCAGGTACAGGTGCTCGATGAGCCGGCGAGGCGAGTAGCCGCGGTGCGCCAGGAAACCCGGCATCCACGGCCCGGCCCACGCATACACCAGTGCGGACAGGGCAACGACGACCAGGCCGGGTCCCGTCGCGCGTCTCGCCAGCTCCAGAACGACAATGATCGCGATCGCGCCCGCAACCAGATCGATCGAAGTCGCCGCCCCCGACCGCCGGACCAGCGATTCCTGCTCGATCGCGATGTACAGGAATGAGAATAGCGACGCGACGATCAGCGCCGCACGGACGAAACGGGCCGACGCGTGCACTGCCGCCGCGTCGTCGCCTTCGCCCAGACCCACCCGCCGTATCGTGCCGACGCCGAGGAACGCCAGCAATGCCATGAACAGCAGGTGGATCGGCCGCTGCACGAGAGCGGTGAACGGACTGACGCCCGCGGCCCACAGATGGAAACCGGCCGCGGCCGTCGCGATCACGACGGCGGCACGGCCGGCTGCTGTTCCCCGGATCACGACAGTGCGCCGTGTCGCCCCGGCTCAGCGGTTGCGCGGGTCGATCAGAAGGGGCATGCCGCCCTGCGTCGGGGCGATCACAAGCGACCCCTCCGGCAGCGTGCCGAGTGCCTCGATATAGCGAAGCATGAGGTACCGGTCCGTCAGATCGACATTGATGATCTTCTGCGCCTCCGCTATGCCCTTCGCTTCCTCGATCTTCTGTTGCGCGCGTTCCTGTATGATGTCGGTCTGGAACCGCTCCGCCGCCACCTGCTGCTCGCGCGCCAGCTTCTGCTCGATCGCATCCCTGACCGTCGGCGGTGCCACAATGTCGCGCACGAACACATCCAGCACCTCCATCCGGTCTCCCGCCTTGTCCTGGATCGCTGCCTTCATCGCCACAGCCAGATCACGCCGGTTCGGCGAGAACACCTCGTTGATCGATTTGGTCGCGATCGCGTCACGGACTCCGTTCCGCACCGCGTTCAGGACGATCCTGTTCTTGATTTCGGACTCCGAGCCCAGCCGCTGGTACAGCTCCGGCGCGCGCGCGCCGTCGATCCGGTAGAGGATCGCGACCTCGAGCGCCACCGTCAGCTGCTCGCTCGTCTGCGCGTCCATCCGCTCGACTATGCCATCGCTCGGAAAATGCTGTTCCTGGATCGACATCTGCTCGACGCTCGCGAGCGGATTGATGATGTGCACACCCTGCTCGTGCACGTCTGGCTTTACCTTCCCCAGAAAGTGCTCGATGCCGACCTGGCCGACATCGATCACGATGACCGTCGAAGCCAGCAGGATCGCGCCGCCCGCAACCGTCAGAATCCAGCCGCCCAGCCGGATCGCGGCCGGAGAAGTCCGCGTCCGCCCCGTCTGTAGCGATCGCGCCATCAGACGGATGCCCGTACCACCCAGTATCATGAGAACGGCAAGCACGACTCCAGTCATCGGAGATCTCCTTGCGTTGGGGTCCCTTGCAGAGATGCGCGCGCCCGAAGGTAGACCGGCGATCGCTCCTGGGGCCAGCCCGCGGAAGCCGCGTGGCCCATGAGAGAATACGATCGCGAGACGCATCACCTTCGCCGGCCTTGCCACGGGACGCACGAAGGCGAACAATCAGGGCCATGCGAATCCTCATCATCGGCGCTGGCGAGGTCGGGTTCCACCTGGCCCAGCGGCTGTCCGAAGAGGGCCAGGACGTCGTCGTCGTCGAGTCCGACCCGGACCGTGCCGAACAGGTCGCGGGTCTCCTCGATGTCCTCACCATCACGGGTAACGGCGGATCGCTTGCCGTTCTCGAGGAAGCCGGTGTGAGGTCGGCACAGCTGCTGCTCGCCGTCACCAGCAGGGACGAAGTCAACGTGCTCGCCTGTCTGGCGGCGTCGCGTTACAAGGTCGAGTTCAAGGTCGCCCGCGTCAGCAACCCGCAGTACTACGAAGCCGGCAGCGTCCTCACTCGTGAGGAACTGGGCATAGATCTGCTGATCAATCCGGAGCGCGAGTGCGCCCACGAAACGTTTCAGCTTCTTGGCAGCGAGGCCGCGACGGACCTCGCCCAGTTCGCCGATGGAGCCGTCCAGCTCATCGGCCTTCGGGTACGTGAAGGCGCCGACGTCGCCGGCATCACGCTGGCGGAACTCGACAGCAAGCTGGTCGGACGACACTTCGTGACCGTCGCCATCGTTCGCAAGGGCGTTACCGAAGTGCCGAACGGCAGCAGCCGCATCGAGGCTGGCGACCAGATCTTCGTCCTCGCGCCAGCCGCTGAGATCAAGGACATCCCGACCATGGCGGGATACGACGATTTCCGGCTCAGGCGAGTCATGATCGCGGGCGGCTCCGAGGAAGCCGTCCACCTGGCCCGCCTTCTGATCGACAACGACGTGGGCTGCACCATCCTCGACCATGATCGCCGTCGCTGTCTTGAACTCGCCGGACTGCTGCCCCGCGCGCTGGTGCTCAATGCCGACGCGACCAACCTCGAGATCCTCGAGATGGAAGGCGTCGAGGGCATCGACGGCTTCGTCGCATTCACCGGCAGCGATGAGACGAACATGCTCGTGAGCATGCTCGCCAAGGCGAGTGGCGCGCGGAGGGTCATCAATCTCGTGCACCGCTTCGAGTACATGCGCCTGGTCTCGCGTGTCGGCATCGATGCCGCCGTGTCCGCCAGGCAGTCCGCCGTCAACGCGATCCTCCGCTACGTCCGTCGCGGCGACGTGAAGTCCGTCGTCACCCTCAAGGGCATCAGCGCCGAAGCACTCGAGCTGCAGGTACAGGATGGCGCTCTGGCCATCAACCGTCCGCTGGCCGAACTCGACTTCCCCGACGGCGCTGTGATCGGTGCCATCATTCGCAACGGCAGGGTCATCATGCCGCGTGGCCGTGACGCCGTTCGTCGCAATGATCGCGTTGTTGTCTTCGCGATGCCCGAAGCCATTCCACGGATCGAACGGCTCTTCGCGTGAACGCGCGACACCTGATCCACATCGTCAGCATCATCCTGCTCGCGCTGGCCATTGCGCTGGCCGTCACGAGCGCAGTGTCAGCGTACTATGGTGATGGCGACACGCTCGCCTTCATCATCTCGACCGTGGTCACCGGGCTTGCCGGATTCGTCGGGTACCGGCGCTCTTCGCTCGATCGCGACCTCTCAATCCGCGAAGGCTACGCCGTCGTCTCGCTTTCCTGGATCGCGATCGGCATATTCGGCGCGTTGCCATACCTGTTCACGGGCACTCTCGCTTCGCCCACCGCCGCACTCTTCGAATCCGTTTCCGGCTTCACGACTACAGGTGCCACGGTATTCGCCGAGATCGAACCGCTGCCACACGGCATCCTCTTCTGGCGGTCGCTGACACAGTGGATCGGCGGCATGGGAATCATCGTGCTCGGCATCGCCATATTGCCGTTCCTCGGCGTCGGCGGCATGCAGCTGTTCCGCGCCGAAGTGCCTGGCCCCACGCCCGAACGTCTGCGACCCCGGATCACGCAGACCGCCAAACTCCTCTGGCTCGTCTACGCCGGCCTCACGATCGCCCAGGTCGTGCTGTACGTCCTCGGCGAAATGCACCCTTTCGAAGCTGTGCTGCACGCCTTCACGACACTCTCGACCGGCGGCTTCTCGCCGCGTACCGCTTCGATCGGCGCCTATGACTCCGCTTACATCGACTATGTCACCATCATTTTCATGTACCTCGCCGGCATCAACTTCACGCTCCACTTTCATGCGCTGACCGGCAAACCGAAGCGATACTTCCAGGACGTCGAGTGGCGCGTCTACTCCGCAACCGTCGTCGCCGCTACGCTGCTCGTGCTCCTGCCCTTCGCTCTCAATGGACACTACGCCGCCCTCGGTTCCGAGCGGGCCATCCGCGACAGCCTGTTCCAGGTCGTGTCCATCAGCACGACAACCGGCTTCATCACCGAGGATTACGGCCTCTGGCCTGAATCGACTCAGCTCGTGCTGCTCCTCCTGATGTTCATTGGCGGAATGGCCGGCTCGACCGCCGGCGGCATGAAGGTCATCCGCGTCCATGCATTCATGCGACAGGGCATCACCGGACTCAAGCGCAGCCTGCACCCGCGCGCCGTGCTCGTCACCCGGGTCGGCCGGAAGGTGCTGCGCGACGATGACCTGCTCAACATCCTCGGTTTCATCCTGTTGTTCATGCTCTGCTTCGTCGCCGGCGCCCTCGCCCTCACTCTGCTCGGCAACGACCTCATCACGTCACTCGGCGGCGCTGCCGCCGCCATCGGCAACATCGGCCCGGGCCTCGGCGCCGTCGGCGCGACCGGCAATTACGGCGGCCTGAACGCGCCGACACAGATCGTCCTCATCTTCCTGATGCTGGTCGGCCGCCTCGAGATCTTCACGATACTGCTCCTCTTCCATCGGGATCTCTGGCGGCAACGCTAGCCGTGTCCCACGCGGACTCCTCCGCGTCAGGTGTTTCACGCGGACTCCTCCGCGCCAGGTGTTTCACGCGGACCCCTCCGCGCCAGGTGTTTCACGCTGCGGACGCAGTGGCAACGCAGGGGACGCTGAAGAACAGATATATTTTTCAGGGAGGCAACGTGCGCAGGGCACAGGGGTGAGGACCCGTTCCCGCCTGCGAGCACCCATCACGCTCAGCCCCTGACAGCCACCCATTCCGGACGGCGACAAGAACAATCAGATCTGTTCCACCCGCGCCCCCTGCGTGACCCCCGCGGCCCCTGCGTGAACCCCCCCGCGGCCCCTGCGCGAAACACCCTGCGGCCCTGCGTGAAACACCCTGCCGAGACTGAGGCGCGAGAGGCGCCAGAGGCTGACCCCTGAGGGTTCAATCGTTCGAAAGCAGGCGAGCGAGCGGCCCACACCGTATATTTCGATCGATCCTCGGGAGACCGGCACTCCAGCACCCGCGATCGGCCGATCTGCCCACGGACCCACAGCTCACCACGGATGAAGAGAACATGTCCGCTCCCCTCATGCGCATCGCGCTCGCGCTACTGCCGCTCGCCGTTCTCACTTCGCCTCTGCTCGCTCGCCTGCCGGCCGGTCTGCCGACGATGAGCCTGCCACCGACGGGCCTGTCGACAGAGGTCCGGCTCGTGCCCGTCGATGATGCCGTCCCGATCCGCTTCATGCGGGATCCTCACATCGCCGATGGCCGGATCGCGTTCTCGTGGCAGGGCGATATCTGGATCACGGACGCGAGCGGCGCGAACCCTCGTCGCCTGACCGCGCATCCCGGAAGGGACATCGAGCCGCGGTTCTCGCCGGACGGGCAGTGGATCGCATTCGCCAGTGATCGAATGGGCAACATGGACGTGTACGTCGTGCCGGTGACCGGTGGCGAACCCCGCCAGCTCACGTTCTTCACGGGCGGCGATGGCGTGCAGTACTGGACGCCCGACGGCCGCGGTATCGTGATCACGACATCGCGCGGCTCGCACCCGTTCGGATCGCCGCTTCACATAGTGCCCGTTGATGGCGGCCTGCCCGTTCCCATGGACATGGATTTCGCGCGTGCCGGCATGATCCGCCAGGACGGCGGGGTCGTCGCGTTCAACCGCAACGGGATGAGCGAGACGCGCAAGGGCTATCGTGGCAACAGCAGCACGGACGTATGGGTGCAGGATCTGGTCACGAAGCAGATCACGCAACTCACGGACACGGACCTGTCGACGTTCCGCGAGCACGTTCAGGACGGCCGCCCGATGTGGGGCGCGGACGGCATGATCTACTACGTGTCAGAACGCAGCGGCATCTACAACATCTGGAAGATCGCTGCGACGGGCGGCGCGCCGGTCCAGGTCACTCGCCATGACGCGGGCGGCGTCAAGTATCCGTCGATCAGTCCGGACGGCCGTACGATCATCTACACGCAGGACTACGAGCTGTATACGCTTGACCTGCCGGACGGCCAGCCGCGAAAGATCGCCGTCGACCTCGCTGCCGACCCGACCGTCACGCGCTTCGAGATCGCCGCGACACAGAATCGGGCTGACGGCTTTTCGCCTTCACCCGATGGCAGTCACCTCGCCGTCGACTACCGTGGCGATGTCTTCATCGTGCCGGCCGAGGAGGCCTTCGGCGAAAAGACGCAGGTCACACGGTCCGCGCGGCGCGACCGATACCAGCGGTATTCGCCCGATGGCTCGAAGCTCGCCTTCGTGTCCGACGAGTCCGGCGACGAGGAGATCTGGGTCCTCGACATCGCCGAGGGCACGCGCACCCGGCTTTCCGATCACCAGTCGCAGAAATCGGACTTCGTGTGGTCACCCGATGGTTCGCGCATCGCTTTCGCCGCGGCGAACCGCCTGTTCGAGATCGACGTCGCCAGAGAGTCGCAGCGCGAACTCGCATACAACATTGCCGGCGGCTACGTCATTTCGGCGTATTCGCCCGATGGACAGTGGCTGGTCTACAATCGCAGCGACGACGACCAGAACCTGGACGTCTACCTCTACGACATCGGGGCCGGCCGCGAGTACAATGTCAGCGACAACCCGTTCCGCGATTCCGGCGGTGAGCTGACGGTCGATGGCCGGACTCTCGTGTTCGCATCGAATCGCGATGACGGCACGAACCATCTCTTCGCCGTTTCGCTCGCACGGCTCGATGCGGATCCGGATGACCCGCTCGTCCGCGCACGTACTCGCGCATCCACGGGCACGGGCGAAGGCCGTGGCGGCCGCGGCGGCGGCGAAGGCGAGGACACGCCGCAACCATCGCCACTCAGTCTCGATGCCGACGGCATTGGCCGGCGAGCAATCCAGCTCACGACCGGCAGCAACGCCGCAGGCAGCTTCTTCCTCTCGCGAGACGGCCGCACCATCTATTTCACGTCCTCCGATGATGATGGACAGGGCCTCTTCGCCATCGGCATTGACGGCCGTGACCGCCGCAACATCGCGCGCGGCAATTTCGCCCAGCTCACGCCAACGCACGACCGTCGCTTCGTCTTCTACCGCCAGGGCGGCACTGCCGGCGGCGGCGGCCGCGGTGGTGGCGGTGGCGGCGGCGCCAATGCCGACATCTTCCGCATGCCCATTTCCGGACAACGGCCCGCCCGCGTCACGTTCGACCTGGCAGTCGAAGTGGACCGCCGCGCCGAATGGGCACAGATCTTCGATGAAGCATGGCGAGTCATGAAGTACAGGTTCTACGACGAGAACATGCACGGCAAGGACTGGGACGCGATACGCGCGCAGTACGAGCCGATGCTGAGCGATGTCGGCAGCTACGAGGACGTGTACGCACTCGCGAACCACATGATCGGCGAACTCAACGCATCCCATGTCGGCGTCAGCGGACCCGGCAACCTGTCGCAACCCAACCTCTTCAACAGCCGCTATCTCGGCTTCGAGATGGAACCGGCGGACGGTCGCTACCGCGTCAGCCACATCTATCGCGAGGGCCCTGCCGACAAGGAGTGGCTCGACATCGAAACGGGTGATTTCATACTCGCGATCGATGGCAGCGAACTGCGCGAAGGCGACAATTACTGGAGCATACTCAACCGCGCGCTCAACGAATACGTGCCGGTCCGCGTCGCCGATGACGCGACCGGCCGCAACGAGCGGGTGCTGCGGATCCGTTCCCTCGAATCGATCACGAACGTGCGCTACGAGGACTGGGTCGCGCGCAATCGGGAATACGTCGAGCAGCAGACGAACGGTGAGATCGCCTACGTCCACATCCGTGCGATGAACCAGCCGTCACTCGAACGCTTCGAGAACGAGATCAACCGGTACTGGAACAGGAAGGGCATCGTCGTCGATATCCGATACAACGGCGGCGGCAACATCGACCAGCAGCTGATCGATATCCTCGAGCGTGAGCCGTACCAGTTCTGGAACAGCCGATGGGGCGCGCCCACATGGGGCCGCCGTCCTCGCCAGGCCATTGCCGGGCCCAAGGTCCTGCTCACCAACCACAGGTCGGGCTCCGACAGTGAAGTCACTCCGATGGGGTTCCGTCAGCTCGGCCTGGGCCGGATCGTCGGCAATCCGACCGCCGCGGCCGTCATTGCGACCGGCAGCTACAGCCTCATCAACGGCGGCTCGATCCGGACACCGGGATCGCTCGTCGTCACCTACGACCCCACAAAGCCGAACAACCACGGCATCAACCTCGAGAACTACGGCGTCGAACCCGATGTGATGGTCGAGAACACGCCCGAGGATGAGCTGAACGGGTTCGACCGCGAACTCAAGACCGCGATCGATGAGGTGCTCCGAATGCTGCGCGAAGGCAGGTGGCAGTACGTTTCCGATGATGGAGGTGCCGAGCGCCGGTAGCCATCATTCAGCGGGCAGCGGAAAAGTCGAGGGCGCGAACACCGGCGGCAACGTACTCGGCCCGGTCCGTCTCGATCCCGAACCGGACGTCGGCAATGCCGCGGCAGGCTGCCAGGTAACGTGCGCGAGCCAGCGTGGCATCGTCGACCGCGCCGCGGTAGCTCGACAGCACCGCATCCAGAAGGCGTGCACCGCCCCAGTGGAAAACGCCGGCCAGGTCGACAGCCGGGTCTCCGATGGCGACATCGCTCCAGTCGATGACTCCGCAAAGGGACGCGGTCGCGGAATCGTACATGAAGTGCTCGGCCGCAAGATCACCGTGTACCAGGTTGTCGCTCACGTATGGTTCGTTGCCGCTGGCCGGTGCTTCGGCCAGAGCCTCGATCCACGCGTCTGCAATCAGGTCGGGAGCGACGCGCGCCACGGTGCCGATGTCCTCGAGCGCCTCGGTCCGGGCTTCAACGATCGCGGAATCGCGACCGAGACGCGGAATACCCTGATCGGCGGCGTGGCCCAGCGGGAACGCGTGCAGGTGCGAGAGGAACGACGCCAGCTTCGGGGCCAATCGGTCGCGAACGGGGTCGGCATCCAGACCGATAGCCGGCACACCGGCCAGCTTGCGGTACCCGCCGAAGTGGCGAGGGAAGAGCCGTGACGGCATTCCATTGAAGCGGTACAGCGGAACCGGCAGCGGCGAATCACTGGCAAGGAGCGGCAGCAGCCGCATCTCCATCAGGAGCTGCCGCTCGACATCGCGTCGCTTCGGGAACCGGAACACCCACACGTTGTCGACGTCGAATGCCGTGCTGTCGTACCCTTCGCCCAGCCATTGCACCCGCCCGGGCCGCACGGTCGGGAACTGGGCCTGGATCACGTTCCGGGCCTGTTCCGCATCGATTCCTGACATGTCGACTTCGCTCCCGGAACCGCGGCGTTCGTGGTCACGACCCTGGACGATGGTGCGCGATGATGTCGAAGATGGACAGTTCGGCCGCCGCCCCCACGGCCTCGAACATCTCAACACCCTTCGGCTTCTCGCCCGAGGCTCGCATCGCCTGCAACGCTTCCTGGCTTTCCCAGACCGTCACGATCCGGTACCGCGTCGACTCCCGAGCGTCGCGCACGAGGTACGTGTGGAGGATTTCCGGCGGGACCTGCACCTCACGGAACTCCGCCTCGAGATCATCGGCGCGGTCGGCCGCAACCTGAGCTTCCAGTACAGTCATCACCATCGCTCCAGGCTCCTCCATGACGGATGTGATTACAGCGAGAAATACCGGAACGCCCAGCCTTCGTGGATCACGACTCTGGACGAATCCTCACCGGCCCATGGTTCCGCGGCCTCACAGGCCCCTGCGTGTTCGTTGACGATCATGATGACGGAACTGGCTGCGGCGAGAAACCGCCGAGGGCAAGCCGCGAGGATGCTGCTGACGAACTCGCCCTTCGCTTCGGCAGACGCCTCTCGATCGAAGCGCACGATCACTGTCGATTCCTGCCGCCGCTTCTCCCCGCCGGCCTGGGCCGTACCACGAACGGTTCCGTCACGATGTCCGAGCCGATGCCCTGCTTCGATTCGGCCACGATCCGCTCCACTTCCGCCATGACGCGATTGTTCTCGATCACGATCCCGTCCTTGATCGTGTGCAGGATCCCGCGGGTGCGGTACATCTCCCGCGTGTCCGGGTTCATACGAATCGTGCCGAAGGGATAGAGGGTCTTGAAATCCTGGGCGGGGTTGCCGTCCACGACGATCAGGTCCGCCACGAAGCCCTCCTGCACCATCCCGAGGTGCGGCTCACCGAGGAACTTTGCGCTGTTCAACTGCGCGGTCTTCAGCACCTCGAGCGGGTGCATCCCGGATTCGAGCACGAGCTGCAGCTCGCGGACGTTGCCGAACCCGCCGGTCGACCACTGGTAGTTGTCGTCCGTACCGTACACGATCGTGCCGCCCCGCCTGTTGAACTCGAAGATCATCTTTGCCCACAGGTCGTACATGTACGTCCAGTAGAACTCGTCCATGGACGTCCAGTCATACTGGAAGGAGGCATGGTTATCGGGATTCGGCAGATGCCATTCCCACAGCGCCTGGTGCGTGTACTTCTCGTGCCAGGGCCAGCCGTGCGCCGCCATGATGTTCCGGTTCGCCTCGTAGGTCGCCCGGTTCGGCTGCATCACGACACCGTAATGGACCAGTGAGTCCACCAGCGTGTTCAGCAGGAAGTGCCGGCTGTCGGGATTGGTGCCGACCTCGTGCCAGACACGGGCCGCCTCCCGAAAGCGGATGTTCTCGTCCTGGTAACGGTAGTTGGCCGGGAAGTCCTGCACGCCGCGCGGCAGCGCCGACTCGGCGTACCCGTAGTGGTGCACGATCATGCTCACGCCAAGGCGCGCCGCATCCATCGCGTTCACCACCGACGTGTTCGACGGCTGAATGTGCACGGCGGTGACGCCACCGGCCGCCTCGATCGCGCGCGCCGCCGCACCGAACAGATCAGGATTCCAGGTGAGATTGTTGATGTAGACCTGCCGGACACCGTTCGCGATCATCGCCCGCGCGATCTCCGGTGCGAGCGTCGTGTCCTGGAGCTGCTCGGGCGTGTAATCCGACCGGCTGCCCCAGCTGTACAGCGGAAAGAGCCGCGGAGCGAGGATCTCGTTGTTCCGCACCTGCTCCATGATGTCGCGGACCCGTCCCTCCTCGGCGGGACCGACGCTCGTGACGCCGGTCGCGAGCTGCATGTAGAAGATGTAGTCGAGTGGAAGCTCGTCCTCTCGCAGGTGCAGATGGAGGTTCATGAGGCCGGCCGTCACGTAAATGCCGGGTCCACCCTCTACGACGCGGTCCGCCTCGACGCTGCGGTCGGGGTCGTGCGAGCGGATGTCGTCGATGACATTGCCCCGGATCAGGATGTCCATCGGCCCCTGTCCCGGACCGCCGTGGCCGGGCACAAGCATCACGTTGCGGATCAGAAGCGAGCCGTACGGTCCCTCGGCGAGGCCATCATAACTGCGCGTCCGCTGCACGTCCGGCCGTGGCTCGGCGCGTTCGAGCTGGGCTTCGGCCGGCTCGGCCAGAATGAGGAACAGGCAAAGAGCGGACAGCATGGCAAGCGAAGCGCGAACGGCACGGCACAGCGGAATCCACGTCATGGTGACCTCCTTCAGAGGCTGGATCGGTCCGGAAGCGATCGTGCGGCCAGGTCGAACGTTCCGGTCGCCGTTGCGATCCGCGGCTGCGGCCACGACTCACGGAGCGGCTCGATCGGCCGCGGCCGCATCGCGTCCCCAACGATAGTGTAGCCCCTCGAGCCGACCGACGCACACCGCGAGCGCTCGGGGCGCGCAGCTCGTTCGCCGTCAGTTCGGCTGGTTCAGACCAGCCAGCATCCGGCAATCGATGTCACTGTGACACCGGCCTCACCTGATCGGACTTCATGGCGATGGCACGAAAGGCACCCGCCGCGCCCGTCGGCGGCGACGTTGCGAACATCGCAGACGTGGACGGTGACGACTGCGATGACGGGATTCGCTGTTCATGAGACGCCGAGTTCCGCAGACGCGTCTGGCGCGCGATTGCGACTGCGGGTTTGGCTGTCATAGTCGCACTCAATTCCACAGGCGCACCTGCAACGGGCAGCGACTGCGGGATCGGCAACCAACTCGACCATGCAGCGTGCAATGCGATCCACCGGCGTCGCCAGGTCCTGTGCCAGGTGGTCGACCCGCAGCCGTTGCGGCCCTCGAACGCACGCGGATGAACGGATTGCGACGCGCGCCGCCGACCAGCGCGGCGTCGTTACCCGCGCCCAACTGATTCGTTCAAGGCGAAGGGCGGCCGGGCGCAGTATCGGAGCAACCGCCCGCGGCCCGCAGAGTCGGAGCCGTCGAGGCGAACGGAGGCATCGAGGGTGAAGCCGCCGCTGGCCCGCCCGGTGAGCCTGTCGTCGACCGTGTGCTGATCGACGAGCGCGCGACGTACGTCGATCACCGGCCTCGCGATGGGACCGGGAACGGCGGTGCTGCCAATGTGCTGCATCGCCCCCCGCCAGGCAGGTCCGAGCGCCGATTCGAGAAGGACGCGTTCCTCGTCGAACAGCCGGGGCCACTCCTGGCTGAATCGTACGAGACGCCGGCTCTGGCTCAGAGCCGGGACTACTTCAGGGTCCGATAACTGTGTGCATGTGGCTTGATCACGCTGCGGCTGCAGGCGCTCGTCGACATCGTTGGTCGGCGTTGCTGCGGTGATCGGACTGCGCAACCCGTTCGGCTCAACTCGAGGTCCCGGGCAGGCTCGTCAATTCCTCATCGGCAATGGCGGCGATCTCTTCCTGCTCCTGCCACACCCGTTCGAGATAGCGAAGTTCGCCCTGGAGTGACTGACGCTCGACGCTGTCGTTGATGGCGATCTCGAGTGCGAGCCGGCGAGTGGGGCCCAACCGCCACAGCGAGCCCCGCGTGTCGGACAGATTTCGCAGCAACTCCGTCGCCGAGCCGGCCTGTCGGATCGCGGTACCGGCTTCGCGCAGCGTCAGATCGGATGCGCCGTCGATCTGCTGGTACGCAAGGACGCGGCGAAGAACGTGGGCCGCGTCATCGCCACGGATCTCGTAGATCTTCTCCGGCGTCCACGGATCGCACCGGTCACAGGGTACGCCAACGGTCAACAGGCCGTTGCGGTCGACACCGGGCTGAAGCCACCACGACAGGTCGAAACGAACGGCCAGCAGAACGCTGCTGCAATGCTCACAGCGGACCCGTCCGTGCCACGCGGCCCACGGGAACCGGCGCCAGCGCAGAACGTCGACCAACGGGTTGCCGTCCCACGCGATCTTGATACCGGTATCGGTCAGGCCGAGCGCTTCGGAAATGGAAGCGAGCGCCGCAAAGCTGTACGCACCGATCCGCGATTCACGTCGCTCGAACTGGCGGCGTCGCTTTCGCAGCTCGCGGCCGTAGCGCCACCATGCTTCCTCGGCCAGCTCGACGCGGCCCACGCGCAGGAGAACGCGGTCGGGTGTCCGCAGGAGCGCCACGTTCGCCGTGCTCGCCAGCAACCGGCCACGGTCCCGCGAGTCCTTCTCGAGGGCGTCGATGACCTCGAGCCGGCCATCGAACGGCGCCAGTGTCCACTGATGGCACTGGTCGCAGATCGCCCAGAGCCTCGACCGAAGCGGGTCCCACGCCACTCGCCGCCCGCACGCAAACCCGCTATACGACTCAGCGTCGGGGAACGACTTGTCGCAGAAGATGCAGCGTCGGATCATGAGGTCCGGGTCGCGGGCTGTGCGTCGAACTGGAGCCACGGCCGCATATGGGCGCGCCGCACCTCAGCGACAGGTCCGTCTATCATAAAACAACATGGCAGCTTGTGGAACGGCCGCCCGATTTAACGGACCGGCATGCCCCGGCATCCACAATGCAGGAGCCGGCACCGGAACACAGCCGGCCGGACGCGGGTTCGAAACAGGTGGGTCGTTCAGCCTGCGCCGCGATCGGCTCCCCGGCGTCAGTTCGCAGACCTCGTCGCAGGATGCATTGGAGGCAGGAATGAACCGCACTCGTTTGCTGGATCGCCGCTATCGTCGGATCCTGTACGGCGGGCTGGCCGTTTCCGTGGGTGTTCATGCCGCTTTGATCGGCGTCGGTTTCGATGCGCCGCTCCTGTCCGGCGACACGACAATCGACGTCGAGCGCATCGCGGTCGAAGAGTTCGACGCCGTCGAGGTCGTTGCGATCCAGGCTGCCTTGACGGCTCCGACAGGCAGCGAGGCGAGTGACTTGGCACCGGCCGGACCCGTCTCCGATGCCTCACCCTCGCCAGCAGCCCGATCCGCGGCCGCTTCACCGGTCGCCTCCGCGCCGCCTGCACCTGCACCCACGGTCCCCGAAGTCGCTTTCGAGCAACTCACGGTCCTCGATCCACTTTCCAGCGCGCCGATCCGGCCGGTCGAGTTCACCACTCTTCGGGTCGCCGTCGCAACACTGCCGGTCGACTCGGAAATGAACGGCCAAGCCGAGGACGACGTCGAAGTCTACGTGCCGGGCTCGATCGGTGCCGCCAAGCGGCAGTGGGGCGGCACCGAGGCCTCGAACACGCTCGGTGGCGGCAGCGGAGTCCGCATCTTCGCCGGTGGCGGCAGTGGCGGCCATTGTCCGATGCCGGGCCGAGCGATTCCGGACTGGCGCTGACGCATCCGATCCGCCGCATGGCCCGCGGCGGACGCAACCGCCCGTCACGCCTTCGTGTCTTAATTCCACATGAGGCGCCGACGGAAACGGTTCCTGCGACTGATCGCGGCCGCGGCGGCTGCCACGGCGTGTGACGCCAGTTCATCGACGGATTGGCCGATCCGGTCCGACTCGGCGGGCGTCATGCAGGCGAGGTGGGGCCCGACTGACGTGCCGCTGTCCTGGTCGTTCGAGCCGGTGGTCGATATCGGAGGCCAGGCAGAGGGCCCTGCGGCATTCGGCCGGGTGATGCCGAGCGGTATCGGCGTGGACGGCGCGGGCCGTATCCACGTTCTCGACGTGCTGAACTTCCGGGTCTCGGTCTTTGACCGAACGGGCGACTTCATTCGATCCGTGGGCCGTTCGGGTTCGGGTCCCGGCGAGTTCCGGTTCCCGTCCGACCTCGCCGTCCGCGCGGATGGCGCGATAGCAGTGTTCGACTTCGACCGTCGCGCGTTCGTCGTCTTCGGTGCGGACGGCTCGCCGCTCGACGAGGTACCGGCGCCGGGTCCGCTCATGAGGCGGGCCGCCTTCGGCGAACACGGGATCACGGGTTCGTATGTGATCGAATCCGGGTCAGGCGACACCGCAACGATCCAGCTCACCGTCCGGAACCCGGGCGACACGGGTTCGGCAACGCTCGCGTCGATCGCGGAGACGCCGGTCCATCAGGTCGATTTCGGCTGCGCGGTCGTCGGGTTCCGGTCGCTGCTCGGGCCTCGGCTCGTCTGGTCCGGCAACGGCCACCGGACCGCGGTCGCCGCCGGCACGAACTACACGATCACGCTCTTCGCCGGGACGCAGCCGGTCGGTCGCTGGAGCCGGGCGTTCGAGCCGCTTGCCGGGACCGTAACTCTGGCTGCCGCGGAGCTCGGTGGCGACAGCCTCCGGCTTCCCGGCCCTGGCAGCTGCCGTCTGCCGGTCGCAATGGCGGCCGAACGGATCGGATTCGCGGATACGGCACCGCACATCGTCGACCTCGCCGTGTCGCCTGACGGCGGACTCTGGGTGGCTCGCCTCGATCGGGCTGGCGTTCGGTCGATCGATGTGTGGTCGGCCGATGGCGATTACCTCGGGACCCTGCCGCCGACCGCGCCGTACCCCGCGGCGTTCCGTGGACCGGACGAGATCGTGACAGTCGAGCGCGACTCGCTCGGCGTCGCTCGCGTCCGCGTCTGGCGCATCATCCGGTCGTCGTGA
The DNA here is from genome assembly GCA_035513345.1 of Longimicrobiales bacterium. Classification (GTDB taxonomy): domain Bacteria; phylum Gemmatimonadota; class Gemmatimonadetes; order Longimicrobiales; family RSA9; genus DATKCF01. The sequence goes on from DATKCF010000172.1 coordinate 60,148, forward strand.
TCACGACGTAGATCCTTCCACGGTCGCCACCCGTCTGGTTCGACGATGTCGAGGGTTTCGTAGCGCCCTCTCTCGGCTATCTTCCGCGGTCGCCATGTGAAACGCTGGTGTGATCGGAAGAGAATGACCGGGATTCGGGGAAGCGCGTGAGCTGGCTCCGCTCGCGCGAAGTGTGGCTGTTCGTCGTCGAGGTGAAACGCCTGCTGCGTCTGGCGGGCCCGATCGTCGTCAGTCAGCTCGGCCAGGTCGGCATGAACACCGCCGACACCGTGATGGTCGGACCGCTCGGCCCCGTGCCGCTCGCGGCCGCCGGCCTGGGCAGTGCCATGCACTGGCTCGCGACCGTCGTGTGCATCGGCATCCTCGTGGGGATGTCGCCCATGGTCAGCCAGGCGTTCGGCGCCGGCGACATGGACCGCTGCCGTCGCGTGCTGGTGCAGGGCTCATGGCTGGCGCTGATGCTCGCCGTGCCCGTTACACTGGTGTCGCTCGTCGGCACCGAACTGGCCCTCGGCCTGGGGCAGGACGCCGCCGTCAGCGACCTGACGGGCGGCTACCTCTGGGCGCTCGCATGGGGCGTCGTCCCGTTCTTCCTCTTCATGGCCGGCCGCCAGTACCTCGAAGCGACCGGTCACGTCACCGCGCCGATGGTCATCACGTTCATCGGCCTGGCGATCAACATTGTTGCCAACCGCATCTTCATTTACGGCGCGGGCGACCTCGTTCCGGCGATGGGCGTCGTCGGCAGTGGCTGGGCTACCACGCTCGTGCGCTGGTCGATGCTCGCAGCAATCGGAATCTTCATACTCCGCCATCCGAAACTGCGCCCGCACACCGATGAACCGTTCCGGCCCGACGGTTCGGTGATTGGCAGAATCCTGCGCGTCGGCCTGCCCGTGGGCGGACAGTTCGGCCTCGAGATGGGGCTGTTCGCGTTCGGCGCGTTCATGATGGGCTGGCTCGGCCCGCTCGAGCTGGCCGCGCACCAGGTCACGATCAACATCGCATCGACCACGTTCATGGTCGCGCTCGGCACGAGCATGGCCGGCGCGATCCGCGTCGGCCAGCACATCGGCGCCCGCCGCGCCAGACGAATGCGACGCGCGGCGCTCGCTACCTACTTCCTTTCCGTCGGCTTCATGGGCCTGTGCGCTCTCGCGTTCGTCGCGTTCCCCGACGACCTGATCCGCCTGTACACACGCGACCCCGAGATCATCCGCCTCGGTTCAACGCTGCTCCTCGTAGCTGCCGCGTTCCAGATGTTCGACGGCGGACAGGTCGCGGGCGTGTCCGTTCTGCGCGGCGCCGCCGACACCCGGACCCCCGCCTTCATCGCCGCCGTCGGCTACTGGGGCATCGGCGTGCCGGTCGGCTACCTGCTCGCGTTCCGGGCCGGTGCCGGTCCCGTGGGCGTCTGGTTCGGCCTCACCGCCGGCCTGGCTGTGGCCGCAGTCCTGCTCGGCGTCCGGGCGCACCGCGTGCTCTGGCGCACGCCGATCGATCAACTGGTGTCCGGCTGACGCCGCCACGCGCGACGCACGCGGTGTCATGCGTGTCGTCTGCGAGCCGTACCCGTCCCTGGTGCAGGAACCCGGTTCCGGCGATCGTGTATCGGTTGTCACACAATTTCCACAACGTCCAGCGCGGGCCGGCGTGTCGAAGAGAACGCTGAGCAGGCCGAATCGAGGCATCACGACGGTAGTCACGGCCATTCTCGTGGCCATGGTCACCGTGTGGCCGTTGCTCGATCTCGGATTCGACGCGACAACGCCCGCGCACATCGAGCTGCCTGACGGCTCCTCCCCGGTGCACCATTCGGCTCATGATCACGGGCTGTGCGGCGTAATGGGGACGGTCCACCTCATGCCGGTCGAACCGGCGAGGATCGCGCTGGCCACGCGTGCGGCGAGGGTTCCGCCGCGCTTCGTTCCGTCGGGCCTGCCGACGGCGCTTGTGTACGCCGCCCACAGATCGAGGGCGCCGCCTTCCGTTTGATTTCCGAAGCGCTCCCGCAACGGGAACCGTGGCATCGGCGCGTCCAGAGGGCCGGATGCGCGAGCCCGGACATCAACGGAGGATTCGACTTGAAAGGAACGACCGCAGCATCTGCCGCCATCGTGGCGGCCGCATTGCTGTTTCCGATTGGCGCGAACGGTGTGTCGGCCCAGGTGCCGGTAACCGCGACGGACTCGCTGCGGATGCGCGTGGACTCGCTCATGCGGCAGCTCGACAGCCTTCGCGCCGTGATCACGACCATCCAGCGACCGGCACCACCGGCATCGCCTGACACACTCGACCCGGTCGCGCGGATCCGCGCAGCGGCGGCGGCGGCGGGCGCGGGCCGCGCGGACACGACCGCGGGCGCGCAACAGCCCGAGGAAGCGGTCCAGTTCATCGGCAGGCAGCGCAACCTCAATGCGCTCAATCCCGAGATCAGCGTGAGCGGCGACGTGTTCGCGTTCTCACGCTCCGATGATGCGACAGCGGACAACTTCGCGGCTCGCGAATTCGAGATCAGCTTCGTATCGAATCTCGACCCGTTCTCCCGCGCGAAAGTCTTCGTAGCGCACCATCTCGGTGGCGGCGAGATCCTGCCGTTCGGCCAGCATGCGCACGAGGAGCCGGGTACGCCAGCGGAGCCGGAGGCCGAAGAGGAAGAAGGCCATGGCGGTGAGACGGAGATCGAGGAAGGCTACGTCGAGTGGGTCGGTCTGGCGGGCGGCCTCGGTGTTACGGTCGGCAAGTTCCGTCAGCGGTTCGGCCGGCTCAACCGCTGGCACGCCCACGCGCTGCCCGGTCAGCAATACCCGTTGCCGGTCCTGGCCTTCCTGGGCGAGGAGGGCCTCGCGCAGCCCGGCGTGTCGGCGCACTGGCTGCTGCCGATCCACGGATTCGGTACCTGGGAGGTATGGGGCGAACTGACGCGCAGTTCGAGCGAAGTGCTGTTCGGCGAGGACAACGGCTTGAGCGCGCTCGGCCACGTGAACGCGTTCTACGAGCTGTCGCCCGCCACTTACCTCGAAATCGGCCTGTCGGCGCTGACCGGCGGTCGTGAAGGCGACCCGTCACCTGACGACGCACCCGTCACCGGCAATCGTCTCTTCGGCGCCGATCTGACCTTCGACTGGCGTCCGCCGAGCCAGTCGCGCACTCGCCAGCTGACGGTGACCGGCGGCGCAATGCTCAACCGCCGCGTATTCGATGGCGCCGATAACCTCGATGCGTGGGGCGCATTCGCGATCGGCGAGTACCGGTTCGCGCAGCAATGGATCGCGGGTGCGCGCTGGGAATGGGTCGAGAATCCGGACGAGCCGGATGAGAACGCGACCTTGTTCGCGCCATCGCTAACGTGGTGGCAGAGCGAGTACGTCCGGCTGCGCGCCGAGTACGACATCTTTCGCGGCGTCGAGGACGACTTCGGCCAGTTCGTCCTCCAGATCACCTTCGCCATGGGGCCGCACAAGCATGAGAACTACTAGCCGGCGTTTGCCGGCTCGCATGAAGGAGCACAGATGATCACGACACGATTCACTGCACCGTTGCTCGCGCTGGCGACCATGACGGCGGCCGTGCAACCTCTGGCCGCCGTCCAGGATCCGGTCCGCGTTGTTGCGTCGCTGCCCGTCTATGCATCCATCGTCCGCGCGATTGGTGGCAGCGATGTCGCCGTCTCGAGCATCGCCGATCCGCGCGAGGACGCGCACTTCGTCCGGCCGAAACCGAGCTTCGCCGCTGACATCAGGCGAGCGGACATGTTCATCACAACCGGTCTCGACCTCGAGCTGTGGGTGCCAGCGCTGCTCGACCGGGCCGGCAATAACAATGTGAGCGAGGGCGGCCCCGGTTACGTTACCGCGTACACTGGTGTGACCCTGCTCGAAGTGCCGGTCAACGCGGATCGCTCCGCGGGCGACATCCACATTTATGGCAACCCGCACGTCTATACGGATCCGCTCAACGCGATCCAGGTCGCGCGCAACATCACGACAGGTCTGAAAAAGGTCGCCCCGGACCGCGCCGCCGACTGGGACCGCGGCTTCGCCGCGTTCGCCGATCGCATCTATCGCAAGCTGTACGGCGACCGGCTCGTCGACATCGTGACAGGCGAGGGTCTGGCGAACCTGGCACGGCAGGGCAACCTTCTCACCTTCCTCGGCTCCACGCCGTATGAGGGAACGCCGCTCATCGAAATGCTGGGTGGCTGGATGGCCGAAGCCGCAGTGCTGCGCGGTGCGGAAGTCATCTGCGATCACCGCAACTGGGCCTACTTCACGGACCGGTTCGGCATGGAGTGTGTCGAGTATCTCGAGCCGAAGCCGGGAATTCCGCCTACACCCGGACACGTCGCGAAACTGATCGACCTGATGAAGACGCGGGAGATCAGGGTGATCGTCGCGGCCACGTACTTCGGCCGGGACAGGGTCCGGACGGTCGCGGAGCGTGCAGGCGCAACCGCCGTACTGATCCCGTTCCAGACGGGTGACGGCCCGGGACTCGAGACGTACATGGATCTGGTCGACCGGTGGATAGGCGACCTGGTCAGCGCCGTCGCCTCCTGAACGACACGGGAAGACGACATGCTCGACCTCATCCTCGTCCCGCTCGCCGCGGCGCTCGTGATCCTCGGGATCAACGCGTATTTCGGCCTGCACATCATCCGGCGGGGCGTGATCTTCGTGGACCTCGCGTTCGCGCAGATCGCGGCGCTCGGCGGCACCGTCGCCTTCATGCTCGGCATTCACGCCGGCGAAACGATGTCATACCTGTTCGCGTTCGGCTTCACGGTGCTGGGCGCTCTGCTGTTCAGCGTGACGAGGGTCGAACACGGACATGTCTCGCAGGAAGCGTACATCGGCATCAGCTACGTCGTCGCCTCCGCAGCCGTGATCCTGCTCTCCAGCTTCAGCCCGGAAGGCGCCGAACACGTCAAGGAGACACTCACAGGCTCGCTGATCTGGGTTACGTGGCCGACGGTCGCGAAGATGGCCGGCGTGTATGCCCTGATCGCAATTTTCCACTGGTTCGTACGGCACCAGATGATCGCCGTCACCTTCGCGCCGCAGACCGTCCGCAACATCAAGGTATGGGACTTCGTCTTCTACGTATCGTTCGGCGTTGCCATCACTTTCTCCGTCAATGTCGCCGGCGTCCTGCTCATCTTCAGCACGCTCGTGATTCCGGCCGTGATCGCGTACCTCTACACGACGCACTTCATGACGGCGCTCTTCATCGCGTGGATCGCGGGCGCGGTCGCGATCGCAGGCGGCGTAGCAGTCTCGTTCGCGTGGGACATCACCACGGGCCCGCTGCTGGTTGTCGCGTTCGGCGTGGTCCTGGTTCTCGCCGTATTGGTGAAGCCGGTGATCGGTCGGCGAGTGGGCGCTCCCATGACCGCGACGGACGTGCCCGAACCCGTTGGCGGCTCGGCCCACGATTGACGCCCTGTCGGCCGGACTTCAGACGCCCTTTTTCGGCCGGCTTCCACGCCAGACCAGGTACGTGAAAGCGATAAGGAGCGCGTATACGACCATGGCCGGCCCGTCGTGCGGGATGTCCCTCAGGATCCTGCCGAGCGTGAGTCCGGACGCCGACGACGACTGGACGAGCAGAATGGAATTCAACACGGAATCCTCCGATCACCATCACATGGGTGAGCGCGGACGTCGTGTCCGCGCCGCGGTTCCAGCACCGGCCGCGCGGTCGTACCGCGAGCCGGCGATGTCGCTCAGACCCGTGACGGAGGAGGTGTGTCGCAGTGGAAGGAGGCGTGCCCCGTGAATGCCCGCTCGTGTATCAGCGCATGGCGGAGCCGGTCGTGCTCGACAGCCCTCGCCCGCGACCGTTCCGCGAGTTGAACGCGTGCCCTGACTGCCGCCAGCCGCGACCGTTCGCGTTTCCCGCGCGCGGACCCGGTCGGGTCGGCGCCGCCCGTTTCCCGCGGCGCTTCAAACTGTACGCCGCTCGGCGCTGACACACCCGGCAACGCGTGGCCATCTGCGCCGATGGCAGTGCTGCCATGCCCGCCCGCCACCGCGCCAGAGCCTGTGGTCGGGCCCGTGCCGAACGCCGCAACGCCGAAGAAAACAACGAGCAGCAACGCGCCCACCGCCCGGGCAAGGGCTCCGCCCGCTGTGCGCGGAGCACAGAAAACGGGAGGCATGGCAGCCTCCCGGACCGGGACAACACGGTTGCGCGTCATTCAGCATCCAATCTCGGCAATGTCATTGTCGAAATCAATCGCCTCGACGACGGGGTTGCCAACGGCCGCCGTTCTGTCGATTCTCGACCTTTCCGGAATCGTAACCGTGAGGTGGTGTGGACGCCGGTACTCTCCTGCAGTTCGGGCTCGGCCTCGTTCTGCTCGTTGCAGGCGCGGAATCACTCGTTCGAGGCTCGGCCCGACTGGCCGCCGCGGTCGGCGTTCCTCCCCTCATAATCGGCCTGACGGTCGTCGCTTTCGGCACCAGTTCGCCGGAGATCGTCGTAAGCGTGCAAGCCGCCTTCTCGGACCGCGCCGACATTGCGCTCGGCAATGTCATCGGCAGCAACATCTTCAACGTCCTCTTCATCCTCGGCCTGTCTGCCGTCGTGGCCCCTCTGGTCGTGTCCGACCAGCTCGTTCGCTACGACGTGCCTATCATGATCGGCGCGTCATCGCTCGTCATGCTGCTCGGCATGAACGGCTCGCTGCACCGCCTCGAGGGTCTGCTCCTGCTCGTCCTCCTCGCTCTCTACATCGCGTTCCTCGCCTGGCTCTCACACAGGCGGGGACATCCACCACCAGGCCTCATCCCGGATCCGCCGACCGAGTCGAACCGTCTGGTCGATGTGATCCGTATCGCCGCCGGCCTCGCTCTCCTCGTGATCGGGTCACGCTTCCTGGTGAACGGCTCCGTCGCCATTGCCCGCTTCCTCGGCCTCAGTGAACTCGTCATCGGCCTCACCATCGTCGCGGCAGGAACCTCCCTTCCAGAGGTCGCAACGTCCGTCATTGCGAGCTACCGCGGCCAGAGAGACATTGCCGTTGGCAACATCATCGGTAGCAACATCTTCAACCTGCTGGCCGTCCTCGGCACCGCCGCCGTGCTGTCACCGCGCCCGCTCAACGTGTCGGCCGCCGCGCTGACCTTCGATCTGCCCGTCATGGTCGCCGTCGCCATGGCGTGCCTGCCGATCTTCGCCGGCCACCGCATCCCCCGCTGGATCGGCGTCCTCTTCCTGGCGTACTACGCCACGTATGTCACCTTCCTCGTCCTCGATGCGACCGACCACGAAGCCCTGCCCATCTTCAGCGGCGTCATGCTCTCCTTCGTCGTGCCGATCACCGTCGTTACCCTCGCGGTCATGCTGATCCGCTCGCGCAGGACCGCTGCCTCCGATCGTGACGGCCCACACGGCTGAACACGCTCGGGGTTTCACGCTGGGGACGCTGGGGGGCGGAGGACGCTGGACGGATTACTCGTTGTTGAACTCACGACGGAGCACGGGTCGACGCGCACCCGCGCCCGGGATCGACCGCCAGACGTTCCGGCCATGTGGGGTGTCGACACACCGCCGCCCTATCCTGAACTGGCCAGCACCCGGGACCAGGCCCAGACCCGGAAGAGCCCCAGGAATGTCCCCGGCTGCCCGCCCGGAGTCGGTGCCATCCGGACGGCTGAAGAACAGCCAGCGTCCTCCTCCCCCTCCGCGTCCCCTGCGTGCAACTGCCGTTCCTACGCTCACGCAGGACGGCTGACTCCGATGTCCGCGCTCGGGGTTTCACGCTGGGGACGCTGGGGGAGCGGACACGGGGACGGATTACTTGTTGTTGAACTCACGGCCGGGCAGGGGTCGACGCGCCCCGAAGCCCCCAGAAAAAATGTCCGGCTGCCTGCCCGGAGTCGGCGGCATCAGAGGGCGAAAGAACAGCCAGCGTCCTCCGCCCCCACCGCGTCCCCTGCGTGCAACAGCAGTTCGTTCACGCCGAGGAAACCTGAAAAGCCGGTCTATTCCTCCGCCCGGACCGGGCCACGCTGTTTCTTCTTCTCGCCCTGCCGCTTCTTCTCGCGCAGCCGCTTCTCTTTCACGGCCCGTGACGGCTTCGTCTTGCGACGGGGTCGACGGTTCCGCAGTGCGCCGGCAAGGAGTTCGATGAACCGGTCGGTCACGGTTTCGCGGTTCTGGAGCTGGCTGCGGCTGCCGCTTTCCACGATACGGAGTACGCCGCGGCTGTCGATGCGGTTGGCCAGCCGGTCCAGGATGCGGGCGCGCTGCGCGTCGGTCAGAGACGGCGAGCCGGAAACGTCCCATGTCAGCTCGATCCGGGTCGCGCTCGTGTTCACGTGCTGGCCGCCCGGTCCGCCGGACCGGGTCGCACGGTACGTCAGCTCGGCGGCCGACACGACAAGATCGTCGTTGATGTGCAGCCCATCGTCGGTCATCATCGCTCCTGCTGCCGGACCCGGGGGTCAGGCATTACACTAACCGGTCGAACGGGGCGCTCGGCCGCGTTCCACCTGGGGAGGTTGCCGCTGACAAGAATCGGCGCCACGACGGTGCTGCTGGTCGTGCTCGGCTGTGGTCCCGGCGATCCGCCGGAGCCCGACCCGGCCGCCGTCGTGGATACGGTTGCGCCACTGAACGAGCCGCTCCGCACGGAACTGCTCCGGCTCGGGCTCCTCGATCGCACGATCCGCACCGGCTTTGGTCCGGCGACCGCCAATGACACGGCTTTCGTGCGCGCCTCGCTGGCCATGGATTCGGCGCTCACGCGGCGGCTGCGTGACATCGTCGCACGCCACGGCTGGCCAACGCGTTCGATGGTAGGCGACGAAGCGGCCGAAGCTGCATCTCTCATCCTCACGCACAGTCCGTCCGACGCATTCCAGCGCGACATGCTGCCGCTTCTCGATTCGGCGGCGAACGTGGGCGAAGCGTCCGCGAATCACGCCGCCGTACTGACCGACCGTGTTCGCATCATCGAGGGCAAGCCGCAGCTCTATGGTACGCAGTTCCGCATTGTCGCGGGAACGCTCGTGCCATATCCGATCGATGCGCCGGAACGTCTCGATGCCCGGCGAGTCGCGGCCGGGCTCATGACCATGCAGGAGTACGTCGAAGTGTTGCGGGGAACATACGCCGGGCCGGTGCTGTGGCCACTCCGGTCCATGGCGGACCCGACCGGTTCGTCGGGCCCGCCGCCGGACACGATCCGTCAGCCGTCCGCCTGACCTTCGGTCCTGACCGGTGTCGACTCGATGTCGACGCGCAGCATGGTCACGTATTGCACGTCCAGCTCGTCGCGCCACACGCCCCAGATCTGGTCCCCGATCACGCGCAACGGCTGGTAGCGGTCGGGGAGACGCAGCTCGCCGAGGTATCGGCCGTCGCCGCCGAAAACGTCCCATATCGGTGAGCCAATGTCCTGAGGGTTGAACTCCGTGATGCCCAGGTCCTCCATGTCCTGGGCGGACGTCACGCGTTGAACCCACAGTGAACCGCCCGGCCCACCCATCATGTTCGCAAACGACGGATACTGGTCGGCGAACTCGATGCTGCCCATCACCATCTCCATGGCCTGCTGCGGAACGCCCTGGTCCTGGAACATCCGCGTCATCGCCTCGCGGATCGCCGTGATGTCTGCCTCCGTGACCGGCTTGCGCGCGACATCCTTGCGGATCACTCGCACGAGCGAACCGTCCGTACCGTACTGGCCGATGCTGTACTCCGAGTTCATCGCGAAGTAGATCGAGCCGCCTTCGCCCAGACCCCAGACCGGTTCGGCCTCGAACACGCGGATACGCATCGAGTTCGGTCCCATCTGGAGCGACTCGCCCGACGGCAGCACCATCACCGTATCGCGGATCGCGCCCGTGGGATCCCGCTCGAGCAGCAGGTCCTTCGGCTCGGCCACCGTCGTGGCCTGGCCCGGCATGTTCATGATCCGTGTCTGCTGTACGATTCTGCCATCCGGACCGATCTGCCAGCGGATCGGAATGCCCTCGGTCATGGGAACCGGGAAGCTGCCGACGGTTTCGCCATCGGCCGTGAACCGCGTGATCCGCTGGTGTCCCATGTCCGGCACAAACAGCGTGTCACCCGCCGTGACCACGAGCGCCACCAGCAGCTGGCTCAGTTCGCCGGGACCCGAACCGGGTCGGCCGATCGTATGCAGAAAAGTGCCGTCGCGGTCGAACGCGCGGACCTGCTGCGACTGCTGGTCCAGAACGTAGATCGTGCCGTCCGATCCGACATCGACGCTCGCGATCGCGCCGAACTGGTATTCCGGATCGCCGCCGGCCGTCCCGATCTTCAGCTCCTCGATTACGGCCGGTGCCTCGTCCGGACCCCAGATTCCCGTCGCCGGATTCGCCACGATCTCGACGCCCGCACTGTCCGTCAGAGTACCTGCCCACGAACCGCCGTCTCCGCCACTGCAAGCCACAAGGAACGGCACCATCGCCGACATCGTCAGACAGGCCCTTCCGATTCGTCCGGTCATATCGTCGATTGCTCCCATCTGTCAGGTATCGAGGAACGGAACCTCGCGCACGGCCTGCCCGCCAGCTGCCCGGATCGGTTCCGCTGTAATCGGCGGACTGCGAGTGCGCCCATATGATAGTATACGTTCGTGACCGGCTCGCGATTCACGAGGCCCGACTTTTGGCCGCATCCGCCGGGTCCGCGCCCGGCACCGAAGCGGGGCACCGCGGCGAATCGCCATACGCGCCCGCGGCCGTATATTGCTCGCAATCGCCGGCACGTTCCTTCTGTTTTGCCCCGCAACCGGGAAAATGCGACTCAGCACGCGACTTCTACTTCCGCTCCTGGCTACGGTCGCCATCGTGATGACGGCGTTCGCGACATGGGCCGTGCGCCAGCGCGAGTCCACTCTGACCGAACAGGCGGAGCGCGAAACGCACGCCTATGCACTCGCGATCGCTCTGGCCGTCGAGTCCGCGTTCCGCGCGCCGACGCCGACGGGCATCCAGGAGATCATCGACAGGATCAGTCGCGAGCGAACGATCTATGGCGTCCTGGTCTACGGCAGTGACGGCGCCATCCAGTACGCGTCCGATCCACCAGGCCTGCTGGTCGCGGCCGTTCCGGAATCGATCCGGTCGTCGGTCGCGCTGGGCGAAGTCGTGTCCTTGCGGCGCGAGCTGGATGGTAATGCCGTCTACTCGGTGATCCGTCCGATCCGCGATCCACTTGCCCGCGTCATGGGCAGTCTCGAGGTGGCGCAACCGCTCGACTTTCTCGACGAGCAGATCGCGCAGACCCGGCAACGTTTCGTCCTCAACACCGTCACCCTGCTCTTCGCGCTCACGATCCTGATTCTCTGGCTGATCCGCCACATGGTCTCGCGTCCGCTCGGCCGCTTCGTCACAGCCGCCCAGGCGCTCGGGCGAGGCGAGCTGGCGCACCGCATAGGCCAGCCCGCCGCGGGCCGCGAGCTGGCCGAGCTGGCCGGCGAGATCAACCGCATGGCCGGCCACCTCGAGGCCGCTCGCGGCCGGCTGGTCAGCGAAGGCGAAGAGCGCGTCGGCCTCGAACGCCGGCTGCGCCAGACCGAGAAGCTCGCCGCTCTCGGCAACCTGTCCGCGGGACTCGCCCACGAGATCGCCGCCCCGCTCCATGTGATCCGCGGCCGCGCCGAGCTGCTGCTCCGCCGAACCACCGCTGATGACCCCGCCGACCGCAATCTCCGTATCATCGTCGAGCAGATCGGCCGGATCACCATCATTGTGCGCAACCTGCTCGATTTCACGAGGCGAAGGGAACCACATCTCGAGGCGATCGATGCCGGCGCCGTCGTCGCCTCGGTCCTCGAGTTCCTCGACTGGGAACTGGGCCGCGCCGGCATCAGCGTCGTGTGGGACGGCCCGCGCGAAGTCGGTGTACGCGGCGACCGCGACCTGCTGCACCAGGTCTTCATCAACATCTTCATGAACGCGATCCAGGCTCTCGCCACACTCGAACCCGGCACCGGCCGGATCATGGTCCGCACCTCGCCGGCGCCCGACGATGAGATGTCGCCTTCAATGGAAGCACGCGCGGTCATCGAGGTCCGGGACAACGGCGCCGGCATCCCCGTGGACGTTCTGCCATCCGTGTTCGAGGCCTTCGTCACCACCAAGTCGACCGGCGGCACCGGCCTCGGCCTGGCCGTTGCCCGGAGCATCGTCGACGAGCACGGTGGCACGATCACCGCATCGAACGGCGAATCCGGCGGCGCGGTGTTCACGGTCGAACTGCCCGCCTCACGGACCGCGGCCGCCCATGTCTGATCACATTGTCCTGGCCGAGGACGACCGCGAGCTGCGCACGTTCCTCACCGAGGTCCTCGAGGAAGCGGGCTTCGATGTGTCCGCGTTTCCGAACGCCGAGCTGGCACTCGACCACCTGTCCTCCGACCGACCGGCCGACCTGCTCGTCACCGACCTCATCATGCCCGGCATGCGTGGCCACGAGCTGCTCTCCGAGGCCCGCCGCCGCCGGCCCGAGATCAACGTCATTGCCATCACGGCGTTCGGCTCGATCGACTCCGCGATTCAGCTCGTCAAGCAGGGCGCTTATGACTACCTGACCAAACCGTTCGGCAGTGACGAGTTCGTGCACGTCATCGAACGCGCGCTCGAGGAAAGCCGCACCCGCCGACAACTCGCCGCCGTCACCCGTGACGCGCCGCCGCCCCTGGCCGACTTCATTGGCGTCAGCCCGCCCATGCAGGAACTCTTCGGACTGATCCGCCGCGCCGGACCCTCAATGCGCTCGATCCTCATTACCGGCGAAACCGGGACCGGCAAGGAACTCGTCGCGCGCTCGCTCCACGCCGTTTCCGGCAGACCGAACTTCGTTGCAGTCAACTGCTCCGCGTTCCCCGAGAATCTCCTGGAATCCGAACTGTTCGGTCACGAGAAGGGCTCGTTCACCGGCGCCGACCGCATGAAGATCGGCCTCTTCGATGCAGCCGATGGCGGCACCCTCTTCCTCGACGAAATCGCCGAACTGCCCATCGCGCTACAGCCCAGACTGCTGCGTGCCCTCGAGAGTGGCGAGATCCGGCGCGTCGGCGCCACCGCCAATCGATCCGTCGACGTCCGCGTCCTCGCCGCAACCAATCGCGACCCCGATGAGGAAGTCCGCGCCGGCCGGTTCCGCGAGGATCTCCTCTGGCGACTCAACGTCGTCAACATCGCCGTACCGCCGCTCCGCGAACGAGCCGCCGATATCCCGCTCCTCGCTCAGCACTTCGCCGGCACACGCACCATCTCGCCCGACGCCATGTCGCTCCTCGTCGGCTACCCCTGGCCCGGCAACATCCGCGAACTCCGCAACGCCCTCGACCGCGCCGTCGCTCTTTCCCCGGGCGACACCATCCGACCCGACGACCTGCCACCCCGCATCCAGTCCGCCGGCCGCGCCGCCTACATCGTCGCCGACGCTTCACGCCGACAAGTATCGCTGCGTAACCTCGAACGCGAGTACATCCTCGAGATCCTCCGCCAGGTCGGTGGCAACAAGAGCCGCGCCGCCGAGATCCTCGGCCTCGACCGCAAGACCCTCTACCGCAAGCTCGACGAGTACGGGCAGCAGTAGCCTCGGCCTCTGACGGGTGGTTCGTCACCGAGGCATTCTCGACGGCTGCCACGCCACGCCCGGATCGGCAGCCTGTGGGGAGGTCCGGGACAGTGCGTGGCTTATTGCCACACCCCCTCCCTCGGCCGGCGGTCCGTCTCGTATTTATAAGTGATTCAAAGACAACATCTTACGTCATTGTCGCGTTCGGCACCGGGCTTGCCTCTCCATGTCAACGCCGCAACGGAACGGGTCTGGTGCGGAGCGGCGGACGAAACCGGTCCGCGGGGTGTGAGCGGACGCGGAGCTGGGCTTGGTCGTCGGAGTCGACTTCTCGGATGGCGCGGCAGCGGCGGTTGCCGAGGCGAAGCTGCTGGCGGAGCAACTGGGGCTTGATCCCCTGTTGGTCCATGTGGTCGAGGATGGCGTGGAAATGCCGGGACCGCTCGAAATCGGAGCGTGGCTGACGGCCCACAATCTGGAGGGGTCGACGATCCAGGTGTTGCGCGGGGTCGCCTGGATCGAGCTGGGCCGGCTTGCGTCTTCGAGTGCGTCGCGTCTGCTGGTGGTCGGAAGTCATGGGCGGTCGGGGTTCCAGCCACTGGAGCCGGGTCGGACCGCCATGCGACTGGCTATGCGGAGTCCGATACCGGTGGTGGTGGTTCCGGCGAGCAGGATGATGGTAACCGGCGAGTCGCCGGCTGAGGGACTGATTGAGCACGTACCGGAGGGGTTCCGGCGGCTCGGTGGGCAGTGAGACTGAACAAGGGGAATCGGCGATGAGCATGAATCGTATGAACGGTGTGGTCGTTCTTCTGGCGGGTATGGCCTTGGTGGTTGGAGCCTGTGGCAGCAAGGCCGAGCCGGAGATGCCCGCTCCTGCGGGAGCGACGACGACGCAGCCGCCGCGCAACGGCGGTACGGAGGGTCCATCGGCATCGGATGCGGAAGCCGCTGTTCGTGCGGCGATCGCGAACCGCCGTGCCGCGATCGAGGACCGTATTCACTTCGGGTACGATCGGGCGGAGCTGACGCCCGAAGCGCAGACGGTGTTGCGCGCGAAGATCGAGGCGCTGCGTGCGGAGTCGACAGTCCGTATCCGGATCGAGGGTCATGCGGACGAGCGCGGCTCGGTCGAGTACAACCTGGCGCTTGGACTGCGACGGGCGCAGGCGGCGCGTGAGTTCCTGGTCGGCTTCGGTCTGGACGCATCGAGGTTCGAAGTAGCGAGCCACGGCGAGGACCGTCCGTTGGACCGCGGCACGACGGAAGCGGCGTACGCGCGGAACCGTCGAGGCGAGTTCGTCCTCACTGCTGGCACGATCACGGGCCGCTAGGTGTTTCGTCACTTCGGTGACGAGCCACTCCAGGCCTTCCTTCGATCGCGAATCGAGACTGACGATGGTCATGAGCCCGGGCCCGGCTTTCCTGCTCGCGAGCACGATTGTGCTCGTGGCGGGGCTGCGGTCCGGGCTCGCCACGTCGGGCAACAATATTGGCGCCGACCATACGCCATTCGTGGCCGTGTCCGCCATGGCTCCTCCTGACTGGTCTCGAGCCATGCAGCTGTCGCCGTACGCGGAACTGCTCGAGTCGGCGAACGGCGACTTCGATGCGGCGGGTGTAGCCGCGCTGAAGAGGGGTCTCTCGCTGCGAGGCCGGGACGCGCAGGCTGCGTCGCGCGCGTTCGCCGAGGCAGCAAGCCGGTTGCCCGGGCTGTCCGACTGGGCGCTGCTGCTCGAGGCCGAGGCAACGGCGAAGGCGGGCGACACGGCCACCGTTCGCACACTGCTTGACCGGGTCGAGCCCGGTCTGGTCGTGGTTCGCGGGTGGCGAGTGCGCGTCGATGCGTGCCGCGCGGCCGGCGATCCGCGATGTGCCGCCATGGAAGCCCAGCGCGCGCTGGACCGCGCGCCGGACGCAACGATCCGGGCGGCGGCCGCGACGCAGGTCGGGCTGGCACGGCTGCTGCGCGCGGACACGACCGGCGCGATGGCTGCGTTCCGTGTCGCCATCGATGCGTCACCGTCCGGCGATGCGGCGCTGGAAGCCGGGCGAGCGCTGTCCGCACTGCGGTCGGCAACGCCTGAAGACCGGCTCGCACTCGGCCGTCTGTTCTTCCGCCACGGCAATCCGGATCGTGGCACGGCCGGCTTCGACGCCTACCTGGCCCGGTCGGGCGGGAGCGCGGCGGAGCGTGCGGCGGTGGCGCTCGAACTCGCGCGGTCGCTTCATGCCGCTCGCCGTTACTCGGCAGCGGAGCCGCGTCTGGTTGCCTTGATCCGCGAAGCCGCCGACGCCGCGGTGACGGCCGAAGCGAAGGTCGTTCTGGGCCGTACTCGCCTGCGACTCGCCCGAACGGATGCGGGCATTGCCATGCTGGAATCCGCGCTCGTGGATCCGGCGCTGCCGACAGCGGCCCGTGCCGATGCGCTGTTCCTCCTGGCCGACGCGCAGGACGATCGTGGCGCTACCGCGCGCGCCCGGGAACTCTACCACCGGCTGCTCGACGACCACCCGTCGACCGCGGAAGCCGCTGATGCCGCCATGCGTGTCGGCGGTGCAGCGTTCGCTGCCGGCCGGTATCCGGATGCAGCCGCCATCTTCGACCGGTTCCGCGCCGCGCACCCGGCAGGGCCGCGGGCGCAGCAGGCGGCGTACTGGTCGGGCCAGGCGCATCTCGTTTCGGGCGACACGGCGGCGGCCGGCGTTCGTTTCGCCGAGGCCCGTGCCGCCGACCCGACTTCGCTCTACGGTCTGCGGGCCGCCGACCATCTGGCTGTGCCGCTTCGTACGCACCTGTCTGCCCCGCCCGCGACCGATCACGCGGTCGCCCGCATGGCCGCCGGCGCCGTTGCGCGTATCGCTGTACTGCGCGGAGCGGGTGTGGACGCCGCGGTCGCCACCGAGCTGGGCCGGGCACGTCGTTTCCTCGGCGCGCGGCCTGACGGACTCTACGCAATCGCCGAAGCTCTGAACGCCGGCGGTATGCCCATCGACGCCGTCCGGTTGGGCCGCGAAGTGCACCGGATCGAGAACGGCTGGAACGAGCGGCTGCTTCGCATCGTCTATCCGTTCCCATGGCGAGATGAAATCGTGGCTGCCGCCGACCGGCGAGGTCTCGACCCGTGGTTCGTGGCCGGGCTGATCCGGCAGGAATCGCTGTTCCTGCCGGCGATCCGGTCGAGCGCAGGCGCCGTCGGTCTGATGCAGGTGATGCCGGCAACGGGTCGCGAGCTGGCCCGCCGTGACGGCCTGCGCGGCTTCTCGCCTTCCATGCTCACCGACCCGGTCGTGAACATCCGGCTCGGCACCCTGTTCATCGCGGACCTGCTCCGGCGCCATGATGGCGCCATGCCGTACGCACTGGCCGCCTACAACGCCGGCCCGTCCCGGGTCACGCGCTGGCTGCGCCTTCCCGATAACGGACACCCTGACGTGTTCGCCGAGCGGATCCCCTTCCCCGAAACCAGGGACTACGTCCGTCTCGTTCAGCAGAACGCCCGCATCTACGCCGAGCTGTACGGCCCCGTCGCTTCGGGTAACCAGCAGAACTGAGTCCGGGCTCCTGCCGTTGCACGCGTTCGGCGCTTGAGCCATCTTCCGCGCTTCGACGATTCGCCTGCAGGAGGTACCCGTGCTGAAGATCCGGACAGCAACTTCGTTCCTTGCGTTCACAATGATCCTGGCCGCGTGCGGCGGTAGCGATGATGGCGCAGGCGACATGTTATCGGCAGCGGACATCGCGCCCGCAATCGAGAGCATCACCGCGGCCGATCTCATGCGGCACATCGAGCGGCTCGCGTCGGACGAGTTCGAGGGACGGGCCCCGGCCACGCCCGGCGAGGATTCGACAGTCGCGTACCTGACATCGGAGTTCCAGCGCATCGGCCTCCAGCCCGGCAACCCGGACGGCACGTTCATCCAGAACGTGCCGCTGGTCGGCTTCACGGCCGAAGTCGATGCCAGCCTGATCGTTAACGGCCAGCCGGTGTCGTTCGAGGGGCCGCGCGATTTCATAGCGGACACCCGCCGCGCAACGGAGGTCGTCACGGTCGAGAGTTCGCAGTTCGTTTTCGTCGGGTACGGTGTCGTCGCCCCCGAGTACGACTGGGACGACTACAAGGATGTCGACGTCACCGGCAAGACGATCCTGATGCTGGTCAACGATCCGCAGATCCCGGACCCGGCCGCTCCGGACGGCCTCGATGCGAGCATGTTCAATGGCAGGGCAATGACATACTACGGCCGCTGGACCTACAAATACGAGATCGCTGCCGAGAAGGGCGCCGCGGCCGCACTCGTCATTCACGAGACCGGACCCGCGGGCTATCCGTTTGAAGTGCTATCCAACGGCTGGGGCAGCGAAGCATTCGATGTACAGTCCGCCGATGGCGGCATGGGCAACGTCGCGGTGCAGGGCTGGCTGCGCGACACGTTCGTACGCCAGCTCCTCGAATCCACCGGTCACAGCTTCGATGAACTCAAGCAACAGGCGCTGTCGCGCAATTTCCGGCCGATCGAGCTGCCGGCACAGGCGAGCTTCACCGTTCGCAATACGATGCGCAACGTCGATTCCCGGAACGTCATCGCAAGGCTCGATGGATCCGATCCGGAACTGCGTGACGAGTATGTGATCTATACCGCGCACTGGGACCATCTCGGCCGCGACCCGACGCGCGAAGGTGACCAGATCTTCAATGGCGCTCTCGACAACGCATCTGGCACCGCCGGCGTGCTCGAGCTCGCGGAAGCATTCTCGCTTCTCGATCCCGCGCCCCGCCGCTCGATCCTGTTCCTTGCGGTCACGGCCGAAGAGAAGGGTCTGCTGGGCGCGAAGTACTACGCCGAGAACCCGCTGTACCCGCTGCCGCGGACCGCGGCGAACATCAACATCGACGGTCTCAACCAGTGGGGCCGCACGAGTGACATTGTCGTGGTCGGACTCGGCAACTCGACGCTCGATGACCTGCTGCGCGAAGCTGCATCCGCGGAGGGCCGCACCGTGGCGCCCGATCCGGAATCGGAGAAGGGCTTCTTCTACCGGTCGGACCACTTCGAGTTCGCCAGGCAGGGCGTGCCGGCACTCTATACGGATCCCGGCGTCGTCTATATCGACAAGCCCGCCGGCTTCGGCGAGCAGAAGCGCGACGAGTATACCGCCAACGACTATCATGCGGTATCGGACGAGATCAAGCCCGACTGGGATCTGTCGGGTGCGGCCGCAGACCTCGCCCTGCTGTTCCGCGTCGGCCTCAATGTGGCGCAATCGACGGCGTTCCCCGAGTGGATGCCGGGTACGGAGTTCAAGGCGACGCGTGACGCGATGATGCGCGGTGCGGGCAACTGATGGAGGCACGGCGATCCGCCGTCGCCTGAGCGATGGCAGGCAAGGACACCCGATACCTCGACCGTGAGCTGAGCTGGCTCGCCTTCAACGAGCGCGTTCTGCAGGAGGCGGCGGACGCGTCCGTTCCGCTCGGCGAGCGACTCAACTTCCTGGCGATCTTCTCGTCGAATCTCGACGAGTTCTTCCGCGTCCGTGTCGCATCGCTGCGCAGCCTGCTGCGCCTCAGGAAGAAGAAGGTCGAGCAGCTCGACATTGATCCATCCACTCTGCTGGCCGACATCTACCGCGTCGTCGGCGCACAGCAGGAACGTTTCGGCCGTATCTTCCGCGAGGATGTGCTGCCCGCACTGGCCGCGCGCGGCATCCGTCTGCGCACAGGTGCGGACCTGACTCCGGCACAGCAACGCACCGTCGCTGCATGGTTCGATGAGCACGTCAGGCCGCTCATCGATCCCGTGCTGCTCGACGATGACACTCAGCCGTTCCTGCAGAACCGGGCCATCCATCTCGTGGTCGAGTTGTGGCCGCGTGAAGGTCGCGGCGTCAGCGCTGTCGCGCCCGACTACGCGCTCGTGCGCGTGCCCAGTCCGCCACTGCCGCGATTTCTCTCCCTCGACGGCGACGATGGCGCCCGGGACGTCATGTTTCTCGATGACGTGATTCGCGCGAACCTGCCGCGGCTGTTCGATGCCCACGAGACAGGTGAGGCGTACGCGATCAAGCTGTCGCGTGATGCGGACCTGAACCTCGAAGACGAGTTCGAAGGTGACCGTGTCGCATCGATACGGAAAAGTCTGAAGAAACGCGAGACCGGAGCACCCTGCCGTTTCCTGTATGATCTTCAGACACCGGAGCTGCTTGCGAATTTCCTGTGCAGGATCTTCGAGCTCGAACCCGAGGACCTGATCGCGGGCGGCCGCTACCACAACCTGCACGACCTGAGCGAGTTCCCGCGCGGTGATGACGACAGCGCGATGTACTCGCCGCTCGAGCCACTGCCGCATCCGGATCTCGAGACCGCGAGGTCTCTCGTCGACGCGATCGAGGAACGAGACCGCCTGCTCCATTTCCCGTACCACCGCTTCGACTACGTCATCGAGTTGCTCGAGGAAGCCGCGGCGGACCCTGCTGTCGATGCGATCAGCATCACGCTCTATCGTGTGGCCAGAGACTCGGCCGTTGCCGAAGCGTTGATCCGCGCGGCCCGCGCCGGAAAACGCGTGCTGGCGGTGGTCGAGCTGAAGGCACGGTTCGATGAGGAATCGAACCTCGACTGGTCGGAGCGCCTCGAACAGGCGGGCGTGCGCATCATACACGGCGTGCGGGGGCTCAAGGTTCATGCGAAGCTTGCGCTCATCGCGAGACGGGATGGCCGGCCCGCGATCGGCTACTTCGGTACGGGTAATTTCAACGAGAACACCGCGAGAGTGTACACGGACTACGCGCTGCTCACCGCTGACCCGCGATTGACCGCGGATGCGGCGCGCGTCTTCGCGTTCCTGGCGGGCGAGAATGACAGTCCGGCGTTCGAGCATCTGCTGGTCGCGCCGTTCACTCTGCGCGATGGGCTCCGTGACCTCATCGCGGCGGAGGCGGCAGCGGCGAAAGACGGCGGTACCGGCCGGATCCTGCTCAAGATGAACAGCCTCGAGGACCGGCGTATCATCAACCGGCTCTATCGCGCTTCGCAGGCCGGCGTGTCGATCGACATGATCGTGCGCGGCATCTGCTGCCTCGAACCGGGCGTGACCGGCGTATCGGACACGATCCACGTACGAAGCATTGTCGATCGGTTCCTCGAGCACGGCCGGGTATTCATCTTCGAGAACCGAGGCGAGCCACTGTTCTTTCTGGCTTCCGCCGACTGGATGTACCGCAACCTCAGCCGCCGTGTCGAGGTGGCGTTCCCGATCTTCGATCCGGACGTGCGGGCCGACCTCGAGTCGTTCCTCGGGCTGCAACTGGCTGACTCGACGAAGGCACGGATCATCGATCCGTCGCAAGTCAACGCATATGCGCGGAGCAATGGCGGACCCGCCGTGCGCGCGCAGGTCGAGACGTACCGGCTCCTTGCCTCGAGGGCGGCGGCGCTACAGCCGGCCCCCGTTCCACGCTCGGCACACGACGACTCACCGACATGAACGCCGCCAACGACAGCGAACCACAGCGTCGCGATCCGCGCGGCGCGCAGAACGCCACTGGCCAGCCGGGCCAACCGGAGCAGGCCGGTCCGACGCCGCCGTTCCCCGGTCGACCGGCCGCATCGGCCGTGAATGAGCCCGGTCCGGAAGGTGGGGGCCTCGGGAAAAAGAAGAAGAAGAAGGCCGGCAAGGACAAGCTCGGTTCATCACGCGGCATCGAGACGATGTTCCGCACGTCCTACCGTACACACATCGACATGAGTTCGCTGGCCGACAGCAAGGCGAACATCATGATCAGCATCAACGGCCTCATCATGTCGATCATGATCGCCTCGATCTCGCCCAAGATCGACACCAATGCGTGGCTGCTGCTGCCGACCAGTGTACTGCTGATCGGCTGCCTCGTATCCATGGTCTACGCCGTGCTCGCCGCCCGCCCGCGCGTCACGAACCGCGAAATCTCGCTCGACGACGTGCGCAACGACCGCGCGAACATCCTGTTCTTCGGCAATTTCGTGAACATGGACGAAGCGGACTACACCGAAGGCATGAAGGAACTGCTGCAGAATCCCGACGCTCTCTACCTGAACATGATCCGCGACATCTACAGCCTGGGCCGCGTGCTGGCGAAGAAGTTCCACTACCTGCGGATCTCGTACGCTGTGTTCATGGCAGCGCTCGTCATTGGCGTCTGCTTCTTCCTGCTCGTTCTGCTCACTGTCGTATTGCGGACGGGTCCAACGGTCTGACGCAAGCGGTGCACCCTCCTGGAGCACCGCCCGTCAGGCGTCCGCAGCCGCCAGCTGCTCGAGCAGCGCGGCGGCATCGCGCAGGTCCGGCAGTTCGTGGCCCTCGGTGAAGGTCTCGTAGACCGGACGCAGAACGTCGTGTGCTTCGCGGTGCCGGCCGGTCGCGATCAGGATGCGGCCCAGGCTGGTGGCCGCGCGCAGTTCGGGCGACCGTGCGCTCTGCCGCCGCGCGTCCGCGATTGACTGCCGCAACCAGGACTCCGCTTCCGCCTGCCGGCCATCGATCGACGCCAGCACCTGTGCCATTAGATGGCAGAACTCGGACTGCCAGCGGAACGCCGACATGACACGCGATTGATTTGTTACGCGGTCCAGGATGCTCAGTGCATCGTCGATCCGGCCGATGCGGCTGTACACGCGGGCCATCCGCAGGTCGTATTGCGGGTCGGCACCCGAACCCCGGTCGCGGAACAGGCTGGCTGCATGCTCGATGCGCTCGACGGCGGCGTCCGCTTTCCCGTTCTCCGACAGGAGGCAGGCCTGCATGAGTAGTGCGTCCGCCTGCCAGTGCTTGAACCGTTGCTCTGTGGCAAGCGACAGCAGCTCCTCGGCCACGGCCGTGACCGCTTCGGTATCGCGACGCCACAGGTGCTGTGCACCGAGGAACGCGAGCGCCAGCGCAAGGCTGTGAGGGTGCCCGATGCGACGCGCCAGGTCGACCGCCGCCTCTCCCGTCCGCCGCGACTGAATCGGGTATCCCGCGAACCAGTGGACCGCGCCCAGGTACGCGTGGCTGACAACGCCGAGGTCGTGACCGAACGACAGGTGCAGCGATGCGTGCCGCTCGGGATCGTAGGTCGCGATCGCGTCATCGAAGTGGCGCCGGGCGACGGGCAGGTTGCCGCGGTTCAGATGCACGGACCCCTGTGCGGCATTGGCGATCAGGCTGATCTGCTCGGAGCCCGTTGTCGCGGCCAGCTCGGTCAGCTCGTCGGCCAGACGGCCGGCCTCGCCCAGATCGAGCCGCACGATGTGGTACGCGAACAGGCCGACCGTGACAGCCGCGAGCCGGGCCGGCTCGTTCAGTTCGAGACACAGCGACCGAGCTCGTTCGTAGGCGTTGCGGACATCGACGGACGTGTAGCCCTCGGTCGCGATCAGTGCGGTGCCGAGCGCGGCCTGCATCTCGAACTCCAGCCGCGTGTGGTCGGCTGATGGCTTCGCCAGAGCGAGTTGCTCGAGGCCCCGCCGCAGATGCGCGACCGCTTCCAGGTTCGCCCATGACCGCATCGCCCGCACGCCCGCGTCTCGCCAGTACGGTGCGGACAGCTCCGGCAAACCGGCCGCCGCATAGTGCAGCGCGATCGTTTCCGGCTCCGCCGCGGCCCGTTCCGCGAACCGGTTCACCAGGACATCCGCAATGCGCATGTGATAGCGCTGGCGAGTGCTGCGCAGAAGCGACTCGTACGCCGCTTCCTGGATCAGCGCGTGCTTGAACGCGTACGTCGCGGTGCCGCCCGACTCGACTTCATGAATGAGTTCCGCGTCCACGAGCCGGTTCAGCGCATCGCGCAGAACGGCTTCGTCGATTGCCGCAACGGCCATCAGCACGTCATACGAGAACTCGCGGCCGATGGCCGCGCCGAGTTGGGCCATCTCCTTGACCGACGCCAGCCGGTCGAGCCTCGCCTCGAGCGAGTCCTGCAGCGTCGCGGGTATCGCGAGCGGCGGCAGAGGACCGACGAGTTCGTACCGGTCGGCGTGCTCTACCAGCAGGCCGGACTGAAGCACCGTCTTGCTCAGTTCCTCGACGAACAGTGGCACGCCATCGGTGCGCAGCACGATCTGACGGATCACCTCGGCCGGTACCGCCTTCCCGGCTACCGCCAGGACGATCCGTTCCGTGTCGCCGGGTGACAGTCGGTCGAGCAAAATGGCGGCCGTGCCGGTCTGGCCGTCCCACGAGGGAGCAAACTCCGGCCGTGTCGTGAACAGCGCGAGGACTCGCCTGTCGCCGATCATCGCGGCGAACTGGTCGAGCAGTTCGAGCGTCGACGGGTCCGCCCAGTGGATGTCCTCGACAAGCAGCACGACGGGACAGGACTCCGTCGACTTCATCAGCATCTGGATGATCCACGCCCGGGTCCGCTCCTTCAGGGCTTCGGCCGAGGGCGCACCGTCGGACGTTTCGAAGGGGATGCCGAGCAGTCCGGCGAACGCGGGCAGCGCTTCGCGAACAGGCAGGCCGTCACGGTCCAGCATGGTCTCGAGCGAAAGCAGCGCCTGCTCGCTGGTCCGGCCGCTCTTCAGGCCCGTTTCCGCTTCCAGCCAGTTGACGATCGGATGGAACGCCGTGTTCCGGTAATAATTCAAGCAGCGGCATTCGACGATGACATGGGATGTGCCTGCGAGCGTCGTGAGGAACGCGTCGATCAGGTGCGACTTGCCGATGCCGGCATCGCCGGTCAAGGTGACGGCGACGCCGCGGCCGGACAGCACGCCGTCCCATGCGTCGGTCAGAGCGGCCAGCTCGGCTTCCCGGCCGATCAGTTCCGTCCGGCGACCGGCCCGCTGGTCGTCGTGGACGGCATCCACGCGGTAGACCGAGCCGATGCCGGGCACTCCGCGAAGCGATCGCGGGCCGAGATCGGTCGTATCGAAGCTGCGGGAAACGAGGCGGTGCGTCACGGCGCTGATGACGACCGTGTTCGGCTCCGCGACCGCCTGAAGCCGAGCGGCAATGTTGGGCGTGCCGCCCAGCGCGAGGTTCTCCCGGCGAGCGCCGCTGCCGACTTCGCCGACCACGACCAGGCCAGTGTGGATGCCGACGCGTACCGCCAGGTCCTCGCCCGTTCGGTGGCGCCAGCGCTCACCGAGGCGCCTGACCTCGGCGGTCACGCCGAGCGCGGCCCGGACCGCGCGCTCGGCTTCGTTCTCGAGGGCCACAGGGTAGCCGAAGTAGGCCAGCACGCCATCGCCGAGGTACTGGGCGATATGACCATCGAACCGTTCGATGGCTCGGCCGCACACCTCCTGGTAGCCGCGCACGAGCTGGTGCAGCTCCTCGGGGTCGAGGTCGAGCGATAACCGGGTCGAACCGACCAGGTCGCAGAACATGACCGTCAGCTGCCGCCGCTCCGCATCCGGCTCCGCCGGCAGCCGGCCAGCCAGGTGCGGCGACACCGGCTCGAGCGCAACGCCGCAGCCACCACAGAATCGGAAGCGCGGCGGGTTCCGGGTGCCGCACGCGGGACAGACCACATCGAGTGGCGCACCGCAGCATCCGCAGTAGCTCAGACCGCGTGGGCTCTCGAAGCCGCAGCGCGCACAACCGGCGCCGGTGTCTTCCGTCGGTTCTCTGCTGTCGGTCGAGATCAGCACAGTGCCCCTCCTCCTGTTTACGACAGGTGCACGCGGTGGCTGCCGCGTCCCTCTGATGGTATCGTGGGCACACGTGGCACGGCCACCCGCCCGACGGCCGGTCGGTCCGTGTCTGCCGTCAGGATTGGATCCGTCCACCATCCGGACATCGCGCCCGGCGAAACGAGACGCCACACCGGAAGGTGCAACGAAGTTGAACACCGGAGGTGCAACGACGTTGAACGTGAAAGCCCAGGCTCTGATGGGACGCCGCAGGACCATCCTGGCATTCGAGCGATACCCGACGACCTTGTATCTCCTGACGATTGGTGCGCTGGCGCTCTCGGCCGGCGTTGCGGTCGCGGCAAACGCGACCTGTGCGCTGACAGGCGACCAGGCTCCGAGCGCGCTCGCGGGCTACGACTTCAGTGCGGACGATGTCCGCCACATCGAACTGCCCCGCCCGCTCCACGAGATCTCCGGTCTGGCGCTCGACGCCACTGACGGCCTGTTCGCGCATCATGATGAACGGGCGACAGTGTTCCGGCTCGATCCGGCGGATGGCCGGATCCTGTCATCATTCAACCTCGGCCGCCGTGGGCGCGCGGGCGATTTCGAAGGCATCGCGCTGGCCGGCTCGCGCTTCTTTCTGGTCACCAGTGATGGCCGACTGCTCGAGTCCGGCCACGGCGAAGATGGCGCCACGGTGGAGTTCGACGAGATCAGGATCGCGTCGCGCCGGGTCTGTGCCGAGATCGAAGGCCTCGAATACGATGCGCCCGGCAACGCGCTGCTGCTCGCCTGCAAGTTCACCGAAGGCCGGGCCCTTCGCGACCGGCTCGTCATCCTGCGATTCTCGCTCCGCTCCCGCACGCTCGACGCCGAGCCGTTCATTTCGTTGCCGGTCGAATCGCTCGAACCGTTCGGCCTCGGCTCCACCATCAATCCGTCCGGCATCGCGATCCATCCGCTCACCGGTACGATCATCGTGCTGGCTGCTCGCCAGCGTGCGATCGTCGAGCTGGACCGCAACGGCAGCGTGCTCGGTGCCGCCAGGTTGCGACGCCGCTACCACGCGCAGGCCGAAGGCATCGCGGTCACCCGTGACGGCACACTGATCATCGCCGATGAGGGCGACTCCGGCACCGCGAAACTGACGTATTATGCATACCGGCCGGTGGCCGGCGGACGATGAGGCTGGCGCTTCTGCTGCTCCTGGTGCCGGGGCTCGCCCATGCACAACTGCCACCCGCAGACTCCTCGCCTGCGCGGCCTCGGCGATCGTACGAGGCCGGCCCCGTTCACCGGTTCCTCCTCGGCTCGAATCATCGCGAACTCTGGGGCCTCACCATCAATGCCGAGGTGCTCGACCTCGGTACGTTTGCGGGCGGCATCGTGCCTACCGTGCTCGGCGGTGGGCAGCAGACGCTGTCCCTGCGTTTCGAGGATGCACGCGGCGTCGAGTACGCGTTCCGTGCGATCGACAAGGATGCTTCGC
The DNA here is from genome assembly GCA_035513345.1 of Longimicrobiales bacterium. Taxonomy (GTDB): domain Bacteria; phylum Gemmatimonadota; class Gemmatimonadetes; order Longimicrobiales; family RSA9; genus DATKCF01. The sequence continues at coordinate 86,809 of DATKCF010000172.1, forward strand.
GTACGCTCGACCCCGAACTCCGCCAGAGCATTGCCGCGCGCGTTCTTCAGGACCAGATCTCGGCGCTCCTGCCGGCCGCATCACTGGTCGTGTCGCATCTGTTGAGCGCGGCCGATGTCCTGCACGCGCCACCTCGCCTCTTCGTGATGCCGGACGATCCCAGACTCGGCGAATATCGCGAGCGGTTCGCCGGCCTGCTCGGCACCATGGAGGAGCGGCCGAACGAGGGACCCGACGGCGAACCCGGCTTCGCCGACGCAACCCTCATTGTCGGCACCGAAAGCTTTCTCGACCGACTCGAAGACGATCCCTCGAACTGGCTCGATCAGGACGCATACGTCCGCGCTCGCCTGCTCGACGCATTCGTCGGCGACTGGGATCGCCATCCCGACCAGTGGCGCTGGGCCGGGTTCTCCGAGAATGGTGGAATGCGCTGGATGCCGATCCCCCGCGACCGCGACTGGGCGCTTGCTCGCCTCGAGGGCGTATTCATCTGGATGGCGGGTTTCGCGTTCCCGAATTATGTCGGCTTCGATGACGACTATCCGTCCGCGTTCCGTCTGAGCTGGACCGCTCGCACGCTCGATCGCCGGCTGCTGTCCGGTGCGTCAGTTATGACCTGGGACTCGGTTGCCGCCGACATTGTACGCCGCGTCGACGATACCACCATTGACGAGGCCGTGCGACGACTCCCCGACGAGTACCACGATCGTATCGGCAACGACCTCGCCGCTGCGCTGCGTTCGCGGCGTGATGACCTGCCCCGCCTGGCCCGCGAGTTCTACCGGCTCCTTGCCGGCTGGGTCGATGTGCACATGACCGATGTCGATGAGTTCGCAACTGTCGATCGCTTCGATGACGGGCGCGTCCACCTCACTGTCGCACGCCGGGAAGGCGACACGGCAGCCGCAGCGCCTCACTTCTCCAGAACGTTCGATCCGACCGAAACACGTGAGATCCGGCTGGACATGCGTGGCGGAGATGACCACGTGACCGTGCGCGGTCGCAATGGCGGCATCACCATTCGCGTCGAGGGCGGCGGCTCCGACGACACGCTGGTCGATGAGACCGATGGCGCCAACGTCTACTTCCATGACGACCGTGGCGACAACACCATTGTCGCGGCCCGCGGTACGCGCGTGGACGAATCCGAGTATGACGAGCCCGAACCGGATGAGGATACGGCCCAGGCCATGCCCCGGGACTGGGGTTCCTGGTGGATTCCCGTTCCCTACCTCGCGGCCGAGCCGGACATCGGACTGTACATCGGCATGGGCGCGAACCGTTATGGGTACGGCTACCGCTACGTCCCGTGGAAGACGAGGCTTTCGTTCTCCGCCGGGTTCGGCACTGGCGCCGATCGGTTCCGCGGTCATGTCGACTATGATTTCCCGCTGCGCGGCAGCGTCCGTGCCCGCGTCGTCGCCCGCTACACCGGCGCGGACCGCGACAACTTCTACGGCTTCGGCAACGACACGGAATCGGACAGTGCGACATCGTTCTATCATGCCGACCGTCGCACATTCACTTTCACGGCGGCCGCAACGTACCGGCCGTCGCTCCCGTCCGAGTTGTCCGCGGGACCCGCGTTTCGCGTCACGACACCGTTCCGACAGAGTGGCACACTGGTCGCATCGCTCGACCCGTATGGAGCGGGCGAGTTCGCCGAACTCGGGCTCGAAGCCGGGTTCGTGCGCGATACGCGTGATCACCGTACCGCAGCCACGCGGGGAACCCTTGTCCGCCTGAACGGCCGCTACTTTCCAGCATGGCTCGACGTTGCCCAACCGTTCGGCGGTGTTCGCGCCGAAGCCGCGCTGTTTGCGGCCTGGGATACCGCCGGAACACCGGTACTCGCCGTGCGCGCCGGTGGCGAGAAACTGTGGGGCCGGATACCGTATCATGAAGCTGCGTACCTCGGCGGGTCGAACACGATTCGCGGCTACGCGAACCGGCGGTTCGCCGGAGAAGCGTCAGCATTCGCCAATGCCGAGCTGCGTGTTCCGGTTGCCCGTTTCTTCCTCACGCTGCCCGCTCATTTCGGCGTGTTCACCATCGCGGATGCGGGGCGCGTGTTCGTGTCCGGCGAATCATCCGGTACGTGGCACACGGGCGCGGGCGGCGGCATCTGGCTCGCCGCATTGCACGCCGCCAACGTACTGACCCTCGCCGTTGTGCGCGGCGAGGACCGCACGGGCGTCTACGTCAGGGCAGGTTTCCAGTTCTGAACCCGTTCAGAGAGCGCGACACCATGAAACGCGTACTGTTGCTCCGTCACGCGAAGTCGAGCTGGGATGACACGGCGCTGCCGGACTTCGACCGGCCGCTGGCGGACCGCGGCCGCGACGCCGCACCTCGCATCGGCAAGTACATGAAGGTGGAAGGACTCGTGCCCGATGCAGTACTCACCTCAGGCGCGAAACGGGCTCTCGAGACGTGGGATCTCGTGCGCCCGCAGCTCGGCGACCCGCAGTTCCGCGTCGAGGACAATCTGTACATGGCCATGCCGGACCTCATCTTCGCGTGGCTGCGCATGCTCCATGATGACGTCGGTTCCGTGCTGCTGATCGGGCACAACCCCGGCTTCGAAGAGCTGGCCGTGCGACTGGCCGGCGATGGCAGGAAGAAGGCGCTCGCCAGATTGCGCCAGAAGTATCCGACCGGCGCTCTGGCCGTGCTCCGCTTCGACGTCGACTCGTGGTCCGGCATCGACTGGGGGAAGGCGTACCTCGAGCAGTTCGTGCGGCCGAAGGACCTCTGATCGGAGGAACGGCTGTTGCGCGCAGGGGACGCGATGGGGGCGGACGCTGGCTGTTCTTCCGGCTTCCGGATGGCGCCGACACCGGGCAGGCAGCCGGACATTTTTTGGGGGCTCTTCTGGTCCGGGTCTGGTCCCGGGCCGAGTGCGCGTCGACCCATGCTCCGCCGTGCGTTCAAAAACAAGTAATCCGTCGCAGCGACCTCCGCTCCCCCGGCGTCCCCAGCGTGAAACCCCGAGCGCCGGATCGGAAGAAGTGTGGGTCTCCGGCCCGTCAGCGGCCGCCCAGCGAGACCAGGTTAGCCAGGATCCTGTACGCGCCCGGCACGCCCTCGGGTAACTGCCTGAAGAACGACAGCCCCGTATACACATACGTTCCCCGGCCGTGAGTCGTGACGAGGAGGCTGCCCGTTTGCGGCGACTCGCCCGGATCGTTCATCTCCAGCAACGGCGTCCACCGCTCGTCCCACCCGCTCGGAAAGTACAGACCCCGCTCCTGCACCCAGTCCTCGAAGTCGGACGGCCCGATCAGGTTGGGCCAGTTCATGGCCGGGTGCTCGGGCGCCACGATCCGGACAGGGGATGCCTCGTCCGTCACCCGGTCGGCCGATTGGCGCATCTCGAGCGGATACGGCGCGAAGCCGCCGCGCACATATTCCTGCTTGTTGTACTGCACGACGTACGTCCCGCCCGCTTCGACCCAGTCGAGGAGTCGCGCATTGGCTTCGATGATGTCGGGCCTGACTTCGTAAGCGCGGATCCCTGAGACGATCACGTCGAACGGGGCCAGGTCGCCGGATCGAAGCATTGCCGGTGAGAGTGGCTCGACCTGCGCGCCCATCTGTGTGAGCGCGGCCGCGGCGTCATCGCCTGCGCCCTCGATGAAACCGACACGGAGCCCGTCAGCCACCGCGACGGGGAAGACGGAGAACGTAGCAGCCGCGTCTCCGAAGAGCAGCCTCGGCTCCGTGTGCGGATAGTCGATACGCGTCCAGCCGCGGCGGTACGTCGCGCCGTCGCCATCCTCGAAGACCGCACCGACGCGGTACTTCCCGGGCGCAAGCCCGGCGGGCGGAGATACCGTGAACCGGAGACTCTGGCGCTCTCCTTCGGCCGCAATCCGGACCGGCAACGACTCTGGCGACACGGCCCAGCCGGCGGGCGCCTCGATGCGGACCTCGCCCGCAATGCCGCCGGGCGCTTCGCCGGTCACGGTCACGGTAACGTCGCGGGCCGGTGGTGCATCGCCGTCATCGGTCGAAGCGGTGAGCGGGACAACCGCAATGCCCGGTTCGACCCGGACGGCGGCGGCCGGCACGACCAGCACGGACAACCGTCGCTCGCCAAGCGCCTTGTCGACCTGGACGAACCTGGCTTCCGTCGCAAGCGGCAGTACGGTCGATCCGATGCGCACCCTCGCCTCGACCCGGACCGGCGGCGCTTCGTACGGCCGTCCGCGAACCGCGAGATCGGCCGGCCATGAATACATGTCGCCCTGGCGAGGCGCTTCGAGGAAGTACGGGTCGGAGAAGCCGGGACGGGCCGGCACGATCACGCCGAACCGTCTGCTCACGAGTTCGCCGGGCCTGACCGCGGCAACACCATCGATTACAGTCGCCATCCGCCAGCCAGCGGGCAGCGCGGGCGCAAGCGACTCGATGCTCACGGTCGACGTGCCGCCGTTCCAGATGCCTAGTGTGACTTCGAACGTCTGGCCGGGCACCACGATGTCGTCTTCGGCCTCCGCCACGAGAACGATGCCCGCCGCCAGGCGCAACGCCTCGGCCGCGTCATCGCGTTCTGCGTCCACGCGGAACGCCAACTCGCGCAAGCCTGCGGCGCGGGCGAGCGACGACGCTTCGGCCAGCGACTCGAAGGCGGCAGAGAGCGGAGTGACCAGAGCGTCCGGCCGCAATGGATTGAACGAAGTCGTCGCCTGCTCGACGTTGTTCTGCCACGCCTCGAGGACGGACAGCAGCGAGTCCGGCGCCCCGACCGCCCTGGCATGGCCTGCCAGCGTGGTCGGTACGTCGGCGAAGAGCGAAGCGGGCCGCGAACCGCCGAGCGGTACCACCGCCGTCCGTTGCGGACCGGCCGGCTGCGCCGAGCCCTGGTCCTGCGACCGATGCTGACTCCGGCTCGCCATCGAGATCTGGAAATGCGAGCGCCCCAACAGAGGGTCGTAACGGCCCGTCGCGATCCAGAACGCGGGCTCGGCCGACGGACGCCACGTCGATTGCAGCAGATGCCGAGCACGGTGCGGCTCCAGACCGGCCGCGATCTGATCCGCGAACCTCGCCGGGTCGGCCGCCGCCTCATATGCGTCCTTCGCCACAATACCACTCGCTTCGTGCTGGCCGTGACCATCCGCCGGCGTGCCACTCCATACCGACAGAATGACGTCCGGCCGGAACCCGCGGATGACCGCGACCACATCCGCCGTCACCGAGTCTCGCGGCCAGTGCCGGAACGCTTCATCCGCGCTCTTCGAGTAGCCGTAGTCGTAGGCGCGGGCAAAGAACTGGCGGGCGCCATCGATCCGGCGGGCCGCCAGCAGCTCGTCGGTCCGGATCAGCCCGAGTCCCGCCTTCAGCTCGGGGCCGATCAGGTTCTGGCCACCATCGCCGCGGGTCAGCGAGAGGTAGGCGACATCGGCGCCTTCACCGAGCGCGAGCGCGGCCAGCACCGCCGTGTTCTCATCGTCCGGATGCGCGCCGATCATGAGCACACGCGCGGTCGTGGCCATCCGCCTCAGCGTCAGCCCCAGCGCCTCCGCGCCGGTGTAGTCCGTGGCCGCCACCTGCGCGTCCAGCGGGGACGCCACCAGCGTGATCAGCGCGACAACCAGAAAACGGAACCGCGGTTTGACGTTCATGGAAGCCGGTTGTACGGTGAGTCGGGCGGAAGGTCGGTACGCGGTGAGGAAACCCTGAACCGGGGCCGCGGGTTCCGCCGGCCCATGCAACAGACCGGCCTGCGAGCATGCCCGAGCTGCCCGAAATATCGCTCTACGTCGATGCGCTCAGGCGACACGTCAGCGGCTTCCCCCTGCGCCGGATCCGGATCGCTTCACCGTTCCTGCTGCGTACGTACGATCCGCCCGTATCGGCGTTGAACGACCACATCGTCACGGGCATCTCGCACATCGGCGAACGCATCGTTCTCGAGTTCGACCCCGACCTGTACGCCGTCATCCACCTCATGATCGCGGGCCGGCTGCGCTGGAAGGAGGCCGGCGTTAAGATCCCGCGCAAGCTCGGCCACGCCGCGTTCGACTTCGACCACGGCTCCGTCCTGTTTACCGAAGCCGGCACGACACGGCGAGCGTCCCTGCACGTCGTGCGCGGGCGCGAATCGCTCACCCAGTTCGACCGCGGCGGGCTCGATCCGCTCGACTGCTCATTCGATGCCTTCGCCGAACGGCTGCGCAGCGAGAACCACACCCTCAAACGCTCACTCACCGATCCCCGCCTCTTCAGCGGCATCGGCAACGCTCATTCCGACGAGATCCTGCTCGACGCAAAGCTCTCGCCCGTCAAACTCACCGGCCGACTCGACGATGAGGAGATACGCAGACTTCATGCGGCCGTTCGCACAAGCCTTGCCGACTGGATCGAGATACTGCGACAGGAAACAGGCGACGCGTTCCCCGACAAGGTCACCGCATTCCATCCTCGTATGAAGGTGCACGGCCGACACGGCCTGCCGTGCCCGGTCTGCCGCTCGCCCATCCAGCGCATTGCCTACGCGAACAACGAGACCAACTACTGCGCGAAATGCCAGACCGGAGGGAAGATACTCGCCGACCGCGCGCTCTCCCGATTGCTGCACGAGGATTTCCCCCGGACCCTCGAGGAACTCGAGGAGAAATGACGCGACCCGGCCCCGGCTTGCAGAGCGAGCGGAAGGAACGGGTGTTCCACGCAGGGGACGCGGTCGGGGCGGAGGACGCTGCTGTTCTTCCGCCGTCCGGATGGCACCGACTCCGGGCAGGCAGCCGGACTTTTGGGGGGCTCGTCTGGATCCTGGGCCTGGGCCTGGATGCTGGTGAGTTCAGGGTCGGCGGGGGTCAGTCGACACCCACGGCTGCGGAACGTCTGGAGGCGATCCCGGGGCGCGGGTACGCGTCGACCCCTGCTCCGCCGTGAGTTCCAAAAGGATAATCCGTCCCCGCGGCCTCCGCTCCCCCAGCGTCCTCAGCGTGAAACCCCGAGCGCCGAAACCGTCCTGCGCGAGCGGAACGGCTGTTGGGGGTCTTCTCAGTGCGAATGCGACATTCCGGAATGATCCTCACCGGACGTTGTCGCTTGTTCGTCCTGCCGCCATGTGATGACCATATCCTTCTGGTACTCGGGATGGCGCGGATCGATGGCGGGCCATTCGCTGCCCGCGACCATGATCCCGCCCATTGCGCCCATGCCTCCGCCGATGAGCGCCGACCCGGTCGGATTGTTGTACTTCACCACGACGCGGTACGTGTGCTCCTTCGAGATCGGGACACCGAAGCGCCAGAAGTACCTGTCCTGCGGCATGCCGATCACGTCCCCGTGCTCGTCCAGGATCGGCTTCGTTTCGTACACGACCTTGCCGGTCGTGAGGTTCTCGAGGCGCAGGTACTCGGCGTACTTGTGGACGTGGCCGCCCATCGCCAGGATCCGGCCGGAAACCGAGGGCCGTCCTTCCCACGCCGTCTCTGACTCGCCCGGCGGAAGATCGAAGGCGTGCGTGCCGGCCGGCGGCAACACGTCCAGATAGAACGGATAGATCCGCATCGGACGAATGAACACGTCGCCAGGGATGTGGTTCATCCGGACGCGAACGCGCACCCCCTGCCAGGACTGCTGCGTCGGATTGTGCAGCATCGCCGACACCAGGATCCTGTCGCCGCTGCCCAGAGGATAGCCGACCACGCGGGGCATCCGGACGGGATCCGTCTCATGGCCCGCGGCACCCAGTCGCTGCATGATCTGGCTGAACAGCTCGCGTCGGCCCGGGATGATGATGTTGACGTGGTGTACGATGTCCTGCGGCACGGCAACGCCGTTCTCGTCAACGATCTCGATGTGGTAGCCGTTCACCCAGCCGCCGCGCGGCACGATGCCCTCGAGCGGTGCCGGCTGCACCGTCCCGTGGTGCCCGGCGCCCGCCGGCAGATCGATCGGCTTCAGCTCGAACACGAGTTCGTTCGTGCCGCTGTCGAACGCGACGCCCAGCGCGTCGTCCGCCGCCGGGATCGGCGCGACGCCGACCGCCGGGTCGCCTGTACCGCCACAGCCGGCCAGCACGGCCGCCAGTGCGATCGTCACCGCGCCGGCACTTCCCGGGCGGCTTCCGCGTGGCCTCATTTTCTCGAGCATCGCCATGCCTCTCTGTTCGTTCGCTTCACACCGGGGTCCTCTGGTAACCCCGGAACCAGGGTGTCGGTTTCCGGACGGCCAAACGCTCGCAAGGACAGCCGTCGTGTCGTCCGGACGATGCTTCCACGTCGCCGGTTTCAGGACCCGCCCGATCGCGCGGTCCGCGAGGGCGCTGAGCACTCGCTTCTCGCGCTCGCGCAGCCCGCGAGCGCAGCGCTCCCGCATGTGTTATCCTTCGCCTCGTGCGGCCTCGTGCGGCCTCGTGCGGCCTCGTTCGCGGCGCCACAGGCGGGACGCGGAACGCGTCCGCCGCGCAGATTTCGCCGTCAGCAACGTGGAGACCTGACCGATGCCCGATACACTCACCATCACCGACAACAGGACCGGCCAGACCATCGAGGTCCCGATCCTGCACGGCACCTATCCGAAAAACGCATCCACCATCCGCGCCATCGACCTCCGCAAGATCAAGGACGGCGACGATGACTTCGGCTTGATGACCTACGATCCCGCGTTCATGAACACCGCTTCCTGCATGAGCGCGGTCACCTTCATCGATGGCTCGAAAGGAATCCTCCGGTACCGCGGCTATCCCATCGAGGATCTCGCCGAAAACAGCAACTTCCTCGAGGTCGCATACCTCATTCTCCATGGCGAACTGCCCGGCCAGACCGAGTACGATCGCTGGGTCTGGGACATCACACACCATACGCTGATCCACGAGAACATCAAGAAGTTCATCGACGGCTTCCACCACAATGCTCACCCCATGGGCATGCTCGTCAGCACCGTCGCCGCTCTGTCGACCTTCTATCCCGAATCGCGCGACGTCATGGATCCGCTCTCCCGGACCCGCCAGATCCATCGGCTCATCGCCAAGCTGCCAACCATCGCCGCCTTCATCTTCAAGCACAGCATCGGCCGGCAGTACGTGTATCCGCACAACGACCTCGGCTATACGTCGAACTTCCTCAACATGATGTTCAGCCTGTCGCCCGATCCAAAGGAAGCGAATCCAGTCCTGGCCCGCACTCTCGAAGTCCTCTTCATCCTGCACGCCGACCACGAACAGAACTGCTCGACCAGCGCCATGCGCAACGTCAGCAGCTCCCACGCCGATCCTTACGTATCCCTGGCCGCTGCCGCCGCCGCGCTCTACGGTCCCCTGCATGGCGGCGCCAACGAGCAAGTGCTCCGCATGCTCCAGGAGATCGGGCGCAAAGACCGCATCCCCGAGTACATCAAGCGCGTAAAGGCCGGCGAGTTCCGCCTCATGGGCTTCGGACACCGCGTCTACAAGAGCTACGATCCGCGCGCTCGCATCCTCAAGGAAATGGCACCGCAGGTCTTCGAAGTCACTGGAACCAATCCGCTCCTCGATATCGCCCTCGAACTCGAGAAGATCGCCCTCGAAGACGACTACTTCGTCAGCCGCAACCTCTACCCCAACGTCGACTTCTACTCCGGCATCATCTACCAGGCCATGGGTTTCCCCGTCGACATGTTCCCCGTCCTCTTCGCCATTCCCCGGACCGCCGGCTGGCTGGCCCACTGGCAGGAAATGATGGTCGATGCCGACCAGAAGATCGCGCGGCCTCGCCAGATCTACACCGGCTACGACAAGCGTGCCTACAAACCCGTCGCCGACCGGTAGGGCGCACCGCGTCAATCGAATCGGTCGGCCTCACTGTCGTTCTGGCGTCGGTTTGTCGGGTAAGGCATGTTCCCGGATGAACGATCGTTATCCACATCGGCAGGGTCACGCGACATCTGTTGCGTACATACATCAACCCGGCGATCGGCTGGCGCAATGTAAAGCCAGTTACAGGTCAAGCATGCGGGCGTATCCACAATCGGGTGGGACCCGGCGCGCTTGTTGCATGGTCTTTCCGCAGGCATTGTAGTATTGGCACCCGTTGGCGTGGACGGCAGGCCAACGCGGATGCTGGAGGCAGCGGTCATGGACTGCGGGTTGTGCAGGACATGGCAGAACTGAGTCGATCCCCGTAGGAGGTGACATCGTGGATTCACAGGAGAACAAGGTCCGGACAGCTTGGGAGAAGCCCAGTCTGGTGCAGAAGCCGCTCGACGAAACGCGCTCGGGGCGGGGCACAACTGTGGACGGGCTTCCTGATTTCCAGAGCTGACCTGAACTGAAAGGGACAGCGGATTACCGGGCGTCCCCCCGGCTCGTTGAGCCGGGGGGACGCTTTGTTCGTCGGGGCGCGGGCGGCATTGTTGTCGTCCGGGCGGCCGCGAGCGGTTTCCCCCCGATGATGTGGTAACGGACGAGCATGTGGAACGCGGAATCGATCGACTATCTGTGCCATGGTGTTCGTACACGGTCGCGCATTGCGCTGGGGTTTCCGCGGGCGAGTCCCGGGGGTCAGGCTGATGTGACGGTCGAGCCGGGCCGGGTCGAAGGACCCGAGCTGGCGGCGGATCGGGAGGCCGACTTCTTTGTAGAGGACGGGCAACTGATCCTCGTTGTACGGGGAGTGGCGAGGTTTCTGGCGGCTGGCGGCCGGAGCATTGTTGTGGAGGCCTCTCCCGGCGCGGCGGAGTCGGCTGTACGTCTTTACTTGACCGGCTCAGTCCTAGGAGCGATCTGGCTGCAGCGGGGCCTGTTGCCGCTGCACGCGAGCGCGGTGCAGTTGCCGGGCGGCGGGTGTGTTGCGTTCGCCGGAGTGTCCGGAGCCGGCAAGTCGAGTCTGGCGGCGCACTTCGCACGGGCGGGGCATCGCATTATCGCGGACGACGTGTGCGTCCTGGCGGAGCGGGACGGCGGGTACTCGGTGTGGCCGGGTCCGGCGCGAGTGAAGCTTGCGCCCGATGCGGTCGAGTCTTTGAACCGGGACTCGTCAGTGCTGGAGCGTGCGGGCGGCACGAGGGAGAAGTACCATCTCGAATCGGGTGTTGACGAGACTGGTCGTGGCGAGCCGGTTCCGCTGAGCGGCATATTCCTGCTATCCTGGGGCGACGGCCCGCCACGCACGATCGCGTTGAAGGGTCTGGACGCGGTCGACGTGGTGGGTGGCCATACGTACCGTCAGGAGTTTGTGAGGCCGCTCGGTCTCGAAGCGGCGTGGCTTCGTGGCGTGGCGAATGTGGCCCGCGTCGTCCCCGTTTCGAGGCTGATCCGACCGCATGGGCACGCCGAATCGGACTCCGTCATCGAGGAAATCCTCGCCGTGGTCGAGGGAGGCCGGAAACCGGAGGTAGAGCCGTGAGCCGTCCCGCATTGACCGATCGAACCATCGTCAGGCAGAGTCGCGAACCGGTCGCCGTTGAAGTCGATCAGAGCGTCGTGATGATGTCGATCGCGCGTGAGAAGTACTACAGCCTCGGTGGCGTTGGTGGCCGGATCTGGGAGCTGGTCGCGGAGCCACGCTCGATCGGTGAGCTGTGCAGGCAGCTGATGAGCGAGTTCGATGTCGATCCGGCGGTCTGCCGCGCGGATGTCGAAGAGTTCCTGACCGAGCTTCTGGATGAAGGCCTGGTCGAGGTGAGCGGTGAATCGCCTGATCCGGTTCGCACGACTCCCGCTTCGTGACCAGGGTCTGATCGTCGAGGCCGCCGCGACTCTGGTGCTGGCCGGCGCCGCGCTCAGGGCGGTGTCATTCGCGCGGATCGCCCGGCGACTGGGTCGTCACATGGCGGAAAGCGTACCATCGGAGGACGCGATTGTCATCGGGCAGGCGAGGCGCGTGCGCTGGGCGGTCGAAGCGGCGGCCGCACACCTGCCATGGAAGCCCGTCTGCTTTCCGCAGGCGGTTGCCGCCACGCTGATGCTGCGTCGGCGGGCGATTGCGTCCACGCTCTACCTTGGCGTCGACCCCAGGCGGGATCTCGATGCGCACGCATGGGTCCGCGTGGGCGGCCTGATCGTGACAGGGGCGCCGCTCGAACGCCGATTTACTGTCGTCTCAACGTTCGCCTGGCCGGCCGGTTCTCGACCATGAGTGTGATCTGCGCGTTGTACGGGCACGACGACCGGCCGATCGAAGGCGAATCGATCGCGTGGATGCTGCGCGCATTGTCGTCGTGGGGCACGGGTCCGGATGGTGTGTGGCTTCACGGATCGGGGCGCGTCGGCCTTGGCAGCCGGCTGATGCGCGTTACGCCGGAGGATTCGTTCGATGAGCAACCGGCGAAGTCTCGGGACGGGACAACGGTAGTGGTGGCCGACGCACGGATCGACAACCGGCCGGAGCTGGCGGCGGAACTCGGGCTCGCGCGAGCGGATGCTGCGGACATGCCGGACAGCGGCTACATCCTCGCGGCGTGGGAGGCGTGGGGCACGGACACTCCGGCGAAGCTGATCGGCGACTTTGCGTTCGTGATCCACGACGAGCGACGTGAGATGCTGTTCTGTGCACGGGACCCGCTCGGCCAGCGCGTTCTGTTCCAGCATCGCGGTCCGGGTCGGCTGGCGGTAGCCTCATCGATTCCGTCGCTGCTGGCGCTGCCGGACGTGGTGCCAAGGCTGAACGAGCAGAAGCTTGCCGAGCTGCTGGTTCTGCTGGAGGACAGCGAGTCGACGTGCTTTGCGGGTGTCACGCGGCTGGCTCCGGGGCACACACTGACCGCGACGCGCGAAAGCATACGGCAGCACCGGTACTGGTCGCCGGATCCAGAAAGGCGACTCGTGCTCGGATCCGACGATGAGTATCTCGAAGCGTTCCGATCGGTATTCCGGCGAGCGGTCCGCGACCGGCTTCGGTCGGCTGGTCCGGTCGCGATCATGGTGAGCGCGGGGCTCGACTCTTCGAGCGTTGCCGGCATGGCCGCAGACGTCCTGCGCGAGTCGGGCGGCCGCTTGCAGGCGTTTCATGCAGCGCCGCGTTCGGAGTTCGCGGGCTCGGCGCGCGAGGGCTGGGTCAATGACGAATCGGCCGAAGTTCGCGCGCTGGCGGCGATGCATGACAACATCGACCTGGTCGTTCTGCGCGGACAGGACGGAACGCCGCTCGAGGACGCCGATCGGCTCTTCGAGGTCCTGTGCTCGCCCATCCGCAACTCGATCAACCTGACGTGGGTCCGCCAGATCTACGATGCCGCCGGCAGCCGCGGCGCGAGCGTGATGCTCAACGGCGGCAAGGGCAACATCACGATCAGCTATACGGGGTTGCGTTCGATCACCGACAATGCCAGGCGGGGTCGCTTGCTATCGGCCGTCCGGGAAGCACGCGCGGTCGCAGCCGCTCGAGGCCGCCGACCACGCGACGTCATCAGGGACCAGGTCCTGCTGCCCCTCATCCCGGCATCCGTGCTGGCGAGCTACGCACGGTTCCGCACTGGCCGGCAACCGCCGATCCGGGAACCCAGCGTGTCCGCCATACGGCCGGAGTTCGCGCAGGCGATGCACGTGAATGAAATCGCCCGTGACCGCCTCGAAGACGAGACCAGCATGGCCCGCGCGAGCGGCCCCGAGTACCGCTTCCGCTTGCTTGCCGCCGGTGGCGACGGCTTTGACGTAGCCCATTCGCTACGCGGATGGTTCCCGATCGAGACGCGCGAAGCACCCACGGATCTGCGTGTCGTCGAGTTCTGTCTGGCCATTCCCGGCTCGCAATACCTTCGGAACGGCAGTGACCGCCTTCTGATCAGGAACGGCATGCGATCGCTGGTTCCGCCATCGATTCTCGACCGCACGACTCGAGGCTCGCAGGCCGCGGACTGGCCCGTCTGGTTCGGCCGCATGCGGCAGGACATGGTCAACGAGGTTCGAGCGCTTCGCGACATCGAGCTGGCCCGGCGCTGCCTCGATCTCGACCGAATGCAGGGCCTGCTCGACCGTTGGCCCGATCGGTTCGGACCCGAGCACCTGGCCGACTACGGCCTTCTCCTGCTGCGCGGAATCATGATGGGTCGTTTCATCCGCTGGTTCGAAGCACGATGGTCGTGAAGCCCGTGGAACGACCTCACTGGCATCGCACCGGTATGACACGCGTCAGACCGATCGAGGACCGTCGCAAGGCCCAGGATCTGCTGATCCATCTGCTACGGGCCGACATGGACGCTTCCGTATTGCAGCAGGCGCCCGCCGAGCTGTTGCATTGCCTGGCCGAGGAGGCCATCCGCCACAGGCTGGGCGCGGTTGCATGGCGGGGCCTGTTCGATGCGTCGATTGCCTCGCCATCCGCTGTCGTCGAAAGTCTGCGCCAGCACTACCTGTACAATGCGTTCCGCAACGCCATTCTATTCCGCGAAACGGCGGCTGCCGCCACCGCTCTCGCCGCCGAATCGATTCCCGTCATGCTGCTGAAGGGCATCCACCTCGCCAGGTTCGTGTACGCGGAGCCGGCGCTCCGGTCGATGGCGGATATCGATCTGATGGTCCCGCGCTCCCGCATCGCGGATGCCGAGCGTATCCTCGTCGGCATGGGCTACGGCCCGCTGCCACGAGGGGACGTCGATGAGCGCTGCGCGTGGTCGAATCATCTGGCTACGCTCGAGAAACCCGGTGCGGAGATTCTCGAAGTCCACTACGACATCGAGCGGCCGACCAGTCCGTTTTCGATCGACGTGAACGCGATATGGCGAAGCGCACGGGCGGAGACGCTCGACGGCGCAGCCGTGGTGGTTCCCGCTACGGAGCACCTGCTGCTGCACCTCTGCCTCCACGTGGCCTACCATCACCGGTTCGAACGCACCGCCCTCAAGGGGCTCGTCGACATCGCCACCGTCATCCGTAACGCCGGACCGATCGACTGGGATGCCATGGTGAAGACGGCCAATGCGGCGAATGCCGGTCCGTTCGTGTACGCCGCGCTACGCCTCGGCCGTGACGTCCTCGGCGCCGACGTACCCGTTGACGCGCTCGACGCGCTCGACCGCGAGGACAGTGACGAAGCCGTCATCACGATCGCCAAACGCTACGTCCTCACACCATCGGTCGATGTCTCCGAAACCATGGTCGAGATCCAGCGGACGCGCGGCTGGCGCAAACGACTCGCCCTGACCCTGCGCAGCGTGTTCCCGTCTCCGTCCAGGCTCCGTGAGATCTACGAGCTGGAGCCCGATTCGATGCTGGTCTGGACGCTCTATCCCGTCCGTGTCACGAATCTCCTGATACGGCGGGGCGGCCTGCTGGCGCGCATCGCCGCGAGAACGCCCTCCGCATCATCGATCATCGACCGCGAACGGGACCGGCGAAGGATCGAGGAATGGGCGGGCTACGGCGACGCGCAAAGCCACGGCCGGTCCGCCGGCTGACGCGGCCGTCGATCACTCCGGCAGGGCCAGGATCGTGCCACGGCAGTTCGCGGTTCCGCAGTAACACGGATACTGCCTGACCAGCGACGGCGTGAGCGGCTCGTCCAGCTCATAGCCGTAGTCGTAGAACAACTCTTCGCCGGGCGCGATGTCGCGGATCGCTTCGATGAAGATGCGGCCTCCCTCGTCGATCGCTTCACAGTTCGGATCGCACGAGTGATTGATGAAGCGAGCTTCGTTGCCGCCAACGCCCGCATCAATGACGATTTCGTCATCGACCGAGAACAGGAACGTGTGGTGCCGTTCCATGCTGTCGTCATCGTAGCGTGAATCGGATTCGTCCTCGGTTATGCGCTCACCCGTGTACTCGATGATGCGTGTGCCCGCCGGGATCCAGCACCATGCGAAGGCGCCCTTCCCCTGGATCGTCGAGGTCCGCACACTGAACGGCCTCGGGACGGCCACACCACCCGGGCCCTTGCGCCGCCGGGCCTTCTGCCCCAGGGACTGCGACCGCTTCCTGCTGTCCTTCCTGCGCCTGGCCAACGATCTGTCTCCTGTGTTTGCGCATGATCGGACCGAATCACGCCCGTGCACGAGCGCGCGTCCGGCTCGCAAGATACGCGGGATGATGCCCGGGAGGAACTCGGGCGGAACGGCCAGGCCGGAACCTCGGGCTATCATCGAGGGCCGAAACTGCACTGGGGATGTGGAGACATGAACGGCGATTCCTGGAAAGAATTTTCCGCTTGCGCAGGACGGTTCGGGCGCTCGGGGTTTCACGCTGGGACGCTTGGGGGAGCGGAGGACACGGGGACGGATTACATGTTGTTGAACTCACGGCGGAGCAGGGGTCGACGCACCCACGCCCCGGGATCGCCGCCGCACGTTCCCCGCGGCCGTGTAGTGTCGGCTGACCCCGCCCCATCCCGAACTGACCAGTAACCGGGACCAGGCCCGGACCAGGAGACCCCCCAAAAGAACATCCGGCGGACTGCCCGGAGTCGGTGCCATCCGGAACGCCGGAAGAACAGCCAGCGTCCTCCACCCCCATCGCGGCCTCTGCGAGAAACAGTCGTTATCCATCGTTTCCGGTCTCCCTGTCGCCGTTCGCATCTCCACATCCCCTTTTGTTTTTGAACCGGGAACCGGCGGCGCCATCGGGGGATTGGAAAGGATCACACCCGGCTCATCCTGGCCGGCGGACTGGAGGACGTGGATGGAGGGGCGGTTTCCGTTCCGGCGGAT
This sequence comes from Longimicrobiales bacterium, assembly GCA_035513345.1. Taxonomy (GTDB): domain Bacteria; phylum Gemmatimonadota; class Gemmatimonadetes; order Longimicrobiales; family RSA9; genus DATKCF01. Next base: position 103,390 of record DATKCF010000172.1, read on the forward strand.
CCTGTCGTTTGAGAAGCTGATCGATCGGTGGCGTGATCTGGCCGGCGAACCCGGCCCGGCCGCGGCAGCCGCGGCGGCTGTCGTGGCGGCGGCCGAGCGTGTTCCCGAACTGTTCGGTCCGATCGAGGACGAGGCGGTGCTCGAACGCAACGCGGACGTCGTTGCGTTGCTCATGAGCGCGGTCTTCCCCGCTGCCGCCGGTGATGATCTGATCGGCGCGGCCGTCGCGCCGTTCGATCCGAAGCCGGTCTACCTTACGCCCGGCGCAAAGCGGACCGGTCTCGGAGATGTGCTGCGCGGTGAGTTCAGCGGGCCAACGGCCGAGTTCCGCGCGCTGCTCGTCTACCAGTACATCCTGTCGGTTCACTACGGCGTCGATTTCGATGTGGTCGTGCCGTTCGACATTACGGCCAGGGATCCGGACACGGGCCTCGAAAGGCATTTCCGCGTTTCGGTCGATACCCGTTTCTGTCAAGCCGTGCCGACCGGCGAGCTGCCCGCGCTCAGCCCCGGCAGGATCGAGGCGCTGCTGGCGGACCGGTTGAACTTCGAGTCGTGGGAAGCGGCGCTTCCCGCAGGCACGTTCGAGTTGCACGGCTTCGCCATCATGCAGTTCACTGATGTGACGGAGCAGCGTGTGCAGGCCGCACTGACAGCCGACCTGCTGCGGCCGGACGCGATGGCGACGCCGGAAAACGTCGAGCGACTGCGCTCGCGGCTGCGTACGCTGCTGCACCGGCCCGACATCGAGCTGGGCCTGATCCGCGTCAAACGTGATGACGACGACGCGATCATCGGCGCGGAGCCGGTCGGCGGCAGCATCCTGCTGAGTGATGGCGTCGTGCCCGATTGTCCGAACCGTGCCGAATCGATCTATACGAAGGTCGCCGAGTCCCGCTCGCCATTCGTCGTACGCGACCTGGCCGCGGTCGAGCTGCCGTCGCGCTTCGAGCATCACGTGCTCGAGCAGGGCATCCGCAACATCATGATCGCGCCGCTCGAGATCGGCGACCGGCTGATTGGCCTGATCGAGCTGGCGTCGCCTGTGCCGGGTGCACTGCACGTGTTCAACACCGGCCACATCAGAGACGCGCTCGGCCTGTTCGCCATTGCCATGCAACGCATGCTCGATGACCGCGAGACCCGCATCCAGGCCGTCATCAAGCAGCACTACACGGCCATCCACCCGGCCGTCGAATGGCGGTTCCGCAAGGCCGCGCTCAACTACACCGCTTCGCTGCGGACCGCCGAGTTCGTGCAGGCGGAGCCGATCGTGTTCCCCGACGTATATCCGCTCTACGGCCTGTCGGACGTGCGCGGCTCGTCGATGCACCGCACGGCGGCGATCGAGGCGGACCTTCTCGATCAGCTCGAGCTCGCGCGCGACGTGATCGCGGCGGCGGCAAGGGCGAGGCCGCTGCCCGTCCTCGCCGAACTGGATCATCGCCTCGAAACCTTCGCCCGCGGCGTCGCCGAAGGATTGCGATCCGGCGACGAGGTCCGCGTCCTCGATTTCCTCGGTACCGCGTTCGATGACGTGATCCGCCAGGTCGAGTACTTCGGAGGCGACACGGCCGACGCGATCGGTCGATACCGTCGCGCGCTCGACCCCGGCCTCGGATTCCTCTACCGCAAACGACGCGACTTCGAGGACGCCGTCACTCGCGTCAATGACACGATCATTGCCTTCATCGATGGCCAGCAGGCGAACGCGCAGACCATGTTTCCGCATTACTTCGAGCGCTTCAAGACGGACGGCGTCGACTACAACATCTACGTCGGCGCTTCGCTCCAGGAGGATGGCCGCTTCGATCCCATCTACCTGCGCAATCTCCGGCTCTGGCAGCTCATGACGATGTGCGCCGTCGTCCGCGAACTGCGTCGCATCGAGGAAACACTGCCGGTCCCGCTCGAAGTCGCACACCTGATCCTCGTGCACTCATCGCCTCTCGCGATCCGGTTCCGCGCCGATGAGAAGCGGTTCGACGTCGATGGCGCGTACAACATCCGCTACGAGATCGTGAAGAAACGCATCGACAAGGCCAGGATCCGCCATACGCGGGAGCAACTCACGCAGCCGGGCCGCATCGCGATCGTGTACTCGCACCCGCGCGAAGCCGCCGAGTACCTCGAGTTCCTCGCGTTCCTGCGGTCGACCGGTTTCATTGTCGGTGACATCGAGGAATTCGAGATCGAGGACCTGCCCGGCGCGAGCGGGTTGCAGGCCCTCCGCGTCACGGTAGCGACCGACCACGACGCCGCATCCGATCGCAGCGCGGACAGCGACGTGCTGGCCATCGCGAACCGCTTCGCGCCCGCCGCCGACTGAAACGGTGCCGTCGCGGCGTCGGGTCCGATGTCCGGATTCGCGGCGTCGAGCGGGCCGCAGGATTTCTTGTACTTCCTGCCGCTGCCGCACGGACACGGGGTCGTTGCGCCCGAGCCGGCGGCGAGGCGATCCGGTGGCGTCCACCAGGTTGCAGCTGACCGACCGGGCAGTGCGGCGTCAGCCCTGGCGGGTCAGGCGGTACAACCTCACATGCTCGACATCCAGCTCGTCCGTCGCGATGCCGAGTACGAAGTCATCGCCAATGTGCGTGGGCATGAAGCCGCCGGGCATGGAGAGGCGGGCAATCATGGCTCCATCGGGATCGAACACGGACCACGAGACGTCGCCATCATCCCAATCGGTCCGATAGTCCATGACCCAGAGGTTGCCGGCGGCGTCGACGCGCAGCGCGCCGAACGCGGGCATGGCGGGTGGCATGTCGATCTGCGCGAACATGCGCTCGACTTCGGTGCGTTCCGACTCCGACGATTCCTCCAGTGCATGCGCGCGGGCGCTGGCAATGTCCGACTCGGTGATTGGGCGCGGCCGGCTGTGCCAGCGAACGAGCATGCGCGGCTCGCCGCTGGCCGAGAGGACGCGGATCTCGGGGCGGTCGGTGTCGCCGACCAGGATGCTTGACCCGTGCGCAACGATGTCGGTCATGCGGGGCATGGGCACACTGAAGACGGAGAAGCCGCCGTTGCGTGGAACGAACCAGATCTCACCGCTGAGGATCGGCGGAATCGTGTCGAGGACGTTGCCGTTCACGTCGAGGTGGAACGCGCCGATGTCGTGTCGAACGAGGCCGCTCGGCGTTTCGGCAAGACGGACGAAGTCGCGTGTGAGCAGCGTACGGTCGTCGAACGTGCCGATGATGTCCGACATGGGTGAGGCCTCGGTCGCACCGATGCGGACCTCGCGGCCAACATTGCCATCGGCATCGAAGACCGTCAGCCTGGCCTGCGCGAAGTCCCATACGGCAAGCGAATCGCCAGTCAGCCGCTCGAACTGGTTGATGCCGCGGAACTCGCTCGGCCCGTCGCCGGACCGGCCGATCGAGCGCACCAGCGTGCCCGTCTCATCAAAGACCTTGAGGCTCGTGCTGCCGCCGTCCGCGACGATGATGCGGCCATCCCGCAGCCGGTACGCTGACTCTACACGGAACAGCGCTTCCTCCTCCGGCACGTCCTGGCCGCCCAGATCGACGAGCGGCTCCGCCCCGACAGTCCACTGCTCGAGCGACGGCGGGTCCGCCGGGTTCTCGACGATCCGGACGGTCACAGCGCGCCGAGCGTGCGAAATGATTGTGTCGCGCACGACGACTCCGCCGCCACCGTCGCCGCCGGCGGAACAGGACGCCGTGA
>DATKCF010000173.1:0-15024 GCA_035513345.1 Longimicrobiales bacterium
TTCGACGGGTCGTCGCCCATCCGCGTTCCGCCGAGTTCGTGGATGATGGTGCCGCCAGCCGCAATGCCGTAGCCGCGCTCGCGCGACGGCATCGGCGACCAGACCTCGCCGCCCATTTCGTCTATGATGCCGCGGAATGTCTCGTGCATGTGGCGGACCTGGTTGAACTCGTGGTCCGTGAACTGCCAGTGAAAGCGCAGCACGGGGATGCCCCAGCGGTCGGTGACTTCGGGGTCGAGTTCACAGAACGAGTTCTCGTTCGGGATCATCTCGCCACGGCCGGAGAAGCCGACTGTCGCGCCGTAGAAGCGGCGATAGTCCCGCTTGAGCCCCTGGCCGTATCCACCCGCACCGGGATAGCGGTGGATCCCGCCCATGAAGCCGTAGCCGGGCATGCCCAATCCGCCCCAGACTTCGATGTGGTAGCCGCGCGGGAAATCGAGCTGGCTGTTGTCGAGCCACCAGGGCATGTACACGTGCATGCCGCCGACGCCATCCTCGTTGTGCGGGACGTGGTCGACCATCTGCGGGATGAAGCCGGACACGCTGGCGCCGGTAGTATCGGTCAGCCACTTGCCGACTGTGCCACTCGAGTTGGCGAGGCCGTTGGGGAACTGTGACGACTTCGAGTTGAGCAGGATGCGGGCGGACGAGCACGCACTTGCCGCGAGCACGACTACCCTGGCCTGGATGTGCTCATCCTGGCCGGTATTCTTGTCGATGTACGACACACCGTTGGCCAGGCCCGCACTGTCGACCGTGACCTCGCGCACCATCGCGTTCGTCAGCAACGTGAGGTTGCCGGTGTCGAGAGCGGGCGCGATCAGGACGGACGGGCTCGAGAAGTTCGCGTTCGCCGTGCAGCCGCGGTTGCACTGGCCACAGTAGTGACACGGCGGCCGGTTGCCGAGCGCCTGCGTGATGATGGACAGTCGCGACGGGATGCACGTGATGTCGAGGTTGTCACACGCACGTTTGACCAGCAGTTCATAACAGCGCGGGCGAGGCGGCGGCATGAAGATGCCGTCCGGCTCGTTGGGCAGATTCTCGATGCTGCCGAAGATACCGACCAGCCGGTCGACGCGGTCATAGTACGGCTTGATGTCATCGTACGTGATCGGCCAGTTCGGGCTGAGCCCATCGAGATCGCCTCGCCGGAAATCGTCCGGCCCGAAGCGCAGCGAGATGCGACCCCAGTGATTCGTGCGCCCGCCGAGCATGCGCGCTCGCCACCAGCGGAACTCGGTGCCGGGCGCCGTCGTGTACGGCTCGCCCTCGATCTCCCAGCCGCCATCGCACGCGTCCCACTCGCCGAACGGTCGCTCGGGCGTCGCTGCTCCACGTCGCGGCGATTCGTACGACCACGTGAACATCGCGCTGTCTTCGGTGGCGTACCACTCCGGGCCCGCCTCGAGCATCACGACGTTCACACCCGCGTTCGCGAGCTGGTACGCCGCCATGCCGCCACCCGCACCCGAGCCGACAATGCAGACGTCGTATACGGGTCGTTGACCTCGGATCATTGGCTCTCCGGAACACGCGGTTTCGCGCCTCGTCTCTGCAACGATCTAGCCGACGCCTCGCCGCGACGCAAGCCGTGGAACACGATCCGGGCCGGAGCCCCAGCCCTGTTCTCAGTCCTGGCCGGCCACGGCGATGATGGTCAGGAGCGCGCGCACGATGCCGTCCGGTCCCTTGCGGTTGTCGTACCACTCGCCGACCGTGTGCATGCCGCCGGACTCGCCGCCGGCGCCGATCGCGATCGCGGGGATGCCGAGCGCCATTGGCACGTTCGCGTCCGTCGATGAGGCGACGACTTCGGGTCTGCGTCCGATGTAGCGAGTGGCTTCCTTCGCGGCGTCGACGAGGTTCGAGTCGAGTCGAGTGCGGCCTGCGGGTCGCGAACCGATGCATGCGACATCGACAGTGAGGGCGGCGGTGCCCCGCAACCTGTGCGTATTGGCGGACCGCACAGCCTGCCGGACGCGCGCAAGCGCCAGGTCCTCGAGGCTGGCCAGCGTCTCGCCGGCCTCGCTGCGCAGGTCGAGTTCCAGCCACGCTTCCTCGGGGATCGCGTTGATGCTGGTGCCGCCGCCGATGCGGCCGACATTGAGCGACCACGCCGGCCGTGACGGCAGCCGCAGCGAGGACAGCGCGGACAGCACATCGCCGAGTGCGTGCGCGGCGTTCGCACTGCCACGGTCGGCCCATGCGTGCCCGCCGGGCCCGCGGATCGCGATGCGGAACCGCTTCGAGCCGACTGCGCTCGTCACGATGCGACGGCTGTCGGTGCCATCGACCGCAATGAACGCCGCGGCCCCGCGGAATCCGCCGTCCTCGCGGAACAGGTACTTCACGCCGCGCAGGTCGCCGATTCCCTCTTCGCCCATGGTGCCGGCCAGTACGATGGAGCGCGTCGGCGCGACACCGCTCGTGGTCAGCGCGCGCGCGATCGCGAGCAGAGCGGCCAGGCCGCGCGCGTTGTCGGCTATGCCCGGTACGTACAGGCGGTGGCCCTCCTCGCGCACGTGCAGCGGAGTGTCGGCCGGGAACACCGTGTCGAGGTGCGCGGCTACGATGATGGCGCCGTCAGCATCGCCGGTACCCTTCACCGTGCCGAGCACGTTGCCCTCGCCATCACGGTGCACGTTCGAGAGGCCGATGTCAGCGAAACGCGCCGCGACCCACTCGCCTCGACGATCCTCGCCGAACGGCGGCGACGCGATCAGTGCGATGCGGAGCTGCTCCTCGACAGTCGTGTCATCCGTACGGCGCAGAAGCGCTCTCGCCTTCGCGATCCGCGGCTCGTCCGCCAGCCGCCCAATCGTTCCCGCAAGCACCGTGACCATCCGATAAGTCTGCGCGCTGCGCGCCGCGTTGACAATCGGATGGTGCGTGGGAGAGATTCGCACAGGACGAACGGCGCTCCCGGGGCGGCTCGGCAGCCAGGTCTGATTCACGGCGGAGTGATGACGAAGCAGGATCTCATATACGACTGGAATACGGCGGCCGGTACGGTCGATTTCCGGGCCGTGGGGCGTATCGAGCTGGATGACGAGACGCTTCGCGACGGACTGCAGTCCCCATCGGTCCAGGATCCGACGATCGGCGTCAAGATCGAGATCCTGCACCTCATGGACGCGCTCGGCATCCACACGGCGGACATCGGGCTTCCGGGCGCGGGTCCGCGGGCGGTCGAGGACGTGCGTGCGCTGGCCAGTGAGATCGCGCGCTCGAAGCTGAGGATCACAGCGAACTGCGCCGCACGCACGGTGCGAGCGGACGTCGAGCCGATCGCGCGGATCACGCAGGAGACGGGCGTCCCGATCGAGGCGTGCACGTTCATCGGCTCGTCGCCGATCCGGCAGTACGCCGAGGACTGGACGCTGGATCGCATGCTGGCGGCCACGGAAGACGCCGTCACGTTCGCGGTCGGCGAGGGGCTGGACGTGATGTACGTGACGGAGGATACGACGCGCGCGCGGCCGGACACGCTCAGGAAGCTGTATGGCACGGCGATCGAGTGCGGCGCCCGCCGCATCTGCTTGGCCGACACGGTCGGGCACGCCACGCCGGAAGGCACGAAAGCGCTGGTCCGTTTCGTCATCGACGAAATCGTGAAGCCCGGCGGTGAGGACGTGAAAGTCGACTGGCACGGCCACCGCGACCGCGGTTTCGGCATTGCCAACGTGTTCGCCGCGATCGAAGCGGGCGCGCACCGCGTTCACGGCACCGCGCTCGGCATCGGCGAGCGGGTCGGCAACGCCGAAATGGACCTGCTGCTGGTCAACATGAAGCTGCTCGGCATGCACGACGGCGATCTGTCGATGCTGCCCGCGTACTGCGAGGCCGTCTCGCGCGCGACCGGCATCCCGATTCCAGCCAACTATCCAGTGTTCGGAACCGACGCGTTCCGCACGGGCACGGGTGTACATGCGGCGGCGATCATCAAGGCAAGAGCGAAGGGTGATGCCTGGCTGGTCGACCGCGTCTACTCCGGCGTGCCAGCGGACTGGTTCGGGCGCCACCAGGAGATCGAGATCAGCCACGTAAGCGGCATGTCGAACGTGAAGTACTGGCTCGATGAGCACGGGTACGACGCGAGCGATGAGGAGCTGTGTCGCCTGGTATTCGAACGTGCCAAGACAACCGACCACGTACTGTCGCGCGCCGAGATCGAGCGCATCTGTGTCGACCATGGCGCGACCCCGAACGGAGCGAGCCGCTGATGGCAGCGCAGCAGAAATGGGTGTATCTTGCCGACCCGACCGACTACGGCTTTGATCACCTCACGGATGAGGGCGCCACCGTCTGGGACGGCGTGAAGAACTCGCGTGCGCAGAACAACATGAGGAAAGCCAGAGCAGGCGACCTCGTTCTGATCTACCACACCGCGCCGGACAAGGCGATCACCGGTATCGCGAAGGTCACGGCCGAGGCCCGGCCCGATCCTAAGAACGCGGACCGCGTAGTTGTCGATCTCGAGCCCTTCAGGAAGCTGAAACGGCCGGTCCCGCTGGCCGAACTGAAAGCGGACGACGTGATGTCGACGCTGTCGTTCGTGCGGATGCCGCGCGTTGCGGTCTGGCCCGTGACCGACGAGCAGTGGGATGCAGTCATGGCAGCATCGGGCACGAAAGTCGGGTAGTGGCGATCAACCCGGCAATGCAGGGGCCGATGGCGAGGCTGCCGCGGTTCAGAAGATGACGAGGCGAGCGATCGAGAAGTAGATCAGCAGGCCCATCACGTCGGACAGCGTTGCGACGAGCGGGCCGGACGCGCTGGCCGGATCGAGACCGAGGCGGTCGAGCGCGAACGGCAGCATCGAGCCGACAAGCGTGCCCCAGACAACGACGCCGATCAGACTGGCCGCGATTACCCATGCCAGCAGCACGGCCTGCGTGTCGTAGTCGACGCCGAACGCCGCGGCAAGCATGATGCGCCCGAAGCCGAGCAGTCCGAGGACCGCGCCGAGCGTCAGGCCGGCCGCCATCTCACGCCTCGCCACTCGCCACCAGTCGCGCAGGCGGACCTCGCCCACCGTGAGCGCGCGAATCACGAGCGTGGCCGCCTGCGAGCCCGAGTTGCCGCCACTGCTCAGGATCAGCGGGATGAAGATCGCGAGAGCGGCGATGAGCTTGATCTGCTCCTCGAAGCCGGCGATCACGGAAGCGGTCAGCATCTGCGCGAAAAACAGCAGGACCAGCCAACCGCCACGCTTGCGCATCAGCGTTACGAAACCAATGCGCATGTACGGCTCGTCCAGCGCCTCCATGCCGCCCAGTTTCTGGATGTCCTCGGTAGCCTCTTCCTCGACGACATCGACGATGTCATCGATCGTGACAATGCCCTTGAGGACGCGGTCGTCGTCGATGACGGGCATGGCCAGCAGGTCGTGCTCCGCGAAGAGCTGCGCGACCTCCTCCTGGTCCATCTGCTCGTGCGCCGCGATCACAGCCGTGACCATCACCTCGCGAACCGGGCGGTTGCCCGGTGATGCGAACAGGTCCCGGAACGAGATGACGCCCATGAGCCGCTGCGCACTGTCCAGCACGTACACGTAGTAGATCGTTTCCGGCTCGATCGTCGCCACGGCCTGCCGTCGCAGGTACGCGATCGCCTCGTCCACCGTCATGTCCGGGCGCACGCGTGCGTAGCGCGAACTCATCAGCCCGCCCGCCGCGTCTTCCGCGTACGCGAGCAGCGCCGAGACTTCCTTGCGCTTGTGCTCGTCGAGCAGATCGATCAGGGAGTGACGGAACGGCTCGTCCGCCGCCTGTATCAGGTCGGCGCCATCGTCAGGCGGGAGCAGCCGGATCCAGCGCCGTCGCTCCGTAAGCGGCAACGTCTCGAGCAACTCGGCCTGGTCGCGCGCATCGAGATCGAAGAAGAAGTCCTCCGCCTCATTCGCATCGAGCATCCGGAACCCTTCGGCGCGGTCCTCCGCGCCGAGCAGCGACCAGGCGTCGGCCAGCTCGGCAATATCGATCTGTTTCAGCTCATCCATGATGCCCCCCAGAGCGGCACGGCCGACCGGCGAGTCTAGCGGGTCGAGCAACCGCCAGCAAGAGAGCGACTTACGGCCGATCGAACCAATGGTTCGTCACCGAAGAACCACTACGTGCCACTCGCCACACCCGCTTGTCCGTCCCTGACAGCCTGGGTCCGTGACCCTGCCGTTACCTGTCCGTTCCGGAATCGTCGCGGCCGATCGATAGCATCAAGCGGCAGCCGGTCCAGCGCTGGACGTGCCGCCACGACACCGGACGGAGATATCCGAGCATGAAGTTTCGCTACCGAACCCGCATTCTGGCGACAGCGATCGTTTCCCTGGTGACACTCGCCGGTTCCGCGTCGGCGCAGGCGAGCGTCCCTCAGAACGGCAACGGCACACACACGGGCCGGATCGTGGGCCGTGTGATCGATGCCGGTACGGGTCAGGGACTGGTCGGCGTCATCCTCCAGGTCGAGGGCTCGTCGGTCGGTGCACTGTCCGGTGTCGATGGCCGGTTCGTTCTGTCGGAAGTGCCTGCCGGCCCGGTCTCACTCGTGGCAAAGAGCCTCGGCTACGGGACGAAGACGGTCACGGGCGTGATCGTCGAGGCAGGCGAGGCAGTCGAACAGGACCTGTCGCTCGATCCGCGGGCGATCGAACTGGATGCCATCGAAGTGTCGGCCGGCGCAGAGCGGGGAAGTGTCAGTCGCGCGCTCAACCAGCAGCGCAATGCGACCGGCATCCTCAACGCCATCACGTCGGAACAGATCTCACGCAGTCCGGACGGCGATGCGGCCGCCGCCATGCAGCGCGTCAGCGGCGTAACCGTGCAGGACGGCAAGTACGTCTTCGTGCGTGGCCTCGGCGAACGCTACACCACGACGTCGCTCAACGGCGCGCGCATTCCGAGTCCCGAGCCCGAACGCAAGGTCGTCCCGCTCGACATGTTCCCCGCGGGGCTGCTCGAGACGATCACGACGTCGAAGACCTTCACGCCGGACCAGTCCGGTGATTTCAGCGGAGCCCAGGTCGACATCCGGACGCGTGAGTTTCCGGCGGCGCGCCAGGTCACGTACTCCTTCGGCATGGGCTACAACGGCAGCGTTACGGGAACCGAGCTGCCCTTCGCGCCCACGGTCGGATCGGAGTGGCTCGCGTTCGCTGGCAGCGACCGCCAGGTGCCCGATCCCGTGCTCAACGCCGGCTCGTTCCAGTCCCAGATTGCGCCCGCCGAAATGAACCGACTCGTCGATTCCTTCCGGAACGCGTGGTCGGTGGATCGGCGGAGCGCGGCGCCGAGCGCGTCGATGGGCGCGTCGGTAGGCGGTACGGATCCGATGTTCGGACAGGACATCTCGTACCTGTTCTCGGTGACGTACTCGCACAGTGCGGAGGCCAGGCTCGATGAGGTGCGGGCGCAGGCGATTGCCGGACCGGACGAGACGGCGCTCGAGGTCGACCGCTTCGAGGGCATGACCGGCAGGACCAGCGTGCTGTGGGGCGGTCTCGCCAACATCTCGACACTCGTGGGCTCACGCACGCGGCTGGCGCTCGGTGCGACGTACAACAGAACCGCCGACAATGAAGGCCGCACCGAGTTCGGCTCGAGCGAGAACCACGGCAACCTGCCTCTGTCCATCCAGCGGCTGCGGTTCGTCGAGCGCAGCGTGCGATCCATACAGTTGAAGGGTGAGCACGAGCTGTCCAGCCGCCACCGCGCTGACTGGTCGCTCACGACTTCCGGCGTACAGCGCAACGAGCCGGACCGTTCCGAAGTTGTGTATGCGACACAGTCGGATCCGGCGACGGGCGCCGAGTTGCCTCCAGCGTGGTTCAGCGTCAGCAACGAGGGCGCAGTCCGTACGTTCGGCGATCTGTCGGAGGATTCATTCGAGGCCAGCGCCAACTACCGTGTCACTTTCGGCGCGGCGGGGAACCAGCATTTCGTGAAACTGGGCGGCGCGTTCCGGTCGACGACGCGTGATGCGGCCAACAACGCGTACAGCATCTCGACGGGCCAGCTCGGGCGGGCGGACCGCGAACTCGATCCGGAGGAGATATTCGACGGTCGGTTCACTGCCGGCACGCAGTCGATCCTGCGGATCACGCCGCTCAGCCAGGGCGGTTCATACTCGGCAGAGGACGAACTCGTGGCTGGCTACGCGATGGTGGACGTCGGGCTGTCGAGCCGGATCCGCCTGATCGGTGGCGCCCGCGTCGAGCGGTCCGCCATCCGCGTCGTGGCGCAGCCAACCATCGGTGAACCGCTGGTCGCCGAGCCGGAATACACGGACTTGCTGCCCGCAGTCGCAGTCAACATCTCGCTGACCGACAACCAGAACCTCCGCCTGTCGGCCAGCCAGACGCTGTCACGGCCCGAGTATCGCGAACTGGCAGGCATCCAGTACCGCGAGGTTCTCGGCGGTGACAACGTGCTCGGCAATCCCGAGCTGGAACGCACCCTCATACAGAACGCGGACGTGCGCTGGGAATGGTACCCGAACCCCGGCGAAGTCGTGTCGCTCGCCGTCTTCGCAAAGAACTTCGACAACCCGATCGAGCGTGTGTACCTCGGTACGTCCGGCACCCGCGTCGTCCGCTTCGTCAACGCTGAAAGCGCTTCGAACCAAGGTGTCGAAATCGAGATCCGCAAAGGGCTCGGCCTGCTGATGGAATCACTCGAACCGTTCACCGCCTTCGCCAATGCGACGGTCATGAACAGCGATATCAGGATCGGCAGTGGCGGCGCGAGCAAGACGAGCGACGAGAGGACCATGGTCGGCCAGGCGCCGTACGTCGTCAATACCGGCCTGACCTGGGCGCCCGGCTTCGGCGGAACCAGCGCTACACTGCTCTACAATGTCGTTGGTGAGCGCATCGTGAGCGCCGCCGAAGCACCGCTGCCCGACATCTACGAACAGTCGCGAAACGTGCTCGACCTTTCGCTCCGCTTCGCGTTGACCGGGTCAGTGTCCGCCAAGCTGGATGCGAGGAACATCCTCGATGAGCCGTACCGCGTGACCCAGGGAACCGTTACACGCGAATCCTGGCGCGTCGGTCGCTCGTTCTCGCTCGGGCTGTCGTGGAAACAATAGACGATCGTGACAAGCGCGAGACACGAACGCGACGCGCGTTACACACGCGCACGCTCGATTGGGACCTGTGTTGAACAATCGTCCCGATTCATTCTCTCAGGTGAAATGATGAACCGACTATTCCACAGAACACTGCCACTCGGCCTGATCGTCGGACTGGCGCTCGTAACAGGCGGGTGCGACGAGGACGATCCGTCGTCACCCGGCCTGTCCGTCCCGACCGGCGTGACTGTTACGGCGATCTCGGCCACCAGCGCACAGGTAACGTACAACGCGGTATCGGGTGCGACCTCGTACATCGTCCAGCGCGCGGACGGCACGGCGGGCGCCTTCGCGACGGTCGGCACACCGTCAGCCACGACATACGACGACTCGGGCCTCAACCCGTCGTCGACGTACAGGTACCGCGTGGCAGCATCGTCCGGCTCGAACCAGAGCGACTTCAGCACCGAGACATCGCTGAGCACGCCGGCCGAAGGACCGAAGGTCGCAACCATCAGCACGGACATCACGGCCGATCGGACGCTGTACGCGGACACGCTCTATACGCTGAGCGGGTTCATCAAGGTTGCGAACGGTGCTACGCTGACGATCGAGGCCGGTACCATCATCCACGGCGACTTCAATACTTTGGGCTCGTCGCTGTTCATCCTGCGTGGCGCGCGCATCCGCGCAATGGGCACGGCTGATGCGCCGATCGTGTTCACATCGTCGCGGGCGGCCGGACAGAGACAGCCGGGCGACTGGGGCGGCCTGATCATCGTCGGCAACGCGCGCATCAACCGCGGCGATCCCGTCATCCTCGAGGGCACGGGCACGGGCGCGGCCAATCCGGAAGTCAACTACGCGGGCGGAACGGACGACGCGGACGACAGCGGAGAGCTGCACTACGTCCGCGTCGAGTTCGCCGGCTACGCGACAGCTCCGGACGCCGAGTTGAACAGCTTCACGTTCGCGGCTGTCGGCAGCGGCACGGAGATGGATCACCTTCAGGCGCTGGCTGGCCTCGATGACCACTTCGAATGGTTCGGCGGGACCGCGGATGCGAAGTACCTCGTTTCGTACGAGTCGGGCGACGACCACTTCGACATGTCGGAAGGGTTCAGTGGCCGGCTCCAGTACCTGATCGGGTATCAGTCGAAGGTTCTGATTCCGCGGACCGGAGCCGGCAACGTATCCAGTGATCCGCAGGGAATCGAGAACGACGGCTGCGCCGGAGCCAACTGTTTGAACGGCCAGCTTTCGGAACCGTTTACCGCTCCGCTCGTGGCCAACTTCACGCTGATCGGCACCGGGCCGGGCGTAGTCGATGCCACGTCTGGCGGGTACGGCATGGTGCTGCGTCGTGGAACGGCGGGAATCTACGTCAACGGCGTCGTAGCGCGCTGGCCCAAGGCCGCGTTGAGCCTTCGTGACCAGGCGTCTACGGGCGAGCGGATCACGGACGGCGACCTTCTCATCCGGAACGTGCTGGCGGCGGACAACGCATCAGTGTTCCAGACCGGCCAGCTGAGCGTCGACATGGCGGCGAGCGCCATTGAAGCCGATGTGACGACCGCGGCATTGATCTTCAATTCGCTGCCTGCCGATCCATCGGCCGGCAACCAGTTCGACTGGACGCCCGCCGCCAACTCGCCCGCGCGGTCCGGCGGCATGGCGGCGTTCACGGGCGCGATCGCCGCGAGGGCCGGCTCGTTCATTAGCGGCACGGCGTTCCGCGGTGCAGTCGATCCGAACGGCGCGAAGTGGTGGGAGAACTGGACGAGCTACGCGGACAACTGAGACCGCGGGGTCGCAACCACCAACCATGAGACAGAGACCCGCATTGACCGCTGTTACGGCATTCGCATGCGTGTCGTTGATCGGAGCCTGTGAATGGTCCGACGCTGGCGCCGCCGCCGAAGATCCCGGCGCGGCGCCAGCGCTCGAAGCACGCGACTCGGAGGCGAGCCGGACCCGACCCCCCGTGCATATCGACAGCATCTTCCCGATCGATGAGGAGATCCGTCGGTTCCGGGCCACGATCGACACACAGCCGGTTGAACTCGGCGGCGGCGCGGCTGGAAGTGTCACTGAGCTTGTCGCCCGGTTCCGGGCCGCGCTCGAACGAAGCGACACGGCGGCTCTACGCAGCCTGATCATCGACCGGACCGAGTTCGCGCACCTCTACTATCCTCACACCGTGTACACGCGCGAGCCGTACGAGCTGCCGCCCGGTCTCGTCTGGTTCCAGATCCAGCAGAACGGCGAAAAAGGCATCCTGCGTGCGCTCCGGCTGTATGGCGGCACGACCGGAATGCTCGGGGAGCACACATGCGAGCCGGAACCCGTCGCGGAAGGGCCGAACCGGCTTTGGCAGGAATGCACGGTCTCGGTCCGGTCCGGTGACGACATCGAGTCGAAGCGGGTCTTCGGGTCGGTTCTGGAACGTGACGGTCGATTCAAGTTCGTTTCCTACGCGAACGACCTGTGAGCCGGCTCACGATCGGCGCCCCGCGTGCGGGTGCGTCGCGTATCCCGGATCCAGCCGATAGATTCGAGCCGTATGGCAGCTCACGGTCCGAACGACAGCCTCCCGGACGCGGCGGACGCGCCCGGCGAGTCGGTGTTGGCGACACTCGACGGCACGTTTCCCACACGGGTCGCAGCGATCGATGTCGGTTCGAATGCGATGCGGTTCATCGCCGCGGAGTTCATAGGGCCGGCGCACTACACGGTTCTCGAGCAGACGCGCACACCCGTGCGTCTCGGCCACGATGCCTTCCTTACGGGCCGGCTGACGGACTCGGCGATGAACGCCGCCATCGTTGCGCTGTCGTCGTATCAGCAGCGGCTGCGGACCACCGACATCAGCCGCTACAGGGCGGTCGCGACCAGCGCCGTCCGGGACAGCGATAACGGCGACGAGTTCGTCGAGCGAGCGCGTGCCGAAGCGGGCATCGAGATCGAGATGATCACGGGCGCCGAGGAAGTCCGACTGGTTCACCAGGCCGTCCGCAACAGGATCGACCTGGGCGAGGATCGGTGGATCCTGGTCGACCTGGGCGGAGGCAGTGTCGAGGTCTCGCTGGTCGATGATCGGGACGTCCGTTGGAGCGTGTCCCACGGTATGGGCTCGGTCCGGCTTCTCGAGGAACTGCAGGTCGCCGGTGATGAGCCGGGCAGGTTCCGGCGCCGTCTCGAGGAGTACGCGTCGACAATGCGGGTGCCGGCAGTCGGCCGGTCTCGCCGTGCCGGGTTCATTGCGACGGGCGGTAACATCGAAGCGCTCGCGAAGATGGCGGATGCGCCGACCGACGACCGCGGTGTGGCCCGCCTGCCGATCGAAACACTGCGCAGGCTGATCGAGCAACTGGCTCACCTGTCGTACCATCAGCGTGTGACCGAGCTGGGCCTGCGAGAAGACCGGGCCGACGTGATCCTGCCGGCCGCGACCGTGTACGAGCAGCTCTGCGCGCAGACCGGCTTCGACGTGATCCATGTGCCCCAGGTCGGCCTGAAGGACGGCATCCTCATCGACCTGGTCGACGACTACGCGCGGCACGAGCCCCACGTCGAGCGCCAGGAGCAGATCGTGCTGAACGGCGCGATCGCACTCGGCAGACGGTTCCGTTTCGACGCCGCACACGCTCGCCACGTGGTCCGGCTCGGGCTGTCCATGTTCGACCAGCTCCAGGACCTGCACCGTCTGCCGCGACGGGACCGTCGGGTCCTGATCGCGGGTGCCGCGCTGCATGACGTCGGACTGTTCATCAACTACAGGAAACACCACAAGCACTCCTTCTATATCGTCTCGCAGTCCGAACTGCCGGGACTGACGCCCGATGAGATCCTGATGGCCGCGAACGTAGCCCGCTACCATCGCAAAGGGGAGCCCTCGCCGCACCACGAAACGTACATGGAGCTGACCGAGAACCAGCGGGGCCGCGTGAGCCGACTCTCCGCCATCGTCCGTCTCGCCGATGCACTCGACCGCGAACACCTCCAGACGGTCCGCGAAGTCCGAGTCGGCGTGACCAATGGCACCGCGCTCGTCGAACCGCTAGGCGGCGGCGACCTCCTCCTCGAGAAGTGGGCGGTACAGAGAAAAGTCGCCTTCTTCGAGAAGGTCTTCGATCTGCAGGTGAAGGTAAAGGAGCAGCGGCCGTGAGCCCGCGCCGCCGTCATGCCGGCGTGCTCATCGCCGTCGAGGGGCTCGACGGATCCGGCAAGTCGACGCAGATACACCTGCTCCACGAGTGGCTTTATGGGCTCCGCCTGCGCGTGCACTTCACCGAGTGGAACTCGAGCTCGCTCGTGCGCAACGCTACACGGCGGGGGAAAAAGAAGCAGCTGCTCACGCCGACCACCTTCAGTCTCATCCACGCGACCGACTTCGCCGACCGCTACGAACGCCAGATCCTGCCCATGCTGCGTGGCGGCTATATCGTGCTCTGCGATCGGTACATCTTCACATCGTTCGTGCGCGACGCCGTGCGCGGCTGCGACACCGACTGGGTCCGCCGCCTCTACGGGTTCGCACGCATGCCGGACTTCACATTGTATTTCCGGCTGCCGCTCGAGACCGCACTCGGCCGCATCCTCGAAGGCAGGCCGAGCCTCAAGTACTTCGAAGCCGGCATGGACCTCGGCCTGTCCAATGACCTGACCGAGAGCTTTCGCATCTTCCAGGGCCGCATCATGGAGCAGTACGACCGGCTCGCCGACGAATTCCCGTTCACCACCATCGAC
The DNA here is from genome assembly GCA_035513345.1 of Longimicrobiales bacterium. Taxonomy (GTDB): domain Bacteria; phylum Gemmatimonadota; class Gemmatimonadetes; order Longimicrobiales; family RSA9; genus DATKCF01. The sequence goes on from DATKCF010000173.1 coordinate 13,822, forward strand.
GCCACACGCAACGTTTACGACCAGCAGCAGGATGTCCGCAGGATCATTGGCGAAGGTGTCGACCTCAGCCAGTACCGGACCCGAGTGCCCCGATGACGAAAGCCAAGCGCTGTTTTGGCACCCCGCCGCCCGGCCTCGACCTCAGCCGCCTCACTGGCGCCCTCATCGTCATCGAAGGACCCGATTCCTCCGGCCGTTCGACGCACGTCGGCCTGCTCGCCGAATGGCTCGAGCAGAACGGCTACCCGGTCGTCCAGATCGGACTCAAACGCTCGCGCCTCGTCGGCAACGAACTCGAGGCAGCCAAGGAAGGCAACGTCCTCAGCCCGCGCACGATGTCGCTCTTCTACGCGACCGACTTCTACGACCAGCTCGAGAACACCATGGTGCCCGCGCTGCGCGCCGGGTCCGTCGTACTCGCCGACCGCTACACCTTCACGCCCATGGCCCGTGACGTCGTTCGCGGCGCTGACGCCGATTGGCTCGATTCGCTCTACTCGAAGGCGCTCGTGCCCGATGCCGTCTTCTACCTGCAGGTCTCCGACCGCACGCTCGTCGACCGCACACTCGCGTCTCATGGCGGCCTCGATTACTGGGAGTCCGGTATGGACCTCGGCCTCGAACGTGACTGGTTCGGCAGCTTCATAAAATACCAGCGCCGCGTCCGCGCCGAGTTCCACAAGCTCCACAAGCGCTACGACTTCTCCATCGTCAACGCGAACCGCTCCATCGATACCATCCACGCCGAACTCAAGGACCGCGTCCGTCGCGTGCTCCAGTCCATCCACCCGAACCAGTCGATATCGTGAGCGCCGCGAAGAAGCCGGCAAAGAAGCTGGCAAGGAAGCCGGCGAAGGACACCGGTTCCGCCCCGCGGCCCGCGCCGCAGACGCCAGCGCCGGACGGCCGGACACCGGACTCCGCGCAAACGACGGGAACCGGCAAACGCCGACGCATATCGGAGAAGCGCGAACGCTTCAATGCTGCGCTCCACGTTGAACTGCGCGGGCTGCGCGCGGCCCTCGCCCAGATCGTGGAGGGATACGAAGTCCGCGTCGGCGGCCGCCTGAACGACATGTTGCGTACTCTCGAAGGCGACGATTCCCTCGACCAGCCTCCTCGCCATCTGACAACCGCCCAGGCGCAGGCCGCCCTCGACGAGATCGCCCGCGTCCAACTCCGTCCGGACAAGCCCCGGCTCCG
>DATKCF010000174.1:0-38640 GCA_035513345.1 Longimicrobiales bacterium
GGTCAGGTGCGCGGGCGCGCGGATGCATCCCACACGATGCGTCCGCCGACGATCGTGAGGAGCACATCCGCGTCCTTCAGCTGCGATGGCGGTATACGGAAAATGTCGCGGTCCACGACGACGAGGTCGGCGAGTTTGCCAGGCGCGAGTGAGCCCTTGTCGGATTCCTCGCCCGCGACCCATGCGTTGTTGACGGTATACGCGCGCAGGGCGGTTTCGAGGTCCACGCGCTCTTCGGGGAACCAGCCGCCGGTCGGATTACCGTCGAGCGTCTGGCGGGTGACGGCGGCGTACATCCCGGTCAGAGCGTCGGCCGTATACCATGCGGCGTTCGTACCCGGCCAGTCGCTGCCGAACGAGAGCGTCACGCCCGCTTCATCGAGGGTGCGGAACGCGTAGGCCCAGCGCGAGCGTGCAGGTCCGATCCTCTCTTCCATCCACCGCATGTCATCGATGGCGTGATAGGGCTGAACCTCGGCGATGATGCCCATGCGGGCCATGCGGTGGGCGACGTCGGCATTGCGGATGACTTGCGTGTGGATGACGCGAAACCGGCGCTCCTTCGGGCCGTTGGTGCGGATCACGTGCTCGTACATGTCGAGCAGGGTGTCGATCGCTTCGTCGCCTATGGCATGCACCTGGGGCCAGTGGCCGGCCGAGTCCGCGCCCAACAGGAGCGGCAGCATGCCGGGCGGTTCGGTCATCATGGTTCGCCACGAGCCGCGCACGCCGGTAGTCAGGTACGGCTCGTAGAAATGCGCCGACGAGTTGCCCATAATGCCGTCGACGAAGCCCTTGAGCCCGCCGATCCTGAGGTACTCGTCACCGAACCCGTGCGTGATACCGGCTGCGGCCAGCTCGTCGTATTTGTCGAGCGTCGGCCGGGCGTAGACCCGCGTTGTGAGCTGGCCGGCATCGCGCAGAATGGTGAAGACCTGCATCTGCTCGGGGCCGGTATTGTCATGGATCGTGGTGACGCCCAGCTCGGCCAGGTGTTCGAGCGCGGCCTTCGACTCGGTGAGCCGCTGCTCCAGCGACTTCTGCGGCATCACGCGTCGCACCCTGGCCGCGGCCTGCGGCGTGAGCCGGCCGGTGGGCGTGGCGGCTTCACACTCGACGCCGTCCCATGAGCAGTCGGCGCCGGCCAGTGCAAGCGCGCGGCCGTTCGCCAGGTACGCGGAACGGTCCCACTTGTTGAGCAGCGCAGGCACGTCCGGCGTGATCGAGTCGATCATGGTGCGGTCGGGATCGAACGGCGAGGTCGCGGGCGAGGCTTCCTGCTCGCGGCCGGTCGCGTTCTGCGCCCACGACTCGTACGCGCCCCACTGTCCATCCACGATCCACGATCCTGCCGGCAGCCGGTCCCGCGCCTCACGAACGCGCTGCACGAGACCCGCTTCATCGGCAACATCGAGCAGGTTCGCGCCGAGCAGCAGCGCGCCCGCGCTCTGGAAATGCGTGTGATTGTCGATGAAGCCGGGCGTCATGAACCGGCCCGGGTTCTCGATCACCCGCGTTCCATCCGATCGCAGGGCCATGACCTCGGCCCGCGAGCCGACGGCGACAATGCGATCGCCGCGGACCGCGACACCCTCGGCCCACGGCCGGTCCGGGTCGCCGGTCCAGACACGGTCCGCCATGACGATCAGGTCGGCGCTCTGAGCGCCGGCAACGACGGGCCCGGCCGCGAGCGCGGCGAGCGCAAGGATCATCGCATTGAGTCGTCGCATGAAATGCACTCCGTCTTGCATGTGTTGCGTTTGCTGCGCCCTGATTACGGCGCTTGCGGATCCGGCCGTCATGCATTCCGGCGGTCGGGGTTTCACGCAGCGGACGCAGGGGGGCGGAGGACGCGAAGCGCGCGATAACAGTCGCCGTCACGCGCTGCCGCGGATCATTTTTTGGGGATGCGCCGCGCGATGCTCACGCCGCGAATTCCATCCCCGCCCGCTCGCCTCAACTGGTTGTGCCGCGGAAACCGGTGGCAAACAGACATGCAGCCAGTTCCGCCATCCGCCACTCAACCATCAACCGCCATCCGTCCACTCGCCATCCGTTATCCGTTATCCGTTATCCGTTATCCGTTATCCGTTAGCCGTTATCCGTTAAAATATGAAGTTCTGTTCCCCGCGACCTCCGCCTTCCCCCCGCGACCACCGCGTGAAACACCTGCCGCGAATGACGCAGAGGAAAACACCTACCGCGAATGACGCAGAGAAAACACCTGTCGCGAATGACTCGCAGAGGGAAAAACGTATGCCACTGCGACCTCAGTCGCGCAGGACGGACACCGAGAGTACTTCGGCTATGCGCTGAACGCCCTCGACGATCTCGTCTTCTGGCGCGGCGAACGAAAGTCGGGCGAATCGATCGTCGCCGAAGGCCCTGCCTGGTACGAGCGCGACGCCGGTCTTCTCGAGCAGCCAGCTGCAGAAGCTTATCGAATCACGAGCGGTGTCGTTGAAGAACGGGTCGATGCGGAAGAACAGATAGAAGGCGCCTTCCGGCATCGCGAATGCGGCCTGTGGCAGGTTCTTGCGGAACGCGGAGACGAGCCGCTCGCGACGGTGGCGGAACACGCCGACCATGGCACGAACGGCGTGCTCGACGCGGGGCTCCTGCCGGAACACGGCCATGCCCGCATACTGCGTGGGCGTCGAGATGCCGGACATCACGTGACTCTGGAGCGCGGTCATTCGAGAAGCGAGCGCGGGCTCGGAGTAGCTGAAGCCGAGGCGCCAGCCGGTCATCGCGAACGCCTTCGACGCGCCGCCGACGACGACCACGTTCTCGAGCAGGGCGGGATCCATGTCGAGCGCGCCGGCGGCTCGGACATCGTTGAAGCAGATGCGCGCGTAGATCTCGTCACTGATGATGGTGACGTCGTTGTCGGCGGCCCAGCGGAACAGGGCTTCCATTTCGTCGCGCGAATAGACCGCACCGGTCGGATTGTTCGGCGAGTTCAGGAGCAGTCCGCGCGTATTCTCCGTGCGGGCCTCGTCGAGGTCTGCGGGCACGGTCTTGAAGCCGCTATCGAGCGTGGATGGCACGATGACAGGCGTGGCGCGGGCCAGTTTCACCAGTTCGGGATAGCTGGTCCAGTAGGGTCCGGGGATCAGGACCTCGTCGCCGGGACCGAACAGTGTGAAGCAGGCGTTGAAGAGCGCGTGCTTGGCGCCGGCCGTGACCACTACGCCGGCCGGGTCGGTTGCGCATCCGTGCTGGTGGGCCAGGTCCTCGGCGATGAGGTTGCGCAGTGCGGGCACGCCCGCCACGGGCGTGTAATGCGTGAAACCCTGCACGATGGCGGCGATGCCGGCCTGGGCGGCGAAGTCCGGCGTTCGGAAGTCGGGTTCGCCCGCGCTCAGGTCGATCACTTCGCGGCCCTGCTCGCGCATGGCCTTGCACAATGTCGTGACCGCGAGCGTCGCTGAAGGCTCGAGATCGCGGATGTTGTCGCTGACGTGCATCGCTGCCGGATGCTCCACGGGGTCGGGTCGGTCGCGGGAATGGTGTGCAGCCGGACGGCTTTGTGCAAGTCGGGCCACACCTTAGATTAGGGAAAGCGGGTCGCGCACGCCCGCCTCCACAGGAGCCCATGAACCAGAACCCATGGCCGGCCGCGGCCGGTCGCGGGATTGAGACCGGCGGAAATTGATGACATACGAGCGGTTGACGGCCCTGCCCGGCCGTGAAGTCCTTCGGTTGGCGGAGCAGGTCCTGACGGACCGGCTCCCGATAGACAATGTTGGTGGCGACCGGCATTCGATCCGTCTCAGCGGAGGCGACGGGACGGTGACGTTCACTGTGCATGGCCACGGGCTGGACACGTCCGTGCACGCGGATACCGACCAGGTCCGGACCTCCCGGCTGGACACTGAAGTCCAGTACCTGCTGACACTGCTGCCGTATCAGCCGGGCGACATCAAGGGCCTCGGCGAAGCGCTGCCGGGCGGGCTGTCCGCGGGTACCCTGAAATGAGCGATTTCGCGGAACTCGGCCTCACACAGCAACTTGCGGCCACGGCGGCCGCCGCCGGCTTCGACGAACCGACCGCTCTGCAGCGCGCGGCCATCCCGGTCCTTCGGCGCGGCGCCAATGCCGCGCTCGTCGCATCGAGCGGGTCGGGCGTGACCGCGGCGTGGGCGCTGGGTCTGGTCGACCGGCTCTACGCCTCGGCCGGTGCACGGATTGAAGGCGACACGGAGGCGGCACCGTCCGCGACCGCGCCGATCCGGCCTCGCGCACTCGTACTGACGGCGAGCGATGAACGCGCCATTCGCGCGGCGCGAACGCTTGTGACACTCGCCGGCGACCTGGCCGTGACCGTCCGCGCGCTCAACGTCGAATGGAGCACGCGCGGCGGCGATGGCATCGTGACAGCTTCGATCGGCGGGGCGGCCCGCGGCATCCGCGAGTCGACACTCAAGCTCGATGGTCTCGAAGCCATCGTGTTCGAGCAGGTCGGCATCCTGCGTACGATCGAAGGCGACGCTACGTTCCAGGCGCTGGCCGCATCGATTCCCAACGATGCGCAGCGTGTCCTGACGACAGCGTCGTGGTCCAGGGAGATCGAGCGGTTCGTCGAGGCGCACGCCCGGCGCGCTCTCACGATTCCCGCACGCACCGTCGACGAGAACCGATCGATTCCGCCGGAGCCCATCGGAACGCTGTCGTACATCATCGTTTCAGCGTCCGAGAAAGCGGATGCGCTCGCTCGCATCCTGCGGCGATCCCGTTCGGACACTGCGCTCGTGGCCGTTCGGTCCAGGCGCCGGGCCGACATGTTCGCGGAGGAACTGCGCTCGCGCGGGTTCCGCGCGGCGACAACCGCAGGCGATGATGCGGACGCGGTGATCGCGCCCATGTCCGCGCTGCCGGGCGCCGCACTGATCGCGTGCGATGTGCCGTTCGATCCGGAATCGCTGGCCACCATGGACCTGACCGATGGCCTCGTACTGATCGAGCCGGCGGAGCTGCCGCACCTGCGGCTGACGGCGAGGGCGGCGGCGATCACGCTGCAGGCGGTCGGAGCCCGACCGCAGAGGGCGTCCGCCGCCGTCTATCGAGACGAGATCCGGCGCGCCATCGCCGAACTCGACCTCGACGCACAGATTGCGCTGCTCGAGCCGATCTTCGAGAACCACAGCGCTGTCGAGATCGCTGCCGCACTCAGCGCCATGCTCCGCGAACGGCGAGCGACTGCACCCACCCCCGAACCGAAACCCGCGGAGCCGGGCCGGCCGACTGCGTTCGTCCGGCTTTTCGTCAGCACGGGCACACGCGACAACATCCGGCCGGGCGATCTGGTCGGCGCGATCACCGGCGAAGCGGGCGTCAAGGGAGAGCAGATAGGGAAGATCGAGCTGCGCGACACGTTCTCGGTCGTCGAAGTCGCCGCCGACGTCGCGGACCGTGTGATCCGCGCGCTCAACGGTACGACACTGCGCGGACGCAGCCTGCGCGTCGACTTCGACAGGAAAACAGCTGCGCCGACGGCCAGACCGCAGCGCACGTTCCGGCCGCAACGTTCATGAGGAGAGGCTCGCCAACGCTACGCGCGAGCCTCTCCTGTCATCGCACGGCGGAGCCGCTCAGCCGACCGTGTCCTTCAACGCCTTGCCGGCGCGGAACGACGCGGTCGTCGATGGCGGGATCATGATCTCCTCGCCTGTGCGCGGGTTGCGGCCCGTGCGCCCCTTGCGGCGTCGCGACTCGAAGGTGCCGAATCCGGAGATCTGGACCTTCTGGCCCTGCTTCAGCGTCTGCGCGATGATGCCGCTCGAAGGATCGAACAGTGTGTCAACCAGCTTCGCGGCATCCACCTTGTTCAGCGATGCGCGTTCTGCGAGCGTGGCGACGAGGTCGGTCTTGTTCATGTCTTTCTCCTGCAATGTGTCGAAGCTGAATGCGGATAGGAAAAGCCGCACGGCTCCACGGCCGTGCGGCCCCGGTCTTCGGGCTGGTTCAAAACGCTTGCGCAAGCGACGCGGCGCTTTCACTTTCCCGCCCGCTCGCACACACCCCGCGTGTGTAACGGCCGCCGTACCGCTACGCGGCTAGCGTCGCCACCGCATCGACGGTCCACAGTAGACCGCATGGCGGACACCGTCAAGATAGCGCGCCACGACAACGCAATGAGCGAGGACGCAAACGTGCACGATCCGCGTTCCGGTCGACTCATGGGCGTTCGCGAGCTGCAGGCTGCGCACGAGATCGCGCAGGCGTTCCTCGCAACGGCCCAGCCGATTGAAGTGTATCGTCTTGCGCTCGCACGCGTGACTCCCATGGTGGACGCCGACTTCGCCGCCGTGTTCGTGCGCGATGACCGCGATCATGAACTGTTGCGGCCCGTGTGCCTGCACGGTTGGCCGCAGGCATCGGCCAGATACCTGGGCCAGCTTCGCATCCGCGTCGGTCTCGGACCGACCGGCGGTGCCGTCGCCGACAACGTACCTGTCGAGGTCGCCGACATCTTCGCCGACGAACGGCTGACGGACTGGCACCAGCCCGCGCGCGAACTCGGCTTCGCTTCCATGATCACACTGCCGCTCGCCACGCAGACGGCCGTGAACGGCGCGGTCAGCTTCTACTTCGCCGAACCACACACGTTCTCCGATGACGAACGCAGCCTGCTGCGCCTGATCTCCGAACAGCTCGCTGCGACGACGACACGCGCACGTGTTCTTGACGACCTGCGCATCGAGAACGAACGACTGCGCCTCGATGCCGAACATCTCGCCACCGCGATCCGCGAAGCCGAGATCGACGCCAACCGACACGACCGTCTGATCGCCTGTGTCGTCAACGAACTCACGCTCGCGCTCGATCCCGGTGGCAACGGCAGCCGAGCCGGCAGAGCCGGCCACGACCGTCTCGCGGGCGTCGTCGACGACCTGACCGAGCTGCTCGACCTGCGGCTCGGCCGCGCGACGCTCGACCCCTCGCCCGGCGACGCCCTGCGCCTCGCCAGACACGCCGCCGGCCTCGCGGGAACACCGCAACCCGGCGCCGAGTTCTCCATCAATGCGGGTGACGCCATCATTGCCGTCACCACGGATGGCCCGCGCGTGACACGTACCCTCTCCGCCATGCTGCGAGAAGCGTTCCGCCGCACTGCGCGCGGCTCCATCCTCCTGTCCGTACGGGCGGTGAGGGAAGAATCGGGCCAGTGGGTCGAATGGGCCGTGAGTACGAGAGGAATGGGCCTGAACGCCGGCGGCACGAGCACCCAGTCTGCCGACCGGTCCGGCACCGAGCGGCTGGCCGCTGCGCTCGCCTTCACAACCGCTGAAGCGCTTGGCGGGTCACTGCTCGAAAACGCCGAGCCGGTCAATGGCTGGTCCCAGCGACTGAGGTTGCCATTGCGCGCCGGGAGGCTGCGGGGCTGAGGGGCGGTAGGGCCTGTTTCACGCGGCAGGGGTGTTTCACGCAGGACTTCGGCCGCGATCAGCAACCCCCGATAGGCTCCGATGCCCGGGATCGTACGCAGCAGAGATACGGCCGGGATCGTGTCGGCTACCTGATCGATCCGCCGGTCCACACTTCGGACGAGCGGTCGAAGGTGATCGATGAGCCGGAGATGACTGCGGATCAGGCGACGGGACTCATTGCCGAGCTTGAGCCAGGCCACCTCGCGGAGCCAGACGCGCGCGACCCGCGTCTGTAGCCGGCCTCGGGCCAGGTGCAGACCGGCCATCTGGAGTTGGGCGTGAATCCGATTCAGAAGTGCGGTCCGCTGCCGAACCAGGACGACGCGGTGACGCACCAGAGTCGCGAATTCCCGTTGCTCCCGGCAGCGAATGAAGACGGCCGGGATCAAGCCCGCCAGGTGCATGCGGGCGAGCAGTTCCGCATCCACCTGATCGCTCTTGTAGTTCGATGATGCGATGGCCCGGAGTCGCTTCGCGTGCGCCAGAACCAGCTGCACGCCCCACCCGCTCAGCAACTCGTCGAGCCATGGCCAGCTTAGACTCGTCTCCACGACCGCCTCCAGCGGCCGGAACGGCGCGAGCAGTTCCTTCAGCTTCTCCGGATGTCGGACCTGCACGCGTGTCGCCTTCTGCACCAGTGTCCCGTCCTTGCTCACGATCGCAACGACCAGATACGTTGCGTGAGCGTCGATTCCTGCGATGAACATGTGTTGGCCTCCTGTGGCTTGGTTGCGGCCGTCCTGGACACACGAACGCAATCTACGCTGCTGCGAGGCCAGCACGCTTTATAAGATCAGGGGGTATCGCAGAGCGCGCGGTGGAACAGATTTCTGGTTTTTTTCCTGTTACTTCTGGCTTACCGACGGGTCCCATGGATCAAGCGCATCGATAGCTCTGAGCGGGCTATCGGCAGCTCGCGCCAGGCCTGTGTTTAAACCGCGTCACCTTCCACCTGCTGATTAGGCAACTGTCGGATCCGGGGGGCGTCGGCACCGCACCGGGCGCTTCGTGGTGTGTCCCGATGTACCCGCGAAGTCCGTCAGTCCACGCAGGCTGACCCACGGGAAGGAACCCTGAAGAAGCCGAACAAGGACAAATCCGTTTCCCGCGCCCTTCGCGAACCCACCGCGTCCCCAGCGTGAAACACCCGGCGCCGCAGACGCAGCTCGATGCGCTTGCCGTGAAACACCTGGCGCCATAGACGCAGCCGGGGTGGTCAACGAGCCGAGCCCTTGCCGTCGGGAACAGGCCGCAGGCGCCGGAGCTTCTCGCGCAACGTGTTCCGGGCCATGCCCAGCTCGCGCGCGGCGAGTGTCTTGTTGCCGTGACACCGCTGCAGCACCTCCTCGATGCGGCGACGCTCCTCCGCGGCGGTCCCGAAATGCGAATAGCGGGTTCGCGGCGTGTACCGGGCGCGCGATCCGGACTCCGGTTGCGTCCTCGCCTGTTCGCGGACTGCGGCTCCGACCGGGCCCTGCCCCCTCCTGTCCTCGGGCCTGCGGTCTGACGGCCCCGCCGAGAGGAGGGCAGGGGGCAGGTGGCGCAGGCCGATCCGCGCGCCGTCGCACGTCAGGACCGCCGACTCGATCGCGTTCGCGAGCTGCCGGACGTTGCCCGGCCAGGCACAGGCTCGGATGAGGGCCAGAGTGGCTGCTTCGTAGCCGCGGATCGGCCGGCTGTACCGCTGTGCGAACGACTCGAGGAACCGGCCGGCGAACAGGTCGATATCGCCATCACGGTCCCGCAGTGGAGGCAGCCGGAACGACAGAACCATGAGCCGGTGATAGAGGTCGCGCCGGAACTCACGCTCCTCGACCGCGCGGTCGAGGTCGACACCGGTCGCGGCGACAATGCGGACATCCACGCGCACTACGCTCTCTCCGCCGACACGCCGGAACTCACCGTCCTCGATTGCTGTCAGCAGCTTGGCCTGGAGCGGCAGCGACAGTTCGCCGACTTCATCCATGAACAGCGTGCCCCGGTCCGCCTGCTCGAGGAGCCCGCGATGCGCCTGCTGAGCACCCGTGAAGGCGCCTCGCGTGTGACCGAAGAACGCCGACTCGAACAGTGTGTCCGGAACGCTCGCGCAGTTCACCGAGACCAGCGCCGACCGGCGTCTCGCCGAGTTGGCGTGGATCAGCCTTGCGAGCAGGCCCTTGCCCGTGCCGCTCTCGCCCGTCAGCAGGACCGTCGCGTCCACCTCGGCCGCGAGCCGGCCGAACTCACGGATGCGCTCGGCCGCGGCGCTTTCGCCGAGTATCGATTCGAAGCCGGACAGGGTATCGCGGGGTTCGGGTGAACGACGCTGCCTGCGGGAGGGTCGTCGCCTGATCAGGGCACGTACATGGCTCGATGGGCCGGCCTGAGCCATGGAACGAACGGCGACGATGGTGGCCGGCCGCTGGCCCGCCGGTTACATTGCCCGCCGTTTTTCCGGCCGGTGCCGGAGGCAGGTCTGGTCGTCGCCCCGACGCGAGATACGTTGGTCGGTGGCCCGTCGAACTCGAAACCCGGACTCGTTAATGTCGACTCAGGCACCCGGATACGGCACGCCCGATGCAGGCGGATCGGGACGCACGTTCTTCGGCCAGCCGCGCGGCCTCGCCACACTCTTTTTCACGGAGATGTGGGAGCGGTTCAGCTACTACGGCATGCGCGCGCTGCTGATCCTGTTCATGACGGCAGCGGCGGTTGAAGGGAATCCGGGCCTCGGCTTCGGCGAGGGCATGTCGGGCGCGATCTACGGGCTGTACACGTCGCTGGTGTATCTGCTGACGCTGCCGGGCGGATGGGTGGCCGACAATCTGTGGGGCCAGCGCAAGGCGGTGTTTGTCGGTGGCGTCATCATCGCGATGGGCCACTTCACGCTGGCCGCGCCGCTGGTAGGCGCGCCCGACGTGCCATCGTTCTTCCTGGGCCTGCTGCTGATCGTGATCGGCACCGGGCTGCTCAAGCCGAACGTGAGCACGATGGTCGGGGACCTGTACCCGACGCTGGCGGACGACGCTTCGGACGCCGAAGTCTCGGAGTGGGGCGCACGTCGCGATGCCGCATTCAGCATTTTCTACATGGGCATCAACATCGGCGCGATGCTCGGTCCGTTCATCTGCAGCACACTGGGCGAGAAGGTCAGCTGGCACTGGGGCTTCTCCGCGGCAGGCTTCGGGATGGTGCTGGGGCTGATCCAGTACAAGATGGGCGACAAGTACCTGGGAGAGGCAGGCGTGTTCAAGCCGGACGCTCCCGCGGATGTGATCGAGCGTCGCCATCGCAACTTCTACATGGTATCGGGTCTTGTGGCGGCGGTTGCCGCCGTCGTCGTGTTCCTGCTCGTGACGGGCGCGCTCGGATTGACGCTGGAAAGCTTCGCGACATGGTTCGGGTACGGGATTCTGCTGCTCTCGATCCTGTTCTTTGCCTGGTTGATTTTCGGGGTACCGGCGGCGCTGGGGCTGACGGTTCTGTTTGCCGGACTGTCCGCCGTGATGGCTCCGTCGATGGGGACGACGGGCGGGCAATGGGCGATCAGTGCGACGCTGGGCGTGTTCATCCTGCTGTGTATCGGCCATCTGGTGTTTCGTGGCGCAGCGGTCACGACGGACCACAAGCGGCTGATGGTCATCTTCTGGCTGTTCCTGCTGGCGGCGATATTCTGGTCGGGTTTCGAGCAGGCAGGCTCATCAATGAACCTGTTCGCGCGGGACCTGACGGACCGGACGGTTTTCGGCTGGGAGATGCCGACCGGCTGGCTGCAGAACGTGAACCCGTTCTTCATCATCGTGCTGGCGCCGGTGTTCGGCTCGATGTGGACGTGGCTTGCGCACCGCAGACAGAATCCGTCGACGCCCATGAAGTTCGCGCTCGGACTCCTCGGTCTGGCCGCCGGCATGGCGGTTCTGGCATGGGGTGCTACGTACGCCAGCGACGCCAACCGCGTCTCGATGGCGTGGCTCGTGGTGACGTACTTCCTGTTTACATGCGGCGAACTCGCGCTGTCGCCCGTCGGCTTGTCCTCGATGACCAAGCTGGCACCGCGCGGGCGGCTCGGGCAGATGATGGGTGTCTGGTTCATTGCGGCTGCGCTCGGCAACCTGTTCGCGGGACTCGTTGCGGGGCGCCTGGAAACCCTGGCACCGTCAGCCCTGTTCTCGAGCGTCGCGATCTTCTCCGGCGCGGCGGGTGTTGTGGCGCTGCTGGCGAGCCGCAGCGTTCGCAAGCTGATGGGCAACGTGTCCTGAATGCCACGCATTTCAGGGTGGTGACGATGCCGCGTCTGCCCGGCCGGGTGGGCGCGGCACGTCGTTGCGGTGACCACGTGTCGCCGGTTGAAGCAAGGAGGCATGCATGCTCGCGAAGGAACAGATCCGGCTGATCGCCGAAGAGATCGATCGCACCGCGTACGCTCGACTGCACGACTGCCAGGGTCAGATCGGACGGGAACACCTGTGGGAGGTCGTGCGCCGGTCCAGTCACGCGATCCGGGCCGTCGTCGGCATCGAGCATGACGACCTGACGTCGGACGAGCGGAAGCGGCGCGCCCGCTACCTCGTGGTCGAACTGGAGATCGCGCTGGAAGCCGCCAGACGCGCACGCATCGCGATCGAGTGGTCGAACGGAGAAATGCCAAGTGCGTGACTCGTGTTGGAGAATCACGCTCCGGTTCGTTCTCTACATGGCGGTCGGGCTGCTGTTTCTGTGGCCGGCCACGCCGATCGCGGCACAGACGACGCGCGCTGACAGTGCGGCGATCCTGCTCGACGCGGCGACCCGCCTCGAGCGGAGCGGTCGGACGGCCGCCGCGCAGGATCTGTATGCAATGATCCTGGCACGGTTCGGTGGCACGCCGGCGGCGGAGCAGGCCGAGCGCCTGGGCAGCCGCACCGCGGGCGAGGTGTCGACGCGCGGCCGGCGGGTCGAACTGCAGGTGTGGTCGACGCTCTACGGACTGTGGCTCGGTGTCGCCGTGCCGGCCGCGTTCGGTGCGGATGGGCCCGAAGCGTACGGCATCGGCCTGTTGATAGGCGGGCCCGCCGGGTTCCTGACCGGACTCGGCCTTGCCCGCTCACGCGAGTTGAGCGATGGCCAGACGAGGGCCATCACGTACGGCGGAACGTGGGGTACGTGGCAGGGGTTCGGATGGGCGAACGTGTTCGACTGGGGCGAAACCGAGCACTGCGAGTTTGGCTTCTGCAGCAGCGATGGCGGAACCGAAGAAAAGTTTGCGGGCATGATCCTCGGAGGCCTGGCCGGCATCGGTGTCGGCATCGCGCTGTCCGGCCGAACGATCACCGATGGTGTGGCGACGAGCGCGAGTCTGGGTTCGTTGTGGGGCTCCTGGTTCGGTTTCTCGATCGGGTTCCTGGCCGATCTCCGCGACGACGACCTTCTGGCGGCCACACTGCTCGCAGGGAATGCGGGCCTCGTCGGATCGGCGATTCTGGCGTCGAGTGCAAACATGAGCCGGAACCGCGCCCGCCTGATCAGTATCGCCGGCGTGATCGGCGGGCTCGGCGGCGGCGGTATCGATCTGATCGCGCAGCCGGACAACGAGAACGTGGTGCTTGCGATCCCGTTGATCGGCAGCATCGCCGGCCTGACGATCGGAGCATTGACCACGCGCAACTACGACCGGACAGCCTCGCCGGGAGGAGACGACTTCGATGGCGCGCTGCTGCGCCTCGATGGCGGCGACTGGGATCTCGGCGCGCCGATCCCGTCGCTCGTGAGGGTGGACGCACGTGCCGGCGGCCGCAGATCAGCACGGCCCGCGCTCGGGTTCACGCTGTTGCGCGCGCGATTCTGAAGACGGACCGATTCGCATGAGACCGCTGTTGACGATCGCGGTCGCGCTGGTGCTCGGCGTGACCGCATGCCGTGAGCCTGATGGCCCGATCGAGTCCGGCAGCGGCAGCGTATACGTCACTTCCGACCCATCGGGCGCGCGCATCTTTCTCGACAACAGCGACACGGGCCGGCTCACGCCCGACACAATCCATAATCTCAGCGGGACCCACGATTTCTCGGTTCAGCTCGATACCTTCCAGGTGGTGTACGGCTACGCGGCCAGGCTGTTCGTCGGTGAACCCCGGCTTTACACGCTCAACGGCCCGCTGGTGAACCGCTGCGCCGACAATCTCTGCCTGGCCAATCCGTTCCGGAACTACTCCGTGAACAGGATCCGCTTCGCGAACAACCCCGTCGGGACGCTGTTCCTCGAGCGCGGCACGGGCGGCAACGGCCTGCTCTGGCCGTCCGGTACGAGCAACAGCTACGTGGCGGGCAGCATGGTCGGGTTCGCCGGAATCGTCGACGGGAGGGACACCGTTGCTATCGGAATCTACGACAACTCATGGCTGGCCGGCCGGCCGGCGCCCGATGTCGTCCAGACGGCCGACTCGCTGACGGTCACACAGACGACATGGATCCTGCCCGCGCCCAACGCGATCAACCGGCCGACGGTCCGCGGCATCTCGGTGCGCCAGGAACTGCTGGCCACAGCCGCGCTCGACGATGTCGTACTGCTGAGGCTGACGTTCCGGAATGTAACCGCCGATCCGCTGTACAGAGCGCTCGATCCGACGGCAGCGATCAGTGGGATCGTTTACGAACAGGCGTACGTCGGATTCCTGCTGGATCCGGACATCGGTGCTCCGGGCGACGACTTCGTGTCCTACGAACAGACCCTGAACCTCGTGTTCGCATACGATTCACAGTTCGATGAGGCGGGGTTCGGCGGGGGCTTCAATCGTGCGCCCGGCCTGATCGGGCTACAGTTGGTCGAACCGCCGCCCAGCGGGTTCGTCATGCTCAACGGCTGGACCAGCCGGGGCGCAGGCACCGACTGGGTCGCCGGCACGACGAGCGAAAAACTCGGGTGGTACATGCTCAGCGGATTGCGCGTCTACCAGCCGGACCACCCATTCCGCAAGATCGGACATCTTCCCGAAAGCGTCGGTGACGTTCGCCTTTCCGTCAGCGCCGGTCCGTACCGCCTCGCACCCGGCGATTCCGTGGCCCTCACCGTCGCGATCCTGCTCGCCGAACCGGTGCCGGCCACATTCACTTCAGGTGTCCCGCTCGAGCCCGGCGATCCGCTGGACAACACGCGGCATCTGCACGTGGTCGCCCGCAACCTGTTCGATCGCGCGGCACTCACAGCGATCGCCGCCAGTTCCCGGGGCGGCGCCGGCGGCATGGCCGTGCAACGCCCGCCCGGCCGATAACCGGCCCGGCCGGGAACTGGCGATTCGTCACGTGTCACTTCATCTTGCGCTTCAGTTCCTCGAGGCGCTCGGCGGCAGCGCGTTCCCGCTCCTCGCGCTCCAGGCGTGAGAAATCGCGGTTCTCACGCTCGCGTTCCTCGAATATCTCGCGCAGCTCCTGCTTCGGTTCCGCGTTCAGGCCGGGCCGGCTGACACCGCGTTCGGCAAGCACCTGTTTCATCGAATCGAGATCGCGCTCGACAAGCTGGCGCTCCTGCACAAGCACCTCGACCTTGCGCTCCAGAATCGCCGCCCGCTCGGCGTGACGGATGGCGAATTCCGCGGCGATGCGGATCGTCTCCTCGTCGTCGATCTTCTTTGCCATCTCCTCGCGGCGACGGCAGATCTGCTCGTTCTCCCGCTCCTCGCCCGCTTCGCGCCGGGTGCGACGGATCTCGCCATCGAGCTTGTCCATCGCGCTCTGCGCCGACGAGAACTCGCGCTGCATCGCGCGCGTCCGTGAGTCCGCGGTACCCTCGTCGCCGGACAGCTCGCGACGGAAATTGTCGACCGCTTCGCGCCAGGCCTGCTTCCAGTCGTTGAACATGACGCCGAATCTACCCGCGTCCGCCGGGCCTCACAATCCGATTGACCACGCCGGCCCGCCCGTATAGGCTTCGCCTTCACTCCAATCGTGAATTATCGAGGTCCGAATGGCACAGAGGAAGCGCAGAGCCCCACCCCCGCGACCCCGTCGGCGAGCGGTGCCAGTCTACATCTGGATACTGCTGGTCGCGCTCGGCGGTGCCATCGCGTTGCGCATCGCACTTCGTGGCGACAGTCACCACCCCGACCCGCGCGTGTACGTGACCGGCGACTTCGTGCCCGACGGGCAGCGGTATGCCGCCGCACCGCAGATCGCCGAGATATACACGATGGCCAAGGCCATCCCGAACGTGCTCGACGGACTGCACTGCTATTGCGAGTGCGCCCGCGACCACGGCCACCGCTCGCTTCTGACCTGCTTCGAAAGCGACCATGGCGCGGCCTGTGACATATGCCTCCAGGAGGCCGCGCTGGCGTACCGCATGACGCAGGAGGGTGCCGGACTCGACCAGATCCGCGAACGCATTGACGCGATGTTCGCGAGCGGATGAGAGCGCAGATCGCCGGCGGTGGGCGTCAAAAAGGATCAGTTGTCGTCACCCGCGGCCTCTGCTCCCCCGGCGTCCCCGCGTGAAACCCGAACCGGCGTAATCGCTACGGATTTGTTTCACGCACCTATAAAGCGTGACGCCGAGGGTGCGGAGGACGCTGGGACGGCGCAACCTGATCCGTGCGCGCGTCACGAACCCTGCCCCGCAATCCGTTCAACCAGAATGATCAGTTAAAGAGGATCAGTTGTCGTCACCCGCGGCCTCTGCTCCCTCCGTCCCTTGCGTGAAACCCCAACCGGCCCGTTGCCGACCGGTTCCCGGCATACGCCAGCGCAATGCTCGGCCGCGATGGTCGCATCCGGATCCGCGAATTTGCGAGGCCGCGTGGACCGTACTCCACAGCCTGGCCGGCCCGATCGACCGCAACTGATCCGAATCCGGAGCGTTCCGCGATAGACAGGAGAGAACGTCGCCACCCTGTCACCGGAGAATCCCATGCGTACCGAACGTCTGCCGATCGCCGTCACCGCCCTTTTCTGCATTGCCCAGGCCGTCGTGCCGCCGCCCGTGGCAGGTCAGCGGCTCGACCCAACGGCTGTCTCGGCGGCCTCAGCGCTCAAGGCGAAAGGGGAGGCTCCCGACAAGGTGGCGCTCACGCTCCAGCGCGATTTCCGGCTGGACGAGGTCGGGGTCACTGCCACCATGGCCGCTGCCCGCTACGATGGCACTGAGATGGTCGTGGCGCTGACGCGCGCGTTCCGGGCGGATCCGCCGCGCGCGGCGAGCACGATGAAGCAGGCCGGCTACCCGCTCGAGGCCGTCGTGCGTGGTCTCAGGGCGTGGCCCACGGCGACGGATCGAAGTGTGGTCGATGCAATCAGGATGGCGGACTTCGACATCAACGACGTGAAGGTTGCGGTGGTCTTCATCCTCCGCACGGATCCGCTCGAGTGGACCCGGGATCTGCTCGAGGCCGGAGTCAGCTCGCTGGAAGCGGGCGCCGATCTGAAGAATGCGTACGATCTCGACGCGACCGAGGGCGCGCGCATCATGCTCGACGCTGGCTACCGCGGCATTCCCGTTGCGGAGGCGCTGCGACTGGTCTGGCAGGTCGACGCGGCCACCGCAAGACAGATCTTCATCGACGTCGAATTCACACCCTTCAGCTACCTCGGCAACGAGTATCCGCTCTGGCGGCTCCTCGAAACCGCCGGCTACGAGATGTTCGCGCCCGCCATCGTCGAGTATTCGATACCCGAGTACCGACCCGGCCTGAGCGGGAGGCTCGAGAATGTCGGCGTCCTCGACCGCTCGAAGGTCACGACAACTCCCGATCCGACCGATGGCGACGTCGAAGTCACCGTCCTCCACGCCGGACTCGACAACCTCGTCGCGACAATCGGCGGCGTGGCCGGCCAGATCGTCGAGCGGTCGCCCACGACCGTGCAGTTCTCCGGCCAGCCATACGACGGCGAGGTGCTCAGGATCCGGTTCCAGGACTTCCCGACCGGCAACCTGATGATGAACCGGCTGGGCCGGGTGAGCCACACGCCGGCCACCGCGCTCGCCTATCATGTGATCGAGCACCAGACGTTCGGGGATCCGCTCGGCACCATGTCCGTCGTGCTCGGCGACCCGATTGGTACCGGCACCTCCACCATCGAGGGCAATACCACGGAGTTCGAGATCTCGACCCACCGCAAGAACGGCCTCGACATCGACGTCAACGATCTCCGCAGTACGACCGTCGCCGTCAACACACTGGCCGGTAGCGCGCCCGCCACCGCGACCCTGAGGATCGCCATCGACTTCGAGACCGCCGGCGCCGAGGTCGAAGGCACGTTCCTCGACTACGTGCCGTGCTGGTCCTGCGGCACGTTCAAGGTCCCGCAATCGACATGCGGAAGCATCAACATCAACTGCTTCATCGGCTTCATCGGCGGTACACTGACATCACTCGCGACGTGCACCAACCCCGACAACTGGGTCGAGAGCGAAATGGCCAGCGGACCGGCGCTACCGTTCCAGGCCGACCTCACTTCGCCTCGTCTCGACATCGACATCGTGCTCGGTGCCGATCCGGCAACGGGCGGGTTCCGCGCCGTCGACGTCGTCAGTGACTTCTCAGCCGGCATCTCGCTCCGCACATCCTTCGGCGGCATCGACCTGGCCGCAATCGAGCAGTGGATCCTGATCGACGTGAACGAACGCGTGCAGGAATCGATCGAGGAACTCGACCTCGGTGCCCAGGTTGCCGGTCCGCTCAACACGTTGCGCGGCATTCTCGGCTGGGGCACGGTCCGCGGCGTGTATATGCTGTCGGGCGGCAGGCTCTTCGTTGACTCCGGCTACTGACCGCTGAAGCGGTCTAGTGACCGCGGGAGCGGCGGGGTGCAGCTCATGTGATGGTTCCTGCGGCTGATACCTTGTCTGTCGGGGTAATATGTGCTATTCTGATTACCCAGACTGTCAGGGTAAACACAACGCGCGGGAAACACCATGACTTCACCAGCCGGCGACATGCTGCGCGGAACGCTCGAGTTGCTGATCCTGCGGACCGTAGCCGACGAGCCTCGCCATGGATACGGCATTGGTCGGTCGATCGAGGAGGCGACGGGCGAAGCCGTGAAGGTGGAAGAGGGGTCGCTGTACCCTGCACTGTACCGGATGGAGCGGAAGTCGTGGCTGGCCGCGGAGTGGGGCACATCGGAGCTGGGCCGGCGGGCGAAGTTCTACCGGATCACGCGGGCGGGGCGTGCGCATCTGAAGCGGGAGACGGGCGAGTGGTCGAGGTTCACGGCGGCGGTGCGGTCGGTACTGCTGCCGGGCGAGGTGTGACGCGATGAGGAGGGACGAGGTCGATTCGGAGCTGGCGTTCCACGTCGAGATGACGGCCCGCGAGCTGGAAGCGTCGGGCATGGATCGGGCGGAGGCCAGGCTGGAGGCGGAGCGGCGTTTAGGCGACATGGCGGAAATGCGTCGCCGGTTGAAGCGGTTGGCGGTTCAGCGGGACCGTTCCCGGCGGCGAGCCATGCGGTGCGAGGAGCTGGGTCAGGACGTGCGGCAGGCGTTGGGCCAGCTGGGCCGATCGCCGGGCTTCGCGGTGCTGGCGATCGCGACGCTGGCGCTGGGCATCGGGTCGACGACGGGGATGTTCAGCGTTGTGAACGCGGTGATTCTGCGGTCACTGCCGTACGCTGACGCGGACCGGCTTGTGGAGGTGCACGAGGTATGGCAGGGCGTATCGGGCGGCAACGTATCGGCCGGCAACTTCGTCGACGGGAGGGAACTGACGAACTCGTTCTCGGCGATGGGTGCGGGTCATCAGGTGAATCTGAGTCTGGTGGAAGGCGACGCGGCAGAGCGGGTTCTGGCGTGGGCGGTGACGCACGACTGGTTCGAGGTTTTCGGGGTCCGACCGGCGCTCGGCCGGACGTTCACGGCGGCGGAGGATTCGCCTGGCGCGGATGGTGTCGTGGTGTTGTCACACGCGTTCTGGAGCGAGCGGTTCGGGGCGGACGCCCGGATCGTCGGACGCGAGATCCGGCTGGGTGGCCGGCCGCGAACGGTGATCGGCGTGATGCCGGCGGGGTTCGATCCGTTCGCGTGGGGCGACCGCGCGTGGGTTCCTGTTGCGTTCACGCCCGAGCGGCGAGCGATGCATGACGAGCACTATCTGATTGCGGTCGGCAGGCTGGCGGCTGGCGGCACACTGGCCGACGCGAGGCTGGATCTGGACCGTGCGGGCGCGATTCTCCGCGAGCGGTACCCGCAGGACAATGCGGAGCGCACTCTGATGGCGCGACCGCTGTCCGAATTGGTGGTCGGCGCGACGGCGCGCGCGAGGCTTCTCGTGCTGATGGGCGCGGTCACGCTGGTGCTGCTGATCGCGTGCGGCAACGTCGCGAACCTGCTGCTGGCGCGCGGCGCTTCACGGGCCAGGGAGATGGCGGTGCGCGGCGCGATTGGCGCGAGTCGCGGCCGCATTGTGCGGCAGCTGGTGACGGAGAGCGGCGTGCTCGCGCTCGTGGCGGCGTCGCTCGGCGCGGCCCTTGCCAGCGCGGGGATCGGGCTGTTCGCCCGGTACGCGCCGCCCGGGATACCTCGCCTGGATGAGGCCGGACTGGATGCGACGGCGCTGCTTTTCGCTCTGGGCGCCGCGACAATCACCACGATCCTGGCGGGCACGGTTCCCGCCCTGCGCGCATCGCGTATCAGTGCGGCAGCCGCGATGAGGGAAGGGCCGCGCGGCGCTTCGACGGCCGCGCCGCGTGACCGCATGCGAACGCTCCTGATCGGCGGCGAAGTCGCGCTCGCGTTCACGTTGCTCGTCGGTGCGGGACTGCTGATTCGCAGCGCACTCGCAATGGAGCGCATCGATCCGGGCTTCGATCTCGACGGGATCATGACCGCACGCGTGACGTTCCCGCCGGGAGCCTATGCGGATGGCGAAGCGACGCGGCAGTCGTTCATTCGTATCGCGGATGAACTGGACGCGCGGCCGGGGATCCGTGCGGCGGCGGTGTCGCAGGCGCCGATGGGCCCGGGTGGCAACTCGAACGGTCTGGTGCCGGAGGGCCGGCCGCTCGAGGCGGCCAGTGCGATAGACTCGAGGCTGCGCGTGGTCACGAGCGGGTACTTCGAGACGCTCGGTGTCCGCATTGTCGCCGGCCGGCCGTTCGATGAAAGCGACGCTGCCGGCGGCAACCTGACGATGATCGTGAGCGAGACGCTGGCCAGGCGCGCGTGGCCGGGAGAAGATCCGATCGGGCGCCGGGTGATCTGCTGCGAGGGGTCGCCTGACGACCCCCGCTGGAAGACAGTCGTTGGCGTCGCGGCCGACGTCCGATCGGACGGACCCGCCGTCGAGCCGCGGCCGGAGTTCTACCTGCCGATCACACAGGCGCCGGTGCAGGCTTTCGACTGGATGGACCGCACGATGACGCTCGTGGTCCGGCCGGCTGTCGGCGAGCCGGCAGGCGCCGTACCCATCATGCGCGACGTGCTTGGCGACATCGATCCCGGCGTACCACTCCATTCGATTTCCAGCATGACCGGCGCTCTGCTCCGCGTCACGGCGACAGCGCGCTTCAACTTCCAGCTGCTCACTGCACTGGGAATCACGGGACTGCTGCTCGCGGTCGGCGGTATCTACGGCGTCGTCGCCTTCTTCGTGGGATTGCGGCGCTACGAGATCGGTGTGCGCATCGCGCTCGGGGCGACGGGCGGCGACGTGGTCCGGCTGATGATGCGCCAGGGCTTCGTTGCGGTGCTCGGCGGCATTGTCGTCGGGGTCGCGGCATCGCTCGCGTCCAGTCGCGTGCTCGGCGGCTGGCTCGTCGGTGTCGAACCGACGGATCCCCTGACGTATTCAGCCACTGCCGCACTCATGCTGCTTGTCGGGGCCGCCGCCGCGTTTGTTCCTGCACGGCGGGCCACGCGTGTCGAGCCGACCGAGAGTCTCAGCGTGGTCTGAACCCGGCGTCAATGTCAGGTTCCCGGTCAGGCTACGGCCTCGGACAGTCAACGACGTTTTGGCGAACCTGTGGTCGGTGCATTCGGAAAACCTACACGCGGCCGCTCATTGCGCCAGCTTCCTGAGGTAGGCACCATAACCGTTCCTACCGAACAACTCCGCCTGCGCCAGCAATTGGGCGCGGTCGATCCAGCCTTTGTGGTAAGCAATTTCCTCTGGACAGCCGACCTGCTGGCCTTGGCGGTCCTGCAATGTGCGGACGAAGTTTCCGGCATCCAACAGGCTGTGATGCGTGCCGGTGTCGAGCCAGGCATAGCCGCGACCCATCAGCTCAACCGACAGAAGGCCCTCGCGCAGATACATTTCCAGAAGCGAGGTGATCTCCAATTCACCGCGCGCTGACGGCGCGACGCGTTTCGCCCTTTCCGGCGCGCGCCCATCCAGAAAATACAGTCCGGTTACAGCGTAGGGCGACGGCGGGTTCTCGGGTTTCTCGACGATACTGACGGCGCGATTGTCCTGATCGAAAGCCACGACGCCATAGCGCTCCGGGTCGGCAACGCGATAGCCGAAGATCGTGGCACCCGCGGGCTTCTTCATTGCCGCGGCCAAAAGCTCTGGAAATCCATGGCCGAAGAAGATGTTGTCGCCGAGCACCAGCGCGGACGCGGCCCCGTCAAGGAATTCTTCCGCGATGAGGAAAGCCTGGGCGAGGCCCTCTGGCGCCGGCTGCACGAGATAGGTCAATGCCAGGCCCCACTGGCTTCCGTCGCCCAGCATCCGATGAAACTGGGCCTGATCCTCGGGCGTTGTTATGATCGCGACCTCACGGATGCCCGCCAGCATCAATACCGAAATCGGATAATAGATCATCGGTTTGTCGTACACCGGAAGCAATTGCTTGGAGAGTCCGCGTGTCATCGGATACAGACGGCTGCCGGTGCCGCCCGCGAGAACAATCCCTTTGCGCGTCACGCCGCCTCCAATTCTGCCAGAATGACGTCGAGCTCTGCGCGCCAGTCGGGACGTGCAAGCCCGAAAGCAGTCTCGGTCGTGCGGCAGTCGAGCCGCGAGTTAAGCGGACGCGGCGCCAGTGTCGGATAGTCGCTGGTCGTGATATCCGTAACTGTGCAGCCAAGTCCGGCCCGTTCACAGATGGTACGCGCGAAACCAGCCCAGCTGACGTCTGGAGCGCCAGCGAAGTGGTAGGTCCCGGACAGGCGAGGTTCAGTCATCAGCCTGTCGGCAATCAACAGGCAGGCCTCGGCGATCGCGCCGGCCGGTGTCGGCCCGCCGATCTGGTCGGCGACGACGTTGACCGAAGGCCTCTCGACCCCGATTCGCAGCATCGTTTTCACGAAGTTCGTGCCGTGCGCAGAGAAGACCCAGGAGGTCCGAAGTATGACATGCGTACCGCGCGCGGCGCGCGTGCCCTGCTCGCCCGCAAGTTTCGAGCGACCGTAGGCGTTTACCGGCGCCGTTGGCATGTCGGGCGTATGGGCCGTTGCGCCGGACCCGTCGAAAACGTAATCGCTGGATAGGTGCACGAACGGCAGGCCGCGTGCAGCGGCGGAACGCGCCATTGCGGCTGGAGCCGTACCATTGATTGCTGTAGCAAGGCGCTCTTCTTCCTCGGCGCGGTCGACCGCCGTATAGGCCGCGGCGTTGATCACCGCCGCCGCATCCGTCTGGGCAATCAGCGCAGCACAGGCCTCGGCGTCGGACAGGTCCGCCTCGTTCCGTTCGGGCGCAATCACTTCCGCATGCCGCCGGAGCTCGGTGCCGACCTGGCCGGTGCCGCCGAATACGAGGACCTTCACGCCGAAGCCTCATTGTTCGCGCCGAGACGCCGCCCGACCCCATCCCTGTCTTGCAGCGCGCGCCACCAACTCTCGTTGTCGATATACCAGCGCACTGTGCGCTCCAGTCCATCCTCGACCGTCACCGAGGGTCGCCAGCCGAGTTCAGAGCGTATCCTGGACGGGTCGATTGCGTAGCGCAAGTCATGCCCGGGCCGGTCAGCGACGAAGCGGATCAGCGCGTCGTAAGGCCGGGGTCCGGGCCGCAGACGGTCAAGGATCGCGCAAATGGTTTTCACAAGTTCGAGGTTGCGTAGCTCGTTTTCTCCGCCGACGTTATAACCGCGCCCAACACGTCCGTTGGCCAACACGGTCAGCAGCGCATCGGCATGGTCTTCGACAAAGAGCCAGTCGCGAATATTTTCGCCCTGCCCATAGACCGGAATGTCCTTGCCCGCCAAGGCGTTCAGAATGACAACCGGTATCAGTTTTTCGGGAAACTGATACGGCCCGTAGTTGTTCGAGCAATGGGTCAACAGCACCGGCAGCCCATAGGTTTCCGCCCAGGCCCGAACCAGGTGATCACTTGCCGCCTTGCTGGCCGAATAGGGTGAATTCGGCGCATAGGACGTCGACTCGGTGAAAAAGCCGGTGGTGCCCAGGCTGCCGTAAACCTCATCGGTCGAGACATGCAGAAAACGAAAATGTTCCGGGCTTCCGGCACGCGTCCAATAGCGGCGTGTGGCCTCCAGCAGGGTATATGTGCCGTTGATATTCGTGTCGATGCAGTCACGGGGACCATCGATCGACCTGTCGACGTGGGATTCTGCCGCTAGATGCATCACGGCCTCGGGCTGGTGCCGTGCAAGAATCCGGTCCAGCGCGGAGCGATCGCGAATATCCGCGTGCTCGAAACGGTAAGACGGATGCTCTGCCACCATCGCGACATTGCCCAGACAGGCGGCATAGCTGAGCGAGTCGAGGTTGACGACCGTGTGCCCCCGGGCGATTGCCAGCCGCACCACGGCGGAGCCAATGAACCCGGCCCCGCCGGTAACCAGTATCTTCATGCGTTGCCCTCCCACAGAAATGGGGTCTTGAAGTCCTTCAACCGAGGCGCGGCCGCGTCCATGTCGGAAAGTATGGCCTGTCCGGCCTCGATGCCCCAGTCGATTCCGATTTCGGGATCGTCAAAACGTACCGCTCCGTGGCTTTCCTGCGCATAATAGTCCGAGCACTTATAAAGCACTTCCGTCTCGGGCTCTCGGGTCACGAAGCCGTGCAGGAACCCCGCCGGGATCAAGAGCTGCCGGCCATTCTCCGCCGATAGCTCGACCCCGACCCACCGCCCAAAGGTCGGCGATCCTGCCCGGATGTCGACCGCAACATCGAAAATCCGGCCGCGAACCACACGCACCAATTTGTCCTGCGCGTGCGGCGGACTCTGGAAATGCAGGCCGCGCACCGTGCCGACAAGCTTCGAGAATGAGTGGTTATCCTGCACGAAGCCCAGCGTAATTCCGGCGTTCTTGAGCGTGCGGCAGTTCCAGGTTTCGGAAAGCCAGCCCCGCGCGTCGCTGAAGCGCCGCGGCGTGAGGATCATGACGCCGGGAATTCTGGTCTTTTCAATTTTCACTTTGTTCGTCCCATGAGTCAGGGCTGGTCTATCCTGGTTACGCCCTCGAACCGAAACCGCGAACTCCTTATCGGGACCAGGTCCGAACGACTCGTTTCAGTGACTTACTCTTCCTGACATACACATTGCCGCCGAACGGCTTCGATGGTTCGACGATCCATGAACGTCGGTTCCGTCCAGGCAACCCGGTCACTCCAACGCCGCTCATTCCTCCAGGGAGTGAGGTGGATCGAGAGTCCCGGAAAGCGCGTTCGGGCCACCTTGGCCCAGGCGCGACGGCCGAGCGGGCGTGTCCGTGATGGATGCAAACGTGCCCGGGCCAACGCCCGAGCACCTCGCCCCCGCCATGAGGAGAACATCGCCCGTGCAAGGAATACGATGCCCGTCTCGCCGCGGTCAAGTCCGATACGAAATGGAACGCGCACGCGTATTTCCGGGTCTGGCGCAATCCCGATTTTTTCTGTGGCATGAAGGCGCTGGAGCAGGTGCTGGCAAACGCCCAGCCGCTCACGCGCTGGCAGGCGTCGGATGAACTGGGTGGGTGAGGACGATTGGAAGCGGCTGTACCGCGAGTTCGTCGAGTCTGTCTTCGTGCCCGGCGGCCTTCCGGGCAAGCGCTGCTGGGGTGGAAGGAAGTGCACCACGCCGG
Organism: Longimicrobiales bacterium; assembly: GCA_035513345.1. Lineage (GTDB taxonomy): Bacteria > Gemmatimonadota > Gemmatimonadetes > Longimicrobiales > RSA9 > DATKCF01. Next base: position 25,353 of record DATKCF010000174.1, read on the forward strand.
CGGCGCGGAGGATGTGACGCTGCGCTTTCTCGCGCAGCTGTTTCCGGAAGCGTTTTTCGTGTTCCTGGTGCGGAGCGGTTTGAAGAAGGCGGAATCCTCCAGCTGCTGCAAGCGATGCGCAAGCGTTCTAGTGACGAGCAACTGGCGATTCTGCGGGCGGAGACGGCGCGGGAAGTTCATTCGGTACGGAAGGGTACAACGAACGGTGGAAACATCTTTCCCCGTTGAGGCTCGGTGTCGCACTGGCGTCTCCGGGACGCCTGAATCGAGATCTGGGCTATACGGACCCGCGTGTACCGATCCAGGGCCGTGTGGCGGCCGCAGCGCGGACCCCCTTCCTCACGCCCATTTGCCTGGCGTCGCGACTGCTGCCGCGGTTGGGCGCCAAGTTGAACCGCTCACGGATGCCCCGATGATACCGTCGGCGCATGCGCGCAAAGCAACGTCACATCTCCGATCCGTTCACCCTGTCGCAGACCTGCGCAGCAAGCGAGCAGGCAGGGCGAGCTCCTCGAGCACCGTCGAGCGCAGCCACTGGCCTCCGGTCCACCAGGTCGTCGCGACGTAAGTAGCGGCGGCGACTCCGGCGGTGAGCAGGCCGCGCGGCGCCGGCGGGAGCGGGAGTAGCCGGGCCAGTGCGCCCGCCGCGAGCGCGGACGCGACGGGCACGAGCACCGGCAGCGCCGCGCGCAGCACCAGCGCCGGAGTACCGGGCCGCAAGCCTCGGAGCAGCCATGGTGTCGCGATCGCGATGCCGGCGAGCTGCCCGATTGGCACGCCCAGGAAGCCGATCTTCAAGACGAGGATGACGCTCAGAGCGATGGCGACGCCCGCGGAGCTGGCACTGACTCTGGCCGCAAAGCGGGCTCGGCCGACCCCCACGATGGCGGCGTTGGCGAGCCAGCGCACGGACGCGAGCAATCCCGTGCCGGCGTAGAGGAGCAGGGCCGGCATGGCCGGCAGCCAGCGTTCCGTATAGACGAGCGCCACCAGGTCGTGGCCCGCGGTCGCGAGCACCGAGAACCACAGGCCGCAGACCAGAAGCGATGCCGCAGCGTAGCGGCCGAGGACGCGCTCGACTTCCACCACGTCATTCTGCAGCCGCGCAAATTGCGGCAGCGACACACGCACGACGTTCTCCAGCACCTCGAGCGGCTTGCGGCCGAGCGTCGACGCCCAGACCAGCAGACCGGCGGCCTGCGGGCCGAGAAGACCTGCAACCAGCGTTGGCGTGACCCACGCCGGCGCAACCATGACGATCCGGTTCACCTGCAGCGGCAGGCCCGCCCGCAGCAGCGCGCGCAGCGTGGCCGGATGCAGTTCGAAGCGCACCGGCCAGGGCGCGGCTCGAAAGAGCAATCCGGCGCGCAGCAGACTGCCCGCGAGCAGGGCCACGCCGAGGCTCCGCACACCCCAGCCGGACAGCACGAGCCCAACCGCCACCACTTGGTAGGCAGCGCTGCCCACGAGGTCGGCCAGCGCCAGCTCGCGGTAGCGCAGATCACGCTCGAGACGCACCTCGCTCAGCGCCCGCCACGACCGCAAGTACAGGTCGAGCGCAAGAAGTCGGATGAGCCACACCAGTTCGGGCGGTGCCGCCGGGTACATCGTCGCGATCGCCGGCGCCCCCGCGAACAGCAATATCGCCAGGCCCGTGACGACCAGCTGCTGCAGCGTGAAGCAGGTCGCGAGCTGCAGTTCCGTCGGCGGGGCGGCGTGCTGGATGAGAGCGGTGCGCAGCCCCATGTCCGCAAGCAGCGACAGTGCCGTCACGAGGAACACCGCGATTCCGAAGACGCCGATGGGCGCCGGCCCAAGCGTGCGCGCGACGACGATGCCTCCGGCGAGGGAAAGGAGCTGCGTCGCCGCCTGTCGGCCGACGAGCAGCCGGATTCCCCGCCGCGCGCGTTCGTGCAGCTCTCGCATCACACGAATCTCGTGGTCACGAACCTTACGGGCCGACAGGCATACAGGAGCGGGTACAGCCACGCCGATTCGACACGGAAAGTGCTGCGCATGTACGCAGGTGAGGGCGCGACCAACCAGCGCGCAAAACGCGCGCGGCTGCGCCATGACCGCGTCGATCGCCACAAGGTCCGCAGATCGCCACTGCGTGCGGCGAGCGCACCTCCCAGCGCGACATCCTCCGCGACGGACGTCGCCGCCTGTGCACGCCGCGTGACGCGCACCAGCACATCGGCCGGCACTTCCATTCCGAACTCCGAGATGTAGCGAAGCAGAACGGCAACGGGCAGCGTGAGCCGATAGGCGTCGAGCCGCACGACGATGTCGTCCCAGTCGAGTGGCGTACCCGCAGCCAGCAGGTGCCACGCATCCGTGACCCAGCGCAGGTTGCGCCGGCTGGCGCTATACGTCGCGTGGCCGAGCACGTGCACGAGCGTCGCCTCGGACGAGACTGTTCTCGCCGAAGCGCCAGCCACGCGGATGCACCGATCAGGACGAGCGAAATGCTCGACCGGCGCGTCGTAAAAGCCGACGCCGAACGGCCGCGTGTGCACGGCGAGCCCCATCCCTGATGTATGCTGCAGCCGGGCGCCCGCCCGCGGCCCCAACGCCGGCCCTACCGGCACACAATCGGCGGCGGCCAGCGCGCGTACTGCAGTCGTGAGTTCGGCCGGGGCCACGAGCAGGTCCAAGTCGTGACAGTGGCGCAGCGGCCACCTCTCGTAGACGGTCGCGGCCAGCGTCACTCCGCGAACCACGAACGCGTTCACGCCGGCGCGCTCGAGCGCGGACAACGCCGTCGCCCCGATCGGACGGAGGCGCTCGGCTCTCAGTTCCTCGCGCAGCGTGGCCGCACGCAGATAGGAGAGCACGCCTGGGCTCATGTCGAGGCCGTTGCGCACCACTGAGCGCGAGAGCAGCGGCAGCAGCGTGCGCGTGCGCGCCAGGTCGCTGCACAACATCGCCTCGGATGCACCACGCCCCGCACACCAATGCGTCCAGCCGGCACGTGCAGCCGAGGCGGTTTTCAGGCACGCCGCCAGCAGCGCCGTCTCGGTCGCAGACGGGAGCAGCGCTGAGAGGGTCTCGACGACCATCACGTCAACGGCCCCCGGCCACGCCGGCGATCCAGTGTCGCCTTGAGCACGTGCAGGAACTGATCCCGGCTCGCTTCACGGTTCATGCGGCTGTAATTGCTGTGGTGCAGCCGCCGCCGTGTCAGGACCTCGGGGACGAGGGCGCCGGCCGCGCCCGCCTCCGCTGCGCGCATGAACCATTCGCTCGCGAACGCAAAACGCAATGTCTCATCGAACGCTCCGACCATCTCGAAGACGTCGCGGCGCACCATCAACGTCTGGACCACGTATCCGGGTACGGGCTGCATGACTGGATGATCGCGATGCCGGGCCGCCTCCGCTGCGAGTTCCGGGATCCAGAAATTCTGGACGTGGCCCACGCAGTAACGCAGCTCCGGGTTCTTCCTGAACGCCTCGAGCTGCCGCGTCGTCTTGTCCGCCAGCCAGAGGTCGTCCTGCTCCAGGAACGCGATGTAATCTCCCGCCGCCAGGGTAACGCCCTTGTTGCAGGCGGCGCCCGGTCCCGCGTTCTCCTGCCGGTGATGGCGTACGGCGTCGCCGTAACCTCGGAGGATGTGAGCCGATCCATCGGTGGACCCGTCGTCGACCACGATGATCTCCAGCGGCCGATGCGTCTGCGCCAGGATGCTTCGGATGGCCTCGTCCAGATAACGCTCGCCGTCGAAGCAGGGTATGATGCAGCTCACGAGGCAGCCGCTCATGAGGGCTCTCCCATGATCGCATGCCGAATGCGCCCCCCTATGGCGCCCCACGAGAATTGCTCGGCGACCAGCGCTCGGCCGCCGGCGACGAGGCGCCCGCGCAGGCCCGCGTCGCGCCAGACGGTCAGAGCCGCACGCACGAACTCGTCTGCGGTCTCCGCAATGAGCAGGTGCACCTTATCACGAACTCCGAGTCCTTCCGCTCCCTTCGCGGTGCTGATCACCGGCACACCCGCGGCCAACGCTTCGATGATCTTCAGACGCGTGCCGCTGCCCTGGAACAGGGGTACGGCCACGGCCGTGGCCTGGGCCAGCCATGGCTTCATGTCGGGAACCGCACCGGTGACGGTGATGCGGTCGTCGTGCTGCGCGGCGGCCCGCAGCTCCGGGGGCGGCAGCGCGCCCACCAGCAGCAGGCGCGACGCCGCGCTCGCCTGCACGAGCCGCGGAAAGATCTCCGAGATGAGGAACCGCGCTGCGTTGACGTTCGGCGCATGGCCGAAGAAACCCGGAAAGACGAGCGTGAGCTCGTTCTCCTCGGACCGGCCATCACGGGCAACATGAATCGGATCGTAGTCGGTGAGCCGGATGCCATTGGGGACCACGCGGACTGCAGCCGAGGGCGAGTACAGCTCGCGCATCAGGCGTTTGTCCTCCGCACTGCAGACCCAGACCTCGTCCGCCGCGCCCACAGCACGCCGCTCGATCGCTTCGGTCCGCGCCGGAAGCACGTCGCGGCGCACGCGCGACTCGAGGTCCGCTCCCCGCAACGTGCTGGCAAGCTCCCGCGACATCTGGGCCTCCACATTGTGGCAGTCCAGGATCACCCGGCAGCCGGGCGTCCGCAGCACGTCCAGGTATCTGTGCAGCCACAGACCCTCGACGATCACGACGTCGGGGCGGAAGTTGGCGGCCAGGCGCGAGAGCTCGCCCGCGGCCAGTTCCGAATAGTACAAGTCGGAGGGATGGCCGGCGGAGTCGAGCAGCCACGCCCTTCCCTGCAGCTTCACTCCGTGCGGCGGCGGCATGCTCAACGCGGGGTCCACCGATGTCGTCCAGAATTCCAGGTGAAGGTCGGGGACGGAATCGCGGCGCCGATCATTCGAGCAGAGGCCGAACACGCCCACGCGCCCGAATGCCGCCAGCGCATTGATGTTCTGCCAGGTCCGGTGGTCGCCGCCCTTCAGCGTCGGATGGGGCAGCGATTCGGCGACCGCCAGGATGCGCGGGACAGCGCTGGCAACAGCCACGCGGCCGTGGTCGCGGTCTCCAGCAGCCGGCTCACGCGGCATCGACGCCGCAGGCTCGCGCCAGGATGCCATCGATGCCCGGCCCGATGTCGCGCATGTCCGGCCCAAGTAGAAGCCAGTAGGCTGGCACGCTCTCCACCACTTCCGCGATCATCCGCAGCGCCTCGCGCCCCGGCCGCGGCACCACGGTGTGGAGCGTGCTCGCGGCAAACTGCCGGAGTGCCTCGACGCGCGTGGCCGGCCGGATCTCCGTCCGCTCGCTGCGAATCCGAAGCAGCACCACCGCCCGAACGGGCACCGTCGCACGCAGCCGCTCGGGATGGATCTCCGAGAGGAACAGGATCGGCTTCTCCTCTTCCGGGGAGGCACTCGCCACGGCGAGAGGCTCGAGGTCGGGGAATCGGCCCAGGTTCCTGCTCGCCAGGCAGGCCGTGTTGAAGATGCTGTGGCCGAGGAACGTGCCAGCGCCGGCGCGCTCGATCCCGATGAAGTCGTCCCCCAGGAACTCGAGGCCCTGCGTGAGGCCCGCCAGACACGTGGTCGACTTGCCGGTCCCGCTGTCGCCCGGCAGCAGCACACCCATGCCGTCGCGCGCCAGAAGCCCGGCGTGCAGCAGCTGCACGCCGCGGTCGTAGTACCAGATCGAGAGCAGCAGCAGCAGAGGCTTGCTGTATTCGCCGCCCGACAGGTGTGAGCCGTCGCGCCGGCAACCGATCATGTGCTGTCCGTCGCGGTCCAGCACGGTCACCGAGTCGCCGTAACGGAAGCTGACGTAGCGTCCATCGGGCGACGCGCCCAGGGAGCCGCCGCACGCGACCCAGGCGCGTTCCGGCTCTGCCGCCGGGTCACTCGACGGACAGGGCACGCCCGTCTCGGTTTCGTCCCACAGGTCGATGCGCAGCGCCGACGCCTGAGCGTCGTCGCCGATCCTGAGATGGGCAAACGCGCGCTGCGTCCGCTGGGCGAGGGTGGAGCCGGCGACGCGCAGCCGCACCGGCCGGCCCGCGAAGCTGCACCCGATCTCGCGGGCCTCCGTCGCATGCCGGCCCAGCGCTTCGGCAAACGCGGCGGACATGCCATGCAGGTGCGGCATCAGCCTGCGTTGCCGTCGCGGAACAGCAGATCGTCGATGCCTGGAGTGGGCGGGTCCAGCGCGAGCAGGTTGCCCATGTCCCGGTAGATGTTGAGACACGGCTTTTCGTACGTCACACCACCGTCCGGCGGTGCCGGCTCGGACGGGGCCGGCCCATCACTTTCGGCGCCGACGATCAGCCGTTCCGCCAGCAGCTCCTGCACGAGCGCGTCGACATCGCTCTCGACGTGCTCGACAGCCGTCCCGTACCACGTGGAGATCATCTGGGCGAGCGTGGCCACGTCGTGGCGGGCCTCGATCAGCTCCCAGATGCGCGTGCCGACGTTCTCCATCGAGTAGTAGGTGCCGTCCGAAAGCCGGATGATGATCAGCTCGCCGTCGATCACCTTCGCGGCCACGTCCTCGCGGTTGGGCATGAAGAAACCTCTCACATTACCCATGAATCATCTCCATTTTGCGGCTTGCTCATAGAGCTGCTCGTATTCGTCGACGCAACGATCCCAGCCGAACCGTTCGGTCGCGCGACGTCGCGCTGCTGACCCCAGCTGTTCGGCTGAGACGGGGTCCGAGAGAAGGTGCAGGATGGCGGCCGCCATCGCGGCGGTATCCTCCCTGTCCACAACGATGCCGGTGGTGCCGTGCTCGACGACTTCCGGCAGGCCGCCCACTCGTGTCGCGATCACGGGACGTGCCAGCAGCGCTGCCTCGAGGGCCACCAGGCCGAACGGTTCGTCCCATCGCGACGGTACCACCACCAGCGAGGCGGCGTTGATCAGCGCCGGGACCTCCGCCGGAGACACCGGCCCCGTGAAGTGGACGGCCGCCTCGATCCCCAGCGATGCCGCCAACCGTTCCAGCTCCGGCCGCGCGACGCCCTCGCCGGCCAGCACCAAGCGTGCCGTCGGCATCCGCCGCAGGACGGCAGCGAAGGCGTGGATCGCCAGATCGAAGCCCTTGTCCGGTACCAGGCGTCCGAATCCGAGGACGACCGGTGCGTCGCGCGGTCGGGGGGGCGGCGCAACAGTCGGTGGATCCATCCCATAGTAGGTGACCGACGAACGGGACCCGAGCTCCGGCACCAGGCGGCAGAGGTCCGCGTGCACCGCGTGCGAGTTGCAGTTCACCCACACGGCGGAGCGCAGGGCCCGCGCGTAGAGCGTGTCCACTCGCCTCGCATCAGGCATCACGGGGCTGTGCATCGTGAGCAACACCGGTGCGGACCACTGCCGGCAGGTCTGCAGGTGAAATAGCACGCTGGGTCCCAAAGTATTAAGATGCACCAAGTCCGGCGCCAGCTCCCGTTTCAGGCGCGCGATGCGCGTCAGGGTTTCCGTGAACCGATCGACATCGTTGGCGCCCAGGACCGGGTGGAACAGAAAGCGGCGAACGGTGACGCCCAGGACCTCGGTTTCGTCCGGCAGTCCCGCCCGGTGATGGCCGGCCACGACGGTGATCTCGTGACCGCGCCGGGCGAGCGCCGGCAACAAGCGGCCGGAGAACACCTCGACTCCCCCGATCGAGGGGAGGTACCAATCCGTCCAGAACAGGACGCGCATCTCGCAGTTGAGGTCCCGGTGAGCGGGTGGAGTGGCCGTTCGACGCCGGCGCTGAGGAACGTCCTCATCGTGCACTATCACTTCCTGCCCGTGCACAACGTAGCCGTCAAGCGGCTCGTGGGCTACGCGAAAAGTCTGCCCTGCTTCGGCTGGCGTGCGCACATCCTCACGCGCGACTGGCACGGCATCGAGGAGGCTGATGCCTCCTGGGGACTCAGCTGGGAGCCGCATCTGGAACGCGACGCCGGCTGCGTGATCCACCGCGCGCCGGATCCGCGCTCCGCGGCCGGCAGACCTCGCGTGCGGCGTGTCCGGCCGCCGCCGCGAAAGCCGGCCCGCGCCACGCGTGTCTCGGCGTATCGGGACAGGCTCGCCGGCAAATTCCGCAGACTCGGCCGCATCTTCTTCGGCCCGTATCCGGACGAGTTCGTCGGCTGGGTGCGGCCGGCGGTTGCCGCCGGACTGCGCGTCGCGCGGGACAACCGCATCGACGCGATCATGAGCTACTGCCCGCCGGAAACCAATCATCTGGTTGCCCGTCGGCTCGCCCTGCGCCTCGACGTCCCCTGGGTGCCGTTCTTCGGCGACCTCGACGGATTCCTGGACGCGCCACTGCCGCGCTACTCGCTCGAAGGCGCGCTCCGCAGGAAGTGGCACCGCTGGTGCCTTGCGCCCGCCGCCGCCTGCGCGGGCATTTCCCCGTCCATGGCGAGCTATCTCGCGCGCACCTATCGCAAACGGACCGAGCTCATCCACACCGGCTTCGATCCCCATGACTTCCCCGAGTCGCGCGGCCCGATTCCGGCTCGGCCGCGGTTCGTCGTCTCGCACATCGGTTCCGTTTACCCTGGCGACCAGCGGCCGGAAATCTTCTTCGACGGGCTGGACCTGCTGCTGGCGCGCCGACCGGAGATCGCGTCCCGCATCGAAGTGCGCTTCGTCGGCTCGAAATGTGACGACGGCCTTCACGCGATGCTCGCGGGCCGTCCTGCCGCGCGCGTCTGCGCCGTCGAGCCGAAGGTGGATTCGGCAACCGCCATTGGGCTCGTGCGCGACAGCGATGCGCTCCTCGCCTTCACCTGTACGCATCATCGCGATCGCCACGGCACGTTGAGCTATCCGACCAAGATCTTCGAGGCGTTCGGCGCGCGCCGGCCGGTGCTCGCCGTACCCGCCGATGGCGATTGGGTCGACGAGCTCCTCACCCGGACCGCGGGCGGAGTGAGCGCCCGCGACGCCGCAGACGTGGCCGCCGTGCTGGCCGAGTGGTTCTTGGCCTGGAGCCGCGACGGTCGTGTGCCCTATCAGGGCAGGTCCGATGAAATTGCGGACTTCTCGCGCGACCGGCAGGTCGAGCGATTGGGTCAGCTGCTCGATTCGGTGTGTCGCCGGTGAGCGCCGCGCCCTTCGACGTTCCGTTCGCCTGCATCATCGGCGCGCCGCGCAGCGGCACCACGTGGCTGCAGGCGATGGTCGGCGCGCACCCGCGCGTCTGCACGGCGCAGGAGCTCAAGGTGTTCGACCTCTTTACCGCGCCGTGGGAGCACTCCTGGCAGCGGCTCATCGACCTGCAGCAATCCGCCGGCGGCGGACCACGCGGCCTGCGCATCGTCTGGTCGGACGAGGAATTCTACCGGGTCCTTTCGGACCTCCTGAAGGACATCTACGGCCGCGTGCTGCAGAGCAAACCCGGCGCGGATGTCGTGCTCGACAAGTCACCGGGTTATTCGCGGCACATCGCGCACATCCAGCGCCTGATTCCGCACGTGAAGTTCATCCATGTGGTGCGCGACGGCCGTGACGTCGCCGCATCGCTGCGCGTGGCGTCTCGTGGGTGGGCGCGCGCCTGGGCGCCCTCGGCGATCGATTCGGCCGCGACGCTGTGGAAGTCCATGGTCCTGGACGCGCGCGCCGCGCGTCGTCTGGGACCCGACCATTACCTCGAGCTGCGCTACGAGCAACTCCGGTCCGATGGACCCGCGTCACTCCTGGAAGTGTTTGCGTTCGTCGGCGTCCCGGCCACGGCCGAGGATGCGGGGGCGATCTACGAGCAGCATACGATCGAACGGATGCGCGACAGTGCAGGGCATCCCTTCGCCCTTCCGCGCGATTTCTTTCGGAACGGACGCGCTGGCGGCTGGCGCGATGAGCTGAGCGCCCGCGAGCGCTACGCCTTCGACGCGGCGGCCGGCGATCTGCTGCGCGAGCTCGGCTATGCCGATTCTTCGTGGTGGCGGCAGTATCGATACCAGCGCTGGCTCCTGCCGGCCTTTGCCGGTGTGCCTGTCCGCCGGCGGCTGCAGCGGCTGCTGCGGCGACTGTCAACGTCCGGGCCCGAGGCCGGGACATGACGCCCGATCTGATCCTGCTGCGCTCGCTCATCAGGGGCGACGTGGAGGCGCTGCGTCGCCGGCTGTCCGATCCCGCCACCGACGCGACCCGCTTCCTGCGCTTTGCCTACCGCCATCAGCTCGGTGCCGGCGCCTATTACGAGTTGCAACGGCTCGGCCTCGCTGACTTGCTGCCACGACCGGTGCGGGCGGCCACGAAGGCGTCTTCGCTTCGCGAGCGGGCCCGCACCGAGAACCTGGCGCTGCTCATGCGCGAGCTTGCCGAGGCGTTCGACGCCGCCGCCGTGAGGGTGCTCTTCATCAAGGGCCCGCTCTTTGCCGAGCGGTTCTACGGCAGCATCGCCGCGCGCGGCGTTGCCGACCTGGACGTCCTCATTCGCACGCCCGCCGATCTCGCGCGCATCGAGACGCTGCTGCGCGACCGCGGGTTCCAACCGGCATTCCGCGTTCCCGTGAGCCGGCGATTCACGCGGGTCTTCACGCATCACTTCGAGTACCGCCGCGCTGGCCTGCCGCTGGACGTGCACTGGGTGCTGCAGAGGCACTTCACTTTCGCCATCGATGACGCGCGCATCTGGGCCACAGCGACGCGCGTCGGCCTCGGCGGACGCACGTACGACACGACCTCCGATGAATACGAGTTGGTGTTGCAGATCCTCGGCGTGCTCACCGACCTGCAGGTCGGAAAGCTGACGCTCCGACCGCTCGTCGACATCTACCGCATCCTGAAGACAGTGGACGGGTCGTTGGATTGGGCCGAGTTCTTTTCCACCCGCGCACGGGAGAGGATCCTGCGTCCAGCCATCTTCGTGCTCGCCCTCACGCTCGACCTGCTGAACTGCCATGACGACTTCGTGGCCCTGCGGCCGTTTCTGGACGTGAACCGCCGTTCCATTCCGGCGACCCGCCACGCCTTTCAGGCCGTACTAAAGAGCCGGCCGCTCGCGCTGCGGCAGAAGTTGCTGGCACTCCGCGTCTACGAGACGCCCCTGCCCGCCGCCCTCTCCTGGTGGCTCCTGTCGCTGCCCTTCCGGCTCGCCGTCTACGGTGTCACTCGCCGGAGGTTCCGGCCGGACGCGTGATCGCGAGCCGTGCGCGGCCGCACGCAATCGCCGGACTCGTCCAGCGTCACGGCGTGGCCGCGCATGCGGTGAGACCGGTGCCCGCTGCATCCGCCGACAACGCATATAACGCATAGATGCGCAACGCCGCGTACGGATGTACGTGGTCGATCCACGGTGCATCCCAGTCCGCTCACGGCGGCGATGCCGGGATCCTCTCGATGGCGAAACAGGATCGCTCGCATCTCCCGGTTCACCAGTTCGCGGTGGTTGCGGTATCCGAATTCGAACGGGCTTGCGAGCTGCTGCCGGACGAACTGCTCGATGAGGTCCGCGAACAGCGACTCGTTGCAGTGGCGATCGAACGGGATGCCATGACGCAGCTCGCACAGTGACACGTGCAGGTTCTTCTCGGTCGCTTCGTCCTTCTCCACACTTTGCTGGTGCTCGTACAACTCCGGGTAGCGCTCGAACAGGATAGCTGGATTCAGGTTGAAGGGGAGCACGCTGGCGGGCGCCTGCGCGCGCGTTTCCACTCCGAGGGAGCCGAGCAACGCGGACGCCCTGCGAGCGCGCTGGCCGACGCCCAGTCGAAGTACTGGTGCCACGGCGTCACGCGGTGCGTGTCGCCGAAGCCGCTCCCGAAATAGAACTCCCGCCCGAGCGACATCAGGGCCGGCATCACGCGGTCGGTCAACACGCCGCTGATCGACTCGGTGATGCGCGACTCCGGGATGTCGGCTGCGTACGCGGCACCCGCGGTCACCGGCAGCGGACGCCTGCCCAGCTCACGCAGGGCGCCGAGCAGCAGGCGGCTGTCCTTCCCGCCGCCGAACGCCAGCACGTGACCGTCGGTGCTGTGATCGAAGGATGGCTCCGCGCTGTCCGACTGGACGCTGATCTCCAGGCCGAAGTCCGCGCCGCGCCGGACGAAGAAGTCGCGCACCCTTGTCCGGGATCGGATACGCGAAGCGGATCGTCGCCCGCTCATGCCCCGTGCCGAACAGCGGTCCTCCGTTGCGCGTGAGAAACAGCAACGGATACACGCTGTCCCATACCTCGTGATGGTGAATGTTGTAGTTGAGGGCGCGAAAAACCGAAGTGGACCACGGTCCGGAAGGGCCTGCGCCGCCGCTCGAGCACCGACCTGCCCCAACGGAGAACTCGCCGCCGCCAGGACAGGTCGCCCCGCAGGACGCACTGAAACGCGTAGTGCGAAGCGGCCAAGGATGGGGCCAGCACTTCAATGACGAGCAGAGGCGCGCTCCTCGACTGTCCCGATGGCTGGATGAAATCCCCGCCAGCGGGCGCGCCGGAGGCGGTTCGGGGGAATCGACCGGCTCAGAGACGGTGAGATCCCCGCCAGCGGGCGTGCCGGTCGCGGTCCGGGGAATCTGCCGTTGTTCGCGCCCCGGATTGGTGACTACGTAGGCGTCGCCTTCGAAGCGTCCCGTGAACTTTCGGCGTGGTGTTCGACGGCGACGGATCGGGCCAAATCAGGCGACGGCCTCGGAAAGTCTGCGGCTCATCTCGACGAGGACCTTGCGGAGCTGCGCCTCGTTCACGGTTTCAAGCTCCTGCAACGATACCTTCGGGTCGTCGAGCAGCGACTGGAACTGCGTGATTTCCCGGTGCGTGTCGAAGACCGTGCTCGGACTGAGCTGCAGCCAGAAGATGCGTTTGCCGGCGGTTACGGCATTGTTCAGCAGCTTCGGCAGCTCGGTCTCGGTGATGAACTTCGATGCCAGGAACTCCTGACTGACAAGCAGCAACCCCGCTCGTGACGAGTCGAGCGCCTTGCGGATCTCGTCTTCCCACCTGACGCCGGGTTCGATCTGACTGTCATCCCAGAACTTGATCACACCCTGCTGCTCGAGTACGGTCAGGAAGTTGCGCAGTTTGTTGAGCCACGCCCTGTCGTTGTGCGAGTAGCTGACGAAGATCGTCTTCTGGATTGCGAAGCTCGGCGCCGAATAGTGGAAAAAGTAGATGATCTTGTGTTCCTTATCGACCTGGAACGAGACCTCGAGGCGCGGATCCGGATGAATGTAGATGCTGCTCGACCCGTCGATCGACGCCGGAATGATGTGATTGGCGTACCGGCGCGGATCCTCCGAGAGGTTCGCTTCGATCGTGTCGAGGATCCGCCAGACTTCGGGCGGAAGCGATTGACGCGAGTCGCGCGCGGTCTTCGACAGCTTGATCGCGTACTCG